>JBQTIB010000051.1:0-6723 GCA_052389435.1 Sporichthyaceae bacterium | reverse complement strand
GCTGGGCCCTGACCCGGATCGAGAACGGACACCGGTGGATCTCCCGGCTCCGCCACGTCTACGACGTCCCCGACCAACCCGTCCGCCCCGTGCTGCCGCCACCGGTCGCGGACGCCGCGAAACGCCGGCGGGACCCGCTGCCCGAACCCGACGACGAAACCGACGCCATCGGCCGCAACTGGGTGGACACCAACGCCTGGGAAACCAACGAAGTCCCGCCCTTCTAGGAGTTGTCCACACCCGGCACAAGGGCGAGTTGTCCACAGATTCCAGATTGACCCCTGACGCGCAGGCGCGATCTCCCTAGCGTCCGCGCCGTGAATCTTCCTCTTCGACTTTCCAGTGCTCGGGCCCGCGCAGAGGCTCGACTCCTTGCCCTGCTGCCCGCGCCTCGCGGTCGCGCCGCCCCGGCGATCGCGCCCGCCGACGGCACCGACCCGGACGGCGACCTGCCGCCCGCGCTGCCCGAGCGCACCATCGACGCCCGGGCCGCGCTCGTCGTGTTCCTCGTCGCGGCGGTCGCCATCGCCGTGGCTGCGCTTCTGCTGTGGCGAGCGCGACCGCACGCAGCAGACGTCGGGCCGGTGCCTGCCGCCGTCACGGTCGCCGCCGACGTCGGGGCCGCGCCCGCCGCCGCCTACGTCACGGCCGCGCTCGTCCCCACCCCCACCCCGACGCCGACAGCGACGACGCCGGTCGAGGACCCGGGCATCCTCGTCGACGTCCAGGGTCGCGTGCGGCGCCCCGGCGTCGTGAACCTTCCGACGGGGGCGCGCGTCCGCGACGCCGTCAACGCCGCCGGCGGACCGCGATCGGGCGCGAATACGCGCGGGCTCAACCTCGCGGCGCCGCTCGCCGACGGCGAGCAGGTCGTCCTCGGGCCCGAGCCGGCCTGTGCCGTAGCGGCGCAGGCCGCGGGGCAGGCTTCGGGACCCGGACCGGTCACGTCACCCGCGGCGATCGGCAACGCTCGTCCGAATCCCGCGGTACCCGCCAGACCTGCTGCGCCGGCGCCCCCAGCCCTGATCGACCTCAACCGCGCGACGACGGCGGAGTTGGAAACGCTGCCCGGCGTTGGGCCGGTCCTGGCGCAGCGAATCGTCGACTACCGCACCACCCGCGGCCGGTTCACCTCCATCGACGAGCTGCGGGAGGTCTCCGGCATCGGTCCGGCCAAGTTCGCCGAGATCCGCCGCCTGGTGCGGGTCTGACGTGACGTCAGTCGACGAGGCGGCGCGTGCCGGCACGGAGCAACGGGGCCATCTCGACCTCAGACTGCTCCCGGCAGCCGTCGCCACCTGGGTGGTCGCCTGGCTGACTCCGGCACTGTCCGGCCCGATGCGCTGGACAGTGCCGGCCCTCGCCCTGCCGGCGGCGGCGACGCTGCTGGTGAAGGCCTGGCGCCGGGACCGCGGGCCCGGCGTCGACGCCCCGCGCGCCACCGCGCTCGCGACCGTTGCCGCAGTCCTCGCGTGCGCGGGGGCGGCCGGGCTCGCGTCCGCGGCCCGGGTTCAGGCCCTCGACGCCGGCCCGATCCCCGACCTGGCCGCGCAGCGCGCGAGCGTCGCCGTCGTGGCCACGGTGCGTGCCTATCCGGCGATCCACCGCGGCGATGCCACCCGACCCGGGGGTGCGCGCACGTTCGTCGCAGTGCCGGTGCAGGTCCGGGAACTGACCGGCCGCGGCCAGACCGTTCGGCTGCACGCGCCGATAGTCCTGCGCAGTGGCGATCTCGCATGGGCCGCGGTGCTCCCCGGCCAACGGATCGCAGCCACCGGTCGCCTTTCGCCCGCGCAGCCGCGCACGCCCAGCGCCGCACTGTTGTGGGCCGACGACCCGCCGCGCACGATCGAGGAGGCGCCGTGGCCCTCGCGCGCCGCCGCCGGGGCCCGCGCCGACATGCGCGAAGCGGCCGCGGGCCTTCCCGAGCCGCAGCGTGGGCTGTTGCCGGGACTGGTCCTCGGCGACACCTCCGGCGCCGATCCGGACCTGGCCGACGACTTCCGCGTCTCCGGCCTGGCGCACCTGACCGCCGTCTCCGGCGCGAACGTCGCGATCCTCGTCGCCGTCGTACTCGGGACGGCCCGCCGTGCCGGGGTCCGTCGCGTCCTGCTCCCGCCCCTCGGAGTCGCGACGATCCTCGGCTTCGCCGCGGTCGTCGGCCCGGAGCCGAGCCTGCTCCGCGCTGCGCTCATGGGCCTGCTCGCCGTCCTCGCTCTCGGACTCGGCCGGCCGAACCGGGCCGCGCCCGCGCTGCTCGCCGCGGCGATCGTGCTGCTGCTCGCCGACCCGTGGCTGGCCCGGTCCTACGGCTTCGCCCTCAGCGCGTCCGCGACGGCCGGTCTGCTCGTCTTCGCAACGCGCTGGACCGACGCGTGGTCGAGTCGCATGCCACGACTGCTCGCCGCCGCCCTCGCCGTTCCCGCCGCCGCCCAGGTCGCGTGTGCCCCGCTGATCGTGCTGCTCTCCGGCGACGTCAGCCTCGTCGCCGTTCCGGCCAACCTCCTCGCGATGCCCGCCGTCGCCCCCGCGATGTGCTTCGGGCTGGTCGCCGCGGCCGCGCAGTCGATCTGCCCGCCACTGGCGGCCGTGTTCGCCCACGTCGCCGGCATCGCGGCCTGGTGGATCGTCGCCGTTGCGCGATGGGCTGCCGGGGTTCCCGGCCCGACGCTCGACTGGCCGAACGGAGTGCCCGGCGCCCTCGCGCTCGCGGCCGTCTCGGCGACACTGCTTGCGGGGTGGCCTGCACTGCGGCGGTCGCGACTCGGTCCGACGCTGCGCCCAGTGGGTCGGGTGCTGGTCGTCCTGGCGCTCGTGGCGGCGGCCTGCCTCATCGGGCGGCCAACGGTTCCGCTCCCCGGACCGTTGCGCGCCCTGCACTGGCCGCCTGCCGGCTGGCAGGTGGTGGCCTGCGACGTCGGCCAGGGCGACGGTCTCGTCCTGAACGTGGCCCCCGGAACGGCCGTCGTCGTCGACACCGGCCCGGACCCCGATCGGATGGACCGCTGCCTGCGCCGCCTCGGCGTGCGCGACGTGCCCTACGTCCTGCTGACCCACTTCCACGCCGACCACATCGGTGGCCTGGCCGGGGTACTGCGCGGGCGGAGAGTTGCGGAGATCGGCGCCTCGCCGCTGGCCGAGCCCGCCGTTGCCGCCGTCGCGGTGGCCCGGCAGGCGGCCGCCGCCGGAGCCCGCCTCGGCGTCGCGGTCCCGGGGGAGGAGCGCGCGGCGCAGGACCTGCGGTGGCGCGTCCTCTGGCCCCGCCTCCTGCTTCGCGACGGCTCCGCGGCCAACAACGCCAGCGTCGTGCTGGCCGCCGAATCGCCCACCGGGCTGCGGATTCTGCTCGCCGGAGACATCGAGCCCGCCGCGCAGGCGGCGCTGCACCGCGCGGAACCGAACCTGCGAGCCGACGTGCTGAAGACCCCGCACCACGGCAGCGGCCGCCAGGACTTCGCCTTCCTGCGCAGCCTCGGGGCGCGGGTGGCCATCACCTCGGCCGGCGCGGACAACGACTACGGGCACCCCGCGCCGCTCGTCGTCCGCGCCCTCGCGGACTGGGGCGCGACCCACCTGCGCACCGACACCTCCGGCGACGTGGCGGTCGGCGTCGTCGACGGCCGAGTGCGAGCGTGGACCCGGTCGTGACCGGAACCGTCCGTGGGGTGTGAAACGCTGGCGCGGATGTCCACGCTGCCCCCGCTGAGCCTCGTGTACGGCCCCGAGGACCTGCTCGCCGATCGTGCCGTCGCCGGCGCCGTCCGCATGATCCGGGCGGTCGAGGCGGACGCCGACGTGCACCAGGTCGTGGCCGGCGAACTGTCCGCGGGGGACCTGAGCGCGCTCACCGCGCCGTCCCTGTTCGCGGTCCAGAAGCTGATCGTGATTCGGGCCGCCCAGGACCTGAGCGGCCCGGTCCTGGCCGAGGTGGAGGGGCTGGTCGCCTCGCCGCCGGAGGACACCTGCCTGGTGCTCGTGCACCCGGGCTCGGCCAAGGGCAAGGCGCTGGTGGACAAGGTTCGCAAGGCCGGGGCCACGGTTGTGGACTGCGCGGAGGTCAAGCGGGCCGGAGACAAGATCGCCTTCGTCAACGCCGAGTTCCGCGCTGCCGGTCGGCGCGTGTCCGGCGACGCCGCGCGGGCACTGCTCGACGCCGTCGGAGGGAGCCTGCGGGAGCTCGCCGCCGCGTGCGCGCAACTCGCCGCGGACACCACCGGCACCATCGAGGTCGCCACCATCCGGCGGTACTACGCCGGGCGCGCCGAGGTCAGCAGCTTCGCGGTGGCGGAGCTCGCTGTCGAGGGCCGCACGGGGGAGGCGCTGGCGCACCTGCGGTGGTCGCTGGCGGCGGGCGTGGAGCCGGTGCTGCTCACCGCGGCACTGGCGATGGGCCTACGCGGCATCGCGAAGCTGGGCGCCCCGGGCGACACCACGCCGGACTGGAAACTGAAGAGGCTGCGCGAGCAGGCCCGCGGCTGGGACATGGACGGCCTCGCGCGGGCGCTCACCGCCGTCGCGGTCGCCGACCTCGCGGTCAAGGGCGGTGCACTGTCCCCGGGGTACGCGCTCGAACGCGCGATCGTGGAGGTCGCCGCATCGCGGCGGTAGCCGGGGGCGGGACCGAGTCGTCCCGCCGCACGTCGGCGTCGAACTAGATCTTGTTGACGGCCTGGGCCATCGCGGACTTCTTGTTGGCGGCGGCGTTGGCGTGGATGACGCCCTTGCTCGCGGCCTTGTCCAGTGCGCGGGAGGCGTCGCGCAGAGCCACGCCCGCCTTCTCGGTGTCACCGGCGGCGGCGGCCTCGCGGAACTTGCGGATCGCGGTCTTCAGCGACGAGCGGACGGCCTTGTTGCGCTGGCGCGCCTTCTCGTTGGTCTTGTTCCGCTTGATCTGGGACTTGATGTTCGCCACGGGCTGGTGCTCTCTTCTCCGCTTGTCGGACTCGCTCGTTCCTCGCTGCGTCCGAGTCGCGGAGGGCTCGCCTCACTGCTTGGTACCCGAACAGGTCGAACAGGCACACCGGAGGGTGCGCGACCGCCGAGACTAGCAGCGGGGCCAATGGGTAGCCAACTCGGCAGCCTGCCGCACAGCATCGGCGAGGCGCCGTGCGGGGAAAACTCCGCGAAACACAGCCGGAATAGGGTCCACGACATGGCCGATCTCTTCCAGGACTACCCGCTGGGTTCGGCCTGGGACGAGATGTTCTCCGCCCAGGACGAGCCCCGCGAAGCCGTTGCCGCCGTCCACGACACCGTCCGCGCCCTCGCGGTGGACGAGTTGCGCGGGCGCGCCGACGCCCTCGCGCTGTCCTTCCTCGACCGCGGCGTCACCTTCGCCCTCGGCGGCGAGGAGCGGCCGTTCCCGCTCGACATCGTTCCCCGCATCATCACCGCGGCCGAATGGGCGGGGCTCTCGCACGGCGTCGCCCAACGCGTCCGGGCGCTCGAGGCCTTCCTCGCCGACGTCTACGACCGCGGTCAGTGCTTCACCGACGAGGTCGTCCCCAAGCGGCTCATCGCAACCTCGGCGCACTTCCACCGCGCCGCAGCCGACGTAGCCCCCGTCAACGGCGTCCGCGTCCTCGTCTCCGGGATCGACGTCATCCGGGACCAGAACGGCGAGTTCCGGGTGCTCGAGGACAACATCCGCACCCCGTCGGGCGTCAGCTACGTCATCGAGAACCGCCGGGCCATGACCCACGGCCTGCCGGAGGCGTTCGCCTCGCACCGGATCATGCCGGTCTCGGACTACCCGCAGCGCCTGCTCGCGGCGGCCCGCGCGGCCGCTCCGGACGGTGCCGCCGACGCCGAGGTCGTCGTCCTGACTCCGGGCGTCTACAACTCCGCCTACTTCGAGCACGCGCTGCTCGCGCGCCTGATGGGTGTCGAGCTCGTCGAGGGCCGGGACCTGGTCTGCCGCCGCAACCGCGTCTACATGCGCACCACCAGCGGCGAGAAGCGCGTCGACGTCATCTACCGCCGCATCGACGACGACTTCCTCGACCCGATGCACTTCCGCGCCGACTCCACGCTCGGCTGCCCCGGACTGCTCAACGCCGCCCGAGACGGCGGAGTGACGATCTGCAACGCCGTCGGCAACGGCATCGCCGACGACAAGCTCGTCTACAGCTACGTTCCCGACCTCATCCGGTACTACCTCCACGAGGACCCGATCCTCGCCAACGTCGACACCTACCGCCTCGACGACGCGGGCGACTCCGAGACGCTGCCGTGGGTGCTCGCCCACCTCGACGAACTCGTGCTCAAGCCGGTCGACGCCTCGGGCGGCAAGGGCATCGTGATCGGGCCGTACGCGGACCAGGCCACGCTCGCCGTGCTGAAGCAGAAGGTCCTCGCCGACCCGCGGGGCTGGATCGCGCAGAAGGTCGTGCAGCTCTCCACCGTGCCGACCCTCATCGAGGACCGGCTCCGTCCCCGGCACGTCGACCTTCGTCCGTTCGCGGTCAACGACGGCGAAGGCATCTACGTCCTGCCGGGCGGACTGACGCGCGTGGCGCTGCCCGAGGGGCAGTTGATCGTGAACTCCAGCCAGGGCGGCGGCTCCAAGGACACCTGGGTGCTCGCTCCGGACAACGGCTCGACCGACCCGACGCCGATCATTCCCTCGCGTCCGCGGCCGGCGCTGTCCGACCCGGGCCCGGCCCACCTGCTCGGCGTCCCGCCCGTCATGCGCCAGCAGATTTCCCAGCAGCAACAGGACAG
>JBQTIB010000050.1:0-10904 GCA_052389435.1 Sporichthyaceae bacterium | reverse complement strand
GGTGGCGATCAACATGAACGTTGCCCTGCTGCTGCGCGGCGTCGTGCACAAGACGATTCAAAAGGCGGCGGCACGCCTGGCGAACGGCTTGCCGCATCCCGGCATCGGCCGCGGCCGCGGCGAGGGCGGACGGCCCGGGCCCGCCGACAGCGGCGGCACTCTGGCCGCCGAACGGCGCCACCAGCGCGCCGCGACCATGTCCTCGGTGCTGCGCAGCGTCTCCACGGGCGTCATCTTCACCGTCGCGATCCTCATGGCCCTGTCCGAACTCGGGTTGAACGTCGCGCCGCTCATCGCCAGCGCCGGGATCATCGGCGTCGCGCTGGGCTTCGGCGCCCAGTCGCTGGTGAAGGACTTCCTCTCCGGACTGTTCATGATCGTCGAAGACCAGTACGGCGTCGGCGACGTCACCGACCTCGGCGACGCCAGCGGCACCGTCGAGGCCGTGGGGCTGCGGGTCACCCGGCTTCGCGACGTGAACGGCACCGTCTGGTACGTGCGCAACGGCGAGATCGCCCGCGTCGGCAACAAGAGCCAGGGCTGGGCCCGGGCGGTCATCGACGTCGACATCGCCTACGGCGAGGACGTGTCGCGCGTCCGCAAGCTCATGCTCGACACGGCGAACGAGGTCTTCGAGAGCGAGCCCAACTCTGCGCTGATCGTCGAGCCGCCCGAGGTGTGGGGCGTCGAGGCGCTGTCCGCCGACGCCGTCGTGGTCCGCCTCGTGGTGAAGACCGTCCCGCTTCAACAGTGGAAGGTCGCCCGCCTGCTGCGCGAGCGGATCAAGTTCGCCTTCGACGACGCCGGGATCGAGATCCCGTTCCCGCAGCGCACGGTGTGGGTGCGCACCGAGGGCGCCGGTTCGGAGGAGACGGTGGAGAAGGTCACTGCCGGGTCCGGGTCCGGTGGGCAACCGGTTGGGTCCGGCCGCTGACCCCCGCGCCTAGGTGACCCTGATCTTGATCGTCACGCTCTTGCCTGCCGCGAGGCCGCTGCCCGAGGCGGCCACTACGCGGTAGGAGTGGGTGCCTCGAGTGCTCGGCTTGACGCCGAAGTACGTCGCCTTGGTACCGAGGGTCTTGGCCGAGGCGACCTTGCGCCACTTTCCGTCGGAATAGCGCTCGAGGGTGATCGTCTTGCCGGTGGCGACCGGATTGACGCCGGCGCCGATCTTGAAGGTGCTGCCGAGACGGCCGGAGGTCTTCTCGCCCCAGGCCACGACGTCCTTGGCGACCGTCACGCGCACCGCGGCCGAGGCCGATCCCAACTGGGTGCCTTCGCCGTTGAAGAAGGCGTAGTAGTCGTAGGTGCGCGCCGGCGCGTGGTAGGCGTAGAAGTAGCCGTTGGCGTTGGTCGAGACGGTTTCCACCAGGTACCAGGTGTCGGTGCCGGGGACGCGGGCCGCGATGTCGACGTACTGGTAGGCGCCCTTGGCGAAGGTGCCCTCCAACGTGACCGTGTCGCCGTAGGCGACCTTGCCGGTGTTCACCTTGAGCGTGAGCTTCTTGGCCGTGACGGCGACCCGGCTGCGGGCGGACCACCGCCCCTCGGAGTCCTTGACGAAGGCGGCGAAGGCGTAGGAGTTGTTCGGGTGCAGGCCAGGCAGGTGCGCCTCGTTCTTGCGCCCCCGGTAGGCGAGATAGCCCTCGCCGGGCTTGGCCGGCGCGGTCGTTCCGGGGGCGAACCACACCTGAACTTCGCTCCAGTCGGGAGACGGCGAGTCGGCCCAGCTCAGGTTCACGCTGGAGTAGTTGGCCTCGACGGCGAAGTCGCGGACCGGGACCGGATTCGCCCCGACGACCCCGGGCAGCGGCTGGGGCGAGGCGATCGCCCGCCAGGCGATCGAGCCGTAGCGCCATGCGGTGTCGCCGCCGCGACGGTGGGAGTAGGTCAGCGACAGGCTGGTCACGGTCTCGCCCACCACCTCCGACTCGTGGATCGTGGCCTGGCCGGAGCCGTAGCCGTCCAGTTCCAGGTAGCACGTGCCCTGTCCCGCACGAAGGACGTCCTCGCAGCCGCTGAGCAGGACGGTGGCGACGGGCTCGTAGAGCGCGGTGGCGAGCTTGAGTTGGAAGTACCGCGGGTTGCCGACGCCCACCATCAGAGAGTCCGACGGGTTGTGGGACACGGGCAAGCCGGAACCGTGCTCGGTCCACGTGGACCATGCGGTGTGTCCGCCGATGCCGGCGCCGCCCAGCAGGATCGTCTGCTCGGCGTCCCCGAAGCCCACGACGATCGACCCGGCGCGCGGGCCCTCGGCGGCCGGCGAGTGACGCACCGTCAGTACGCAGGAGCCGCCTGCCGGCACGGTCCCGCAGGTGTTGCCGACGACGGCGAAGTCCGCTGCGCCGGAGACGACGGCCGGGGTGCCGACCTGCACGGCCTCGACCCCCGGGTTGTAGAGCGTGACCGGCGCCGAGTCGGCGGTCGCGCCGACGTCCTTGGCGGGCCAGAGCATGCGCTCTCCGACCACGAAGGCCGGACCCGCGCCCGGGTGGTTGCGCCGGATCTCGCCGAAGTACGGCATGTCGATGCCGCAGGAGAGTTGGTAGGTGAGCCAGAGCGTGCCGAGGTCGGCAGAGGCGGCGTGCACCTGGAAGCGACCGCCGGTGCACACGGCGCCGTCGGCGTAGCCCGAAACGCCCGCGACCGTGCACTCGGCGGTGCAGTCCGAGCCGTACTCGCCGACCGGGAACTGCGCCCCGTCCCGAGAGAAGGTCAGGGCGGCGGACCCGGTACCCACCCGCAGGTAGTCGTAGTCCGGCGAGTGGTCGAAGGAGACCTGGTCGACGTCCGATCTCCACGAGCGCGCCTGTCCCGCGTAGTACCAGGGGCCCGACGGCGTGTGCATCGTGACGAAGGCGGTGTTCGCCGGATCGACGGGGGGCGGCGCGGCCGCCTCCGCCGGGGCGGGCAGCGCGACGAGCGAGCCCGCGGTCACGCCGCAGAACACGGCGAAGCGAACGAGGGTCCGAGCGAGAGGGCGAGAGCGCATGAACGGTCCGACGAGCGTTCTCGGGCCGGCGTTCCGGCATTCCGGGCGAACGGGACCATCGGCGCCAGAATCCAACCGAAAGGATGACCCCCCGACGCCTTCCGCGGCCGCGCCGGCGCGTGCGGTTGACTGGTCGCCACGCCTGCGAGGGGATCTGACATGTCCGAAGCCGCCACCGCGTCCGTCACCGGCCGAGTGCTCGACGTCCGCTTGACCGCACCCGAACGCGGCAACGCCTTCGACCTCGACTCGGCGGCCACGCTCGCAAAGGCACTTCAGGTGGGCGACGGGATCGGAGCGCTCGCCCTCACCCACGACGGGCCCAACTTCTGCGTGGGCGGCGACGTGCGGGGCTTCTCCGACGCAACCGATCCCGAGGCCTACCTTCTCGCATTGGCCAACGCCGCCCACGAATGCGTACTCGCGCTGACCAACGCGGGCGTGCCCGTGGTCGTCGGAGCCCGCGGCTGGGCGGCCGGCGCGGGCATGGCACTGCTGCTGACCGCGGACATCGTGGTGCTCGGCGAGTCGGCGAGGATGCGCGTCGCCTACCCGGCCATCGGCATCACCCCCGACTGCGGAATGACCTGGAACCTTCCGCGGGTCGTGGGACAGGCCCGGGCCCGAGAGATCCTGCTGACCAACCGCGCCGTGGACGCGCAGGAGGCCCTGCGGATCGGCATCGCGAGCCACGTGGTCCCCGACGGGGAGGTCGAGGACGTGGTGGCCCAGATCGCCGCCGGTCTGGCGATGGGGCCGACGCAGGCCTATCGCGGCATTCGGCGCCTCCTCGACGAGGGCGCCGACCGGCCCTTCGCCGAGCACCTCGAGTTCGAGGCGCGTTCCATCGCCGCTGCCGGCGCCTCGCGGGAGGGCTCGGAGGGCATCGGCGCCTTCCTGGAGAAGCGTCCCGCCGATTTCCACGGCTCGACCGACTAGCTCGCCCGGGCCAGTTCGCCCGACCCAGTTCGCCCGACCCAGTTCGCCCGGCCCAGTTCGCCCGACCAGGGAGCATCCGATAGACGCCACGATCGCCTACCAGGGCGAGCCCGGATCCAATTCGCAGTTGGCGGCCGCCCAGGCCAGGCCGGAACACGACACCGTGCCGTGCCCGACGTTCGAGGACGTCTTCGCCGCGATCGTCGGCGGCGAGGTCGAACGCGCCCTGATCCCGATCGAGAACTCGGTCGCGGGCCGCGTCGCGGACATTCACCACCTGCTTCCGGACTCGGGGCTGCACATCGTCGGCGAGCACTTCCTGCCGATCCACTTCCACCTGATGGCGCTGCCCGGCGTGCGGGTCGAGGACATCGAAACGGTCCACTCGCACGTGCACGCCCTGGGTCAGTGCCGCAAAATCATCCGCCGCCTCGGGCTGCGCCCGGTGGTGGCGGGCGATACCGCCGGCGCGGCCCGGGAGATCGCCGAGTCCGGGGACCGCACCGCCGCCTCGTTCTCCCCCGAAGGCGCGGCCGCGCTGTACGGGCTCGAGATCCTCGAGCGCAACGTCGAGGACGAGGCCCACAACACCACGCGGTTCGTGATGCTCTCGCGGGAGCCCGTCGAGGTCCCCGCGGACGCCCCCGACGTCGTCACCGCGTTCGTGTTCAAGGTGCGCAACATTCCCGCCGCGCTCTACATGGCGCTCGGCGGCTTCGCGACGAACTCGGTCAACATGACCAAGCTCGAGTCCTACATGGTCGACGGCCAGTTCAGCGCCACCCAGTTCTACGCCGAGGTCGACGGCCACCCGGAATCGCCCGCGCTGGCCAGAGCACTCGAGGAGCTCACCTTCTTCGCCGCCGAACTCAAGACCCTCGGCACCTTCCAGGCCTCTCCGCTGCGCCGCGACCTCGTCCAGGGCGGATGAACTCGCCGACAGCGCAGTAGAACACGTCCAAAGCGCCTTTCGGCGGTGTTCCACTGCTCTGTCGGCTATATGTGACGCAGGCTTAGCTGACGGAGCGTCAGCAGGCGGGCATGGCCTTGGGGCGGGCCTTCATCCAGTTCACGACGTCCTCGGTGATCTCCGGGCCGTTGCGGTGGAACTCGACGCCGTGGCCGATGCCGGCGTAGTTCTTGAAGGTGACGTCGTCGGTGCTCACGAATCCGAGCTTGTCCGTCTCGGCCCCCTCTTTGGCGAAGATGGCGTCGTCGTCGGCGATCAGCGTCAGCACCGGCACCTTCACCTGGGTGGCGAACAAGCGCGAGGGCTGCGGGCCGATCGACAGGATCTCCCCCGACGGGGTGTTGTTGACCAGCGGGTGCAGCGCCTTCACCAGCGCCGGGTCCGCGTTCTTGGTGAACAGGAAGCCGTCGCGGTTGGCGAAGTCGCCGAAGAAGAACGGGTAGTCCTCCTTCATCGCGCGCGGCACCTCTTCGGTGGCGACCTGCTTGACGAACTCCGGGGTGGCCATGTGCGTGAACCCGGACAGGATCAGCGCGTCGACGTCCTGGTACTGCCCGGCGTGGATCTCGGACTCCTCGCTGCCGGCGGAGTGCCCGATGAGGCCGACGTGCTCGTAGCCCATCTTCCGCAGCTGCTGGGTGACCTGGTGGCTCGCGTCCGCCAGCGCCTGGATGGTGACGGTCTTGCCCGGCGGGCGGTCCGAGGCGCGGAAGGGGTGCCCCTCCTGGCCGTAGCCGAGCTTGTTCAGCGACAGGAACGGAATTCCGGACCGGGCGACCGCGCGGGCGATGGAGTACTTCTGCTGCTGGAAGGGGATGTCCCAGTACCAGGCGCCGGTGGTCAGGGCGTGGTTGGCCTGCAGGATCGAGGACTTGCAGCCCTTCTTGTTCTTCGGCTCGTAGAGGAAGCCGCGCAGGATGTAGGACGAGCCCGGCTCGAGCAGGTTGGAGACCTCGAAGTCGATCGGGGTCACGCTGACCTTGGCGTCGGACACCGGAGCGGAGTAGTCGGACAGCTTGGGGGCACCGGCGGGCAGGTTCGGGCGCACGTCGGGAACGGCTCCCTGCGCGGCCGAGGCGGAGCCTCCGGCCAGCGCGAGCGGGAGCAGCAGGGCAGTCGCGGCGGCTGCGGCGGTTACCGCGCGCAGCCGGCGGCGGGGGTGCGACATCGTTCAACTCCTTCGATTTCGCGGGCTCGTGCCCGCACTGGCTCTCATTCGGAGCCGGACGTAACCGATCGATGTCGCGTCGATCAACGGGCGTTAACCTTGGTGCACAGGCTCGATGGGCGGTCGGTGTAGCCCCATATGGCGGAGGAGATCCATGCCAATCAGGTACGAGCCCGACGGTCGCGTCGTCGTCGTCACCATCGACCGGCCGCAGTTCCACAACTGCCTCGACCCGGAGCACAACGACGCGTTGGCCCAGGCCTTCGCGGACTACGAGAAGGACGACGACCTGCGCTGCGCGATCCTGACCGGCGCGGGCGAGAAGTCCTTCAGCGCCGGCGCGGACCTCAAGGCCCTCATCCCGCCGTTCCGCGACGCCGTCCGCGCGGGCGCGGCTCCCCCGTGGGTCATCGGCGGGATCACCGACGGTCGAATGACCAAACCGGTGATCGCGGCCGTCAACGGCCACGCGCTCGCCGGCGGCATGGAACTGGCCCTGGCCTGCGACATCCGCCTCGCCTCGGAGAACGCCTCGCTCGGGCTGGCCGAGACGAAATGGGCGATCATTCCCGGCGCGGGCGGCACGCAGCGCCTGCCGCGGGCCGTGCCGTTGGGCCTGGCGATGGAGATCGTCCTGTCCGGCGATCCGATCGACGCGGCGACCGCGCTGCGAGCGGGCCTGGTCAATCGCGTGCTGCCGCAGGCCGAGCTGCTGCCCGCCGCGCTGGAACTGGCCGGCCGAATCGCCTCCCGCGGACCGCTGGCGGTCCGAGCCGCTCGCAAGGCGATCCTCGCCGGTTACGAGCTGGCGGAGTCCGAGGCGATGCAGCTGGAGTACGACCTGTTCCTGGAGGTCATGCGAACCGACGACGCCGTGGAGGGTCCAACCGCTTTCGCCGAAAAGCGGCCGCCGATCTACCACGGCCGCTGAGGCGTACGGTGGGGCGATGAAGGACGCCCGCGTCCCCCGGCCCCGGCGCCGCCAGGAGCCCGCCGACGAGATCTTCGACGTCGTATCGCGTACGGCGCGCGAGGCCAGGCTGGAAAGCATCGCCCGGCGGCAGCGGAACTACTTCCGGTTCATGGTGCCCGCGATGGGCTGCACGCTCTTCGGCTTCTTCGTGCCCGCCCCGCTCCCACTGCGGCTCGCCGCCCTGTTCCTGGCGGTCGTCCTCGGCCTCACGGCCGTGGTGCTGGGCAACTTCGTCGCGTAGCAGTCGCCACCATCGCGAATTGTCGAATCCAGTCCCCCGGGAGTGCAGACCTCCGACCGGAGGGCGACGGGCTCGCGGCGCGGCGCCTCGAGCCCGTCGACGTCTGACGGACAATCAGTTGCGAGTGACCCTGAGGGTGAGAACGCCGCTGACGTAGCGGTCGCCGCGGTCGTCGCCGGTGACCACCAGGCGAGCGGGCTCGCACGGCTTGCCGTCCTGCGTGGTCGCGAGCACGAACCGCCGGTTCTGCAGAGCCGGGTCGAACTCGGCCCACGCGACGGTCGCCGCGTACCCGTTCCCGGCCACCGCGGTCACGCTGAAGCGCAGCCTGTCGCCCTTCGCGGAACGGAACTTCGGCTTGGCCGCCGTCACGACGTCGTACAGGAGCGGGCCGGCGAACTGGAAGCTGAGGCGACCCTTGTGGTGGGTGTCGAAGCTCGCTTTGACCTTCCTGGTGCCGAGCCGGTCGAGGTCCGCCCGGCACAGCCGCAGCGGTTTCGCCACGGCACCCACCACCCGAACCGCTGCGCCGTCGGCGCATTGCGCAGCCGTCGCCGACGGGACCGCGGCACCTGCGGGACCGGCCAGGGGCACGAGGCACACGATCGCGGAGGCGACGACGGCGGTGCGGTGGCATCTGCGAGTTGCGACCATGCGACTGCGCCTTTCGCGGATCTCGTGGGTGTCCGCGATTCTAGGCGGCCCCCGCCTCGGCGATCCCCTCGAAAGGTGGCACCTGCGAGCAGGCCCGCGGGTTCGATCGACGATCTCGGTTAGAACGCGCTGCCGGTTGGGCTCGCGGTGGCGCTCGGCGACGCGGTGCCGGCGGGACTCGCGCTGCCGGAGGGCGTTGGGGTGCTCGACGGGATCGCCGTGCCGCTGGGACCGGTGGAGACGCTGGGCGACGGCGAGGGAGTCGAGGGGGTACTGCGATCGACCGCGAGGTAGGCGTCGGCGAGCCTGATCAGCTCGTCGGCCACGGCACGGCTGCGGTCCTTGTCCTCCGCCTCGACGGCAGTCTTGAGCGCGAGGAACTGGGCCTCGAACTGGGCGTGGGCGGCGGCGTCCTCGGTCTTGATCCGGCCCTCGATGTCGTCCCAGATCGGCACCATGGCGTCGTTGGCCTCGAGCGCGGCCTCGCCGCCCGGGTTGTTCTTGATGTCGTTCAGGAAGTTCTTGATCTCGGTCAGGCCCTCGACCACGATCGAGGGCTCGGCGAGCACGGCCTCGTTGTCGAGACCTCCGCCGAGCTCCTGCGCGAGCCGGTCCTCGGCGGCCGCCTGGTCTTCGTCCTCGCCTCCCCCACCGCAGGCGCTCAACCCGCCCACGAGCAGCGCCGAGAGCGCCAGCGTCCCCACCCAACGGCCCGACCTAGCCACCGCTTGCCTCCTGCATCCCCCGAAGCTCCCGCTTGAGCTCTCGGATCTCGTCGCGCAATCGTGCCGCAAGTTCGAACGAGAGCTCCGCAGCAGCAGCATGCATCTGTTCGGTGAGTTGCTGGATCAGATCTGCCAGATCGGTAGCAGGGAGTTCTGCCAGCGAGGCCGCGTGGCGCCCGGCACGGTCCTCGGGGGCGACCTTCGAGGACAAACCGGGCACCGGGGCCTTGCCACGGGAGCGCTGTCGACCCGAGCCGCCGATGAGCTCGGCCGTGTCTGCGTCCTCGCGGGCGATCGAGTCGAGGATGTCCCCGATCTTCTTTCGCAGTGGCTGCGGGTCGATGCCGTGCTCGGTGTTGTAGGCGACCTGCTTGGCCCGGCGGCGGTTGGTCTCGCCGATGGCCAGCTCCATCGACGGGGTGATCTTGTCCGCGTACATGTGCACCTGCCCCGACACGTTGCGAGCCGCGCGGCCGATGGTCTGGATCAGCGACTTGCCGCTGCGCAGAAAGCCCTCCTTGTCCGCGTCCAGGATCGAGACCAGGGAGACCTCGGGCAGGTCGAGGCCCTCCCGGAGCAGGTTGATGCCGACCAGCACGTCGTACTCGCCGATGCGCAGCTCCCGCAGCAGTTCGACCCGGCGCAGGGTGTCCACCTCGGAGTGCAGGTATCGGACCCGAACCCCGTGTTCGAGCATGTAGTCGGTGAGGTCCTCGGACATCTTCTTCGTCAGGGTGGTGACCAGGACGCGCTCGTTCTTGGCCGTGCGCAGGGCGATCTCGTGCAGCAGGTCGTCGATCTGACCCTTCGTCGGCTTGACGATGATCTCCGGGTCGATCAGACCCGTCGGGCGGATGATCTGCTCGACGACGCCGTCCCCGCGGCCGAGTTCGTAGTCCCCCGGGGTGGCCGAGAGGTACACCGTCTGACCGATTCGATCGACGAACTCCTCCCAGCGCAACGGGCGGTTGTCCATGGCCGAGGGCAGCCGGAACCCGTGGTCCACCAGGGTTCGCTTGCGGGACATGTCCCCTTCGAACATCGCACCGATCTGAGGCACGGTCACGTGCGATTCGTCGATGACGAGTAGGAAGTCGTCGGGGAAGTAGTCCAGCAGCGTGTGCGGGGGCGAGCCCGGCTCGCGGCCGTCGATGTGGCGGGAGTAGTTCTCGATGCCGTTGCAGAAGCCGAGCTGGCGCATCATCTCGATGTCGTAGGTGGTGCGCATCTTCAGCCGCTGCGCCTCCAACAGCTTCCCGGCACGCTCGAGTTCGGCGAGGCGGTCGGCGGCCTCCAGCTCGATCCCCGCGATTGCCCGTTCCATCCGCTCGGGGCCGGCGACGTAGTGCGTGGCCGGGAAGACGTGGATGTCCCGGTGCTCCTCGACGATCTCGCCGGTGAGCGGGTGCAGGGTCATCGCCCGTTCGATCTCGTCGCCGAAGAACTCGATGCGCAGTGCGAGCTCCTCGTACACCGGAAAGATCTCGACGGTGTCCCCGCGCACCCGGAAGGTGCCGCGGGTGAAGGCCATGTCGTTGCGGGTGTACTGCATGGTGACCAGCTGGCGCAGCAACTGGTCCCGCTCGATCTCGTCTCCCACCGAGAGCTGCAGCATCCGCTCGACGTACTCCTGCGGGGTGCCCAGGCCGTAGATGCAGGAGACGGACGCCACCACGATCACGTCGCGGCGGGTCAGCAGCGAATTGGTGGCCGAGTGCCGCAGGCGCTCGACCTCTTCGTTGACCGAGGAGTCCTTCTCGATGTAGGTGTCCGACTGCGGGACGTAGGCCTCGGGCTGGTAGTAGTCGTAGTAAGAGACGAAGTACTCCACCGCGTTGTTCGGCAGCAGCTCCCGGAACTCGTTGGCCAGCTGCGCCGCGAGGGTCTTGTTCGGCGCCATCACCAGTGTCGGGCGCTGCACCTGCTCGATCAGCCAGGCCGTCGTCGCGGACTTGCCGGTGCCGGTGGCGCCGAGCAGGACGACGTCCTTCTCCCCCGCGTCCACCCGCCGCTTGAGCTCCGCGATGGCCGCGGGCTGGTCCCCGGACGGTGTGAACTCGCTGACCACCTCGAACCGACGCTCGGCCCGGCGGATCGTGACCTGCGTTTCGCTGTCGATTCCCACATCGCCCACCGTATGTCCCGGAGCCGACAGTTTGCCGAGCACCTCGGCGCCCCCCCCGCGCCCCCCCCCCCCCGCCCGCGCCGACAGACCCCCCCCGACCCCGCGCCGCCCCGC
>JBQTIB010000049.1:0-13692 GCA_052389435.1 Sporichthyaceae bacterium | reverse complement strand
AGCCGGTGATCAGCAGCACCGACCCGGCCGCGGCGGCGGCGGCCAGCGGACGCCACGCGGCGCGCTTGCGACGGTCCTCGGTCTGCGGGGCGGGGGTGGTGTCGATCGCGGTCATCGTCTGCTCCTGTTGTCCTGCGGGCTGGCCCCGCGCTCTCCGGTTCGGTGTGAACACAACATTGCGCCGACGACCTCAGGGACTGGTCCGGCCAACCTCAGCCCAGCCTCAAGCCGAAGGTCGGGACGATGGTCCCGCCCGCGTCCGTCGAAGGTCCCGCGCTAACGCGGTGCGAGGACCAGATCGGCGACGACGGCGTGGTGGTCGCTTCCGGGCAACCTCCACGTTCCGGCCGAAAGAGCACCGAAGTGACGGTTCATCAGAATGTGGTCGAGCGCGATCGCGGCGGGCAGGCGCTGCCACAGGTTCCACGTCGGGGTGTAGCCGGATCCGGCGTACTCGGGTGCGTCGCGCCACCGGTCGCCGAGCACCCTGCGGAAGGCGGAGTGGTCTCGGGTGGCGTTGAAGTCACCGAGCACCAGCGCCGGACCGGTCTCGGCCAGACGGTCCATCCGCGCCTGCAGCAGGCGATAGTCCGCGCGATAGAGATCGGCGTTGAACTTCGAGGTCCGGAAGGGGTGGACGACCCGAATCGTCACCTCCTGCCCGTCGAGACTGGCCGTGGCCCCCGGCCACCGGTGGACTCCGCCTTCCCAGTCGGGCGCCGGTGTCAACGGAAAGCGCGCGTAGAGGCCGCTGCCGTGCGCGCGTTCGCCGGGGGCGAGCACGCGGTGGGGCAACTCTCGGAGCAGTCCGCCGGCCTCCAGTTCGACGACCGCCTCCGGGGTCAACTCGGTCAGCGCGAGCACGTCGACGCTGCGTTCGCGGACCTCGGAGACCAGGGCCTGCAGATCCGCCCAGCCGTAGAGGAGGTTCGCGGTCATCGCGACGATCCGCGTGCCGCTGCGCGGCGGCTCGTCCGCGACGTAGAGCGGCGCGAGCCAGAACGCGTTCGCGACCACGACGCCCGCCGCGACGGCGGCCAGGGTGCGGCGGCCCAGGGCGACGGCCAGGATCCCGAGCAGGGCCACGACCACGGCCGCCACGGGCACCCAGGCGACCGCCATGATCGCCCAGAACAGATCGCGATCCCCCACCAACCGAACTGCGCTGGGAAAGCTCGCGGCGGCGAGCAGAAAGGGAAGGAGCCGGCGAACGACGGACCGGGCCGTCGCCAGTCGGTCGCGAACCGTGACGCCCTCGCTCATCCGCGGCGGCTCGCCGAACGCCTGGGCGGAAGCGGGAAAAAGCCGGAGGTGCGCGCGACGTACTCCTCGAACCCGGGGCGCCCGGCCATGCGCTTCTCGGTGAGCCGGGCCCCGCTGCCCTTGGTCAGGAAAATCGTCATGATGATCGGCGACAGGACGGTGAACAGGCCCGCGCCGGTCTCGGCCGCGACCAGCCAGATCCCCCACCACACGCAGGCGTCGCCGAAGTAGTTCGGGTGGCGGGTGTAGCGCCACAGGCCTCGGTCCATGATCGTGCCCCGGTTGGCGGGGTTGGCCTTGAACTGCTTGAGCTGCCAGTCCCCGAGGGCCTCGAACGCCAGGCCGACGGACCACACCAGGATGCCGACGGCGGCCACTGCCCCGACCGTGTCGGTGTCGTACTGCGCAACCTGCACCGGCAGCGAGATGAACAGGACCAGGACCGCCTGCGGCAGGTAGATCGTCTTGACCGCGTACGCACGGCGCTTCGCGGGGGCGGCCTTGGCCAGCAGCGCCTCGTAGCGCGGGTCCTCGCCGTGCCCGGCGTTGCGGCGGCCGATGTGCCAGGCCAGTCGCACGCCCCACAGAACCACCATTGCGGTGATCAGGAACCGGCGCTCGTCGTCGCCCTCGGGCGTGGAGAACCAGCAGGTGATCAGCGCGACGACGACGAAGCCCGCGCCCCAGGTCACGTCGACGACGCTGTGTTTGCCGGCCCTCTCCGCGATCCCGAACGTGAGGGCGAACAGGACCGTCAGGCCCGCCGCGCACGCGAGGACGCCGAGGGCGAAGGCCGATCCGTCGAAGGTCACCGGCTCACCCTGCCAGGTGGGACGCCTTCGGCTCCGCACACCGACTCCGTCTGCGGCCAACAGTTGCGAAATCCACACCGGCCTCGGTGTCAACCGATCGAGGGCGTGCGGCGTCTGGACGGTGTGATGCGAAGAGCCGCTGCCGTGCTCCTCGTCGCTCTCGGGCTGGCGGCCGGGAGCGCGTGCGGGCTGTCGGGCGCCGACCAGGCGAGGCCGGGACCCGCTGCGCCGACGGAGGCCGCGGGGGCCGTGCCGCCGGTGACGGGCCGAGCCGGTCCCGGCGAACTCGAGGTCTGTGCCGCCCGTTCGACCTCTGCCCCGGTCACCCTGTGGGCGGACGGCCCTTCGGCGCGGAGCGCGGAGGCGTCCGCGGGAACGGACACGGCGTGCGGGCGGTGGGTCGTCGCACCGGGTGAGTACCAGGTCGGGGTCACCGGCCTCGCGCCCGGCTGCCTGCTGCGGACCACGCTGCACCGCGACGGGCGCCGGATTTTCGTCGCGAGCCAGATGGTGAACCTGGACGCGCAGGCGCTGGCGGTGAACGTGTCGGACACCGCGCCGACGCAGGTGCTCTTCGAACGGAGGTGTGCGTCGTGACGCGGACGTGGGCGGCCGGAGCAGTCGGCCTGGCGGTTCTGGCCGGAACGATCGGGAGCGACGAGCCCGTCGCCGACCCGCGGGGAACGCTGCGGGTCTGCCTCGACGCGCCGACGCGGCCGGGTGGGTACGCGGTGTTCGCCGACGGTCCCAGCGGACGCGGGGAGCACCTGGCCGGGGGCGCGTGCGTGGCCTGGCTGGTCAAGCCCGGCGCGTACCGGACCGGGATCGTCGTCGAGCCCGAGCAGGCGTTGACCGGAGACACCGCCGCCTGCGCCAACAAGGCCCTGCGGTTGACGCTGACCCGCCCCGGCCTGTTCGACGACGACGAGGCCTTCGCGCTGAAGCGGACCCACGTGACCGCCGACCAGACCACCGAACTGCGCTGGAAGGCGGGCTGGTGCGACTCCTCGCACGGCCCGATGCTGTCCTCGGGTCCAGCCCTCGGCGACCGCAAGCCGCGCATCGCCCGAGCGGCGGCGGAATCGAGGGAGTTGGAACAGACGGAACGGTCCGGTCCGACCGGCGTCCTGGAGATCTGCGAATCCGCCGAGCGCGAGTCATACCCGCGGATCCACCTCCAGGCGGACGGTCCGTCGGCTCGGTCCGCCGTGTTGGAGTTGACCGGGCTGTCCGGCTGCCTGAGCTTCGTCGTGCTCGAGGGCCGGTACGAGATCTCCGCACGGGAGGGCGACCACCGCGACGATCGGGTCGACTGCTTCGTGGCGAGCGGCGGCGTGGCCTACGTTCCGGCCGGCGAGACCCGCCGGGTGAACCTGGAGCACGAGTGCGAATACGAGGAGGCGTGAGAGCCCGGGCGACGGTCGCCGTCGCCGTAGGGGTCGCCCTCGCGGGCGGGACGGCCCTCGTCGCGCGGGCCGACGACGCCACCGGCACGCTGGCGATCTGCCTGCGCGGGGTGCAGCCGAACGGCGAGATCGCGACGGCCGAAGGCCCGAGCCGGGAGTCGGACGTCCTCGACGAGTCCGGATGCGCGACCTGGCGGGTGCGCCCGGGCGGGTACGACGTGAACTTCCGCGACGGCGCCGACCCGCGGCCGGACCCGACGTGCGGGCAGAACACGAGCCAACTCGTCGCGGCGGTGGCGATCGTTCGGCCCGGCATGGTGCGCACGCATCGGCACGCGCTGGTCAGCGGGCAGGAGGCGTTGCGAACGAACGTCGTCGCAGGCGAGCGCACCGAGGTCCGCTACGACATCCGTCCGCTGTGCAACGCCCGCTGACCTCCTCCCGCAGGACGGGCGGAGCGCCGTCACCTCGGTACGCCGTGTCAACCGATCGGGAAGGGTCCGCGTCCACTGCTCCAGAGGCTGCGGCAGGGAGGCGCATTGCGTAGAACGACGATCGGCGGATCGGCGGTGGCCCTTCTAGCCGGAGGTCTGGCGGTCGTACCCGCCGCCACGGCTCGCGGTGCGGCACCGGCGACCGGCGGAGCAGAAGGCGCGATTGCCGTCTGCTGGTCGGCGAGCCGTCCGGCCAGGGACGCCACGGTCGGCGGCCCGGTGGCGCGCACGGGCGCATTCGACGGCCAGAAGTGCCGCACCTGGCAGGTACCGCCGGGCTTCTACGAGGTTTCGATCTCGGTGGACAGGTATCCGGGCGAGCTCTCCCAGACCTGCCGGTATCCGTTCTCCGGAGTGGACCGCATCGTGATCGTTCGGCCGGGCATGACGCGCGTGCAGCCGACGCCGGACCTGCCGCGAACGAAGACCCATGTCGCGGCCGGCGAGCAGACGCAGGTGCGGTTCGACCAGGCCGCCTGGTGCGTGCAGCGGTGAAGCGGCCGATCGCGGTGTCGGCGGCCGCAGTCGTCCTCCTCGTCTCCGGGGGAAGTGGTTTCGCCCTGGTGAGCGGAAGTGGAGGCAGTGCCGCACCGCCCGCAGCTCCGATGGCGCCCGTCGTCCCGGCTCCCACCGCGTCCACGGCCCCGGCCGTCGACACCGGACCGGCCGAGCCGCTCCCGACGCCGCAGCCCGCGACCGCTCTGCCTCCGGGCAGCGCACGCGGAACGCTGGAGGTCTGCGCGTCCGGGCCGGAGACGGTGGACTCGGTGTGGGCCGACGGACCGGCGTCTCGTGGCGCGCGAACGCCGCCCGGCGGCGGATGTGGGCGATGGGAGGCGCCGGAGGGCGCGTACTTGGTGGGTGCCAACGGGCTGGCCGTGCCAGCCCGGTGCAGCCTGACGATCACGGTGCAACGCGATCGTCGGCAGATCTGGCAGCGAGACGTGCGGCCGCAGGAGTTCCGCGACGAACTTCCGGTGTGGGTGAACGTAGCGAACGGACAGGCCAGTCGAGTGACGCTGGAGCGGGGGTGTCGGAAGTGATGCAGACCCTCGCCGTGGGAGTGCTGGGCCTGGCGCTGCTCTCCACCTCGGCCCCCGTCGCCGACCCGAACGCCGCCGCGCGCGGAACCCTGCAGGTCTGCGTGATTGGCAAGGCGCGCGACGACGTCTCAGTCTGGGCGGAGGGACTCTCCGCGCGCGCCGACCGGTTGCGGCCGGACGGCTGCCTCGTCTGGCGGGTGCGCGAAGGCGTCTACGACTTCGGGATCGGCTTCGACGGCCCCGCCACGATCGCGTACAACCACTGCGCCGTCTGGGCGGTCTCGCGGCCCGGGCTGTTCCGCCAGGGCGATGGGGGGCTTCCCGACACCACCCACGTCGCGGCCGGTGCGCGCACGCGCATCGACTGGGCCGTGGGTGGAGCCTGTGGCAACGGAGTGGACTTCAAGCGTCCATCCGGAGTCGACGCTGCGGCGACGGCCTCCGAGGACCTCGAGCGAACGGGTCCTCCCGACCCCTCGGGCACCCTCCGGGTGTGCCGGGAGGACGCACCGCCCGGGAGCGATTCCAACTCCTACGGCCAACCCATCCACTTCTGGGCCGACGGCCCCGTCGGCCGCTCGGTGCGCATGCCTGCCGGCGAACGGATCTGCCACGACTGGGCACTACCGGCGGGCGAGTACCTGCTGGGGACGGCGGAGACCGAGTACGACTTGGCCTCGGACAACCCCTGTTCCGCGGATCCCCGTCCGCGGGATCACGTGGCGCCGACCCGTCGCGAGCCCTACCCGAGTGTCCCGGCGGTGTACGTGGTGCCCGGCGAAACCACCCTGGTGACCGTCGACGCCAACTGCCCGTGGGAGGGGTAGACCGCGCCACGCGCCGCATCGAGGCCCGGACCCCCCAACTCCGACAGTGTTTCGCGCCCTACCGCCCGCAGACGTAGGGCGCGACAGGCCGCCGAAGATGGGGGTTTCAGCGCACCGGGAAGGCGAAGCCGTCGTCGCGGACCGGGTGCATCTCGGCGCGGCCGTCGGCGTGCTTCTTCGTGGCGAGGATCTGGTCCACGCCCATGCGGCCCTCTTCGAAGACGAGCGCGCCGCCGACCATGTAGAGGCGCCAGACCCGCGCGACCTCTTCGCCGACGAGGGCGACGACGGCGTCCCAGTTCTTCTCGAGCGTCTCCAGCCAGGCGCGGACGGTCCACACGTAGTGCTCGCGCATGGCGTGGACGTCGCGGACCTCGAGGCCCGAGTCCTCGACGAGGGCGACGGTCTCCCCCACCGGGCGCATGTACATGTCCGGGGCGATGTAGCTCTCGATGAACGCGCCGCCGCCGGGGCGGGTGCGCCGCGACATCTGCTGGACCAGGGCGCGGCCGCCCGGGCGCAGGACGCGCTCGAGCGTCGCGCAGAACGTCGGGTAGTTCTCCCTGCCGACGTGCTCGCCCATCTCGATGGAGGACACCGCGTCAAAGCCCGTCTCCGGAATTTCGCGGTAGTCCTGCAGGCGGA
The DNA here is from genome assembly GCA_052389435.1 of Sporichthyaceae bacterium. Classification (GTDB taxonomy): domain Bacteria; phylum Actinomycetota; class Actinomycetes; order Sporichthyales; family Sporichthyaceae; genus JBQTKD01. The sequence continues at coordinate 7,202 of JBQTIB010000049.1, read as the reverse complement.
TCTGCACGCGCCCGGCGAGGCCGCGCTCGGCGACTCGAGCGAGGACGAAGTCCTGCTGCTCGCGCGAGAGCGTGACGCCGACGACCTCCGCGCCGTAGTGCTCCGCGGCGTGCAGGGACAGCGAACCCCAGCCGCAGCCGATGTCGAGGAACTTCGAGCCGGGCTTCAACCCGAGTTTGCGGCAGACCAGGTCGAGCTTGTCCCGCTGGGCGTCCTCGAGGGAGTACGCCGGGTCGGTGGAGGTGTAGTAGGCGCACGAGTAGGCCATGTGCTCGTTGTCGAGCAGCAGCGAGTAGAACTCGTTGGACAGGTCGTAGTGGTGGGAGATCGCGGCCCGGTCCCGGACGCGGGAGTGCAGCACGCCGGTGAGCTTGGCCTGCGACGCCGGAGCCGCGGGCTTCGGCCCGATGGCCCCGAGAAGAGCCAAGGACCCAACGGCGGAGGCGATCTGACGGGGCGTGAACTTCGGCGCCGCGAGCTCGCGTTCGCGGATCGCCGCCCAGATCAGCTGGAAGCCCTCGGTGAGGTCGCCCTCGACGTCGAGCTCGCCCTTGACGTACGCCTGCGCCAGCCCGAGCTCGCCCGGGGACCACACCAGGCGCCGCAGCGCCTTCCGGGAGCGGATCAGCACGGCGGGAGCGTCGGCGGGGCCGACCTCGCTGCCGTCCCAGGCGCGGATGCGCACCGGAAGCGAACCGCCGAACAGCGGCTCGATCAGTCGCGCCAGCCTGGGCGCGACGCCGGACTTGATCACTGGGACTCCTTGGCGAACACGAACTGGTAGACGTCGAGGTAGCGGGAGCGGAACCCGGCCTCGGAGTAGGCGAGGTAGAAGGTCCACATTCGCCGGAAGGTCTCGTCGAAGCCGAGCGCGTCCACGCCGTCGGCGTTGGCCTCGAACCTCTCCCGCCACAGGCGCAGCGTGTCGGCGTAGTGCAGGCCGAACCCGTGCCGGGCGACAACCTTGAGCGAGGTGTGGTCGGCGACGCACTGCTCGACCGAAGCCACCGACGGGAGCAGCCCGCCGGGGAAGACGTACTTGTGAATCCAGGTGTAGGTGTCCCGGGAGGCGAGCATGCGATCGTGGGGCATGGTGATCGCCTGGATGCCGACGCGGCCGCCGGGTGCGAGGACGCGGTCCAGCGTCGAGAAGTACGCGGGCCAGAAGTCGTAGCCGACGGCCTCGATCATCTCCACCGACACGACCGCGTCGTACTGGCCGTCGACCGCGCGGTAGTCGCACAGATCGACGCTGACCCGCTCGGACAGCCCGGCCTCGGCGATCCGGGCGATGGCCAAGGTCCGCTGCTCTTCGGACAGGGTGATCGAGCGAACCTGGGCGCCGCGGGCCGCGGCCCGCAGGGCCAGTTCGCCCCACCCGGTGCCGATCTCCAGCAGGTGCGTGCCCTCGCCGACGCCCGCGGCGTCGAGCAGGCGGTCGATCTTGTGGCGCTGCGCTGCCGCGAGATCCTCGAAGCAGGCGGTCGCGGCGATCTCCACGGACCCGTCGCCCGGACCGAACAGCGCCGAGGAGTAGGTGAGCGAGGAGTCGAGGAAGAGCATGAACAGGTCGTTGGACAGGTCGTAGTGCCGCGAGATGTTCTGGCGCGCGTTCGCCTCGGTGCCCTTGTCTCCCAGCGGGTGGGTGTGCACCGCAAGGTCCCGCAGGCGCTGCAGCGGCGGCGGAATCAGCGTCGACATGCGCTTGCAGAAGACGGTGAGCACGGCGGGCAGGTCCTCGGCCGTCCAGTCCTGCGCGAGGTAGGCCTCGCCGAAGCCGATCAGCCCGCTGTGGCCGACGCGGCGGTAGAACGCGCCGGGCCGATTCACCTGCATGACCGGGGTCGACGGCCCGCCGGCGCCGATGTTGCGGCCGTCGGGCAGGAGGATCTGCAGCGGCAGCTTGCCCGCGACCCGCTCGAACAGGCCTCGGGCGATGCGCGCGCGCACGCCGCCGGGGGGCAGGACGGCGATGTCCGGCCACTTCGCGGCGTCGATGCCCGTGTGGCGCGCCGCAGCGGGCGCGGGCGGGGCCGCGTGCTCGGTTCGCACGCTCTCCGTCGGTGTCGCAGTCATGGGGCTAGACCTCCGGTTGCCGGGGATGGCGCGGACGGGGAACGACGGGAAGGCGACGGGCCCACAGCCGCAGGCCCTGCCAACGGATCTGGGCGGCGACGGTCAGCGTCGCCAGCGGCACGCGACCGGCGGCCCGCAGCAGCGCGGCGCTGCCCGCCTCGCGGCGCCTGCCCCGCAGCGTGGCCACGAAGGGCTTGGCTTCGCCGCGGTGCAGTTCGACCGAGATCGCGAGCCGCTCGCCGGGCAGCGGCAGGCGCATGACGTAGGTGCCGTCGACGGGGTAGAACGGCGAGACGTAGAACTCCTTGGCGAACTCCGCGCGGCCGGTCTCGTCGGGTCGGAGCAGGTAGCAGTGCCGCTCGCCGTAGGTGTTGTGCACCTCGGCGACGACGCACACGAGCTCCCCCGCGGGGTCGTGGCACCAGTACACCGACAGCGGGTTGAACACGTGCCCTAACACGGCGGCGTTGGCGAGCATGAGGATCCGCCCGCCGCGCAGGTCGACGTCGTTCGCCGCGAGGTAGGCGTCGAGATTCTGACGCAGCGTCCGATCCGCTCGGCCCAGGTGGTCTGCGGCGCGAAAGGTCGCCAGGGCGCGCAGCGGGCCGGGCGGTCGCGGCAGAGCGTCGAGATCGACGAGCCAGGAGTAGCTGCGATAGGAGAAGGCGTTGCGCAACGGGGTGTGCCGCACGTGCGACACGACGGTGTCGTAGATCCCCGCACTGCCCCACCGGCCGTGCGACTTCGCAGCCGATAGCGCAGCAGGGCACGCCCCGGCGGCCCGATCGGCGTGTACTACTGCGCCATCGGCGAAGTTGGTGGCGTGGCCGGGGGCGGTCACCATTCCCCGCCCAGGCGTTTGGCGGCCTTCAGGCCGGAGACGGCGCCGTCCTCGTGGAAGCCCCAGCCGTGGTAGGCGCCGGCGAAGGCGACGCGGCTGTCGTCGAGGCTCGGCAGGCTGCCCTGGGCCGACACCGAGGCCGGGGTGTAGATGGGGTGCTCGTACTCCATGGTCGCGACGGTCTTGGCCGCGTCGATCGGCTGCGGCGGGTTGAGCGTGACCACGTACTTCGTCGGACCCGACAGGCCCTGCAGACGGTTGAGGTCGTAGCTGACCTGCACTGCGCTCGGCATCGCGGAGCAGTCGGACATCAGGTAGTTCCACGACGCGGCGGCGCCCGCGGACCGGGGCAGGGAGGAGGTGTCGGTGTGCAGCACGGTGTGGTTGGTGGAGTACCCGATGGCGCCGAGGACCCGCTTCTCGACGACCGTCGGGGCGGCCAGCAGTGCCAGTGCCTGGTTCGGGTGGGTCGCCACGACGGCCCCGTCGAACTCCACCGCGTTGTCGGCGTCGTCGCGCACGGTCACGCCGTGCAGCTCGCGGGACAGGGCGCGCACCGGAGTGCTCACGTGGACGGCGCCCAGGTTCTTGGCGACGGCCTGCACGTAGGTGCGCGATCCGCCGACGACCGTCTTCCACTGCGGGGAGTCGGAGACCTGGAGCATGCCGTGGTGGTCGAGGAACCGGAACAGGTACCGCGCCGGGTACTGCAGCGCGGTGCCCGGCGCGCAGGACCACACGCAGGAGACGATCGGCACGAGGAAGTGGGTGAGGAAGTAGTCCGAGTGCTTCTTGGACTTGGCCCACTCGCCGAGCGTCGGGCCGGGGCCGTCGGACTGCGCGATCAGGGAGTGCGCCTGGCTGTGGAAGCGGGTCACCTCGGTGAGCATCCGCAGGTACTTGGCGCGGCCGAGGTAGCTCGCCTTGGGAAACAGGCCCCGCAGACCGCGGGCTCCCGCGTACTCCAGACCGCAGCCGTCGCAGCGCACCGACATGGACATGTCGGAGTCGCGCGTCTGCACGCCGAGTTCGCCGAACAGCTTCAGCAGCGTCGGGTAGGTCTTCTCGTTGTGGACGATGAAGCCGGTGTCGATGGGCTGCCCGTCGACCTCGTGGGTGTGGGCGTGTCCGCCGAGGCGGTTGTCGGCCTCGTAGAGCGTGACGTCGTGCGTGCGCTGCAGCACCCACGCGGCGGTGAGCCCGGAGACGCCGGAGCCGATGACCGCGATGCGTCGGCGCTGGCCCGACGAGGTGGATGCGGTATTCAGCTTCGTGGCCTTCCTGGACGGTCCGCGGTCGGGGGCTCGCCCGCCTCGGTACTACCTGCGTGGTTCGGGCCGGCGGACGGAACGGTTTGGCCGACGAGCCCTGTGACGAAGTCCGTGACCAGATCGCGCCAGCCGGCGCGGTCCCTGAGCATGAAGTGCCCGTGGCCCGCCATGGGAATCCACTGCGCGGGACTTCCGGCCGCGACGGCCGCCTCGACGTAGGCCCGCGACTCGGCCGGGTCGGTCCAGCGGTCCGCGGTGCCGTGCACGACGAGCAGGGGGCGCCTACCGAGCGGAACGCGCGGTTCGCCCGGCGGCAGCCACGGCGCGAGCGCGACGATGCCGACGACGGCGGGGTGGTCGGCGAGGCGCAGCGCGGTCCGGCCGCCCATCGAGTGACCCACCAGCACCACCGGCACCGGCCCGAGTTGTTCGGCGAGCTGGTCCAGCGCCCAACGGGCGTCGGCCACCGGCGACTCCTCCGAGCCGTTCCAGCCCCGTACCCGGTAGCGCAGCGAGGCCACGGCGACGCCGCGCGGGCCCTCGATCGCGTGGATGGCACGGGCGAACGGGGCCAGCCGCACCACGGAGAGGTGCCGCGACCGGGTCGGCTCGTGGCTTTCGGCCCGCCCGCCGTGCAGCACGAGGACCGCGGCCCGAGCGGGTCCCGCCCCCGGCCGCACGGTCAGATCAAGGCCGGAGCTCATTGCTCGAGGTCACTCCCGTCACTGCTGTGCTGTCGCTGCTCGCGCGCTGTCTTCGGAGCCGACGACGCTTCGGTCTGGCGTGCGTCGGATCACCGCACAGGCGAGCCTGCCAGGAGATTGTTTCCTCAGGCCAGGCGGGAGCGCAGCAGGGCCGGGGCACGGCGCAGGTGCCAGAGCACCGCCAGCACCGTCCCGACCGTCAGGGCCAGCCCGATCGACCTGGTCAGCATGTGCCACGGAAGCATCGAACTCGGCCAGCCGCCCTGGAAGGCTCCGACGTAGAAGCCACGCAGCGCACCGACCGTCGCCGCCCCGGCGATCAGGAGCCAGGACGCCGCAGCCAGCGGCCCCAGGCCCCAGTGCGCAGCAGGCATCGGGCCGATCGGCGCGCGCTTCCACGCCCGCCGCAGCGCCACGGCGATCGCGACGAGTCCGGCCACGCTGAACGTCACCTGGGCGTAGGACCACCCGGGCACGCCCAGGTACTCCGCCTGCATCGCCGGCACCCGCATGACCGGCCAACCCCAGGCGTGCGTGAAGTTGTCCCACAGCACGTGGCTGAGGGCGCCGACCTCGATCGCGGCGGGCACCAGCAGAAAGTCCACCGGGCGGCGCAGCCGGGAACGCAGGCCCAGGCCCAGGTGGCCGCAGCGCGTCCGAATCGCGGCGGGAGCCGCCGCCAGAGCCGGTCCGGAAAGCAGCAGGTGCCAGGCGGCCCAGAGGATCAACCCCAGAACGAGGTTGACCCCCACCCCGTTGAACACCGAATGCGTATGCGAGGGGTACTCGAGGAACCCGCCGAGCAGATAGGCCGGACTGTCCGGCGCCATCGACCCCGCGACCAGAGCCGACATCGGCAGCGGGGTGCCCAACAGGGGCAGGATCGCTGCGGGATGGCTCCCGGTGAAAGGCATGGCGACGGGTCTCCGGACGGCTCGGTGGCTTCCTGCAACCTAGAAGCGCCTGCGTGATCAACCCACCGAGCGAGGACCAATTCATGGTCAGGTGCCCGTGTGGCACCGCACGCACACCCACTCCACGCCTCCGCCCGCAACCGTGCACAGGCCGGAACAAAACGGACATTTGCTGCAATTGCATAACAGATGGGATGCATCGCACATTTCGCCGACGGTCATCCGAATGGCGTCATTCCAGTCAGCCGAACGTATGAATCTTTGCCATTTCGGCAGATCAAATCTCTCGTTGGCCGGCGTACCGTCCGGTCGCCTGCGATGCTTTCCAAAGTCGATCACCGCGGGCGGAAGACGAGCCCGAGGTGGTCCCCGATAGCACTTACCGTTCACGCCCGTGCTGACGAAGGACCAGTGAATCTCATGACCATGAACCCCGGCGCACCGGCATTCGACACCGCCATGCGCGGCTACGAGCGGACCGCTGTCGACGCCAAGATCTCCGCGCTCGCCGCCGAGCGCGCCGCGTTCGACCGTCGCGCCGCCGACCTCGAGCGCGAACTCACCGCGATGCGCAACTCGATGTCCAAGGGCGAGGCCGCCCCGGCGTACGTCACCGTCTCGCGCAAGCTCGAGAGCATCCTGAAGGCCGCGCACGACGAGGCCATCCAGATCAACCAGAACGCCGTCGCCGCGGGCGACCGCGACCGCGAAATGGCCAACGCCGAGGCCGAGGCCATGCGCGCCCGCATGAACGCCGACGCCGAGCGCGCCGAGGCCACCGCCAAGGAGACCGGCGAGCGCATGCTCGAAGCCGCCCGCCGCGAGGCCGAGGGCATTCGCGCCGAGGGCACCGACAAGGCCGCGCGCCTGGCCGCCTCGGCCGGCGAGGTCGTCGAGGCCGCCCGTGCGGAGGGTGCGCAGACCGCGACCGACACCGAGCACAAGATGAACGCCCAGCGCGAGCAGTTCGAGCGCGACGTCGTTCAGCGCCAGGAGACCGCGGAGCGTCGCCTGGCCGAGACCATCCAGATCGCCCAGCAGATGAAGGGCGAAGCGATCCAGATGACCGAGGACTCCCAGCGCGCCGCGCAGGCCCTCGTCGACGCCGCCAAGAACGCCGCCCACGAGCTGGTCAACGAGACCGCCTCGCGCGCCGAGCGTCTGCAGCAGGAGGCCGAGCGCGAGGTCGCGGCACTGACCCACCGCCGGGACAGCATCAACGCCCAGCTCGCCACCGTGAAGGAGACCCTGGCCTCCCTCTCCGGCGCTGCCGCCCTCGCCGGCGTCACCAAGGCGAACGGCAACTAGCACCAACTCGACGAAGGGGCGGCGCCAACATGGCGCCCCCCCCTCGCCAGGTCCCCGCACCCCCCGAAGCGGACCCAGCCACCCAAAA
>JBQTIB010000048.1:0-12203 GCA_052389435.1 Sporichthyaceae bacterium | reverse complement strand
AGGCCATGGCCGGCGCGAACTGGGTCCGCGACGTGATCAAGCCCAAGACCTACGGGCTGCTGTGCCTGACCTCCCCGGAGATGCAGCTCGCCTGCAACCAGGTCAGCAAAATCCTCGACGCCTCCGGAGCGAAGCTCGTCAAGAAGGTCGACGTCGCGATCTCGGAAACCTCGATGTCCTCGCAGGTCCTCGCGATGCGCGCGGCCAACCCCGACCACATCGTGCACTACGTCATCAACGCCGCGACCCTGATCAAGTTCATGGTCGAGTCGCGTCAGCAGGGCTACTACCCGCCCAAGGGCGTCAGCGGAAACCACCTCGTCGCCGAGGCCCTCGGTTCCTTCATCGGCGAGTGGCCGGCGGGGCGGTACTGGAACAACACGACCTACAAGCTCTGGGGTCCGGAGTACATGGCGACGATGAACCGCTACGCGCGGGCCAACGTCGGCATGAACCACCACATCGTGCAGGCCGCCTACGTCGGAGTGAACCTGTTCGCGCAGGCCGCGAAGTCGGTCGGCCCGAACCTCACCCGCGAGCGCCTCATGGACGCCCTCGGCAACGGCACGGTCTGGAAGACCGACGCCTCGCTGGACCAGAAGTTCTCCTACTCCCCCGCCGAGCGCGGCGGCTCCTACGAGAACCAGACGTGGTCGCGCGACATGGGCCAGGGCCGGGAGTTCATGTACGAGTACACCGGCGCCAACACGGTCTCCAAGCCGGACGGATCGCCGTCCGGCTGGAAGCCCGCGAAGGACAAGTTCGTCATCTATACGAAGTAGACCTGCGGCTCCGAGGCCCCCGACCCCTGCCAGGGTCGGGGGCCTTCGCGTTGTCGGGAAGAATCTGCGGGCATGGACACCGACGCGTGGGAGGCCCGCGCCCGCGAGCGGCTCAGCCAACTCGCCTACGACTACTACGCGGGTGGCGCCGACGACGAGGTCACGCTCGCGGACAACGTCGCGGCCTGGCGACGCATCAGACTGCGGCCGCGGGTCCTGCGCGACGTCTCCGAGATCGACACGATCGCCACGGTGCTCGGGACGGTCCTCCCGGGGCCGATCCTCGTGGCGCCCACGGCCTACCAACGGCTCGCCTGCGACGACGGCGAACGGGCGACCGCGCGCGGCACGGCCGCCGGCGGCTCGCTCATGGTGGTCTCGACGTTGGCCACGGTCCGGCTCGAAGAGGTGGCCGCGGCGACGCCCGGATACCCGCAGTGGATGCAGATCTACCTGCAGCGAGACCGCGCCGCCTCGACTGCGCTGGTGGCCCGGGCGGTCGCCGCGGGATACCGGGCCCTCGTGCTGACCGTCGACCTGCCCGTGGCGGGGAACCGCCGCAGGGACGAGCGCAACGGGTTCACGCTGCCGCCCGGAATGACCCTGGCGAACCTCGGTTTGGAGCATCCCCAGATGCCCGGCGGCGGGTCCGCCCTGGCACGGCACGTACAGCAGGACTTCACCGCGGGCATGACCTTCGCGGACGTCGAATGGCTCGTCGCAGCCTCCCCGCTCCCCGTTCTGGTGAAGGGCGTCCTGCGCGGCGACGACGCCGTCGCGTGCGTCGAGGCTGGAGCCGCCGGGGTGATCGTGTCCAACCACGGCGGCCGCCAACTCGACGGCGCCGTCGCCACCGCCGACGCACTGCCCGAGGTCGTCGCCGCCGTTGGCGACCGGGCGGAGGTCTACGTGGACGGCGGGATCCGCAGCGGCACCGACATCGTGAAGGCCCTTGCCCTCGGCGCCCGCGCCGTCCTCGTCGGACGTCCGGTCCTGTGGGGCCTGGCCGCCGACGGCGCGGCCGGGGTGGAGGCCGTCCTGCGCGAACTGCACACCGAACTCGACGTCGCGATGTCGCTCTGCGGCGCGCCCACCATCGCCGACCTGACCCCCGACCTCCTGGCCCGCTAGCTCGCGTCTTCTGTCGGCGCGTGGGTCCGTCGCAGGGCCTGGATACCCCCACTCGCCCGCAGCGGATGGAAATCGGGGCGCGAGGTGGGTGTCGCTTTTCGGCTAGCCAGGGGCTCGGCGGCAGGGCAGGGTGGAGGCATGCACCAACAGAGGGAGGCCTGCCTGCGGGCGGTGCGCGCGAAGGACCCCCGCTTCGACGGGTGGTTCTTCACCGCGGTGCGGACCACCGGCATCTACTGCCGGCCCTCGTGCCCCGCGATGACGCCCAAGCCCGCCAACGTGACCTTCCACCCGAGTGCCGCGGCGGCACAGCAGGCCGGCTACCGCGCGTGCAAGCGCTGCCGCCCGGACGCGAGCCCGGGCTCGCCCCAGTGGGACGTCCGCGCCGACGTGGTGGCTCGCGCCATGCGACTCATCGGAGACGGGATCCTCGACAGGGGCGGGGTTTCGGCCCTCGCGGAGTCGTTGGGCTACAGCGTGCGGCAGATCCAGCGGCTCGTGCACGCCGAGCTCGGCGCGGGGCCACTGGCCATCGCACGCGCCGCGCGGGCGCAGACCGCGCGGCTGATGATCGAGACCACGGCGCTGCCGATGACCGAGGTCGCGACGGCCGCGGGCTTCTCGAGCATCCGCGCGTTCAACACGACCGTGGCCGAGGTCTTCGCCTGCTCCCCCACCGAGCTGCGCCGGGCGGCGGGTGGGCGCGGCGTGCCGCCGAGCGTCGGGGCCGTCGACGTGCGCCTGGCCTTCCGCCAACCGTTGGACCCGAGCAACCTCTTCGGGCATCTCGCGGCCACCGCCGTGCCCGGGGTCGAGGAGTGGCGAGACGGCGCGTACCGCCGGACGCTGCGCCTGCCGCACGGCTCGGGCGTGGTGTCCCTGCGCCCTCCCGGCCCGCAGGATCGGCACGTCGCGACCCGACTGTGGCTGAGCGACCTGCGCGACCTCGGGCCGGCGATCGCCCGGTGCCGGCGCATGCTCGACCTCGACACCGATCCCCTCGCCGTCGGAGAGGCTCTGGCCGCGGATTCCGCGCTGCGCGGGGAGATCGAGCGCGCGCCGGGCCGGCGGGTGCCGCGTACGGTCGACGGCCCGGAGTTCGCGGTCCGGGCGGTCCTCGGACAGCAGGTGTCCACCGCCGCCGCGAGAACGCACGCCGGCCGTCTCGTACTCGCCTACGGGGAGCAGATCCTCGACCCGAACGGCGAACTCACCCACCTGTTCCCCACGCCCGAGGCCCTGCTCGGCGCCCCGCCGACCCTGGCGATGCCCGCGTCCCGCCGAGCCACCCTCGCGGGGCTGCTGCACGCGTTGACCGAAGGCGGACTGGATCTGGGTCCAGGCGCCGATCCCGCGCAGGTCCGTCACGATCTCGACGCACTGGCGGGGATCGGTCCGTGGACCGTCGAGGTCGTCGCGATGCGCGCGCTGGGCGATCCGAACGCCTTCCCCGCCACGGATCTGGGGGTTCGTCAGGCCGCTCTCGGCCTGGGTCTGCCGGACAAACCCGGCCCCCTGATCGCCCGGTCCGCCGCCTGGGCACCGTGGCGCTCCTACGCCGTCCAGTACCTGTGGGCCACCGGCACCCACCCCGTGAACGTCCTGCCCGCGCAAGCCGTCTAAGGAGATTCCGTGCTCTTCACCGAGACCGGCGACCGCACCCACACCGTGCTGGAATCGCCGATCGGCCCGCTGACCGTCGTTGCCGACGGCGAGGTCCTCTGCGCCCTCTACATGGCAGAGCACCGCCACGCCCCGCAGCCGGAGATCTTCGGCCCCCGCGACCCCGAGCACCCGATCCTGGAACTGACTGCCAGTCAGCTCGAGGAGTACTTCGCGGGCAGGCGCACCGTCTTCGACCTCCCGCTGGACACGAGCGTCGGCACCCCGTTCCAGCGCGTGGTGTGGGCGGCGCTGCGCGAGATCCCGTACGGGCAGACCTGGACCTACGGCGACCTGGCCAGACACATCGGCCAGCCGACGGCCTTCCGCGCGGTAGGGCTGGCGAACGGGAAAAACCCGATCTCGATCGTCGTCCCCTGCCACCGCGTCGTCGGATCCGGCGGCAGCCTCACGGGCTATGGCGGCGGCCTGGACCGCAAGCAACACCTCTTGGCTCTAGAACGCGGCACTCCCGCCGAGGAGCAGCTAACCCTCGGCTGAATTCCGCCGATAGTGCAGTCTGGGTACGGGAAACGGCCGAAATTCGTACCTGGACTGCACTATCGGGAGTGTTTGGGTACGCCGTTAGCGGCCGCCGGCCACGTCCAGGGTGGTGCCGGTGATGTAGCTCGCCGCCGGGCTCAGGAGCCAGACGATGGCCTCCGCCACCTCGTCGGGGGTGCCGAAGCGGCCCAGCGGGATCGTGGCCGCACGGGCCGCGAGGGCCTCGCGGCCGTCGGGATGGATCTCGGTGTCGATCATTCCCGGGCGCACGCCGTTGACTCGGATGCCGGACTCGGCGACCTCGGCCGCGAGCCCGACGGTCAGCGCGTCCACGGCCGCCTTCGACGCGGCGTAGCCGACGTACCGGCCGGGTCCGCCGAGGACCGCGGCGCGGGAGGAGACGTTGACGATCGACCCGCCGCCGCCCTGCTCCTGCATGAGCCGGACAGCCTCGCGCGCGCAGTAGAAGGCGCCGAAAACGTTGACGGAGAATACGTTCTCGAGGTCTTCGGACTCGAAGTCCGCGACGGCGCCCAGGGGCGAGACCACCCCGGCGTTGTTCACCAGCCCGCGCACCGGGCCGATCTTCTGGGCCTGCTCGAACAGGTCGAGGACGTCCATCTCGGTCGCGACGTCGCAGCACAGGACGTCGGTTCGCACCCCGAACTCCCGACACTCCGTCGCGACGGCTTCGGCCGCGGCGCGGTTGCGCAGGAACGCGAGCACGACGTCCCAGCCGTCCATCGCAGCCCGACGGGCGGTGGCGGCGCCGATGCCGCGGCTCGCGCCGGTGACGATCAGGGTTCCGAGGCTCATCTGTTCCTCATGAGCTCGCGCTCCTCACTCGTTCCTCGCTCGTCGCACTCGCTCATCGTCCACCCGCCCGAGTGCGGCCGGGATGAGCGTCTCCCGACGCGCCGCCCGCGGCCTTGCTGCCGGGTTGCGGTCCCTCGCCGTCGCCGTGCCACGGCGAGGCGTCCAGGACGATGTCGACGGCCGGCCCGGCGTCGGTGTCGCGCAGCAGGTGCGCGAGTTCGCGGACCCGCAGCCCCTCGGCGGCCGAGGCAAGCTCGGCGATTTCGATCAGCACGTCCGGGTCGGAGGGCCCGCCGAAGCCGCGGGTGAAGTTGGTGCGGGAGTGCCCGACGTAGAGCAGCCGTCCGTTCGGCGTCAGCGCGCGGCCGGCGGCGGCGAGCACCTCGATCAGCTGCGCGACGGGCAGGTGCAGGTAGGCGACGAGCATGAGGTCGACGGGGCCGGGCGGGGTCCAGTGTGCGACGTCGGCCTGCACCCACTCGACGGCAACCTCGAGTTGCTCGGACCGCTGCTGCGCCTGGGCGATCGCGACGCCGGAGATGTCGACGCCGGTGACCTTCCACCCGCATCCGGCCAGCCACAGGGCGTTGCGTCCGTTGCCGCACGCGAGGTCGACGGCGGTCCCGACCGGAACGTCGGCCAGGCGATCGTGCACGAACCGGTTGGGCTCCAGGCCCCACAGCAACGGCTCGGCCTCGTACCTGGCGTCCCACTCCGCGCGATCCATGCGCCCAGTCTTCCGTTAGCCGACCCGAAAACGCAGCCGCGCCGCGTTCCGGAGGAACGCGGCGCGGATGAAGCTGTTGCGTTCTGCGGTGACCGACCGGGATGCATCGCAAGGCGGAGGGTGTGGCCGCTACGGAGTAGCTGCCGCCGACGACAACGCCGCGAGGCGCCCGGCTGGCGGTGCAGGTTCTGCGGTGACCGGCCGGGATGCATCGCAAGACGGAGGAGGTGGCCGCTACGGAGTAGCTGCCGCCGACGACAACGCCGCGAGGCGCCCGGCTGGCGCCGCAGAATCAGACGGTGAACTTGCCGCCGTTGACGTAGATGGTCTGGCCGGTGACGTGGCGCGCGTCCTCGGAGGCGAGGAAGGCGATCACCGCGGCGATGTCCTCGGGCTGGGCGACGCGACGCAGCGGGTGCGTGGCGGCGGCGCCGTTGACGAACTCCTCGACGGTGATGCCCATACGCCCGGCGGTGGCCTCGGTCATCGGCGTCTGCACGAAGCCAGGGGCGACGGCATTGACGTTGACGTTGAACGGGCCGAGTTCGATCGCCATGGTGGCGGTCAGACCCTGGATGCCGGCCTTGGCCGCCGAGTAGTTCGACTGGCCGCGGTTGCCGAGCGCGGAGATGCTCGAGAGGTTGACGATCTTGCCGTACTTGGCGGCGACCATGTGCTTCTGCGCGGCCTGCGCCATAAGGAACGAGCCCTTGAGGCTGATGTCGACGCAGGTGTCCCAGTCCTCTTCGGTCATCTTGAAGAGCATGTTGTCCTTGGTGACGCCTGCGTTGTTCACCAGAACGTGAATGCCGCCGAACTGCTCGACGGTGCGCTCGATCGCCGCGTTGACCGAATCGGTCTTCGAGACGTCCGCGCCGATGGCGATGGCGGTGCCGCCGGCCGAGGTGATCTCCTCGACGGTGCCCGCGCCGCGCTCCTCGGAAAGGTCGACGACGACCACGCGCGCGCCCTCGGAGGCGAACCGACGAGCGGTCGCCGCTCCGATGCCCTGCGCTGCGCCGGTGACTACGACGACGCGCTCTCCGAACCTGCCCACTGAACCCCCAGTGCCGAGACGAATACGTATGCAGCACCAGACTCTTCCAGTGCTACTGGAGGGTAGCTTACCGTTGCGTAGCACGTCACATGACGCGTGGATCACCTACGCACGGCGTGTTCCGGGCTCCGGGGAATCTCAGACGAACGCGTTGATACCGGTCAACGCCCGCCCGATGATCAGCTTCTGAATCTGGGTAGTTCCCTCGTAGAGGGTCATCGCGCGCGCGTCGCGGAGGTACTTCGCGATCGGCTGGTTCTCGACGTAGCCGGCGCCGCCGAACACCTGCAGCCCGTTGCTCGCGGCGCGCAGCGCGACCTCGGAGGCGTAGAGCTTCGCGCGCGAGGCGGCCAGGCCGGCTTCGGGCGAGTGCGCGTCCGCCAGGGCCGCGGCGCGCCAGGTCAGCGCCCGCGCGGCCTCGGTCTCGACGTCGATGTCCGCCAGCAGTTCCTGCACGAGTTGGAAGCTCGCGATGGGCTTGCCGAACTGCTCGCGAGTCTTCGCGTACTCCGTCGCGGCCTCGAGCGAGGCCCGGGCCAGGCCGACGCAGGAGGCGGCCACCGAGACCCGGCCGGCGTCGAGCGCGGACATCGCGATCCGGAAGCCTTTGCCTTCCTCGCCCATGCGGGCGGAGTCCGGGACGCGCACGCCGTCGAGGTGCAGGTTTCCGGTGGACTGGGCCCGCAGGCCGAGCTTTCCGCGCACGGGGGCGGCGGAGAATCCCGCCGTGGCGGTGGGCACGAGGAACGCGCTGATGCCCTTGGCGCCGGGTCCGCCGGTGCGGGCGAACACCAGGCAGAGGTCGGCCCAGGTGCCGTTGGTGATGAAGACCTTCTCGCCCGACAGCACCCAGTCCTCGCCGTCGCGGACGGCCCTGGTGCGCAGCGCGGAGGGGTCCGAGCCGCTGTCCGGCTCGGTGAGCCCGAAGCAGGCGAGGGACTCCCCGGAGCAGATTCGCGGCAGCCAGTACGCCTTCTGCCCGTCGTCGCCGTGCTTGGCGATGGTCTTGCCGACGAGCCCGAGGCTGACCGAGACGATCCCCCGCGCACCGGAGTCCCCGCGCCCGAGTTCCTCCATGAGCAGCGCGTAGAACATGTGGTCCCCGCCGCTGCCGCCGTACTCCTCGGGAATCGTCATGCCCAGGGCGCCGATCCCGGCGAGCTTGCCGACGATGCTGCGCGGGGTTTCGGCGGCCTCCTCCCACGCCATGGCGTGGGGGACGATCTCGCGGTCCACGAAGTCGGCGACGACCTTGCGGTATTCCTCGTGCTCGGCGCTCAGCAGCATGGTGCCTACTCTGCCCCGTCCGTCAGCAGCGGTGAACCCGTGCCGCGCAGTTCAGTTCGCGCAGTAGTGCCGTCAGGTCGTCCGGGTCGCTGGTCACGACGGTGTCGGGGTCCCGAACCAGCATGGCCAGATGGGCGTCGACGACGTCTGAACCGCCGACGGCGCCGAGCACCGCGCCGATCACCCGAGAGATGTCGGTGCCTAGCCCGATCTCGTGCACGCCGTGGAGGAGCCGAGAGAGTCGCGCCTGTTGGGGCGCCCCGCGCCAGGCTTGAGCCACGCAACCCGAGGATGTCCGCACGGGTTCGCCACGACGGCCGGCCTCCGCGACGAGTGCCGCCACCGTCCGGTCGCCTCGGTCGAACGCTATGAGCGCACCGGTGTCGAGAACGAGCGCCATCAGCTCACCGCCCGCTTCGTCGCCCGCTTGCGTACCGGCGTCGCCGGTCCGTCGAGCACACGTGCCGCAGCCGCCATCTCGTCCTCGGTCAACGCGCCGAAGTGTTCCTCCCAGGCTGCGACAGCCTCGGTCAGCGCTTCGGACCGAAGCCTGTTGCGGGCCGCCTCGGCGAGCCAGGCGGAAACGCTCGCGTCGCCGTCGGCCGCGGCGTCGCGGATCGCCTGCCCAAGGTCGGACTCGAAGGACACGCTGAACTTCTCGACTCCCATGAGACGAATCCTACTCCGGTAGCAACTACCGCGGTGGGAAACTCACTCGCCTTCGGGCTCCTCGGGGAGTTCGTCCGCGGCGCTGGCGGCGGGCAGGGGCGTCTCGACCCGAGTCCCGGCGTCGAAGCCGGCGCCGGTCCACCGGTAGCGACGGACGACCTCGGTGTCGGGGCAGCACCGCGGGGCGTCGTCGGAGAAGGAGAAGCCCTTCACGACAGCCTCGGCGCCCTGGCCGCTCACGTCGCTGACGACCTCGCCCGCGTCGCCGTCCAGCAGCTTCCCAACGACCAGCGCACCCTGCGGCGCGGCCTTGATGGCGAAGACCGTCGACGGCGGACTGCCCGCGCCGGTGTCGCAGCGCACGGCGGCGAGGGCGTCGGGAACGCCGTCGGCGTCGAAGTCGTAGCGGTACTGACGGACCATCACCAACGGGCGGTCTCCGCAGTCGACCTGTCCGGCCATCGCCGGCAACAGGTCCGGGCCCAGCTCCGGTGGCGAGCTCGCCTGCGCCCCGCCGCAACCGCTGAGCACCACCGCAAGGCAGGCGGTGGCGATGCACGAGAGCAGGGCGCGAGCCACCCGGCCAGGATAGGTCGGCAACGCGGTGAGCACGGGAACGATCGAGTTCCGTTCCAACCAAGATTTCTCGCGCCCCCATGCTCGCCTCGCACCGATCGCGTGCCATTCGAGCTCGACTGACCGGTCCGAAAGCGGCCCCTTGGTCACGTGCGCTGTACAGCGCTGGTGACCACATTCGGGTCCGATCGGGGTCGAAAAGTGGTCACCGGCGAAGGGAAGGCGTCCCACCCGCCGCGCCAATCTCGGGGTCCCACCACCGGGTGCCCGTCCCGCCGCCTTCCATGGGTACGTTCGACGGTGGGCGCGGCGGCGCGCCGGAAGAGGGCGAGGTGGTCTCACGTGATCGGGGCGAAGACGCTGGTGCGCACGCTGGTCGACGCGGGGGTGGGTACCTGCTTCACCAATCCGGGCACGTCCGAGATGCACCTGGTCGCGACGCTCGACGAGGTGCCGGAGTTTCGGGGCGTGCTGACGCTGTTCGAGGGCGTGGCCACCGGCGCCGCGGACGCGTGGGGCCGGATGACCGGCACGCCCGCCGCGGCCCTGCTGCACCTGGGTCCGGGCCTGGGCAACGGGCTCGCGAACCTGCACAACGCCCGCAAGGCG
Source organism: Sporichthyaceae bacterium (assembly GCA_052389435.1). Classification (GTDB taxonomy): domain Bacteria; phylum Actinomycetota; class Actinomycetes; order Sporichthyales; family Sporichthyaceae; genus JBQTKD01. Next base: position 2,383 of record JBQTIB010000048.1, on the reverse strand, counting down.
AAGGTGCCGCTCGTCGTGATCGTCGGAGACCACGCCACCTACCACGCACGGCACGACGCCCCGCTGCAGTCCGACATCGAGACCATCGCCCGCGGGGTGTCCGGCTGGGTGCGGACCTCGCTCAAGACCGAGGAGCTCGGCCGCGACGTCGCCGACGCCGTGCAAGCCGCGCGCACCCTGCCGGGCCAGGTCGCGACGCTGATCCTTCCCGCCGACGTCAGTTGGAGCGAGGGCGGCGATCCCTCCGCCCCGCTGACCGTTCCCGGCCCGACGCCGCCCAATCCTGACGCCGTGTCAGCCGCCGCGCGGGCGCTGCGCACCGGCAGGCCGTCGGGGCTGCTGCTGGGCAACCACGCGTTGCTGGAACGCGAGCTCGTCGCGGCCGATCGCATCGCCGCCGCCACCGGCGCGACGTTGTTGGCAGGCACCTTCCCCTCTCGCCTGCAGCGCGGCGCGGGCATTCCCGCCGTCGAACGCATCGTCTATCTGGCGGAGGTCGCCACCGGCCGCCTCGCGCACCTCGAACACTGCGTGCTCGTCGCCTCGTCGCAGCCGGTCTCGTTCTTCGCCTACCCCGGCAAGCCGAGCACCCTGCTTCCCGAGGCCTGCGCGCTGCACGACCTGATCGGTCCGGACGGCGACGTCGCCGCCGCGCTCGAGGCCCTCGCCGAGGAACTCGGCTGCGCCGGCGGGCCGGTCCGCCGCGCCGAGGCCGAGCGCCCCGCCCTCCCGACCGGGCCGCTCACCGCGGACACCGTCATGGCGGCCGTCGGCGCGACGTTGCCGGAGAACGCCATCGTCGTCGACGAGGCGCTGACGTCGGGCTTCACGTTCCTGGCGAACACCGCGGGCACCCCTGCGCACGATCTGCTGACCCTGACCGGCGGGGCCATCGGCCAGGGCCTGCCGAGCGCCCTCGGCGCGGCCGTCGCGTGCCCGGATCGCCCGGTGCTCGCGCTGCAGGCCGACGGCTCCTCGCTCTACACGATCCAGGCCCTGTGGTCGATCGCCCGCGAGGGCCTGAACGTCACCACGGTCCTGCTCAACAACCGCTCCTACGCGATCCTCAACATGGAGCTGAACCGCGTCGGCGCGGGCGAGCCCGGCCCGAAGGCCCGCGAGCAGTTCGCGCTCTACCCGCCGGATCTGGACTTCTGCGCCCTGGCGCAGGGCTTCGGCGTCCCGGCCAGCCGCCCGGCCAACGCCGAGGAGTTCGCCGAGGCCCTACGCCGCGCCTACGCCGAGCCAGGCCCGCACCTCATCGAGGCCCGCATCCCGCCGCTGTTCTGAGGGTCGAGGCTTCCCTCGGAGTCCTAGCGGTCGAGGGAATCGATGCGGCCGTTCACCTCCGCCACCGCCCTGCTCAACGCGGCGAGGGCCGCCTGCAGGCCGTTGGCCATGTACCCGTCGACGTTCAGAGCGGCGACCTGGCCGAGTTCGATCGGGTGACCCTCGGTCAGGACCACCTCCTTGCCCCGGGCCTGCGCGGTGCGCACCAGTTCGGGAGTGACCGAGGTGTTGTACGGCAACAGCGTGTTGTACCCCGCCGACCAGCCGGACGCGTCGCCGAACAGCAGGCCCCGGCGGCCCTGGAATCCGTGCTTCTTCGCCGTCCACAGCTGGGGACGGCTGGTGGTGACGACCGTGGTGCGCGCGGCGTTGTTCAGGCCGTACTTGTTCAGCGCGTGGGTCAGCCGGCGCCCCTCCGCCCGGTTGTGCAGGCCGCGAACGTGGACGTAGGCGTGCGCGTTCGGGTAGGCCCGCACCACCATGAGCGCCTCGTAGAGGTTCGGCGCGCGTGAGCCGTCGTCGAGTTCGCAGGTTCGGAACGACGCGTAGGTCATCCGGGAGACCGTTCCGCTGCAGTTGGTCGTGCGGTTCATCGTTGCGTCGTGCATGAGCACGGCACCGGCGTCCCGCGTCCACTGCACGTCGAACTCGACGGCGTCCGCGCCCGAGGCCAACGCCGTGCGCAGCGCCTGCAGCGAGTTCTCGGTGCCCGGGGAGTCCAAGCCGCCGCGGTGGCCGACGACCTGGGGGCGATCGGCGGGGAAGCCCGTGTCGGCCGCCGCGGCCGCCGAGCCGTAGGCGAGGCCGGAGGTCGCGGCGAGCGAGGTCAGCAGCGTCCCGGTCGCGAGCCGGCGCATCGTCCGACGGGGAACGGGTTCCGATCTCCGGCTGCGAGCCCATGCGGTGCCGCGAGTCTGTGCCATGCGAAATCCCTCCCCGGGGACGTGAGCCGACGACTCCCCCGATCTTCGTTGCTTACCCGCAACAAAGGAAGCGATCTCGACGCCGCGGATCGGACTTTGGTCCGCAAGCACCGCCAACTCGGACGTTCCGGACGCTGGACCCGGTGCGCCCCACACCGACATATCGCCCG
>JBQTIB010000047.1:0-3057 GCA_052389435.1 Sporichthyaceae bacterium | reverse complement strand
GCCGCTTCTGAACACCCGACAGCGTCGGCGCACCGTGAGCCCGGCACCGCCCACCGGGCGGGTGTCCTGACGGATCGTCTGCACACCGGCCGCGTGCGTTACTCCCAGGGCCAGCCGGCGTCGCGGCCCCCCTCGAGCAGCGGGATCATCCGGAATGCCGCATCGTTCAGGCCGCCGAAGGCGTGCCGGTTCCCGTGGCTCGACGGCGCGTGGCCGGCGCGGTATCCGGCCAGGTTCCACGTGTAGACCGGGATCCGGGCGGGCACGCAGTCCGAGCCGTGCCGGTCGTGGAAGGCCTGCTCGTCGGTCACGATCACCACGCGATCGTGATTCGCCAGGTGCTCCCGAACCGCGCGCCAGGTCTCGGTGCCGCCGCCCTGGAACCAGCCACCGTTCTTCCACCGCTCCAGCGCCCGCAGCAGCGAAGCGCCCGCCGCGACCGGAAACTCCTTCGAGGTCGAGGAGAACGAGACCAGGTTCGCCGACGCGCACCGACGCGCGAGCGCGACGCCGAACAGCGCCGCCGCGTCCCAGCGGAGCACGGTGCCGTCCCGGGAGAACCGGTCCCGCATCGAGCCCGACGTGTCGACCAGCACCAGCGTGCGACCGGCGAGTTCGGGAACGTTGCGCAGCGAGGACGCGAGCGCCTGCTCCAGCGCGTGACCCCACCGCAGCGACGGCGCGGCCCGGTGGGCCGAGTAGAACCGGAACGGCAGCTGCCGCGACCGCTCGACCTGCGCGGGGTCCGCCAGGCGAGCGCAGACCCGTGCCGCGACCTCGTCGGAGACTCCCGCCTCGTCGAAGTTGCGCAGGTTGCGCAGGAGCGCCATGAACCCCATCGAGGGGATCACCGCCTCCCACGCGGCGCGGTCCAGCGGGCCCTGCAGCCACCCGGACACCGCCTCCCACGTCATGCCCGCCGCACGCAGCCGGTCCGCGTCGAGCGCCTCGCGACGCTCCTGCACCGGCACGGCCATCAGGGCCGCCCGAGCCCGCAGCATCCGCAGGGACTCCGGGATCGGCTTGTCCCGCCCGTGCCGGCGGTCCAGGGCGTGCCCGAACAGGTCGCCCTGCCACGGCGCCACCGGCGAGGGGTGAACGAGCTCGAGTACGTCCCCGAAGCGGTAGCCCTTGCCCGGGGAGTCGTACTTGAGCAGCGCCCGCTCGTCGTAGAGGCGGCCGACGGCGTCGGCGAGCCCGCGCTTGACCGGCTTGGGTACGGCGCGTCCGAACGTGGCGGTCCAGAACGCGAGCAGCTCGCCCGGCTCGTCGGCCCGCAGGCACACCGAGGAGATCAGCTCGCGGTTGGAGCCGTGCATGCCGGCATCGAGCCGGGCCTTTACCGCGACGCAGGCGCCGACCAGCGGAGCGGAGCGCAGGTTGCCTCCGGCGCGCAGCCAGCGCAGCAGCGCGCCGAGCCACTCGACGTCGGTCAGGGCGAGTTCGCGCACCAGCGCGCAGAAACGGTCGTCGCGATCGCGGGCGCGCTCGTAGAAGGTGTCCTCGCCGACGAGGTTGGAGATCGCGAGCAGGAACAGCTCGCCGCGCGGCGTCCGCAGGTACCCCGCGCCGCCCTCGCGGGTGCGGGCGTCGGACACCGGCGCCGTCAGCACCGGACCGCTCGCGCGAGCACGCGCGAAGACGTTGTTGAACTTGGCCATGGGACCCTCCACCGGAGGGGGGCGACAACCGCGGGTCGGTGGCGAGATCGGAAGCGGGGCAGGCAACAGAAGTTGCTCTACCAACTGAGCTACGGACCCCGAAGGCCCGACGGGACTCGAACCCGCGACCAACCCATTTCGAGTGGAAGTAGCCCGCCCCTGCGCACCGCCACCGACCCACGGCTGTGGCCCTCCCGAGATCGTTGCCGGCGCAGGCCTTGAGTTCCGGTTCAAGGAAGTAGCCCGCGCCGTTCGCACCGGGAGGTGCTGAACACGAGGAGACCATCCGGGCCCCGGTGGCGTCAAAGGAATTCCCCGACCCGGCAGGGACCTGACGATTCGTCAGACCTGCCGTGCCGGGGAATCATCGTTGCTACTCGCAGACGGCGGTCGCTAGTCGACCCGCGGGTTCATGAGCTGCTCGATCCCCGCGAAGGAGGAGTTCGCCTTGCGTGCGTCGTAGATCGCACCCTCGGCGTCGGCGCGCATCGCGTCGAGCATCGTCATGCCGTTGAGTAGGTTCAGCGTGCCCTCCTGGTTCAGCGTCGGCACGTTCGTGCCGAGCTCGAAGGACAGCGGGCCGGAGACGAAGTCGCTCGTCGAGGACACGTTCACCGTCGTGGTCGCGCCCGGCTCGAGGTTGGCCAGGGAACCGGTCAGGGTTCCGACGGCGTTCTCGCCCTTGCGGATCGTGATCGAGAACGACTGACCGTCCACGGCCTCGGCGCCGGCCCAGGTGATCGCGGCGACCCCGTCGAAGTTGTTGGTGAAGCCCTCCGGACGCAGGTAGAGCCCGTCGAGCTGCAGACTGCCCGAGGTCATCGGGAAGCCGGCGACGCGGGCGGTCTCGGCCGGGTTGGCGAGCGAGCCGTAGGCGCCGATGGTGGCGGCCCCTGCGCCGACACCGGCGAGGCCGGCCGCAACGAGCGCGCCGAGGGTCGCCGTAGTGCACAGGCCGATGACCGCCTTCGCGGCACGGGCCGGGCCGTCCTTGCGCTTGGCCGGAACGGGCGCCGGAGCGACGGTGGCCTGCCGCGGAATGGTGCCGAGGCGGTCCTTGGTGGACGTCGCGGTCTTCTTCTGCTCGGTGCTCTTCTGCTCGGTGCTCATCGAATGCCCCAGACCTCTCGAAAGTTCGACGGCTGCGAGCCCCAACGACTTCGCGCCCTTTGTCCACTTCGACGCACCCGCAGCGCTTTCGGCGCCGTACGTTCGGCTCGATCGGCTCGGCGGTCGGACCAACCGCGCATCGTCCGTTCGGCCGAGGGCGGACTAGAGCGTGTCCCGCGGATCATCTGACGGGGTCCCGTAGCCAGATCCGGATCGAGGCGACGTCGATCGTTCCGCGGAAGACGAAGTCGCGCTTGTCGTAGCGGGTGGCGACGGCGCGGTGGCC
>JBQTIB010000046.1:0-26584 GCA_052389435.1 Sporichthyaceae bacterium | reverse complement strand
ACGGCCTGGAAACCCGCACCCGGCGCGAGAGCCGGCAATGCCGGCCGCCCCGCACCCCGCCACCGATCCCGCCGGCCCCGATCAAGCCCCACACTCAGGACCGGCCGGACTCACGAAACGGTGAGGCTGGGCGTCGGGGCAGATGGGCCGCTGGACGCCGTAGTCGCGACCCGCGGCCTGGCCTGGCTCGTCGGCGACGGCAGCGCGTACCCGATCGCGCAGGGCGTCGACGTTCGGGTTCACGCTGGAGCCGATCACGTCGAGGACGGTCACCCGGTCGATCTGGGCCGTGGTGGCGTGTCTCCGGGCGAGTTCGATGAACTGGGGCAGCACGTCGGCGGGGATGTTGGTCAGCAGCACCTGGCTCGCGGCGTCGGTGAACCTGCGGATGCTGGTCAGCACGTCCGCGGGCTCGAGTTGGCGGGCCATCGAAGTGAGCAGGCAGCGCTGGCGGGCCTGGCGTTCGGCGTCGGTGCTGCCGAAGCGGGAGCGGGCGTACCAGAGCGCGCCCTGACCGTCGAGGCGCCGCTCGCCCAGCGCGATGGAGTCGTGCGGGCGGGTGCGAATCGAGCCGTCGGCCTCGGTCGAGCCGCCGATGGGGATCGGCAGGCCGTTGCCCGACCGCACCTCGACCTCGACCCCGCCCAGGGAGTCCACGATCTTGCGGAAGCCGTTCATGTTGACCAGCGCGTAGTAGTCGACGTCGACGCCGGTCGCGTAGGCGACGGTGTCGGCGATCGCCGCGGCGCCGGCGTTCTCCGGCCGGACGTCGGGCATCAGGCGGGGGTTGTCCGCGGCGTAGGTGTAGATCGAGAACCAGAACTCCGAGAACTTTCCCCCGAAGGCGCGGGCCAGCGGAGTGCCCGGGCGCAGCGGAACGTTCTGCAGGTTGCGCGGCAGGCTGATCAGCGCGGTCCGCCCGGACTTCGGGTCGATCGACACCAGCACGAGAACGTCGGTGCGCACTCCCTTGCGGTTCGAACCGCCGTCCCCGCCGAGCAGGAGCAGGTTCACCCGCTTCCGGTCGGCAAAGGGCGGCGGAGCCGGTGCGGGCGGTGGCTCGGTAGGGGTAGCCGGGATCGGGGCCGCGCTGGGCGTCGGGGCCTCCGGTTCCGCGGAGGATGCCTCGTCCTGCGGGCGCTCGGCGGCGTCGTCGCGGAAGACGTCGTCGAGCACCTCCCGGGCGGCGTAGACGCCCCGCGCGGTCCACAGCGTCGGCGCCAGCACTGTTGCGCAGAGCCCTGCGACCACGAGCCGGGAACCATAGCGCTGCGACCGACTCATTCCAGGGGGCCGGGCCACGCGGTAGGCCGACACGATCGCGGCGCACCAGTACACCCCAAGCACGCCGAGTCCGACGAGGAGGGCAAGCAGGAAGTCCGAGCGCACGGCCAGTCGCTCCATACCCGGTGGGCCGAGCCCGGCGGCCGCGAACCCGAGCCCGCAGAGCAGTGCCACGGTGAACCCGAGCAGGACCGCCCCAGACCGACGGCGGCCCGCGAGCAGATGCCCGAGTCCGGGCACGAGCGAGGCAACCGCCGCCATCCGCGCGCGACGTACCGCGCGGCGTCGATGCCGTGCCCCCAACGCGCTCCTCCGATCCCCACAGACGCGAAACCTCCTCCCTACCCCGGAGGGAGGCGGTTGTACGGAGAAACAGGAAACTGATTCACTTCCGTCGTTCGGACGTCGTCCGCCCCGAAGACCCCGACCGAGCGAGTGCAGAAGACGTCAGAGCTTGGTGCGATGGGGATTCGAGTCCCCATCGCGCACCCGGAGACAAGGCCCCCGACCTGCGTACCCAGGTCAGGGGCCGCTGCGCAGGATCAGGCCAGGCTCTCCTCGAAGAATGCGGTGAGCGCGTCGAACGGAATGAGGTCGACGCGGTCGTAGAGATCCACGTGGCCGGCCCCGGGAACGATCAGAAGCTTCTTGGCGGGGCCGGCGTGCCGGTACGCCTCCTCGCTGAACTCCCTGGAGTGCGCGAGCTCGCCGGTGACGAAAAGCATCGGGCGCGGCGAGATGGTCTCGAGGTCGGCGAACGGGTAGAAGTTGAGGAACCTGACATTGCTCGTGAGCGTCGGCTTGGTCGTGGTGTTCGGACTGAATCCCCGGGCTGTCCGGTAGAAGTCGAAGAACTCGCGGTCGATGGCGCTGGACTGCTCGGTCAGTTCTTCGGGCGTGCCACCGGTGTAGGAGGGGGCAGTTCCGGCGAACTCCGCGTCGCGCTGCTGCGCCGCCTGTTCGAGGACGTTCCTGCGCTGTTCGAGGGTGACGGATTTGCCCAGGCCGTCTCTGTTGGCCGCCCCCATGTCGTACATGCTGACCGTCGCCACGGTCTTGATTCGCGGGTCGATTTTCGCTGCGCTGATCACAAAGCTCCCGCTGCCGCAGATCCCGAGGGCACCGATGCGCTCCCGGTCGACGAACGGCTGGGTACGCAGGAAGTCCACCGCGGCGCTGAAGCCCTCGGCGTAGATGTCCGGTGAGACGGCGTTGCGCACTTGGCCGTCGCTCTCGCCCCAGAAGGGCAGGTCGAGCGACGGCGTGACGAATCCCTGCTCGGCGAGTTTGGTGGCGTACAGATTCGCGCTCTGCTCCTTGACCGCCCCCATCGGATGCCCGACCACGATCGCGGGCGCGGGGGATTCGCGGTCGAGGTCGCGGGGCACGAACAGGTTCCCGACCATGTTCATGCGGTACTGGTTCGCGAAAGAGACCTTGTCGACGTTCACCCGCTCGCTCCGGTAGAAGTTGTCGGCACCGTTGGAGGTGTCCCCGGGCGCGAGGTTCGGTGTCGCGGCCGAGGTCGTGCTCGCCGCCTCGGTCAATGCGCTGCAACCGGTCGCGGCGAGGACTGCGACTGCGCCGACGGTGGCGCCAACCAGCTTGACGCCGACGGGACGATTGCGAGCAGGCCTGCGAAATCTCGAATTCATGGGCGTGTGCTCCTTGCGCGGCCTGCTCGCGAAGGTCGTGCAGGCGTGTGCGTCCATGACAGTGGATGGCCTGCCCCCGTGGGAGTCCGCGTTTGTGGGGGTACCGGCTCAACCTCCCGCGGGAGTGATCGACCCGCGGCGCCGAAGGGACGGCGCGTGGGCAGGCCCCTCCGCTGCATGGGGTGGACCTCGCTATTTCTGAGTGTTGGTCAGAAACGTGTCAGCTGCCGCTGGGAGCCGGCCGAGAGACGGAGCTCGGGTCGTGGGGAGACCGGGCGGCCCAGCTGGCGAGCAGGCGGAGTCGTTCTTCCGACCTGCTGCCCGGTTCGGCGGTGTAGAGGGTCAGATCGTGCAGGGCTCGGTTGGGCAGCGGCAGGTCGAGGGACTGGTAGGTCAGCTCCAGGTCTCCGACCTCGGGGTGGCGCAACCGCTTGATGCCCTCGTGGAGGATCTTCACGTCGTGGGCGGCCCAGTGCCTGCGGAAGTCCGGGCTCAGGGTGGACAGCTCGCCGATGAGCTGGCGCAGAGCGCGGTCGTGCGGTTCGCGGCCGGCCTCCCCGCGCAACAGCGCGGCAAGCTCCCGGTGGCCGCAGACTCCGCCCGGGGCGAGGAGGGCATCGCCCAGGTCCGACAACTCACCGGCGGCTGCGGCACCCACGTGGCCATCGACGCCGTCGGCTACATGGAGGCCTACCGTCAGTGCGTGGGCACACCCGCCCCGGTGGCGCGATCAGCCGCGTCGGGGTTCCCCAGTACGAGGACGCGCCGGTCGGCTTCGGCAGCCTGTTCCGCCACAACCTGCGACTGGCCGGCGGACCCGCCCCGTCCGCGCCTACATCGAGGAACCGATGCCCGACATTCGCGAAGGACGCATCGAACCCGGCAAGGTCTTCGACGTCGTCACCGACCTCGACGGCGTGCCCTCCGGCTACCGCGCCATGGCGGAGCGGCGCAGTCTCAAAGTGCTCGTCAAGCCTTGAGTCGAGCGGTCGTTTCGGCTGGTGGCGACGGCCGCAGTAGCCCGGACGGCCACGGTGCGGCGCCGTTCAGGCCGGGAGCAGGGCGACCGGGTAGCGCTTGATGTTCTTGTCGCGGGTTACCACGGTGAGTTCGTCGCACCGAGCCTGGGCGACCAGCATCCGATCGAACGGATCCGCGTGGAGCGCGGGAAGCGATCGGACCGCAAGGGCGTGGTCCAGGCCCATGGGGAGAACCTCGAACCGATGGTGGGAGAGCTGCTCGCCGAGGTCGTCGGGAAGGGTCAGCCTGCCGAGCGCGGACTTGATGCTCAGTTCCCAGACGGTGGCGGTCGAGACCCAGACGTTCGAATCCGCCGAGGAAATCGCCGCCTTCGCTCGCGCACTCAGGCGTTCCGAGGTCAACCACCACAGCAGGACGTGCGTGTCGAGGAGCAGCCTCACGGCTCGATGCCGGCGAACAGGGCGGCGATCGACTCGTCGACGGAGTCGAAGTCGTCCTCGATCTGCACCCGACCCTCCCACCCTCCGGGTACCCGGGCACGACGAGGCTTGTTGACCGCGACCAGACGAACGCGCGGGGTACCCGCCTTGGCGATCACTATGTCCTCGCCGTTGGCGGCTCGTTCGACCAAGTCGGAAAGGTGGGTCTTCGCCTCGTAGATGTTGACCTGGGTGCTCACGTCGTGAGGGTAGGAGTTGGTCAGGAAGTTGGTCAACGGAGCCGTGCGCGGCCAATTGCCTGGGTAGGGCCTACGTCTCGGCGGGAGCCCAGAGTGCCCTGGTCGAGCGGTGGCTACGGCGCGATGGGCGAAGCGGTGAGCGATCGCCCGCGCGTGCCTCCGCTACGCCTGGGTGACGCCCAGGCCGAGGCCGCCGTCGATGGTGAGCACGGCGCCGGTGTACCACTCCGCGGTTGCCAGGTACTCGACGGCCTCAGCTACCTCGTCGGCCGTTCCGGACCTGCCCAGCGCATGGGCTGGGCCAAGCGAGGCCATCCGGGCGGCGGCCGTCGCGTCGTCCATCAGGCCGGCGCGTTGGTTGATCTCGGTGAGCACCCCGCCCGGGCGGACGCATCCGACGCGGACGCCCTGCGGCCCCAGTTCGGCGGCGAGCACCCCGGTGAGGGTCTCCAGCGCCCCCTTGGTCGCCGCGTAGGGGGAGGCGCCGGGGAACGCGCGTTGCGTGTGCACCGAGCCGAACAGCACCACCGCGCCCGCTCGCTCGCGCAGATGCGGAAGCGCCGATCCAGTCAGCAGCATCGGTGCGATCACATTCGATGCGAATACGTCGTGCAGACCCTGTTCGGTGAGCGTCTCCAGCGGCCCGCGGTACATGTTGCCCGCGGCGTGCACGATCAGTTCGAGTCCATCGCCGTGTTCGACGGCGGCTTCGAGCATGGTGCTGCGGTCCGCGGCGGACGTCACGTCCCCCGGGCAGGCGCGAACCCTCGAGCCCGCCGCTGCGGCCACGGCTCGCACCCGGTCGGCACGGCGCCCGCTCACCGTCACACGAGCGCCTACCGCGGCCATCCGGTGCACGACGGCCTCGCCGATGCCCGACCCGCCGCCGGTAACCAGCACCGACATGCCCTCGAGGCGACGTCCCACGGTTCCTCCTCCACTCAGATCTGACGGCCGGTCAGCCAATTAATCGTGCGCCGAAGCACCGCGCGGTGGGCCGGAGCCTCGTACGAGGGCGGGTGGTGCCCGAGGGCGTCGTAGGCGACGCGTCCGCCGCCGTACTCGCGCGTCCAGAGCACGGGCTGGGGGGAGTCGGGCGTCCGCGGGTGCGTCGCCTCCAGCAGGGCCGTGACCCCGGGCTGCAGGTTCAGGTCGCCGTAGACCTCGTCCACCACGTCGAACGGCTCGACGCCGCGGAGGAGCGGATGGACTCCGACGGACCGGACCCGGATCGCCGGCCCCAGGGCGGGGTGCCCCGAGCGACCCCACTCCCAAGTCCCGCCGAGGACCTCGCCCCATGCGGGCCAGTCGTCGAAGCAGATCGAGGCCGTGTGCATGCCGAGTACCCCGCCGCCGCCGGCCAGATGCCTGGACAGGGCCGCCCGGGAGGACGGCGACGGGCTCGCAGCCCACTGCGGTGCGAGGTCGCGGTACCGGTCGGGGACCCCGGGGCCGGTCATGGTCCAGCGGAGGGCGTTGACGACGAGCAGCTCCGCGCCCGGGAGGGCGCCGAAGGCGTCGTCGACGTCCGTGTGAACCTCGACGTCGCAGTCCGCGCCCTCGAGGAGGCCGCGCAGGCAGGCGGTGGTCGCGACGAAGTCGTGGGTCAGTCCCCCCGACAGCACGACAGCGCGCATCTCGCGTCCTCCGCGGCCCGGGGCCTTGAGGCCCGAGGCCGATAGTAACTACTGTCGTAACGACTAGTCCCGAGGAGGCGGCTCGTGAGCGTTGCTGCGGTGCAGTGCCCGATCGTGCTCGGCACTTGGGCGGACGTGCGCGAGGCCCTGCGTCAGCGGGATCTGGAACAGGCCCTCTACGACGCCGGCGGCGAGGTCATGGCCGGTTCGCTGATCACCCTGCACGGCGATGCGCACAAGCGGCGACGCCGCGTGGAGAACCGGCTGTTTCGACGCGGCACATTTCGCTATTGGGAACTGACCCTGGTCCCGGGCACCATCGAGACCAGCTACGCCCCGGCGTTGCGCGAGGGCGGAGCGGACCTGGCCCAGCTGGGACGCCGCACGATCATGTATTTGACGGCGCTGGTCGCGGGCATCGATCCGCCCGAGAACGAGGCCGACGCCGACCTCCTCGAAGGGCTGGCAAAGGTTTTCAGTGCCGGCGCGACGGCGGTCCACTCGACCCGTGCCCCCGAGGAGCTCGCCGCCGAGGTTCGCGCCGCGATGGCGACCTTCGAGGAGCGCTTCCTCGCGCCGGCACGCGAGAAGCGGGAGGGCCTGCTCGCTCGGCTGGCGGCCGGAACCATCGGGGAGGACGAACTTCCGAAGGACGTCCTCACCGCCGTCCTGCGCAACCGCGGAGAGCTCGGCATCGACGACCACGAGATTCGTCGCGAGGTTGCCTTCTACCTGCAGGCCGGTTCGCACAGCACCGCGAACCTCTTCACGCACGCCGCCCACCAGATCTTCCAACGCATCGGCGACGTCGGATTCGCAGACCGGCTTGCTGATCGGCGCTTCGTGCAACGCTGCGTGCTGGAGACCCTGCGGCTGCACCCGGCCTCGCCCGTGGCCTGGCGTCGGGCTCTGGCCGACGTGACGCTGCGGAGCGGAACGGTGCTGCCGGCGGGCGCGCTGGTCGAATTGGACCTGCTCTCCGCCAACTGCGACCCGGACGTCTGGGGGCCGGCCGCCGCCACGTTCGACCCCGACCGCGTGCTGCCCGAGGGCGTCCCGCCGTGGGGGCACTCCTTCGGTGGCGGCATGCACGCGTGCATCGGGATGGAACTCGACGGTGGCGTCGAACCGAGCGCGGACGACACCGACCCGGTCTTCGGCACCGTCGCCCTCATGATTGCCGAACTGCTGCGCAACGGCGCGCGCCCCGACCCACACGACGCACCGACGATCGACACGAGCTCCAGCCGCAACAACTTCGCCCGCTACCCCGTGCTCTTCGACCTCGCCGACGCCGCCGAGGAGGCCTCCCCGTGACCGCAACCGTTCCCGCGACGGAACCCTTTGTCGTCAGTACGTTCACCGAAGCGAAGGAGGTGTACCGGGCCAAGGATCTGCGCCAGTCCCTCTACGACGAGGGCGAGGTGATCATGGGCGACGTCCTGGTCAACCTCCACGGCGCCGAGCACCGTGCGCGGCGCCGGGCGGAGAACGTCATGTTCCGCCGCGAGGTGTTCGAGCGCTACGAACGCGACCTGTTTCCCGAGGTCATCGCGCGCACGCTGATTCCCTACCGGGAGGCGGGCCGGGTCGACCTGGTGCATCTCGGCCACGAACTGCTGCTGAACCTTGCGGCGCTGACCGCCGGAGTCGACCGTCCGCTCGGCACGGCCGAGGAGACCAGCAGGCTCTACGGCTACATGATGCTGTTCATCGAGGGCGCGACCCTCGCGCACTCGACGGGCGACAAGGACGAGCAGCGACGGTGCATCTTCGCCGGGCTGCTCGAGTGGGACTCCGAGTTCCTGGCGCCCTCCATCGCGCGCCGCGAGGACCTGCTGGGCCGGGCCGCGGCCGGCGAGGACGTCGCAGTCCCGCAGGACGTGCTCACGACGCTGCTCGAGCACACGGAGGAACTGGGCCTCACCCGCGACGCCCTGCGCCGCGAAATCGCGTTCTTCCTGCTCGCCGGAGCGCACACGACGGCGACCGCGTTCGTGCGCTCCATCGACCACATCCTGACCTGGCTCGAGGCCAACCCCGACGAGGCCGAACACCTTCGCAGCGACGCCCTGTTCGTGCAGCGCTGCATCCACGAGACCGTTCGGCTGAACCCGTCGAGCCCCGTCGGCCGGCGCCGCGCGTTGGCCCCGGTTCGGCTGTCCTCCGGCGTCGTTCCCGAAGGCGGCACCGTGGTGCTGGACCTGCAGCAGATCAACCGCGACCCCACCGTGTTCGGCGAGGACGCCGCCTCGTTCAACCCACGCCGCGAACTTCCCGCCGGCGTCGCTCCGTTCGGCCTGAGCTTCGGTTCGGGCATGCACGTCTGCATCGGCCAGGACCTCGCGGCGGGCGTGATCCCCCGCGGGGAGGACGATGTCGAAGGCCATCTGTTCGGCCTGCTGACCGGTGTCGTGCAGAGCGTCCTCTCCGCAGGTGTCCGGCGAGACCCGGCCAATCCGCCGCAGCGGGACAAAAACACCCTGCGCCCCTACTGGGGGAGCTACCCGGTGCTGCTCGGGCGGTGACGTCGAAGCGACGCGCGAGACCGGTGGATCGCGAAGGAACCCGTCCACCCGCCGATCAGGAGGCGGACGGCGGCACGACACCGCCGCCGAGGGCGTCCCCCAGTCGCGCGCGCCAGGTCGCGAGGTCGACGTAGTCCCGCAACGCGGTGATCAGGCCCGTGTCCGGGTCCACCTCCAGCACGCCGTTGCACTCCACGGCGTATTCCTCGCCGTCGATCCAGAAGCGATCAACGCGCTCCAGCCATGCACGCTCGTTGGAATAGGCGGCACTGACGAGGTCCCAACGGACGCGCGAGGAGCGCTCGAGGATCGGCGTCAGCAACGCGCGCACACCGTCGGGCCCAACGGACGGGGGATGCGGCACGTTCGCCCACGTGCCGTCGGCGCGGAAGCAGGCACCGGCCGCGGCCGCCTCCCGTGCGTGGACCGCGGACAGGAGGCGTCGGGTGGCTCGTTCTGCCGGCGGAGTCGTCACGCTAGCGACGCTAGCGACGCCCTCCGTCCAACCATCCGAGGGTCCCTTCAGGGCATGCGTCGCTAGAAGCTTGACGCCGCTTTCGTCGTGGGTCAGGGTGGGTCCACTTGTGACGCGCACCACCGGCGAGGCCATGCCCGGGCCCCGTCGATTCGCGGCCCCACCGCTTGCTCGGAGAGACGAAGCATGGTCGATGCAGACAGCCCCGTGTCGGACCACCGTCGCGTCTCGAAGGTCGTCCTCGGCCGGCGGCGATTCGTCACCTACCTGCTGGGCGTACCCACCCTCGCCGTCGCCACTCGGTTCAATCTCGACCTGCTCTCGCCTTCGCACGCGAACGCGGCCGTGCCGTCGGGCACGTCGATCGAGGAGTACTTCGACATCGCCGACGCGATCATCCTGGCGTGTCAGCCGACCATGCACCTGGTGAAGTTGGAGGTCGGCACCGACGGAATCGCCCGCCTGGATCTGCCGCGCATCGAGATGGGTCAGGGCATCACCACCTCCGTCGCCATGGTCATCGCCGAGGAACTCGACCTGCCGATGTCGAAGGTGAAGGTCACCTGCGCCGACGCGCGGCCCGAACTGCTCTACAACCAACTGACCGCCGGATCCTGCACTCTGCGGGCCTTCTACGACCCGATCGTGGCGATGGCCGCTACGGCCCGTTCTCGGATGGTCGCCGCGGCCGCGCGCCGCTGGGACGTTCCCGCCGGCGAACTGACCGTGCGCGACGGGACGATAGAAGCGCCCGACGGGCGCCGGGCGGGCTACGGCGACCTGTCGCTCGCCGCCGCGGACCCCGGGCTCGGCGACGTCGAGGTCGTCGTCAAGGCCGCCGCCGACCGGCGGATCGTCGGGAAGCCGACGCGCAGAGTCGACGGCCGGGACATCGTCACCGGACGCAAGAAGTTCACGATGGACCTCTACGTCCCCGGCGCCCTGCCGACGATGGTGCGTCGTGCCCCGACGATCCTCGGGGAATTCGTCGAGCTGAAGAATCGCAAGCAGCTCGAGGCGATGTCCGGCGTCGTGGCCGTGGCCACCATTCCGTCCGGGGTCGCGATCGTCGCGGAGACCTTCGAACAGGCGCGGCGCGCGGTCAACAAGGTGCGGGCCGGGTTCACCCCCGGTCCGGTGCCGGAGGAGAACAACGAGTCGATAGCGCAGAAGCTGCGCGCGTCCCTGCTGCCGTTCGCCGCCCCACCCGTCGACGCGGTCACCGTCGAGTCGGAGTTCGAGTGGGTGTCGGCCGCCCACGCGTCCATGGAGACCGAGTGCGCGATCGCCGACGTGCGCGCCGATCGGGCCGACATCTGGGGCGGGTTCCAAACCCCGATCTGGGCGCAGCAGGCTGTCGCCGAACTGCTCGGTCTGCCCGAAGACGCCGTCACGGCCCACGTCGTCCCGTCCGGCGGCGGGTTCGGGCGGCGCGTGTTCATCGAAGGGGCGTTGGAGGCGGCGCAGGTGTCGCAGCAGGTCGGCAAGCCGGTGAAGCTGATGTGGTCGCGCACCGACGATTTTCGGCACGGACGCGTACGCCCGGCGAACATCCAGAAGTTCCGCGCCACCCTCGTCGGGGGTCAGGTGGTGTCCTTCGAGCAGCGCGTCGCCGGCGTCTCCACCGACTACCGGCACGGCCTCGGCGAGATCATGTCCGCCGACCTGACCG
Source organism: Sporichthyaceae bacterium (assembly GCA_052389435.1). Classification (GTDB taxonomy): domain Bacteria; phylum Actinomycetota; class Actinomycetes; order Sporichthyales; family Sporichthyaceae; genus JBQTKD01. The sequence goes on along the minus strand of JBQTIB010000046.1, from coordinate 15,673 downwards.
CGTGGCCCGCGGAGGCACGCCAGGCCTTCGTCAACGACGGGTTCGGGCAGGGCGTGTTCACCACGATGGTGTCCTCGCCCTACAACTTCGGTGCCTACGACAAACGCCAGTACGAAATCCCGCTGGGCATGGCCACGAGCAGCTACCGCAGCGTCCCGTGCCACACGGCCCGCGGCTCGGAGGAGATCGTCGTCGACGAGATCGCCGAGAAGCTCGGCATCGATCCCGTCGAGTTCCGCCTGCAGACCCTCAAGCACGACCGAGCCCGCGCCGTGCTGCAGAAGGTCGCCGACCTCGGAGACTGGGGCCGGCGCATGCCCAAGGGATTCGCGCAGGGCGTCGGATACCACAGCGAAAGTCGAACCCTGACCGCCGCGCTGATCGAATTGGACGCCCGCAATCCGCGCAAGCCCAAGGTCACCAAGGCGATCATCGCCGTCGACGTGGGCAAGCCGATCAATCCGCTGGGCATCGAGGCGCAGATGCAGGGCTGCCTGGCCGAGGCGATCTCCCTGACGCTGCGGGCCGGACTGCACATCGTCGACGGGCTGCCCCTGGAGGGCAGCTACTCGCAGTACCACTTCGCCCGCCAGGCGGACTTCCCGTCCGACGTGCAGGTCCTGATCATGCCCGACGTGGGCGAGGAGATCGGCGGCACCGGCGAGGTCGGCATGGCCGCGCCCACCGGAGCGATCGCGAACGCCTACTACCGCGCCACCGGCCGTCGTCCCCGTCGATTCCCCATCAACCATCCGGTGGACTTCGATCCGATCCCGCCGGGCCTGCAGCCGCCGCCCAAGTTCGAGAAGAGGTGACCGAGTGCCCGAGTACAGCTTTCGGCTGAACGGCAAGAAGGTGAGCGTCGAGGCACCCGCGGATCTCCCCGTGCTGTGGGCGCTGCGCGACAAACTCGGCGTGACCGGTCCGAAGTACGGCTGCGGGATCAACGTGTGCAAGGCCTGCACCAGCCTGCTCGACGGCAAGGCCATGAACCCCTGCTCGGTGAAGATCTCGGCCGTCGAGGGCCGGGAGGTCACCACCATCGAGGGCCTCGCGGACGGCGAGAAGCTGCATCCGGTGCAGGAGGCCTGGCTCGAGCAGGACGTCGCCCAGTGTGGCTTCTGTCAGCCAGGACAGATCATGGCCGCCGTCGCGCTGTTGAAGCGCACGAAGAATCCCACCGACGCCGACATCCGGGCGATCGAGAACGTGTGCCGCTGCGGGACGTACTTCCGTATCCGCAAGGCCATCAAGAGCGCAGCCAAGAAGATGGCGTGACACCACGGTCGACACTGCTCACCGGTGGCACCGTCCTCGACGGCACCGGAGCAGCCCCCCGCCCGGGGGAGGCGCTGTTGCTGCACGACGGACGCATCGCTGCGCTGGGGACCGCCGCCGTCGCCCTGGCCGTGGAGGTCGGCGACGTCGAGCGGATCGACGTCGCCGGCCGCACCGTCATGCCCGGGCTGATCGACGCGCACACGCATCTGACGTTCGGTGAACCCACCGGAAACGACGAGCTGTTCCATCACCGCACCGAGGCGTACAGCTCGATGCTCTCCGCCTACAACGCCCGCAAGGTGCTTCGGGCCGGGGTCACCAGCGTGCTGGACGCGGACTGTCTGTGGAACATCGGCGTGGAACTGCGCGACGCGATCGAGAACGGCATCGTCGAAGGCCCGCGGATGCGCGCCGGCGGCCAGGCGTTGATGACGATGCTCGGCGGCACCGCCGGCCGGATGATCAGGGACTCCGGGACCACCGGCTACGCGACCGTCGTCCACAACCGGGACATGATGGTCAACGAGATCAGACGGCAGATCAAGTACGGCGTCGACTGGATCAAGATCATGGTGACGGGGCTGATCCCGTCGATGAAGGGCCCCGAGGTCAAGATCTGGAACCTCGACGAGCTGCGCACGGTCTGCGACACCGCGCACGACCTGAATACCAAGGTCGTCGCGCACTGCCGCAACTCCGAGAGCACCCGCGACGCCGCCCGCGCCGGGGTCGACCTGATCTACCACGCCTCCTACATGGACGACGAGGCCCTCGAAGCCGTACTCGAGGCGGGCACCGCGCTGTGCCCGACGTTCACGCTCCTCGGCAACCTCGCCGACTACGGCCACAAGCTCGGCTCCGCACCGGAACTGCTCGACATCTTTCGCGCCGAAATCGAGGTGACGGCGACTCAGATGGCCAAGGCGCACGCGCTCGGTGTGCCGTTCCTCGCGGGCTCGGAGACCGGGTTCGCGGTCACGCCCGTGGGGGAGTGGCACGCGCGCGAGCTCGAGATGTTCGTGCAGTACATGGGAATGACCCCGATGGACGCGATCGTCGCCGCCACCCGCAACGGCGCGTTCGCGATGCGGATGGAGGGCGAGGTCGGCACGCTCGAGGTCGGGCGCCTGGCCGACGTGCTCGTCGTCGACGGGGATCCGCTGGCGGACATCACGGTGCTCCAGCAGGCCCATCGCATCGCCGAGGTCTTCAAGGGCGGGGAGCGGATCGATCTGATCACCCCGATCCCCGAGCGGAAGATGCGCAGCTCGGACCAGGTCCGGATGCTCGCGTCCTGCCCGCTCACCCGTGGCCTCGCGCTGACCGAGGACCAACTCGAGAAACTCGCCCGTGTCTAGGGTCCTCACCGTCGACGTCCACGCGCACGTCGTACTGGAGGTCAGCTTCGGCGCGGCCGGCGACGCCGGTCCGGAGCTGGGCGAGGAAGGCGACGGGACACCATTTTACCGCGTCGGCGACTACGTGCTGCGCGGTGTGAAGTACTGCGGATCTCCCTTCCTGGACGTGGATCTGAGGCTCGCGGCGATGGACGCGGCCGGCATCGACCGGCAGATGCTGTCGCCCAATCCGCTGACCTACTTCGGGCGCCTCGACCTCGAATCGGCAGTTGCCTTCGCGCGCTCGCACAACGACGCGTTGGCAGTCCTCGTCGGCAAGCACCCCGACCGGCTGCTCGCGGCGGCGCAGCTACCCGTTCAGGACGTGGCCGCCGCGATCGCCGAGGCCCGGCGTGCGGTGCGCGATCTGGGAATGTGCGCGGTCTACCTCGACACCGACCCCGGCGGGCGCACCCTCGACGACCCGGAACTCGACCCGCTCTACGCGGCCCTCGTCGATCTCGACGTCCCGCTGTTCCTGCACCCGACCCCGCTGGGAACGAACGGCCCGCCCGACGACCCGCGGCTGCGGCGCTTCGACCTCGACCTGCTGATGGGCTTCGCGCGCGACGAGACCCTCGCGGTGGCGGCGCTGGTGTTCGGAGGAGTGCTCGAACGCCACCCCGATCTCGACGTGTGCCTCAGCCACGGCGGCGGCGCGATGCCGTTCCTCGCCGGGCGGTTCGAACGGGCGCTGGCGATCCGGCCCTGGGCGAGTCCCACCCTGCGGGAGAAGGGCTTCGCCCACTACTACCGGCGGATCTGGTTCGACACCCACGTGCACGACCCGGGGTCGCTGGAGCTGTTGGTGCGTCAGGTCGGCACGGAGCGGCTGGTGTTCGGCACCAACTTCGCCGGCTGGGACTCCAGCGGCGTCGAAGGCCTGGGCGACCTCGCCTCGTCGTTGGCGGGCAACGCGGCTCGGTTGCTGCGGCTGCGGGGCACGGCGTGAAACCCCTACTGCAGCGCGCGGTACGCGCCACCGTCGACGGGGATCGCCGCCCCGGTCAGGAAGGCGGCCTGCTGCGAACAGAGGAACGCGACGATGGCGCCGAACTCCTCGGGCTCGCCCAGGCGGCCCGCGGGCACGCCCTCCAGGGCCTTCGCGAGCACGTCGCCGTCGCCGTAGACCTGGCGCAGCCGTTCGGTCGCGTGCAGGCCCGGCTGGACCGAGTTCACCGTGATGCCGGCGGCCGCGACCTCACCGGCCAGCGTGCGCAGGAAGGCCGTCGCCCCGGAACGTGCTGTGTTGGACAGCACGAGATGCGGGTACGGCTGGCGGACGCCGAGCGAGGTGATCGCGACGATGCGACCCCACCCGCCGGCCTGCATGTGCGGCACCGCGGCCAGGCACATGTGGACCACGGCCAACAGGCTGCGATCGAGTGCCGCCTGGTACGCCGAGGCGGGGGTGTCCAGGGCCTTGCCGGGCGCGGGGCCGGGGCCGTTGACGACGAGAATGTCCAGCCCACCAAGGGCGTGCGCCGCCGCCTCGACGAATGCTCCGGCCGCCGCCGGGTCCGTCAGGTCGTGCTCGCTCCAGCGCGTCCCGGACCCGAGACGCTCCGCTGCGGCCCGTGCGCGGCCGGCGTCCGAGCCGCAGACGATCACGTCGGCTCCTTCGGCGACGAGCGCCTCCGCGCAGGCGTAGCCGAGTCCAGCGGTTCCGGCGGCAACCGCTGCGCGCCGGCCGGTCAGTGCGAGGTCCATCAGCTGCTCACCACAGGTCGATCTCCTGGTCGTCGTCGAACACGTGCAGCGCGCCGCCCGGGCAGTTGCGGGCCAACGCCAGCGCGGACTCCGCCGATGCGGGCAGCGCGCCGGGGATCGTCTGCGCGATCTCGTCTGCATCGAACCGCATCAGCTGCGGAGCGCCGTAGATGCACTTGGCGGAACTGATGCAGGAGTCGGCGTCGACGGTGATGCGGAAGGTCATCGAGCCCCCGAAGGAAACAGGACTGAAACCGAATAGTCGCTAGGATGCTAGCGCCGTTTCGAAGGGTGTGTCGACGACCGTGAATCGGCTGGAGGAGTCCGTGGTGAACGAATGGGCCGTGGTCACCGGCGCCGCCAGCGGCATCGGCGCCGTCATCGCCCGCGCCGCGGCCAAGGCCGGGTACTGCGTGGCGGCCTGGGACCAGAACCTCGCGGGCGTCGAGCAGTTGGCCGCGGAACTGGGCGGCGCATGCGTGGCCCGCGGGGTCGACGTCACCGACGAGGACTCGGTCCTCGCCGCGACCGCGGCCCTTCCCGCCGCTCCCGGCCTGCTGGTCAACAGTGCGGGACTAGTGCGCTTCGGTGCCCTGCTCGAGGTGTCCTTGGCCGACTGGGAGCAGGCGCTGCGGGTCAATCTCACCGGCACATTCCTCGTGGGCCGCACGATCGCCCGGCGGATGGCGGGCGTCGGCGGGTCGATCGTCAACCTCGCCTCGATCAACGGCGTCGCGGTCGCGCCGCATGCCGGTAGCTACTCCGCGTCCAAGGCCGGCGTCATCCGGCTCTCGGAGCATCAGGCCATGGAGTGGGCCTCGCTCGGCATCCGCGTCAACTGCGTCGCGCCCGGCCTGATCGACGCGGGCATGTCCGACGCCATCTACGCCGACCCGGAAGTCCGCCGGGTACGGGAGGCCGCCGTTCCCCTCGGCCGCCTCGGTTCCGCGGAGGACGTCGCCGACACGGTGCTGTTCCTCGCGTCGGAAAAGGCGTCCTACATCACCGGCCAGGTGCTGACCGTCGACGGCGGACTCACCAAGGCCACCCTGACGAACCTGCCGCGTCCCCAGGGGATCGAACACCGCTAGATGCAAGGATGCTCGCGTGTCGCAGCAGAGCGTGATCGAGGAACTCCAGCACCTGGGCATGTCGGGCTACGAGGCCCGCGCCTACGTGGCACTGGTGGCCGCGGGCGAGCCGCTGAACGGCTACGAGGTCGCGAAGCGCTGCGGCGTTCCCCGGAGCACCGTCTACGAGACGCTTGCGAAACTCGTCGGCCGCGGCGCCGCCTATGAAGTACGCGTCAACGAGGACGGCACCGGGTACATCGCCCTGCCCCCGACGGCCCTGCTGGACCGGCTGCGCCGCGAGTTCGACCACTCGATCGACACGCTGCGCGATGCCCTGCCGCAGCTCGCCGCACCCACCCAGGTCCGCCTGATCCACAGTCTCTCCGGCCGGGAGTCCCTGCTCGAGCGGGCGAAGGACGTCATCGCCGCAGCGCACACCGACGTCTTTCTCTCCGGGTTTCCTGCGGAGATCGATCCGCTCAAAGCCGCCGCGCGCCGGGCCGTCGAGGCGGGGGTCGAGGTGTCGGTGGTGACCTTCGGCGAGGACCCCGATCCCGTAGGGAACACGACCACGCATCGCTTCTCCTCGCCCGAGGTCGTCCTGGAGAACCTGGGATGCCGCCTGCTCGTGGTCTCAGGGGACCGAGAGCAGGCGGTGATCGGCGGCGCGGTCCACGACGAGGCCTGGGGGATGTACACCGACGACCCGGCCGTGGTGCTGGTGGCCGTCGAGTACGTCCGGCACGACATCGCGATGCACCTGATCGCCGACCGGTTCGCGCCCGACGACTTCGAGTCCTTCTGGAGCTCGGACCCCGTGCTGCGTCGGCTACGTGCCGACCACGGCGCGTCCGCGGCCCTGCTCAAGCGAGCCACCGGTGCCAGTCCCCCCGTTCCCGGACGCCGCAAGAGGCGCGCCGAGAGCCGCCCGCCTGCGTGAACGCTCACGCGGCTCTGCCGACCTCTGCGCGCAGTGCTCCGGCTGGACTAACGGGAATCTGCGACATGGGGCTCGCCATAGGTGTCCGCTGACGTCGAGCGATGGGTGGCGCCCCGGCCTGTGCTCTCCATGGGGAGCGGAAGGGCCGTCCAGGCGAGTCCGGGTGAGTCCACCTGCGGTCGGCCCGATTGCGCTCACCACCGAGAAGAACGAACCGCAGGTCAGCGCCCTGTGACGAGGGGGCTCAAGTCCCCCTCGCGCACGGCAAAAAGGCCCCTGACTGGCCTTCGATCGCGGGACGCCACTGCTCGAGGGCGGGACTGTCCAGTTGGGAGGAGAGCCGGCGGTGCAGCTCTTACGACCGGCGCTCGGAGCGGGTCAATCGCGGCTGCACGGGCCGCCGCAGGACTTCGGGTCGGTAGCCCATGCGCCTCGCCGCCGGCCGGACAGGAGCGCCGGTTACCCAGAATGGGCGGTGAACTTGAGGCGGTTGCCGAGGTAGTCGGCGCGTACGGTCGCGTCGGCGGCGATCTCCGCCGGGCCGCCCGAGGCCAGCACCTTTCCCGCGGCGAGGACGTGCACCAGGTCGCAGGCCTCCAGGACTGCGGGGACGTTGTGCTCGATAAGCACGACGGTCAGGCCGAGGTCGGAGTGCAGGTTGCGCAGCAGATCGAACATGGCGGCTTGGGAGTACGGGTCGAGGCCGGCGGCGGGTTCGTCGAGCAGCACCAGGCGCGGCGTGGCGAGCAGGGCGCGACCGATCTCGATGCGGCGTCTGCCGGAGAAGGACAGCGTGCCCGCCCGCTGGGACCAGAATCGTTCGATCTCGAGAAGTCGCGCGACGGCGCGAGCGGCGTCCTCGGCCTCGGCGGCTCTGTCCCAGGCGCTGCGGACCCCCGCGAGGTAGAGGGCGGGGTTGGCGTTGATGCGATGGTGCGCGCCGAGCATGAGGTTGTCCGCGACCGTCAGATCCTCGATGACGCGCGTGGACTGGAACACCCGCGACATTCCGCCCGCTGCACGGCGCCACGCCGCGAGGTCGGTGACGTCGGAGCCGAAGAGGCGAACGCTGCCGGAGTCGGGCGGGCGCACCCCGGACACGACGTCGAACAGGGTGCTCTTGCCGGCGCCGTTGGGACCGATCAGGCCGACGAACCCGCCTGCGGGCACGTCGAAGGACACCCCGTCGAGCACCTGAAGACCGTCGATGGCGACCCGGACGTTGCGCACCTGCAGGGCGGTCCCCTCCAGCGGCGGGGCGGCGCTCAACCACGCGTTCACCGTCGCCTTCGCCTCGAGGGCTTCCACCTCCCCGACCGGGGCGGCCTTTCCAGGACGGGCGGGTGATCCCGACAGTCGCGCCTTGAGATCGGAGAAGGCGCCGCCGAGCCCACGCGGGCCCACCAGTGCGCCGGCGACGAGGCCGATGCCTGCGAGCAGGAAGGCGTTGACACGCAGGCTTTCCAGGGCCACGGGCAGCACGTGGTAGAGACCGGCGACGGCCAGGACCCAGGCGATCGAGTCGCGACCGGCCAGCACCGGGATGGCGAGCATCAGCAGCGAGGTCGGGGCGAGGTACTGGACGAAGACCGGGGGGTTGACGTAGAGCCAACAGGCCAGCACGCCGCCGAGTCCGGCGAGGGCTCCGGACACGCCGAAGGCGGCCGCGCGGTAGCGCAGCGGGTCGATCCCGACGGCTGCGGCGGCCTGCCGATCGGCGCCGACGAGCATGAACGCGCGACCGGTGGGGCTGTGGCGCAGCCGCACGAGCAGCAGGACGACCACGGCGAGCCAACCGAGCAGGAAGTAGTAGAACGTGGTGTCCGGACGCAGGTTCAACCCGAAGAAGTAGGGGCGCGGGTTGGTGATCGACTGGCCGAGTTCGGTGCCGCCGGAAAGGCCGCCGGCGTACTTGCCCTGGGTGAACACGACCTTTTCCAGGGTGATCTGGACCCCGAGGGTGATGACCACGAGGTAGATGCCGGGTAGGCGGACGCTGGCCGCGGCGACCAGCACCATCAGGGCGGTGACGGCGCCGACGGCCAGCACCATCGCGGGGATCCACGGAATGCCCTGGCCGAGGTTGTCCTGCCGGTTGAGGTAGCCGAACCAGTACAGCGCCGTGCCGAAAAGCGCGGCACTGGCCAGGGACAGTTCGCGAGCCCACCCCTGCAGGACCAGCAGCCCAAGCCCGGCCACCGCCAACGGAATGGCGGCCGAGACGGTGAAAACCCAGTACGCGGGTGCGGCGAACACCCAGACCAACAGGAGCCCGGCGAAGCACAGCGGGCCGCCGGCGCCGAGGGCGGCTTGCACGGGCCTGGTGCGCGGCGAGGCCGCCCCTCGGCTCACGAGGCTGCCTCGGTGTCGGTGGGACCGAAGCGTTCGCGCTTCCCTACCGGAACGGGCGTTCCGACGATGTGCGTTCCCATGTCCTCTCCCGGGTTCTCGCATGCACACGGCTGGACCGGAGGTGCGCCAATGGGCCCGGTCACGAGTTCGCTCCCGCCGAGGCCGGTGTCTCGCCGGTGCGGTGCACCGTCACCCGCCCGGCGTCGATGACGAGGATGCGGTCGCTGGCGTCCTCGCGAACCTGCTGGAACTGTTCGGCGATCAGGATCGCGACGCCGTCTGCGGCGATCCGCGCGAGCGCCTCGTACACGCGGTCGACGACGACGGGAGCCAGGCCCTGCGACGGCTCTTCGACCAGCAGCAGGCTGGGTGCGGACATGAGCGCGCGGCCGATGGCGAGCATCTGCTGTTCGCCCCCGGACAGGGTGCCGGCACGTTGGGAGAGTCGGCCCGCAAGCTCCGGGAACAGTTCCAGGACCGAGGCGAGACCGTCCCGTTCGGCCGACCGCGGTCGCGAGGCCGCTCCGACGAGCAGGTTGGCCTCGACGCTCAGGTTCGCGAACACCCGCCGGCTCTCGGGACTGAACGCGACGCCACCCTGAATGCGTCGATGAGCGGGCCAGTCGGTGACGGTGCGCCCGTGCAGCAGCATGTCGCCGGCGAGGACCGGCAGGGTGCCGATCAGCGTCTTGAGCAGCGTCGACTTCCCCGTGCCGTTCAGGCCCACCAGCGAGACGATTTCCCCGCCCTGCAGGGCGATGTCGACCCCGCCGAGCACGACGTAGGAGCCGTAGCCGACCGACAGGCCGACGGTCTGCAGCACCGGCGGCTCGTCGAGGGCGCTCACAGGCTCTGCCTGTCGAGCAGGTAGAACTGACGAGGCCTCAGTTTGGCAACGGTCAGGATCATCGCCAGCAGGATCGTGGCCAGGATCAGTTCCTGGCGTCCCAGGGAGTAGGCGCCGGCTTCGCCGCCGACGATGCCCACGACCAGAGCGCTCTGCACGACGCCGAGCACGAGGGCGGCGCCGAGGGCCAACGGCAGGCTCATCAGCCCGCCAACGATGGCCACCGTCAGGCCGCGCAGCAGGAACAGGATGAGGTTGATCGGGTCCGGGCCGGACTGCGCCGCGATCAGCGCTCCGGCCAGCGCTGCGATGGCCCCGGCCACGGTGTGCACGCCCGCTCCGACACGGGCGACCGGAACGCCGCTCCAGGCCGCGGCTTCCAGATCGTCGGAGATGGCCTTGAGGTGGCGTCCGGTGCGCGAGAGCGCGAGAAACGCCGCCAGGGCACAGCACAGCAGTACCGAGATCAGCAGCGTCGCCCAGCGCAGAGTGGTCAGGACGACGTCGAAGACCGTGATCGGGCCGCCGGCGAACGGCGAGGGCGGAATGGATTCCGCCACGACGTCGAGGGTGCTGGAGAAGAAGCCGATCACGATCATCATCGCGCCGAGCGAGGCGACGGTCAGCGTCATCTTGGGCAGCGCCGCGATCTTGGGTGTCGTCATCGCGATTCCGTAGCCCAGGCCGAGCGCCGCGCCGATGCCGACGACGAGGAGCAGGCCGACGAAGGGCGGCAACTGCGGGCGCCAGCCGGGGACGAGGGGGTTGTCGAAGACGAACCACCAGTACAGCAGCGCGGCCGAGGCGGCGATGCCGCCGTGCACGAACGCGATGGTCCGGCTCACCCGGTAGGACAGCACCAGGGCGACGGGCAGCAGCGCGTACAGGCCGGCTTCGGCGGCCCCGATGACCAGGACCTGTTTCCACAGGGAGAAGTCGAAGTTCATCGGCGGCCAACCCCAATCGACAGGCGTGCACGGCAGGGCGAGATGGCGCGGCGGCAGCGCGCGCAGGCACGAGCGACGTCGCGTCGCCGTCGTTCGTCAGTTGAACCCCGCACCGCGACTCGGTGCGCGTTCTAGGAAGCTTCGAGGCCGCCTTCGACGAGTGCGGCCGGAGCGCGATCGCGCCGATTCACCACTTGAGCATCGGCAGGGGACGCAGCGGATGGCGCACGGCGTAGCGGGCGATGCGACCGCACACCGGCCACGGGTACATGGCCTTGACCGGGAAGGTCGCCGAGATCTCCCGCACCAGCGGCCGGGGAACTCCGAACCGCAGTCGGCCCAGGCTGACGTCGATCCAGTCGGCCCGTCTGGTGGCCTCGACCGTGTCGGCGTGCGGCCCGCGGTAGGGGCGGATCGCGTGGTGGTTGGCGACCATGGCCACCGCCTCCTCGGCCAGCTTTTCGTGCCCGAGGTCGCACAGCACCTTGCGCGTCAGATCCGCGGCGGGGTCGAGGTAGTCCAGGTTCCAGTTGGCGAAGAACGGCAGGTCGTGGCAGGCCGCGACCACGGCGGCGAGGTCCTCGCGCTCGGCCCGGGCCGCCGCGTCGGCGGCGGGGTCGAGGGGGGCGAACCAGCGGAGGTAGTTCACCATCCGCATCGCATGCCCGTGCACGCCCGGGTAGATCGCGCCCAGTTCGCCCTTGTGCGGTCGGAGAATGTCGTCGACCAGGTGGTGCTCGTGCACGAGTTCGAAGGACACGGGACAACCGCCTCGGATGGACTAGAAGTCAGTTTGGAATCCAAACTCTAGTACAATTCCGGTGGACGTCAAGAAGTGGAGTCTCGATGCGGCCGGATCCTCGAGAGTGTTCTGGTGCCGCGGCTTTCGCGGTGGTGGGGGAGGCCTACGCGGCCTCGGCGATCCGCGAGGTCTCCTTCGGCAACCACCGGTTCGAGGAGATCCTGCGGGCGACCGCTGCGCCGCGCGACGTGCTCACCAGACGACTCAAGACCCTCGTCGCCGTCGGCGTTCTGGAGCGGCGCCCGTACAGCGAACGGCCGCTTCGCCACGAGTACCACCTCGCCGAGGCCGGACGGGCGCTGGTGCCGGTGCTGCTGCAGATGGGCGCCTGGGGCGCGCAGTGGCTGGACGCGGTGCCGTGCGCACAGACCACCCACGGCAGCGACCACGCCCTCGATCCGCGCGTGGTCTGCCGCACGTGCGGCGAAGACGTCGCACTCGACGAACTCACCTTCGCCGTCAAACCGTGCCCCTAGCCCGCTCGCGTTCTCGACCGTTCTGCCCCGTTCGTCGGCGGCGCTCGGGGTGATTCCGAGGGGCACGAAGGCGGACCAACCGGGCGCACGTGTGTCCGGAGTGTGCAAACTCCACACGAGGGCCTGATGAAACACCCGACACTCGAGCGGAGCCGGTCCTGCCGGGTCGCTTCGTCGTGGGGAGACGTCGGTGTCGCGTTGGGTGCACGCCTCGGTGAGCGCGCTCGCCGCGACGGGCCTCGTGGCCGGCGGGTTCTGGGCTTCTCGGCCCATCGATTCCACCGCCGCAGGGCGGGCCGTGCCGCCCGCGTCCGCGCCGGCGGCGTCCTCGCCTCCCGCGGCGCAAGAGACGCCGTCGGCCTCGCCCTCCGCCGCGCCGAGCGCGCCGCCGGCAACCGCGCAGCAGTCGCCGGCGACCGCGCAGCAGTTGTTGGCGACGGCACTGGAGGCGCTCCGCAGCGCGAATACGGGCAGCGTCTCCTGGACGACCGAGCGCAAGTCCTCGGACACGGTGGCGAAGGTCGAGTTCGTCGGCGAGTACGACCTGGCCGCGGCGCGGTGGTCGGGGAGCGCGACGGTCGACGCGCGTCGCAAGGGCGCGGAGAAGAACGAGCTGAGGTTCCGGTTCGTCGGCTCCGACAGCGCCGTGTACGCGTCGATGGACGGCTACCGCAGGGGCGAACGCCGCTGGACGCCGATCGAAGTCGGTGCCGGTCCGGTCGACGGCGCCGAGGGCGCGGCGCTGCTCGACGCACTGTCCGCAGCCGCGGTCACCGACGTGCGCGAAGGCGAGCGCCGCGTGCTGGTCGGCGAACTGCCGATCGCCTTCGTCACCAAGCTGCTCGGACTGAACGTCGAGCTCGGCAGGGACGGCGTCCGCCCGGAGCGGCTCGGCGGATTCGCCCGGATCGAGATCGGACTGTCCCGCGACGGGGCTCCCCGCACGGTCTCGGTCCTGGGATCGACCATCGAAAGCCCGGACCTGCCGGACACGTGGCGGGAGCGCGCGGCCCGCGTCGAGTTCGGTGCGCGCATCGGCGACCTGGGCAGAACGAAGATGATCCCGGGCCTGCCGCGGGCAGCGGAGCTGTTGCCCCGCGTCGATTCGTCCGGAGGCGGACAGGGCGCGTGAAGCGCGTGCGATGCCACCCTCGGATGCCGTCTCCGCGGTGGCGACGGTGCGCCGGCTCGAGCCGCAAACCTTGGGAATCGTCGGCCGAGATGTGATCTGACCCGACCTCAATGACCTCTCGGTCTGCGGGGCACGTGCAGGGCGGAGGCCCCTGAAGCCTCCGCCCTGCCGTTCCTGCGTCTGCGTGCAGGCGGGGTGACGCTTGGTCAGTCCTGTTCGCCGTAGACGCCGGTGAAGGCGGTGGAGCCGAACCGCAGCCCGGACTCCTCCCCGGCGGTGCCATCGCGCAGGTGCGAGCCGGCGATCGACTGCACCACGGGGGCGACGATTTCGAACCGGTTGCCGTTGGTCGAGGTCCGGACCTGCGGTGCGAGCAGGGAGAAGCCCATCGGGCCGACGGTGGCGAGCGCGGCACCGGCGGCCTTGGCCTGCTCGTTGAACTGCTTCACCAGTTGGTCGGCCGGGACGTTCGTGCCGGAGACGGTGAACCCGTTCTGGCTGAACGCGGAGTCCTGTCCGCCCATGTCGGAGGAGTAGAAGGAGATCCGGTAGGTGATGACCGGCTTCTTGTTCGGCTCGTTGACGACCTGCATCAGCGAACTGACGGTGTCTAGGGCGCCTGCCCCTTCGATGCCGGTGGCGTAGGCACGGGAGGTGCCGGTGTACCGGCCGGTCGAGCGATCCACCTTCGCGCTGGTGGTGCTGCCGGCGACTCGGACGCCGGCGGCGTTGACGACGTCGCCGGTGGCGGCGCCCTGTTCGCCACTTGCGCAGCTGCTCTGCCACAGCGGGCCGTTGCCGTCGGCCGGAACGGCCGGGGTCTTGTCGGTCGGGTTCTCCTGCCCGGCGGGGTTCAGGTCCGGCCGGACGGTGCGCGAGATGGTCGGGTTGCGATAGCCGACCGGCGTGGTGCCGTCCTCTTCCGGCGGGGCGAAGCCGGGGCCGAGCACGGCCTCCTCCAGTTCGGTGCCGAGCCAGTAGCCCGCTCCGATGGCCTCGCAGCGGCCCTGCGGCGTGCCGAGGTCGTGGGTGAGGTCGACGTAGCTGTGCCCGACGTCCATCGGGAGGTAGCGGGGGATGAGGGTGTACGGCTCCACGGCGCCGGCGCGCAGCGTGAGGATGTAGCTCGCGTCGTTGACGAAGTCGAAGTCGGACGCTGCGGAGGCCTCGCCGGCGGTCAGTCCGGCGGTCAAGACCAGGGACGCGGTGGTGCCGAGCACGGTCAGCGCGCGGTTCACGGGACTACGAAATGTGGGCATGCTTCCTACCGTTCGCTTCAGCACCGTCGAGGCGTTGTAGAGCCTGGCGCGTCTGCTGTGGGCGGGGGAGGTCCACAGGTGGTGGTCGAGGATCAGCCACGTCACCATCAGCGCGATGGCGAACACCGTCGCCACGGCGAGCTTGCTCGGTCCGAGGGCGAGCGCCAGTTCCCACTCCGCGGAGTTGATCAGAACGTAGGCGCCGATGGCCAACGCCGCGGCCAGCGCGCCGGTGAGCCCGAATACGAGGCGCCACGGGCGGTTGGCCCGGACCATGCCGATCAGCAGGCGCCACCGGCCGCGCGTTGCCAGCACTCGCAGATCGATGCCGTCCACCTCCGGCTCGATCCGCTCGAACGGACGGGTGAGAGCGGCTGCGCCGACCTCGCCCGACCGCGTCTCCTCGGTCGATCGGGCGGGCCGGGCGTAGGCCCGGATCACGAACTCGGCAACCTCCCGTACCCGCCGACCGAGGTGCATCGCCCCGAACGCCGGAAGCGACACCAGCGCGGTGCCGCCCTCCAGATGCGCGTCCGCCACGATCGGACGCCGATTGGCGCGCATCGGGACATCGACGATGCACACCGTCAGATCCCAGTGTCTGTTCCGGCCGAGGTGGCCCAGGTGCGCCAGCAGGTCGGCGTTGCGAGTGTCCTCGGTCACCGGCAGCCGCTCGTGGTGGACGGGGACCTCCCAGGCGCCGTCGCCCACCCCCGTCAGTCGCCGGCGCAGCTCCGCCGCCAGATCCTCGGCCAGGTCCGCCGGCGCACCGTACGGCTCGCACACGAGGCCCACCACCCTGCGGCGATCGACGTCCTGGGCTGACTTCGGCGTGGTGCCGGAGACGGGGGCGATGACAACTCCTCCTTCGCTGGTCAGGGCAGCTTCGAGGCCAGTACGTCGAGCTGCTCGATGACCGGCGCCTTCGCGAACAACTCGTCGGCCCGCGCCCCGAGCGCCTGGCCGACCTTGCCCTCCAAGTGGGCCGTGCGGCCCGCGTCGTGGGGGAAGAAGTCGACGATCGCATACGTCGTCGGGCCGAGCTTGACGGCGAACCAGGCCACCGTGTCCGGCTCCTCCCCGACCAGCGAGCGGCCGGCGTCGAGAAACTCCTCGACGTCGGCTTCCTTGCCGGGCAGTGCCTCGAGCGTCACAAGCAGTCCCTTGGTGACTGGCATGTCTCTCTCTCTCTCTCTCTCCTGTGGTTGCGCGATCTCTGTTTTTCATCTCTGTCAAACCCAGAATCGGGCCGCGTGGCCGGGCCGCACCTGGGCCCGGCGGGCCGGATTCCGAGCACTTTGTGGGCCTGCCGGGCCGGGAAGGCGAAAGCGCTAGCCTCGCCGTTTCACGATCGTCGGCGTGCCGGCGGGTCTTGAAGCGCGAAAGTGCCTGTCCGGTCGGGGATTCTGGTGATTGCGACGTCATCAGAAAACCGACCCGAAAGGCACTTCGCAGGT
>JBQTIB010000045.1:0-29177 GCA_052389435.1 Sporichthyaceae bacterium | reverse complement strand
TCGCCCCCCCCCCCCGCCGGCCGCGAGGGGGGCCGGGGCCGCCGTCGCGCTGCTCGGTGACCCACTGGTGCGCGGCGTCCGCGACGATGCGCGTTCCGTCGGAGAACACCACCTCGAAGCACGGGCGCCCGATCAGGACCTCGGTGGCGGCGACCACGAGGGTGGGCCGCCCGTCCGCGCCGAGGATCTCCTCCCCGGGCGAGACCTCGCCCATCGTCGTCCAGCCCGTGGGAGTGGGCAGGGGCGTGTCCAGCGCCAGCGCCTTGCCGACCGCGGGACGCGCCGCGACGATGATCATCTGTCCGGCCTGCAGGCCGTTGGTGAGCTCGTCCATCTGAGCGAAGCCGGTGGGGACGCCGGTGATCCCGCCGCCGCGGTTGCCGATCGACTCGATCTCGTCGAGCGTGCCCTCCATGATCGCCGAGAGGGGCTGGTAGTCCTCGCTCGCGCGGCGCTCGCTGACCGCGTAGATCTCGGCCTGCGCCGAGTCGACGATCGCGTCGATCTCGCCGTCCGCCGCGTACCCCATCTGCGTGATGCGGGTGCCGGCTTCGACCAGGCGCCGCAGGACGGCGCGCTCGGCGACGATCTTCGCGTAGTACCCGGCGTTCGCGGCCGTGGGCACCGAGTGCAGCAGCGTCGCGAGGTACGGGGCGCCGCCCACGCGCACGATCTCGCTGCGCTTGGTCAGTTCCGCGGACACCGTCACCGCGTCGACCGGCTCGCCGCGGCCGTACAGGTCCAGGATCGCGTCGTAGACCAGTTGGTGGGCCGGGCGGTAGAAGTCCGTGCTGCGCAGTTCCTCGACGACGTCGGCGATGGCGTCCTTGTTCAGCATCATGCCGCCGAGCACGCACTGCTCGGCGGTGACGTCCTGCGGTGGCACGCGCTCGAACTCTGCGTTGCCGTACCCGGAGCTCTGGACCGGAAGTTCGGTGATGCTCACTACTCCGCCCACCCCTCCCCGGTTCGACGTGCGGCGCGAACGCGCCCGGCTCTCGCAGGACGATTTCTACCGTGGGCCACCGACAGAATCGGCTCCGCCACGGCGTCCGACGCCTGGCCCCACAGCCCCCGCGCCGCGGTTCTCCGACCGGTGGTTGACACGGCGGTGCGGGCGCACCGGTGCGCGCTGCCGATCGCTACCTACGAGGCGGGGAGGTGGGTGCCCGCGACGCTACGGACCCGAAGCCCGCGAATCCAACACGAGACCGAACGGCGGATCGGCAGGCCTGTGGACCACTTGTGGACGCCGGCCGGCCGACCTGCGCAAACGTCGACGGGGCCTGTGGACGACGGTGTGGAGTCGCGAGTCGGCGTCCCCGCCTCGGGCGTCTGACCTGCGCCCGGATCGCGGTTTCCCTGTGGACGGCGCGATCCCCAGCAACTGCCGGGAATTGCCTCCTCCGACACGCCCGGGCCACGGGCCGTTGTCCGACATGTGAGACGCGGGTCGTGCCCGGACAGGCCGAAGGCCCGCGCCCCGGGACTCGGACGCGGGCCTTCAGATCTGATGGAGCGTGGTGGCTCTGGTCAGCCGGCGATCACGTTGACGGTCACCGTGGCGGTGACGTCGGTGTGGATCCGGATGTTGACCTTGTGCGCACCGAGGGCCTTGATCGGGGCCGAGACCTCGACGCGGCGACGGTCCACCTTCGGACCGCCTGCGGCGCTCACCGCGGCGACCACCTCGGCGATGGTGACCGCGCCGAAGAGGCGGCCGCCTTCGCCCGCGCGGGCCTTGATGGTCACCTTGAGGGCGCCGAGCTGCTGCGCCATGGACTTGGCCTGGTCCAGGTCCGCGATCTCGCGGATCTGGCGGGCACGGCGAATGCTCACGATCTGCTTCTCGCCACCGCGAGTCCAGAGCAGCGCGAGCCCGCGCGGCACGAGGTAGTTCCGGCCGTAGCCGTCCTTGACCTCGACGATGTCGCCGGCCGAACCGAGGCCCGCGATCTCCTGAGTGAGAATCAGCTTCATCCCCGCGCTCCTAACGGCTCGTGCTGGTGTACGGCAGCAGGGCCATCTCGCGGCTGTTCTTCACGGCGACCGCGATGTCGCGCTGGTGCTGGGTGCAGTTACCGGTCACTCGACGGGCGCGGATCTTGCCGCGGTCGGAGATGAACCGACGCAGCAGATGCGTGTCCTTGTAGTCGATGTACTCGGTCTTTTCCTTGCAGAACTGGCAAACCTTCTTCTTCGGCTTGCGGACCGGTGGCTTGGCCATCGTGGTGCTCCTCAGGTGTTCCCAGAGCCCCGCACTTCGGCGGGAATGGTCATCGGTTGTCGTGGTCTAGCTGGGGTTAGAACGGCGGCTCGTCCGAGTACCCGCCGCGGTCTGCGCCACCCGAAGGCTGCGCGGAGGCCCACGGGTCTTCGGGCGGGCCCGAGTCCCGTCCACCGCCACCGCCGCCTCCGTAGCCGCCCCCACCGCCGCCGCCGCTTCCGCGGGGGTTGCGATTGAGCTTGGCGCTGGAGTAGCGAAGGCTCGGGCCGATTTCCTCGACCTCGATCTCGTAGACGGTGCGCTTCTCGCCTTCCTTCGTCTCGTACGAGCGCTGCTTCAGGCGACCGGAAACGATGACCCGGGTGCCCTTGGACAGCGACTCTGCGACGTTCTCCGCGACCTGACGCCAGACGCTGCAGGAGAGGAAGAGGCTTTCGCCGTCCTTCCACTCGTTGCTGTTCTTGTCGAAGGTGCGCGGGGTGGAGGCGATGCGGAAGTTCGCCACGGCGGCACCACTCGGGGTGAACCGCAGCTCCGGGTCGTCGACCAGGTTCCCGATCACAGTGATCGTGGTGTCGCCAGCCATCGGCTTCCAGCTTCCGTATTAGACGGCGGATGGGGTGGTGCAGTGCGCGCGAGGCGCTTTAGCGCATGTCGGGTCGCATGACCTTGGTGCGCAGAACGGCCTCGTTCAGGTTGAGCTGACGGTCCAGCTCGGCCATGGTCGCGGGCTCCGCGTTCAGGTCGATCACCGCGTAGAAGCCGTCGGGCTTCTTGCGGATCTCGTACGCGAGACGGCGCTTGCCCCAGACGTCGACCTTGTCGACGGTGCCGCCGCCAGTGCGGACGACGGTCAGGAACTGCTCGAGGGAAGGTGCGATGGTGCGCTCGTCGAGATCCGGATCGAGGATCACCATCAGTTCGTACCGACGCATAGCTGCGCAGGCCTCCTCTGGACTGGTCGGTCACGCAGGGTGCGTGACAGGAGGGTGAGTAACTTGCCCACCCTACCGGCCGACCCTGCGAGTCCCGAAATCGACGATGCGAGGGAGTCTGCCGGCGGGGTCCGACAGTTTTCCGGGCGAGCCGCCGCAGCCGGCTTGGGCGTGGCGATCGGTCGCCGCCTAGGGTCGGCCGCATGGTGCCGATCGGAGCTCACGTCGACCAGGCCGACCCCATCGCCGAGGCGGTGGCCCGAGGTGCGGATCTGGTGCAGTTCTTCCTGGGCGACCCCCAGGGATGGAAGGGCCCGCGGCTGGAGTATCCGGGCGGGCCGGCCGCGCTGAAGGCGGCGGCCGCCGAGGCGGGCATCCGGCTCTACGTCCACGCGCCGTACGTGATCAACGTCGCCACGACGAACAACCGCATCCGGATCCCGAGCCGCAAGCTTCTCGCGCAGCACGCCGAGGCGGCCGCGGAGATCGGGGCGGCGGGGCTGATCGTCCACGGCGGGCACGTCCTCAAGGGCGACGACCCGGCGGTCGGCGTCGACAACTGGCGCAAGACCTTCGAGCGTCTCGAGGCCCCGCTGCCGGTGCTGATCGAGAACACCGCCGGCGGAGAGGCCGCCATGGCGCGCAAGTTCGACGCGCTCGGACGCCTGTGGGACGCCGTCGGAGACTTCGGCGCCGGCTTCTGCCTGGACACCTGCCACGCCCACGCGGGCGGAGAGGAACTCGCCGGCATCGCAGACCGGGTCAAGGCCATCACCGGGCGCATCGATCTCGTGCACGCCAACGACTCCAAGGACGCCTTCGATTCCGGACGGGACCGGCACGAGAACTTCGGCGTCGGCAGCCTCGACCAGGGCGACCTCGTGGCCGTCGTCGCCTCCGCCGACGCCCCGGTGGTCTGCGAGACCCCCGGCGGTTCGACCGGCCAGGCCGCGGACATCGCCTGGCTGCGGGCTCGGCTGCCCGCCTGAGCGTGCCGTGCGTCGCCTGCGCGACGTTCGTTGGACCGCTCCCGAGCGGGCGGTCCAGGATGTGCCGTCATGACCCCCGGTCGGTCGCTGCCGAACTGGAACACCGTTTTCCTGGGCCGCGACGCCGAACTCGCCGCGGTGGCCGATCTCGTGGCCAGCCGACGGGTGACGACCTTCACCGGCGCCGGGGGATGCGGCAAAACGCGGCTCGCGGTCGTGCTCGCCGAGCGGATCGCCGCGTGCTTCGATCGGGTGGCGTTCGTCGATCTGGCTCCTGCCTCCGCCGCCGACGTCCTCGACGTGGTGCGCGAGAACCTCGGTGCACTCGAACGCACCGGCGCCGCGGTCCTGGACCTGATCGTCGAGGACCTCGGCGAGCGCCGCACCCTGTTCGTACTCGACAACTGCGAGCACGTGGTCGACGTCGCGGCAGATCTCGTGGACCGCCTCTGGCGAGCCTGCCCGGGCACGACCGTGCTGGCCACCAGCCGGGAGCCGCTGCGGATCGAAGGCGAAGCGACCTATCGCGTGCCGTCCCTGGCCGTCCCGGTCGACGACGCGGACCTCGGCGCCGCCTCGGTGCGGATGTTCGCCGACCGGGCGAGCCTCGCCCGCGCCCCCGGGGGGTTCCCATCCCGGGAGTGGGGAGCCGTCCTGGAGATCTGCCGGTTCCTCGACGGGATCCCGCTGGCGATCGAACTGGCGGCTGCGGGATGCCGAACGCTCACGCCGGCGCAGATCCTCGGCCGGCTGCGGGACGGCCTCGAAACCGGCCAGACCTCGCATCGCTCCGCGCGGGCCCGCCACCTCACCCTGCGGGCCTCCATCGAGTGGAGCTATCGCCAACTATGCCCCGACGAGCAACGGATCGCCCGCGCGCTGTCGGTGTTCGCGGGAGGCTTCTCCCTCGAGGGCGCAGGTGCAGTGTGCGATCCGGCGGACGCCGCCGTCGCCGCGGCCGTCGTCGCCACGCTGGTGGACCGTTCGCTGCTCGAACCCGCCGCCGGGGACCCTGCCCGATTCCGGCTGCTGCAGACGATCCGGCAGTTCCTCGCCGCGGAACTGCTCGCCGCGGGGGAAGGCGACGCCGCCCGAGCCCGGCACGCGCGCCACCTGCTCGCAGTCGTCGCCGAGGTCGGCGCCGGACTGACGACCGCCGCGTACACGACCAGCGCGGAGCGGCTGGACGTCGAACTGCCCGACCTGCGGCTCGCCGACGACTGGCTCGCCGAGCACGGCGGGCCGGGGGCCGCCCTCGAGCTGCACGCGCCGCTGTGTCTCTACTGGTCTCGCCGACACGCGGCGGAGGGCGTACGCCGGGCCTGGCGTGCGTTGCGCGACGGCGCGGGATCCGACGCGGTGCGGGCCCAGGTGATCCTCACGTGCATGGAGTCGGCGTTCTTCGTCGGCACCGTGGAGGAGGCCATGTGGGCGGTGCTCGACGAGTGGCGCGACATCGCCGAACGGCTGCCCGCCGGCCCCGCCAAGGGGGAGCAACTCACCGCCCTCGGCATGCTCGAACTCTGCCTGCTCGACGACCGCGGCGTGCCGCACATCGTCGAGTCACTCGCCCATCTGCGTCCGGGCGGCCCCTCCTACCGGCTCGTCGACTGTCTGTGGAACCTCGGGTTCGTGGCCATGTGGTCCGGAAACCTCGCCACGTCCACGGAGCGCTTCGGCGAGGCGATGGCCGAGTCCGAGGCTCTGGGACATCCCTACGTGCTGGGCATGTCGCCGGCGCTGCTCGGCACGACGTTGGCGATGGCCGGTTCCCACGAAGCCGCCGAACCCCTGCTGCGCGGCGGAATCGAGATCCTGCAGGCGGCCGGGGACCGCTGCATCGTGCACGTCGCCCGGGCTGCGTTGGCTCGCCTCCGCGCTGCCCGCGGGGAACCGGCGGAGGCGTTGGTCGACATCGCGCGCGTGCGAGCCGCCGCCCTCCGGGACGGGCAGGGGTGGGCGATGGGCTGGTCGTGGTGGGCCCAGGTCGTGGTCGAGGGAGGCATCCTGGCGGCCAACGAGCCGTTTCCCGCGCTGGAGGAGGCCGAAGAGGTCATGGCCGCGGAGGGCGGCACGTGGCTGTGGGGGGTCGCGTGGTGCCGAGCGCTGCGTGCCGAACGACTGGCCGCGCGCGGCGAGCTGACGGCTGCGTGGGCGATGGTGGCCGACGTCGGGGAACGAGTGGGCCATTCCCTCGCCGGGCGTGCGGGCACCGCCTTCCACCTCGCCCGTGCGCGGGTTGGGCGAGCCGCCGGGCACGATGCCCTTCCCGCCGCCCACGACGCGCTGCGTGCGGCCGTGGGCGGCGGGATGGTCCCGGAGACGCTGGAGGCGCTGGAGTTGATCGCGCTGCTTTCCGTCGAGCGGGGCGAGGCGGTCGTGGGCACCCGGATGCTGGCGGCGTGCGGCGCGATGCGGGAAGGGGCAGGCTGGGTGGCCCTTCCCACCGAGCAGAGGTCGATCGCCCGAACCGGGGAGTTGGCGCGCATCGCGCTGGAACCGTCGGACTTCGCCGAGGCGTGGGCGCAGGGCGCCGCGCTGTCCCTGGACGAGGCGGTGGCCTACGCCACCCGCGGGCGCGGGGAGCGGAAGCGGCCGCCCGTGGGTTGGGCGAGCCTGACGCCGGCGGAGTTGGGGGTCGTGGCGCTCGCCGCCCGCGGACTGCGCAACGCCGAGATCGCGGCGACGCTGTTCACTTCGACCGCGACGGTCAAGACGCACCTGACGCGCATTTTCCGAAAGCTCGGGGTGGCCACGCGGGCAGAGTTGGCCGCGGTCGTCGCCGAGCGTCGTGGGGATCAACCGAAGGTATGACGTTTCGCCGGGCGAAGGGCGGGAGGCTGGCGCCGCCCCGGTGCCGCGGGGCGTCGGCCACATCTCGTGAGGAGCCCCCGTTGCCAGTCTCCGCTGCCGCCCGAACCGGTCTGTCGGTCGCCGCCGTCGCAGGCTTGGTCCTGTCCGTCTTTGGCCAGGTGCCCGCGAATGCCGAACAGGCGGACGCTTCCGCGCCGTCCGCACCCACCGCCCCGGCGTCGGCCACCGCGACCACCCCCTGCAAGGTCAGGGCCGCCGACGTCACATTTCGGCCGGGTGTGACCCTCAAGCCCGGCCGGGGGAGCTTCGTGGGCTCGGCGGGCAGGGTCGACTGCGACGGCCGCGTGCTCGGGCGCACCGTGACCGGGCCCGGCGTCTACACCTCTGCCGGCCGCATCGGCACCGTGGACCCGGACAGCTGTACCTCCGGCGGCGAGGGCTGGGGCGTCATGACCATCACCTTCCCCACCGCGAAGGGGAAGTTCGTGCTGCGCAACCCGTTCACCTTCACCTACGGCGCGGTCACCAAGAAGGGCCTGCTCAAGGGCGAGTTCACCGGCGACTTCTTCGACGGCGTCTTCAGCATCACCCCGAAGAAGGGCAACTGCGTGACCTCGCCGCTGACCGTGTCCACCGCGTCGGCCGAGGGCGAGGTGCACCCCTACCGCGCGCCTCGGTGATCCGCGCCGACCGTAGAGGGCTCAGCTGGCCGAGCTCTGTTCGTCGGCCCCCGCCGGCACCCGCTGCGTCGGCAGGTGGACCGCCGAGTTCTCTTCGTCGGCGCCGGAGGTCCGCGTGCTGCGCCACAGGCGGCTCGCGCCGATCACCGCCGCGGCCACGAGCAGCAGGTTGCGAACGGTCACCAGCAGGACCGCGCTGCGCTCGGAGCGCATGAGCTCGTCGAAGAAGTACGGAAACTCCAGGCAGCTCAGCGCCGTCGCCATCATGATCATCGCGATCGGCAGGCCCATGACCGAGTCCCCGCGACGGCCGAAGTGCAGCGCGCAGACGGCTGCGAGGCCGACGAGCCAGACCATGTACTGCGGGCTGATCACCCGGCTGGTCACCACGAACATCAGCACCGCCACGAGCGCTGCGTCGGCCGTGGTGGAGGGGTTCCACCGCTTCGCGGTCACCCGCCAGTACGCCAGCCAGCAGAACGCGAGCACGCTCGTGGCGAGCGAAAGAGCCGCGACGAGCTGCACGTACGGGCCGAGGAATTCGATCGAGCCGTAGTTCAGCGCGACCCGGCCCTCCCACCCGTGGTGGGTCGCGATGTGGAAGGGCAGCGCGCCGATCGACTCGATCTCGATGCCGCGCCCGCCCTGCGCGGACAGGAACGACAGCGCGCCCGGCATGGAGACCCAGAACGCGAGCAGCAGCGCGGCGGCGGTGGCGGCGGCGGCGAGCCAGGCCTGGCGGATCCGGCGGACGGGGCCCAGGACCATCAACAGCAGGACCGGCCAGACCTTGAGCATGGCGCCGAACGCGATCAGCGCCCCGCCGAGGCCGTTGCGCAGCGCGGGCCGCCTGCCCTCGGGGGCGCGGCCGGCGAGCAGCACCAGCCCGCAGATGGCCACCGAGGTGACGATCAGGTCGTAGCGCCCGTAGGCGATCGGTCCGCCGATCGCAACGCCCAGCGCCCACACCCACGCTGCCCACGGCTGGGTGCGCCGGTCCGCCAGCGCGCGCCAACCGCTGGAGGGGCTGGCGGCTCGCCGGGACCGCGCGGCGATCGCCAGCACCAGGAAGGCCAGGACGTCGAAGGCGAAGGAGATCCAGTAGAAGGAGACGACGTAGCTCAGCGGCAGCAGGGCAGGGGCCAGCATGACCAGCGCGGCGGCCGGCGGGTACTGCCACATCACGTCGTTCTCGGGGAAGCGCCCCTCGACCAGAACGTTGAACCACTGGGAGTAGATGTACTTCACGTCGTTGGTGACCGACGGGAGCACGAACTCCTGCTCGCGGACGGTCAGCAGGAGCATCGCGATGCGCGTACAGACGAAGACGACGCCAACCAGAACGAACGGCGCCAGTCGATTCCAACTGGGCGCCGCGGGCAGTTCGACTTTTCTGTGCACTGGCTAAGCCGTCCCCAAGGCGTCTCGTCACGCTTCTGAGCAGCGCGTTCGAACGCCGCAGAGTGAGCAGAATCGTATCGAGGACACCGGAAGGGGCGGGTCGATAGCCTCTAAGCGCCGCCCAAAAGGTTTGATCGTGCTCTGTTGGTTATGAACCCCAGGCCCTCGCTCGTCCCTGGCTCGTCACTGTCGTTCACCAAGAAAGCGCAGAGCTCCATGCCGCTGACCGTCCGTCCGCTGACCGCCGCGGAGCATCTCGCGCACGTCGCGAGCCGTCCCGCCGCGAGCTTCCTGCAGTGCCCCTCGTGGGGCGCGGTCAAGAAGGAGTGGCGTTCGGAGTCCATCGGCTGGTGCGACGCCGACGGCAAGGTCGTCGGCTCCGGGCTGGTGCTCTACCGGCAGCTGCCCAAGGTCAAGCGGTACCTCGCCTACCTGCCGGAGGGCCCGGCGCTGGACTGGTCGACGATCGCGACCCTGTCCGACCTGCGCGGCTGGCTGGACCCGATGCTGGCCCACCTGCGCAAGCGCCACGCGTTCGCCGTGCGCATGGGGCCGCCGGTCGTCACCCGGCGCTGGAGCTCGGAGACGATCAAGGCGGCCGTGGCCGGCGGCGGCACCACCCGGCTGGCCGCGCTGACCCCGGACGTCACCGAGCAGGGCGGCATCGAGATCGGCGGGATGCTGCGCACCCTGGGCTGGCAGCCCCCCTCCGCGGCCGCCGGCTTCACCGCCGGGCAGCCCCAGTACGTCTTCCAGGTCCCGCTGGCCGGCAAGACCCTCGAGGAGATCTCGGCCGGGTTCAACCAACTCTGGCGCCGCAACATCAAGAAGGCCGAGAAGTCCGGGGTGTCCGTCGAACTCGGCGGACCCGGCGACCTCGAGGAGTTCCACCGGCTCTACCTCGTCACCGCGACGCGGGACAAGTTCACCCCGCGGCCGCTGAGCTACTTCAAGACGATGATGGACGCGCTGTCCGCCGAGGACCCGGACCGCTTCCGCCTCTACATGGCGCGGCACGAGGGCGAACTGCTCGCCTCCACGATCTGGATCCGGGTCGGGCAGCACGCCTGGTACTCCTACGGGGCCTCCGCGGACCACAAGCGGGACCTGCGTCCCTCCAACGCCGTCCAGTGGCGGATGCTGTCCGACGCCCACGCCGCGGGCGCGACGGTCTACGACCTGCGCGGCATCTCCGACACCCTGAATCCCGAGGACCACCTGTTCGGGCTCATCCAGTTCAAGCTCGGCACCGGCGGGCAGGCCGTGGAGTACCTCGGCGAGTGGGACTATCCGCTCAACCCCCTGCTCCACAAGGCCTTTCAGCTCTACATGGCACGACGAGGGCACTAGCGCATGCTGCGACTGCACATCGACCGCGCCCGGTTCACCGCCGGGCTCAAGGGCGTCCACGACAGCTACCCCGGCCTGGTGCCGGTGGCCAAGGGCAACGGGTACGGGCTCGGCGTGGCCCGCTGCGCCGGCTACGCCGCCGGTCTCGGCGTGGACAGCTTCGCCGTCGGCACCACGCCGGAACTCGCCCTGCTCGGCGAGGTGCCGTTCTCCCGGGTTCTCGTGCTGACCCCGCACCTGGCCGGGGACCCGGCGCCCACCGTCCCGGCGGCGCTCGGGGACCGGGTGGTGCACACCGCCGCCTCGCTCGAAGCCGTCGCGGATCTGACGGGCCGTCGCATCGTGGTGGAGTGCCGCACGTCGCTGCGTCGTCACGGCCTCGGTGCCGGCGACCTCGCCGCCCTGCCCGAGGCCCTGGCGGGGGTTCGTTTCGAGGGTTTCGCGCTGCACCTGCCCATGGACGTCCCGCCGGGCGCGTCCCGGGACGAGGTCGCCGCCTGGGTCGACCGCCTCGGCGCCGCGGGCCTGGACACCGCCACGCTCTGGGTCAGTCACCTGTCCTCCGACGACCTCGCGGACCTCGCGCGCCGGTACCCGGCCACCTCCTTCCGGCCGCGGATCGGCACGAAGCTGTGGCTCGGGGACCGGGGCGCGCTGCGCGGCAAGGCCCGCGTGCTCGACGTCGAGCAGATCGGCGCCGGCGAGAGGTACGGGTACCGCCAGCGCAAGGCCCGCAGGGCCGGGCGGTTGCTCGTCGTCGCCGGCGGCACCGCGCACGGCATCGGGCTGGCGGCCCCCAAGGCGGTCGGCGACGCGAAGGGCCGGGCGAAGATCGGCGCCGAGGCCGGCCTGGGCATGGTCAACCGGGCGCTGTCGCCGTTCTCCTGGGGCGGCAAGCAGCGCTGGTTCGCCGAGCCGCCGCACATGCAGGTCTCCCTGCTGTGGCTGCCCGGGGACGTCACCCCGCCGCGGGTGGGCGACTGGTGCGACGTCGAAACCCGCCTGACGACTACCGCCTTCGACGCCGTCGTCGAGGACTAGACCTCGCGCTCGGGGCGCGGGTCGGGCTGGCGATCGCCACACGGGGTTCCGAGGAGTGGAAATCGGGCGCCACGAGCCCGGCACGAACGGCCCCGCGCCCCCCGATCGGGGACACTGGGGGCATGGCGCGAGCGGGGGATCCAGTGCTGCGGCGGGAGCGCCGCCGGTTCTGGTGGCGCGTGCTGCGCAACACCGTGGCCTTCTCCGCCGTCGCCGCCGCCGTCGGCTGGTCGCTCGCCTTCCACAGCAACTACGGCTCCTGGCCGTTCCTGGACGTCGGCGAGCGGATCTCCTGGTGCGGGCGGGACTACGAGCAGTCGGTCACCGACATGACCATCGACGAGGTCAACGCCAAGAACGATCCGGACGTCGGCCAACTGTTCCGATACCCGCCGAAGCTGTCGCAGCAGACCGTGCTCGGCAGCCCCGGCCCCTGCCCGGACCGGCTCTACATTCGCGCGTCCTCGGACCGCTACACCGAGTTCCTGGCGCCGGGGACGCAGCGCTAGCCGGCCGCGAAGCCCTTGGCGGCGTCGAAGGGCGTGAAGGCCCTGGGGTCGAGGTCCACCCGCGTGGCGGTGGCGCCGCCGCCCAGATAGGCCTCCACGCGGGGCAGTTCGCTGTTCGGACCGACCCAGTACACGACGTTGCCCGCCTTCGCGCCCTCGGCCGCGGGACCGGCGACGACGTCGCAGTCGATCCCGTTCACCCGTTCGCGGCGAAGCCACGCCGTACCGTTCTGGCGCAGCTGTTGTGCCTCGTCTGGGCGGTCCTGGCCCAACGCAAGCATCAGGGCGAGGATCGAGTCGACGCCGATCGTCGCGGGATCGAGCGCGCGCATTTCTGGGTCGGTGCTCGGCAGCCGTGCCGGAGGTTCCAGGACGCCGCTCCCGCCGGGCCAGGCGGCCAGGTTGGCCGCGTTCCACTGAAGGGTGAAGCTGTCCTTCCCCTGAACGCTGGCCTGCGCCAGACCGAGCCGCCGCCGGAAGTCCACGTCCCCGCTCAGGTCCACGGCGCTGCCGGCGGACACGACCTGGGAGCGGAAGTGCGTACCGGTGCCCCGATACATCTGGAAGCGCGCGAGGGCGAGGCGATCGGCCTCCGCGGCGGTCAGCGCCCGGCCGGTGCGGGACTGCGCCGCCTCGCCGCTGCCGGAGACCAGGGCGGCCACCGTCCCGCCGCCCACGCCGATCGCCAGGACGCCCGCGATGGCCATCGCGATCCGCTGGTGGGCCTTCACCGGCCGAACCCGGCAGGCAACACGGCCGCGATCTGCTTTCCCACGTGGGCAAGCTAGCAGCGCCGTCCGGGACACTTCGGCCGATACCAGAACCGTTGGGCACCGAGTTTCGCCGACGTCGGCGGTCGTTTCGGCGTAGCAGGTCGTGCCGAGGTCGCCGGGCTTGCCGTCGAGGTCGGCGAGGCGGACGGCGATGACCTCGGGGTAGGCCGCCGGGTCCGAGGTGGAGGCGTCGGGGGACTCGTTGCCCGCGGCCACCACCAACTTGACGCCTTGGCGACGGCGGTGCAGCAGATGGCCCGGCGCTCGCTGCCGTCGGCGCACCTGGACGCGACCGAGAGGCCGCCGAGGCTCACGTGTGCGAGCTCGATCGCGGCGGAGCTCTCGGGCCACCCGGCATGCTCCGCTCGGCCCCTGCCGAACCGAGACGGCGATGGCCGTGGGGGATGACAACCCCCACGGCCATCGTCGTGGCGGGGCCTCAGATCTGGAAGAACAGCGACCCGAAGCGGTTGGCGAGCTCGGCGTCGCCGCGGACGGTGCCGCCGCGGACGCGGCCGTAGGAAGACAGGACCAGAGTTGCCGGGTCGTACTCGAAGACCGTGTCCAGGTCGTCGACGGCACCGGGTTCGTAGGCCAGGCCCTCCTTGGAAACGTTCATGCGGAAGCTGCCCGCATTGGCCCCGGAGAGGTTTCTGATCCCGACGGTGAACGGCTCGGCGACGTTGTCGGTCATCGCCGTGATCTGCCAGACGATCAGGCCCAGCGGGGCGAGCATGTCCGCGGTGTCGCTGGCCAGGGCGTGCGGTTCGCCCATGCCCTCGCGGATGTCCCAGCTGTGCACGCCGTAGTCGACGAGTTGGAACCACGGGTAGAACGCCGCGGGCAGCGGGCCGGCGTACGGATGGAAGACCTGCAGGCCCATCCACTCCTCTTCGGTGAGGCCGGCGTAGATGCCCATGGCCTTCTCGAGCGATCCGCGCAGCCGGTCGATCGCCTCGGCCTGGGACAGGACGCGGTGCGAGCGGGCGCGCTCGTCGAGGCGGGCGGCCATGTCCTTCAGCCCGATCGGGGTGTCGGTGGACTCCTGCTTGGCGCGGGCGAGTTCGAAGCCCGGGAAGTAGCCTTCGGTGGCGTCGATCATGTGGCCGACCTGGTCGCGGACCTGCCAGTCGCCGGCCGCGGTCGGGGCCTCCCAGTTGCCCGGTTCGGAGGCCATGGCGATCAGGCCCTCGGCCTCCCGACGAACCAATCCGAGCAGGGTGTCCTTGGCGGCGAAGTTCATGGCGTTGAACTGATCTGACATCTCGTGCTCCTTTGGCGTGGGACCGATGGGCGAGAATGCTCAGGTGGGGCGGGTGCCGGCGTAGGCGTCGCGCAGCACCGCCAGGACGGCGGATTCGTCGACGGGGGCGGGATTCCACGTCGTGTCGTGCACCGCCAACGCCGCGGCCTCGGCCAGCCGGGACTCGCTCATCCCGAGGCTCGCGAGATCCGTGGGCGCGCCGACGGAGACGGCGAAGTCGAACAGGCCCGACGGGGCGTCCGGCACGCCGAGTGCCGCGGCGACGCGCGCCATCGCCTCGGGCGCGGCGGCGGCGTTGAACCGCGCGACCTGCGGCAGCACGGCGGAGTGGACGGCGGCGTGGGGCAGTTCGAAGGTGCCGCCGAGCACGTGGCTGAGCCGGTGGTGCAGGGCCATCTGTCCGACGCCGAGGACGGCGCCGGCGAGGTAGGCGCCGTAGAGGGCGTCCGAACGAGCCGTCAGATTCCGAGGGTCCGTCACGGAGGCGGGAATGCCGCGGCCCAGGGCGCGGATGCCCTCCTCGGCGAGCAGCGCGACGATCGGATCGTGCTCGGGGCCGTAGAGAGCCTCGACGCAGTGCGCGAGCGCGTTCATTCCGCTGGCCGCGGTGACGGGAGGCCGCAGTCCGACGGTGAGGACGGGGTCGTAGAGGACCGCCGACGGCAGCACCCGCGGATCCCGACCGGTCACCTTCCGCTCGCCGTCGGTGATGCCGTAGATCGGGGTGACCTCGGAGCCCGCGTAGGTCGTCGGTACCGCGACGATCCGGACGTCGAGGGACAGCGCCAGCGCCTTGGCCAGCCCGACCGCCGAGCCGCCGCCGATGGCCAGCAGCCCGCCCACGCCCTGGGCGTCGGCGATCTCGAGCGCCGCGTCGACGTCGGACCGTGGCACGTGCTGGCGGACCTCGTCGATCCGGGCGCAGACCCGGGGCCCCAGCGCCCTCGCGGCCTCGTCGCCGACGGCCTTGGCGCGGGTCTCGCAGATCAGCAGGACGCGGCGCAGTCCCAGGCGATCGACCTCCTCCGCCAGCCGGGCGAGGGACCCGGTGCCGAAAACGATCCGGCTCGGGAGCTGGTCGTGGACGAAGGGCCGCATCAGAGGATCGCGGATCCGTACATCTCGCCGAGCGGGTCCGAGAGCAGTTCGATCCGGGCGCCGTCCGGGTCGCAGAAGTACATGGAGACCTTGGAGTGGATCACGTACTCCACGCCCGCGGTCTCGAGCCTGCCGCGCAGGTGCGCCCACTTCTCCGGGGTCACCGAGATGGCGAGGTGGTGCAGCCCCCCGAGGACCTCCGCGTACGGGCCGAGGTCCAGGCCGGGAAAGTCGAAGAAGGCGAGCAGGTTGCCGCGCCCGATGTCGAAGAAGAAGTGGTTCGAGCCGACGTAGTCCCGGTTCTCGAAGATCTCGACGAGCGGAAACTCCAGCAGCCCCTGGTAGAACTCGATGGTCGTGCGCACGTCGCGGGACAACAGCGCGATGTGGTGGACCCCGCGAGCGCTGCTTTCCGGGCGCTGGTCGCGCGGGGCGAGGTACTGCGCCTCGATGGCGGCACGGTCGGCGTCGATGGCCGCTACGTCGATGGTCATGTCGACTCCCTGGAGCGGGTCGTGTGGACGATGAGGACGTCGACATCGGCCTTGTGGGCTACGGAGTTGGGGATGCTGCCCTTGACTCTGCCAAAGCCCTGCATGCCGCGGCTGCCGACGACGATGAGGTCCGCGCCCTCGCGCCCGGCCACCTCGAGCAGGGACTCGACGGCGGCCATCGGAACGGCGTGCGTGCGCGCCTGGACCCCCGTCAGCCCGGCGGCGATCTCGTTCAGCATCTGCAGGACCCCGGCCGAGGCCTCCGAGTCCCATTCGCCGCCGGCCTCCGCGGCGACGAGCCCGCCCTCGGGCATCGCCGCCATCGCCCGGCTGGGGAGGCGGAATCCGCTCACCAGGTGCAGTGTGGCTCCGGTGGTCGCGGCCAGGTCCGCGGCGCGGCGCACTGCCTTCGCGGCCGTCTCCGAGCCGTCGGTTCCGACGACGATTCCCTTGTACATGGCGGCTTTCCTACCTCTCGCTCGCGAACAGCGGCGCGATGTCCATGAAGATGCGGTAGTCCGCGATGAGGTCTCCCGTCCGCCTCATGGTGGTGGTGACGGGGAGCGGTTCGGTGTGGCTGCCGTCGGTGCGCGTGTAGGTCACCGTCGACTCCACGCTGTGGACGTCGCCCCCCTCCCACCGGCCGGACCAGACGCCGAGAATCTCGTGGCGGAGCCCGCCGATCGCGTCGTAGAAGCCGGCGAGGGCGGCCCCCACCAGCTCCCTGCCGACGACCGGAGCGCTATTGGCGAATCGGAAGTACCCGTCGTCGGTGAAGGCCCCGGCGAAGGTCGCGACGTCCTTGGCGTCGATGGCGCGGAACAGTTCGAGGATCCAGGGATCGACTGCGCTGGCGTTCATGCGGCTCCTCGTCCGGGGCGGACCCGACGACTGCTCGGGGGCCCTACTTGTACGCGATGGCCGCCGACGCCGGGCCGGCCAGGTGCAGGATTTCGACGCGGCCGAAGCCGGCCTCCTCGCACCAGCCGCGGTAGTCCGCGCCGGTGAAGTCGAAGGCGTCGCCGAACTCGATCAGCATGTTCAGGCTCATCATCAGACCGAAGGCGTTCTCGCGGCGCTCGTCGTCGATGATGTTCTCCACCGCGATCAGCGCGCCGCCCGCCGGCAGCGCGTCGTAGGCCTGGCGGATGAGGTGCTTTTTCCGGTCCAGGTTCCAGTCGTGCAGGATCATGCCCATCGTGATCACGTCCGCCTTGGGCAGCGGGTTGGCGAAAAAGTCCCCGCCGACGGCCTCGACGCGATCGGTCAGCTTCGCGTCGGTGATCGTCCGCTGGGCGATCGGCACCACGACGGGCAGGTCGAAGCTCGTGCAGCGCAGGTGCGGGTGGTGCTGCGCGAGGATGATCGAGAGCTGGCCCGTCGCGCCGCCGACGTCGCACACCGTCTGGTGCTTGGAGAAGTCGTACTTCTCCGCCAGGGCGTGGAAGTTGCCGGCGGAGATGCCGGACATCGCGCGCATGAACTGCTCGAGACGCTCGGGTTCGGCGTAGAGCTCTTCGAACATCGAGCGCCCGGTGTGCTTGACCTCGTTCTGCGGCTGCCCGGTCCGCAGCGCCTCGGACAGCCCGCCCCAGAACGGATACAGCCGCGCGTTGGCCATCTCCAGGATCCCGCCGATGTAGGCGGGGGAGTTGGAGTCGAGGAAGAACCCGGTGTCCGCGGTGTTGGAATAGATCGCGGTGAGCCCGTTGCCCTCGCGCTCGAGCAGGTGCAGGGCGACGAGGGTGTCGAGGAAGTCGTAGGTGGCGCGCGAACCGAAGCCGAGGCGCTCCTCGATCTGCGGGCCGGTGAGGGGAGCCTCGGCCAGCACCGTGAACAGACCGAGTTCGACGGCGGACAGCAGGGTCTTGGCAGGCCAGAAACCGAAGCCGATCTGCAGGATCGCGGCCGGATTCGGGGTGGACTCAGCACTCATGACGATTCCGATCGGCAGTGAAGCTCGGCTTGGGGCGCAGGCAAGGGCGCGGTGGAACGTCGTATGCCCGCTCGGATGCTAGGTCCTCTGATACACCCTCAGGTTTGCGCCGCGCCAGCGGTCGCGTGGCCGAGGTGCTGCGGCCCGATGGCGGAAAAGCGAATATTCCTCTAGGTTCCGAAATGGCCGAAACGTGAGGAGCAATCATGCCGAGGATTGCCGCAGCGGTTGTCGCCGGAACCGCGCTGACCGTTTTTCTTCCCCTAGCCCCCGCCCACGCAGCCGATCCCACCGTCGAGGAACAGTTGGCGACGGTGCGCAAGGCGACCGAGAAGTTCAAGGACCCGGCCGCCGCCGTCGCCGCGGGGTACGAGGCCACCGACGTGTGCGTGGCCGGCCCGATGGGCGTGATGGGCTTTCACTACGTCAACCACGAGTTGATGAAGAACGGCCACACCGACATCGCCAAGCCGCCGATCATGGTCTACCAACTCCAGTCGGACGGCTCCCGCGCGCTGGCCGCCGTCGAGTGGTTCCGGCCCGACGACGACCAGGACCTGACCACCTCCCCGGACCGCCCGTCGCTGTTCAACCACCCCTTCGACGGGCCGATGGAGGGCCACGAGCCCGGCATGCCGCGCCACTACGACCTGCACGCCTGGCTGTTCGCGGACAACCCGAACGGCGTGCTCGCACCGTGGAACTCCAAGGGCACCTGCGGCAAGTACGCGGCACCGCCGCCCGCGGCCGCTCCGGCCGCGGCGAAGGCGGCAGCCGGCGACCCGTCGCACGCCACCCACACCGCGGCCCCCACCGCCGCGGGATCAAGCGCTCCGGGTGAATCCGCGCCGATGCCGGTCGGCGGCGCGGCCACGGGCCTCGGCACCACCGCCGAAAGCGACGGCGGCATGTGGTTCGGCCTCGGCGGCGTCGCCGCCGTGTTCGGGGCGCTGATGATCGCTCTGGGTTGGCGCCGTCGCCGCGCCGGGTAGCTCGCCGGCCTCGACTCCGCACGCGCAGTCCTGGAGGGGCGTGCAGCTCGACGGCCGTGCCGGGACCGATTCGCGGTCGCTCCTCGTGAGATCTCAGACGGAGGCATCGAGCGCGTCGCGCATTCGCAGCAGGCCGTCGCGGATGCGCGTCTTGGTGGTGCCCAAAGGCACCTGGAGAATCTCCGAGACCTCGCGGTAGGTGTAGCCGTCGTAGTAGGCGAGGGTGACCGATTCGCGTTGCATCGGGGTGAGCGCGTCCAAGGCGAGGCGGACCGCCTCTCGGTCCAGGCGGTGCAGCACGTTCTCGGAAACCTCGTCGTAGGCCCGCGCGACCTCCAGCAGTCCGGCGCGCCGTTCGCGATCCGCCGCCGACTGCGAGGAGCGGACGCGGTCCACCGCGCGCCGGCGGGCGACGGTCATGATCCAGGCCATGGCGCTGCCCCGGGCCTCGTCGAATCGCGTGGCCTCCCGCCACACCCAGAGCATGGTCTCCTGCGTCACCTCCTCGGCCTGCGCGACGTCGCGCAGCACTCGGCGGGTGATCCCGTAGACCGGGGCCGAGATCCGCGTATAGACGACTTCGAAGGCCTGGGTGTCTCCCAGGGCCACCTGGCGCAGGAGGTCTTCGAGGCTGACCTCGGCCCCATCGGGCGTCGAGTCCTCGGGCGTGGGCCCAACCGGGTGGGTCATTCGTGGTCCCGTCGCCGGCGCCACGCATCGATGAAGCCAGGCCTGCGAGCGCAGGGAGGTCGCCTGTCGAGTGCCGGGTGCCGGGCTGGTAGCCGTGCATGCACTGGGCTCGGGCCGTGAGGCGGCGGCGTGACCAGGTGTCACCGGAGTCTGGGGCGACGGGTTGACACTACTCCGCGGTCGGCCTAGCCGAGAGGTGCGACGAGCGCCTCGTCGGTTCGGGTCCGCTGGGGTGTGGTGCGGTTGGTGGAGGCCAGGGGGGCGTTGCCCTCGGCGTCGGTCACGCCCCACCGATCCGCGATCACTGCGCTCCCATGGCCACGGGTGGATCACCCCACCGACATGATGGCGCGGTCCGCGTCGTCAGCCCAGGCAGGGAGAACCGATGGACTCCGCGAGCACCGTGACCTACCGCGTGCAGGACCGCAAGGCCTATCTGACGCTGAATCGGCCCGAGCGCCTCAACGCCATCGACGAGGCGATGCCCGGGGACATCCGCAGGGCCGTCGAGCGGGCCAACGCAGACGACGACGTCCGGGTCATCGTGGTGCAGGGTGCCGGACGCGCGTTCTGCGCGGGCTACGACCTCAAGGAGTTCGCCGAGGACGAGCAGGCGCACTGGAGTCAGGGACCGGTCTGGGATCCCATCAAGGACTACCGCGACATGAAGGCCAACACCGACGACTTCTTCACCCTGTGGCGATCCCTGAAGCCCACGATCTGCAAGGTCCAGGGGTACGCGATCGCCGGCGGCAGCGACATCGCGCTGTCCTGCGACGTGCTGCTGATGGCGCAGGACGCCCGGATCGGCTATCCGCCGGCGCGCGTCTGGGGCTGCCCGACCACGGCGATGTGGGTCTACCGGCTCGGCGCGCAGCGGGCCAAGCGGATGCTGCTGACCGGGGACACCATCGACGGCACCACCGCCGCCGAGTGGGGCCTCGCCCTCGAGGCGGTCCCCGCGGGCGAACTCGACGCCGCCGTCGAGGCCCTGGCCGACCGGATGGCGGGCGTGCCGATCAACCAGCTCGTGATGCAGAAGCTGATGATCAACCAGGCCTACGACAACATGGGCCTGGCCGGCACGCAGGTCCTCGCGACCCTCTTCGACGGCATCACCCGCCACACCGCGGAAGGCCGCTGGTTCAAGGACTTCGCCGAACGCGACGGCTTCCACGCCGCGGTCGCCTACCGCGACTCCGGGCAGGTCATCCCCGACGGGGGCGGGGACCTGCCGGACCCGCCGACGAACCACTGACGGCGACCGGGATGCACCTTCCGTACCCGAGGGAGCTACGGACGGCAGATAGTTGACAGTTCAACTATCTGTCGTAGGCTCGCTGCACCGATCCGCCCGATCGGTCTCACAGCACCCGCGTCGCACCCGCAGGGAGAACCAGAATGACCCCACCGACCGTCGCCGGAACCGCGCCGGCCGCAGTCGACCTCGTCGCCGGCGTCGAGTACCACTGGTGTGCCTGCGGGAGATCGACCAACCAGCCCTTCTGCGACGGCTCGCACGTCGGGACCGCCTTCACGCCCAAGGCCTTCACCGCCGACGCGGACGGCCAGGCGCACCTGTGCCTGTGCAAGCGCACCGGCAACGCCCCGTACTGCGACGGCAGCCACGCCCGACTGGGCGCCGAACAGGGGAAGTCCGAGGGCGCGCCGGAGCCGGTGCCCTCCGGAGCCGTTCCCGCAGCCGTGCCCACCCCGGAGGAACCGACCGTTGCCTTCGTGCATCGGTTGGCCCGCGAGGGGCTGAGCAAGCTCGGCCACCACGGTCCGATGGGGTCGATGGGCGTACCGCGCAACGAGCTCCCGCACTGGGACGACATCCAGATCATGACCGCGCAGCTGGCAACCAAGCCCCTGCTCGACGACGTGCCGGTGGGCACCGAACTCGTAATCGGTCCGGCCGCGGACCGCCCACTGCACCTCGCGATCCCGCTGTTCGTCTCGGACATGAGCTTCGGCGCCCTGAGCGAGGAGGCGAAGGTCGCACTCGCCATGGGGGCGGAACTGGCCGGCACCGGGATCTGTTCCGGCGAGGGCGGGATGCTCCCGGAGGAGCAGCAGGCCAACAGTCGGTACTTCTACGAGTTGGCCAGCGCCGGGTTCGGCTACCGCGAGGACCTGCTGCCGCTGGTGCAGGCCTTCCACTTCAAGGGCGGGCAGGGCGCGAAGACCGGCACCGGTGGGCACCTGCCCGGTTTGAAGAACATCGGCCGGATCAGCGAGGTTCGCGGCATCCCGGCCGGGGAGCCGGCGATCTCCCCGGCCACCTTCGCCGACCTGCACACCGTCGAGGACTTCCGCCGCTTCTCCGACCGCGTCCGGGAACTCACCGGCGGCATCCCGATCGGGATGAAACTGAGTGCCAATCACGTCGAGGCCGACGTCGGCTTCGCCCTCGACGCCGGAGTGGACTACGTGATCCTCGACGGCCGAGGCGGCGGGACGGGAGCAGCGCCCCTGATGTTCCGCGACCACATCAGCGTGCCCACCATCCCGGCGCTGGCCAGGGCCCGGCGCGTCCTGGACGAACGTGGTGCGAGCGGGCGGGTCACGCTGATCGTCACCGGTGGCCTGCGAGTGCCAACCGATTTCGTCAAGGCCCTCGCGCTCGGTGCCGACGGGGTCGCGCTGGCGAACTCGGCGATGCAGGCGGTGGGGTGCATCGCCGCCCGGATGTGCAATTCGAACAACTGCCCGGCCGGCATCGCCACGCAGAAGCCGGAACTGCGGGCTCGCCTCGACGTCGCCGCCGGTGCACGCCGCCTCGCCACGTTCCTGCAGTCCTCGGTGGAGTTGATGTCGGTGCTGGCCCGGGCCTGCGGCCACGACCACCTCGGCAAGTTCGAACACCGGGATCTCGCCACCTGGCAGGAACCGATGGCCCGCCTCAGCGGGGTCAGATTCTCCGGACTCGGGTAGCCGGCCGGACCGTCCCCAGCCTGGCCGGGCCCTGCCGAGGTTGCCCACGGCGGCTGCTTGCCGCGCACGCTCGGCCGGCGCAAGACTGGCGCCTCCACGTCGAGAGGTTGACACCGTGTCCAAGCAGCCGTTGACGTTCCTTCCCGCCGGGCCGGGGTCCTGGGAGCTCGACCCGGTGCACTTTCCCCGCCCGGTCACCGGCTACTGGGCGGACATGCATCCCACGCCTTTCGCCCTCGGGTTCGCCGACTTCACGGCCTTCTACGGCATTCCGGTGCAGACGCGGGTCACCTCCTACCCGGGCGGCTTCTGCTACTCGCAGATGCAGCCGCTGCCGTCGGAGGAGTTCGACGCCCGCGTGGCCCGCGCGGCCGAGGTGTTCGGGGCCAAGGGCTGGCGTGAGCAGGCACGGGAATGGGAGGAGGTCCGCAAGCCCGACTCGGTGCGCGCGCACCGGGCGATCCAGGCGATCGACCCCGAGTCGCTCGACGACGCCGACCTGGTGGCCCACCTGCGCCGCTGCCGCGACCACCACGTTCTGATGATCCGTCAGCACATGGCCTTCACCGGCACCGCGGTCATTCCGGCGGGCGACTTCCTGGTCCAGACGCAGGCGTGGACGGGCCTGCCGACGGTGAAGCTGCTCGGCCTGATGCGCGGCGCGTCCCGGATCTCCGGCGGCGGCTCCGCGCAGCACGAGGCCCTCGTCGCGGCCTTCCGCGCGGACCCCGAGGCGCGCAAGGCCCTCGACACCGGGCAGGACCCGGGCGCGCTCCTGGAACGCCTGCGCCGCGAGGACTCCGCACCGGGGCGAGCGTTGAACGACTACCTGGAGTTCGTCGGGTACCGACTGCTCGACGGCTTCGACATCTCGGGCCGCTACGCCCTGGAGATGCCCGAGGTCCTGCTGCGCTCGATCACGACGGCGATCGACGCGGCCGCTGTGGAGACCGACTACGAGGCGCAGGTCGCGGAGGTGCGCGGTCACGTGCCCCGGGAGCACCGGGAGGCGTACGACTCGCTGCTGGCGGAGGCGCGCATCGGCTACTCGGTGCGCGACGAACGCGGCGTCTACAGCGACATCTGGGCCTCCGGCCTGATGCGCCGGGCCGCCATGGCGGCCGGCCGGCGCCTGGCCGACCGCGGGCGCGTGCACGACGCCGAACACTTCGTCTTCGCGACCACCGACGAGATGTGCGCCGTGCTCGAGGGATCGGCGACCCCGACCGCGCAGGATCTGGCGGCGCGTCACCTCTACCACCTGACCTACACGGCCAAGGACGCCCCGGCGCACATCGGCGATGCACCGTTGCCGCCGCCGGCCGCCTCCCAACTCCCGCCGCCGATGCAGCGCCTGATGGCTGCGGTCGGGATCGCGATGGCGGAGATGTTCGGGCAGTCCGCCGAGGAGCACGAGGGCACTGTGATCCGCGGCCTGGCCGCGAGTTCCGGCGTCCGGGAGGGGTTCGTGCGCCGCGTCGCCGGGCCGGCGGACTTCAACCGCATCCAGCAGGGCGACGTGCTGCTCACCGAGGCGACGACCGAGGCGTTCAACATCCTGCTGCCGCTGCTCACGGCGATCGTCACCGACAGCGGCGGAGCGCTGTCGCACGCGGCGCTCGTCTCGCGCGAGTACGGCATCCCGGGCGTCGTCGGCACCCGCGACGCGACCGAGCGCATTCCCGACGGCGCCCGGGTGCGGGTGGACGGAGACGCCGGCACCGTGACGGTACTGGTGTGACCGGGATCGTGCCGCTGATCGACGCCGAGGACGAAGCGGTCTACGGCGCGAAGGCCATCGGGCTCGGCGAAGCGCTGCGAGCAGGCCTGCCGGTTCCGCCGGGCCTGGCCCTGCCCGGACCGGACGTCGACGCGATCGCGGCCGGCGCCGAAGAGGCCACGGCCGCGCTCCGCGCCGCGGCGCGCGCGCTGCCGATGCAGTTGCCCGTCGCGGTGCGCTCCTCGGCCGTCGGGGAGGACTCGGCCGGGGCGAGCTTCGCGGGTCAGCACCTGACCGTGCTGAACGTACGGTCGATCGACGACCTCGAAGAGGCGGTGCGAAAGGTCTGGTGGTCGGCCAACTCCGACTCGGCCATCGGCTACCGCAAACGGCTCGGGGTCTTGGAACGCCCGAGCGTCGGCGTCGTCGTGCAGACGCTGCTTTCGCCCGACACCGCCGGAGTGATGTTCACCCGCAACCCGATCGGCGGCGCCGACGAACGCCTGATCGAGGCGAACTGGGGCCTCGGCGAGGCGGTCGTCGCGGGCCGGGTCATTCCCGACTCCTTCCGGATCGCGCGCGGCGGCGAGGTGCTGGAACGCACCCCGGGTTTCAAGAAGATCGCGATCCGCCCCGCCCCGGGCGGCGGCACGTTCGAGGAGAAGATCGCGTTCAACGTGCGGGAGACGCTGTGCCTCGGCGACCCGCAACTGCAGGCCCTGTCGGAGTTGGCGGACGCCTGCGAGCGGGCCTACGGCCTCGAGCGCGACATCGAGTGGGCCTTCGCCGGCGGGCACCTGTACCTGCTCCAGTGCCGGGCGATCACGACCGCCGCGGGCTCGGCTCCGCCGCCACCCCCGGCGCCGGTCCGGTCTGCCGCCGCGGAGATCGGGCGGGTGCCGCTGTTCTCCGATCTCGCCGAGCCCGATCGCAAGGCCGTCGCGCGCCTGTTCACCCAGCGCGTGTTCGCCGCCGGGGAGACCGTTGCCAAGGAGGGCTCGGAGGCCGCGGCGTTCTATCTCATCGACGCCGGCACGGCCACCGTCACCGTGCGCGGCGAGTTTCGCCGCACGCTCGGCCCGGGCGACTACTTCGGCGAGATCGCTCTGCTCGACGAGGGCGTCCGCTCGGCAACCGTCACCGCCGAGAGCGAACTCCGCTGCCGGGGCATCACCCGCTGGGACTTCAAGCCGTTGGTGCAGGGCGACGGCGTCCTCGCGTGGACGCTGCTGCAAACCCTCGCCCGCATGGTGCGCGGAGCCGACTAACGCTCCCGGCATGGCGTGTCGGATCGGGACGGGAGCGGGAATCGGCGGCGCCGTGATGTCGTTGCGGGTAGTTCAGGGAAGTCGGGACCCAGGGAGATCCGCGTGGCAACGGTCGAGTTGACCAAGGAGAACTTCGACGAGATCGTCGCTCGGGACGGTCTGGTCCTCGTCGACTTCTGGGCGTCCTGGTGTGGCCCGTGCCGCCAGTTCGCCCCGGTGTACGAGGCGGCGTCCGAACGTTATCCGGACGTGGTGTTCGGCTCGATCGACACCGAGGCGCAGCCCGAACTCAGCGGAGCGTTCAACGTCTCCTCGATCCCGACGCTGATGATCGTCCGCGATCGCGTGGTCCTGTTCCAGCAGCCGGGAGCGCTGCCCGCCGCGGCGCTCGAGGACCTCATCGCCCAGGCGCTCGCCGTGGACATGGCGGAGGTGCTCCGCGAGGCGGGGGCCTCGGGCGAGGCGCCCTGACGGTTCGTCAGGTGGTGCGGTCTCAGCAGATCCGGCGCTTGGCTCCGTGGTCGCGGTAGGCCGACGGCTTGGCGTCGCCCGCCACGGCGGCGTTGGCCCGGGCGCGAATTGCCCCGATGTTCGGGTGGATCGAGGAGCCGACGACGTCCAGGATGGTGACGCGCTCGATTCGGGCCTTGCGCGCCTTCTTCCGGGCCAGGGCGACGTAGTCGGCGAGATCGGCGGTGCTCACGTTGGTGACCAGGATCTGGCGGGACGCCGCGGTGAATCGCCGTA
The DNA here is from genome assembly GCA_052389435.1 of Sporichthyaceae bacterium. Taxonomy (GTDB): domain Bacteria; phylum Actinomycetota; class Actinomycetes; order Sporichthyales; family Sporichthyaceae; genus JBQTKD01. The sequence goes on along the minus strand of JBQTIB010000045.1, from coordinate 3,312 downwards.
CGGTCTTTGCCACCGAGGTCGGCTCGGCCTGACGGGCCAGCGCGGTGAGGAAGCAGCGCTGGCGGGCCTGCCGCTCGCCGTCGCCGGAGTTGAACCGGGACCGGACGTACCACATCGACTTGTAGCCGCCGAGGTGCTGCTTTCCGAGGGCGATCTGTCCGTGCGGTCGGGACTTCACCGAGCCGTTGGCGTTGGTGGACCCGCCGATCGGGATCGGGCGGCCGTTGCCGGAGCGGACGTTCATCGTCACTCCGCCGAGGGCGTCGACGAGCCGGCGGAACCCGGCCATGTCGACCACCGCGTAGTGGTGGACCTTCAACTTGGTCAGGTACCCGGCGGTGTCGGCCATCGCCGCGGCCGCCGCGTGCTTGGCCGGGACGCCGGGCCAGAGCTTCGGGTTGGACTCGACCGCGGTGTACAGCCCGAACCAGAAGTCCTTGAACCCGCGCGGGTAGGCGCGGGCCAGGCGGGTGCCCGGGCGCAACGGGACGTTCTGCAGGTTGCGGGGCAGGCTGATCAGCGTGGTGCGGCCGGTGACGGTGTCGATGCTGGCGATCACGATCACGTCCGCCCGCGTTCCCCGCCGGTTCGAGCCGGCGTCGCCGCCGAGGAGCACCAGGTTGACGCGCTTCTTCCCGGCGAAGGGCTTGCGGCCCTTGGCCGGGGCCTCGGTCGCGAAGACCTCGAGCGCCTGCGCGGCGGCGTGGACCTGCTGGGCGCCCACCGTAACCGGCGCCGACACCCCCAGGCACACCGCGAGCACCAGGACTCGAGCGCGCAGCCGCCGGCCCCACGTCTGGCCGACGGGAGCCACCGCCCGGTACGCCGAACAGATCGCGGCACTCCACAGGGCTGCGACCACGAGCAACGCGGCGGCGACGGCGACCAACAGCCCCGGCCGAACCAGGACCTGCTCGACGGTGACGGCGCCGGCCGCGTAGGCCCCGGCTGCCACCGAGGCGCCGGCCGCCGCCAGCAGTGCCGCGCCGGTACGCGTGCGCCCGGCCAGCAGGTGCCCCAGGCCGGGAACGACCGACGCGAGCACCACCAGGCTCACCGGCGGCGTGCGCCGGGGCCGATCCGACTCCGTGCCCATCGTGGCCCCCCGTCGCTGCCCAAACCAAAGATCATTGTCCGCCGACCCGGCCGCGCAATGCCGCCGAGCCGACGCGATTGGGGCGATCGGGTGAACGAGGACCGCCCGGCACCTTGAGGCGAGTGTGCGCCGGGACGCCCGTCTTCGGGAGGGTTTCGCCCTCTATGCGCGGGTTTGGCGGAGAAGATGTCGATCCCTGCTCGTGAGTGAGACGGACCGAGGTGGGCCGGGCCATGGGCGCCCATCGCACGTGGGAGTACGACGCTTCGCAACCCAAGTAGGCCAGTTCAGAGGACCCGCCGCTGAACCACGTCCGCGCTCTGATCGCCGCGCGGCTGCGCAACTCCGCTCACGGCGACTGAGCCAGGCGGTTGTACGACTTCGACGTGGCCCCGGAGGTCGTGGCCACGATCGCTGGCCTGCCGGACAACGGCTTGCCGGCGCTCAGCGAGATCTTCGACGTCCTGCGGATCGCGCCGTGGAACGGACCTTCATACAGCGAGGACAACGCCGAGGGCGCGATGCGTCACTGGGTCTTCGGCCCCGACAACGTGGGCGACGTGATCTACCTGATTCTCGAGCGCGCCCGCCGGGTCGAGGTCGTGCGCATCACCTGTCTCGGCGACCGACGGCTCTTCCGCGATCGGGCATGCCATCTAGCTGGGACACGCCGCCGCGGCGATTGCCACGGCGCTTGGCAACGCCCTTACTGCTACATCCGGCAACGAAAAGCGCCTCCGGCTACCTGAGCAGGAGGCGTTTCGGCTGACCAGAAGGGTGGAGCTGAGGGGCTACGAACCCCTGACCCCTTCCATGCCATCACGGTGCGGTGGGCTGTCGGAGGCGACTTGAGCCAAGTCAGGACCGTGATCGTCTGCCGCGGTCGGCCCGTTTCCAGGGCGGTTGCTACAGATTTCGCTACACGGCCCTGCAGGAGAAGTGGTCAGCGCTGCCGCCACAACGCCACCCTTACGTCGGCGCGATGTCGTCGATTCGCACGTCCGTTACTCCGTACTCCGGATCGATGGCGGAATGGACCCGGACACGAGCGCTGGCAGGTGCGGCGTTGAGCGACACCTCGCTGTCCGCATCGCCGAGAGCGAGCTTGCCATCGGGAAGCAAGAGATCGCCTTCGTAGAGGACGTCATCGGCGTCGCCGAGCTCGGAGAGGCTTCGCAGGCGCACGGTGGCGATCGCCAGGTCCATGGCTCCTTCGGCGAGCTCGATGTCTTGAGCGTGGCGCACTTTGACGACGAGACACTCGTGGGTCGCCGTGACTACCCCAGGGCCCAACTCAGTCGGTACTTCTGCACAGGGGCGCCAATGATCGCGATGCCCCAATGCCAGGGGCGAGAGACCGTCACTTCGTAGAAGGGCTGCACGTGGTCACGCTACGACCGCGGAGCTCCGGACCGTGGCAACCATGGTCCAAAGACCTCAGCCGTCCCCTGGCGACGCCGGCAGGTCCCCGCCGAAATAGGGCAACAAGTCGCGGGGAATCTCGCCTGCATCTGGCGGGAGGCTGAGGAGTCGAGAAACACCCACCGCGAGCAGACGGAACACCTCCCAGGAGCTGTCGACCTCGTGGACAGCCGCCCATCTGAATCTCAGCGCGCCGGCGCCAAGCAGTGCGGGTTCATACAGTGCGCCCGCCAGCACGCCGCCCACGTACTCGTGGGGTAGCCCGATCCGGGCCGCCGAAACACGCGGATCGGGCGGGTCTTTCCCCTGCTCCAGGACGTCGACGTGGACTTCAAGTCGCTCGTACTGGTGTGGCGCGAACTCTGCGCCGAGGAACCCGTACCGACCGCTGCCGCCAAGCCCCACCTTGAAGCCCCAGGCCGCCCGCCGCGAAGGTCCGTCCGTCGCGCCTTCGGGCAACTTCCAGTAGGTCGAAACGGTGCCCAAAGCCCGTGATCGGGCCGACTCGGGAATCTCGTCGAGCCAGATTCGGCAAGACCTCGGCATCGTTGCCGACTCCAAGTCGATGATCACGGGGCCAGTCTCGCCGACCCCACCACCAGTCGCCCACTCTTCTTGCACCAAGGGTGGCGGGCGCCTCGCGGAGGTTCCGACCCTGGTGCCAGAAGAGTGCGACTTGGCGATCTTCGATGGCGCCGCGTCGGGGCCTGAGAATCCGGTGGTCGGGTGCGGGTCGGCGGTGGTCCGGGAGCGACAAACCTATGTCTGATTGTCCGTCAGAGTCTATCTCTGTC
>JBQTIB010000044.1:0-39421 GCA_052389435.1 Sporichthyaceae bacterium | reverse complement strand
ATCCGCGCCCACTGGTCATCGCTGAGCACCGCGGTACGAGTCATGGCTCAAGCCTCGCCGAGCGACCCGGAACCAATTGGGAGACACGCCCTAGGCGCAGGTGCGCACTAAATTGAGCCAACTCAGGTCCCGAATGGTCGTGGTGCGAGGCTCTACTCGACGGTCCAACGATTGCCGGATTCACGTTTGGGTGGACGTAGCCCCTTGAAACGCCCCGGCATGTCCGGAGACTCCCACTGTCGTGGCGGTCGAGTGGAGACGGTGGCAGGTAGGCCATCCAACGCAGACCAGTCAAGCCGTGTCGAGGCAGGGTCCGACGAAGGGGCCCGTGGTCGAAACTCGCGGTAGAAGGCGAAGGTCGCTACAGCAGCGGACGCTGCGCTTCGCGTGCCTGTTCGTAGCGGGTCCGTGCGCGGGCGGTGCTCTCCAGCGCGGACACCTCCGCAACCGGGACGTCCCACCAGCACTCCGAGGACGGCGCGGTCTGCACGTGGTCGGTGCGGACGTGGACGACGGTGGTCTCCTTCGCCGCCAGCGCCTCGAGGAACGCGGCCCGGAAGGTCTCCAGGGTGTCGGCGCGCAGAACGCGCGCGCCGAGGCTGGCGGCGTTGGCCGCGAGGTCGATCGGCAGGCCTTCGCCGTCGAGTAGGCCCGTCGCCGGATTGCGGTAGGCGTAGGCGGTGCCGAACCGTTGGCCGCCGAGGGACTCCGACAGCGCGCCGATCGAGGCGAACCCGGAGTTGTCGACCAGCACCACGGTGAGCTTCACCCGCTCGGACACCGCCGTCGCGATCTCCTGAGCCATCATCAGATAGCTTCCGTCGCCGACCAGAACGACGACCTCGCGGTCGGGTGCGGCGAGCTTGGCGCCGAGGCCGCCCGCGATCTCGTAGCCCATGCAGGAGTACCCGTATTCGACGTTGTACTCGCGCGGATCGCCTGCCCGCCACAGCATCTGCAGCTGGCCGGGCATCGAGCCCGCCGCGGCGATCACCGTGCCGTGGGCGGGCAGCAGGTCGTTCACCGTGCCGAGGATCGCGGTCTGGGCGGGGAGACCGTTGCCGGTGTCCACGGTCCGGGCCGCGTCGCTCACCGCGATCCAGTCCGTCGTGGCGGCGGACCGTTCGGCGACCCACGCCGCCGGGGCCCGGTACCCGCCCAGGGCGTCGGCCAGGGCGCCCAGCCCGGCGCGCGCGTCGGCGAGGAGCGTCGTCGCGGCGTGCTTGGCCGCGTCGACGGCGGCGACGTTGAGGTTCACGAACGCCACGTCGGGGTCGGCGAAGACGGTCCGCGACCCGGTGGTGAAGTCCGACCAGCGGGTCCCGACGCCGATCACCACGTCGGCGCGCGCGGCGAGGGAGTTGGCGGCCGGCGTACCGGTCGAGCCGAGGCCGCCGACGGCGGCGGGGTGGTCGAAGGGCAGTGCGCCCTTGCCCGCGTGAGTGTCCGCGACGGGAATGTCGGTGGCGTCGGCGAACGCGCGCAGCGCCGCGCAGGCGTCGGAGTACGCGACGCCGCCGCCGGCCACGAGCAGCGGCCGCTGGGCCCCGCGAATCGTTGCCACGGCCCGGGCGAGCGCTGCGGGGTCCGGGACGGGCCGGGCGACGTGCCAGGTCCGCTCGGCGAACAGTTCCGCCGGCCAGTCGTAGGCCTCGGCCTGCACGTCCTGCGGCAGCGCGATCGTCACGGCGCCGGTCGCGGCCGGGTCGGTGAGCACGCGCATCGCGCCGAGCAGCGCGTCGGGGAGCTGCTCGGGTCGGTGCACGCGGTCGAAGAAGACCGACACCGGCCGGAGGGCGTCGTTGACCGTGATCCCCGGGTCCCCCGCGAACTCGAGCTGCTGGAGCACCGTCCCCGCCCGGCGGGTGGCGAAGGTGTCGCCCGGGAGCAGCAGCACCGGCAGGCGGTTGATCGTGGCGAGCGCCGCCCCGGTGACGAGGTTGGTGGCGCCCGGGCCGATCGACGTGGTGCACGCGAGCGTCGAAAGCCGATTCGACATCCGCGCGTACCCGACGGCGCTGTGCACCATCGCCTGCTCGTTGCGGCCGAGCCAGTACGGCAGGTCCGCCTCGCCGGTCGCGTGCGCCTGCAGCAGCGCCTGCCCGACGCCGGCGACGTTCCCATGGCCGAAGATGCCGAAGCAGCCGGCGATCAGGCGCCGGCGCCGCCCGTCGCGTTCGGAGTACTGCACGGACAGGAACCGGACGAGGGCCTGGGCGACGGTCAGACGGGGCATGCCCCGATCATTGCGCGCCGGGCGCCGCGGACGGTGTCATGGGCAGCCGCGCGTCGATCGCCTGCTCCGGCCAGGCCTCGCGAACGAAGGCGTGCGCGGGGTCGTCGCAGATGCGCCAGACGCGTTCGGCGTGCGGCCCGGCCATGACGTTGAGGTAGTACAGGTCGGTGCCCGGGGTCGCGGCGGCCGGGCCGTGCCAGCCGTGCGGAATCAGCACGAGGTCCCCGTGACCCACTTCGGCGAGGACGTCGATGGGCCGGTCCGCGGTGCCGTAGACCCGCAGGTAGGCCAGGCCGTCGGGGCGGGACAGCTCGCAGTAGTAGATCTCCTCGAGCTCGGACTCGACGCCGGGCCGGTGCTCGTCGTGCTTGTGCGGCGGCCAGGAGGACCAGTTCCCGCCCGGGGTGAGGACCTCGACGGCGATGAGCCGATCGGCCTCGAAGGTCGCGGGCGTGCAGAAGTTGTTGACCTGGCGCGAGGCGACTCCCGCGCCGCGCAGCTCGACCTGCACGCCGTCGGCCGGGCCGTACCGGGCCGGCAGCCGCCGTTCACACACCGCTCCCGCGACGGCGAACCGCCCGCCGTACTCGGAGCGGATCTCGACGGAGGCCTCGCGCGGAACGTAGGCGAAGTCGGTGACGGCGGCGAACACGTTCGGCCGGCCGGCGAGGGAGAACTCGGAGCCGTCGCAGCGCACGACGCACGACCCGGCGAGCGGCAGGACGACGGCCTCCTCGACCCCGGTCTCGAACGCCACGCTCGTACCGGCCGCCAACTCCACGGTCCGCAGCGACGTGTACGCCCACCCCGGCCGCCCGGGCGCAACCTCGCACGCCCACTCGCCCCGCGCCGCCCGACCGTGCCGCAGATGAAAGTCGCCCACGGGCGCAGCCTTTCAGGCGCGGGCGGACAGGAAGGCGTCGACCTCGGTGGTGGTCGGCATCGCCTCCGCGCACGCTAGGCGGCTCGCGACGATCGCCCCGGCCGCGTTGGCGAAGGACAACAGCCGCGGCAGGTCCCACCCCGCGAGCAGGCCGTGGCACAGCGCGCCGCCGAACGCATCGCCGGCGCCGAGGCCGTTGACGACCTCGACGGGAGTGGGCGGGCAGTGCACGCCGCCGGATTCGTCGAGCGCGAACACGCCGTCGGGGCCGAGCTTCACCACCGCCAACGACACCCCGGCCCGGCGCAGGGCCTCGGCGGCGCGGACGGGATCGGTCTCCCCCACGGCCACCTCGCACTCCGCGAGGTTGCCGACGGCGACGACGGACTGACGCAGCGCCGTCTCGACGTGCGGCCGGGCGTCGGACGGCGAGGACCAGAACATCGGCCGCCAGTCCAGGTCCAACACCGTCAACCCACGCCTGCCGCGGATCGCGAGGGCCTCCAGCGTGGTCGAACGGCTCGGCTCCTCGCACAGCCCGGTGACCGTCGTCCACACCAGCCGCGCGGTCCGGATCGCGTCGGCGTCGAGATCCTCCACGCGCAACTGCAGATCCGGAGCCGAGGGTCGGCGGTAGAAGTACAGCGGGAAGTCGTCGGGCGGGAAGATCTCGCAGAACGTCACCGGGGTCGGCAGGTCCTCGACGACGCGGACGAAGCGGTCGTCCACGCCGAACTCGCCCAGCGCCCGGCGCACGTACCGGCCGAAGGGGTCGTTGCCGACTCCCGAGACCAGCGCGGAGCGGCGTCCGTGCCGCGCCGCCGCGACCGCGACGTTCCCGGCGGACCCGCCGAGGTGCTTGCCGAAGGAGGTGACGTCCTCGAGGCCGACGCCGATCTGCTGCGGGTAGACGTCCACGCCGACCCGCCCGAAGGCCAGCACCTCCAACGGTTCTGACGAACCCTCAGAACTCATGCCGCGCCGCGACGCCCACTCACGCGCATGCTCAGCGCGGACTGCAGGTGCTCGAGGCCGGCGCGGACGTCGGCGCGGATCTCGGCCAACGCGGCGGCGACGCCGTCGCGGTGGGGAGCGAGGATGCGGTCCTGCTCCATGACGTACCAGCCGCGGTACCCCGAGTCCTCGAGGGTGCCGACGACCTCGGCGACCTTCGCCCCGCCCTGGCCCAGCGGCACGTACATGCCGGCGCGGACGGCGTCGGCGTAGCCCATGGCACCGGAACGGACTTCGGCGGCGAGCGCGGGCTCGACGTCCTTGAGGTGCACGTGCGCGATGCGCGCGGCGGCCGAGCGGGTGAGCATCAACGGGTCCCCGCCGCCGACCATGAGGTGGCCGGTGTCCAGGGTCAGGGAGATCGCGGAGCCGTCGAGGACCTTCGCGACGTCGCTGGGCCGCTCGACCAGGGTGCCCGCGTGCGGGTGCAGCGTGCCGCGCAGGCCGTGCGAAGCCGCGGCGGCGGAGAGGCGGTCCATGTTGACGCAGAGCGTGCGCCACTGCTCGGCGTCGAGTTCGACGCGCCCTTCGTAGCCGTCCTGCCCGCTGACCGCCGCGAAAACGGCCACCTGCGACCCGGCGGCGGCGAAGTCCGCAAGCAGGGAGTTGCACGCGGCGACCGGGTCGAGGTCCAGGCGATGCGCCACGACCGGAACGAATCCACCAACCGCGGACAGGCCGTACCCGGCCAGGGCGCGGGCGCGGGCGCGCCCGCCGTCGGGCAGGAACCCGTCGGGGCCGAACTCGCTGGCCTTCAGGCCGAGCGCGGCCATCTCGGAGAGCACCGTCTTGGCGGGCAGTTGCGCGCCCCAGCCCGGTACCTCGCACACGCCCCAGGAGATGGGGGCGCCGGCCAGTCGGTCCAAGAAATCTCTCATGCCCGGATCTCCCCCATAGCCACCCGGCGACGCTCGCGCCGGGAAATGTCGCAGGCCTCCGCGAGGGCGAAGGCCGCAAGAGCGTCCGCGACGGAACAGGCGCTCGGCCCGCCCTGCGCGATCAAGGTCGTGAACGCGGCCATCTCCGCAACGTACGCCGCGGCGAACCGGTCCAGGAAGAGGTCGTAGGCGGGTCCGGACGGTGCCGGAACGCCTGGCTGCAGGGAACGCAGCGGGGTGCGGTCGTCCAGGCCGACGGTGACCGAGTCCAGGTGTCCGCGCAGTTCCATCCGAACGTCGCAGCCGGCGCCGTTGTAGCGCGAGGCGGACAGCTGCACGAGGGTGCCGCTCTCCAGGGTCAGCGTGACCGCGACGGCGTCGACGTCGCCGGCCTCGCGGATGTAGTCCTCGCCCAGGTTCGTGCCGGTCGCGTAGACCTCGACGACCTCCTCGCCGGTGACGAACCGCAGGACGTCGAGATCGTGGACCAGGCAGTCGCGGAAGATGCCGCCGGAGCCGGCCACGTACTCGGCGGGCGGCGGCGCGGGGTCGAGGGTGAAACCGAGGATCGTGTGGAGGGCGCCGAGCGAACCGGACACGACGGCGGCGCGCGCGGCGGCGTACCCGGGGTCGAAGCGGCGCTGGAAGCCGACCTGCACCGGCACGTCGGAGCCGGCGATCGCGTCGAGCACGGCACGGGTGGCGGCGAGGTCCTGCGCGACGGGCTTCTCGCAGAACGCGGCGACGCCGGCGTCGACCGCGCGGACGACCAGGGCCGCGTGCTGCGGGGTCGGGACCGAGATCACCAGGCCGTCGATGCCCGCGGCGAACAGCGCGTCGACGTCCGGAACGGCGGTCGTGCCGAGCTTGGCGGCCACTTCCGAGGCCCGGGCGGGGTCGGCGTCGGCGACCAGGACGGAGTTCGGGCCGATCAGGTTCGCCAGGTTCTCCGCGTGCAGCGCGCCAATGCGGCCCACGCCGGCAACACCGATCCGCATCGTCCCGCCCTCGCTCGTTGCGACCTGCCCCCAGGGTGGCGTCAGTCCATCAGGTGAGTCACAGGATTGCCGAGATCGGGCACCCGATCGTGATGCGCCTGTGGCTCAGTTGATCTCTTGCGACCGTCTGCCGTACTTGTCCCGGCCGGCTGGGACTCGATTGGTAGCGTTTTCCTATGAAGGCGCGCCTCGTCGAGGAAGACGGCCTGCTGGTCGTCGTCGGAGAAACCGTCGTCACCGACGAGCTGATCTTTCGCCTGGTGGACGAGGTCCGCCGGTAGCGGCCACGTCCGCGTGGGGTTGTTTCCCTCGGCGTCAGAGCCCGAGTTGCTTCGACATTGCCTCTCGGAGCACGAACTTCTGCACCTTGCCGGTGACGGTCATCGGGAACTCCTCCACGACCACGACGTACTTCGGAATCTTGTGTCGCGAGATCCGTCCGTCGCAGAACTCCTTGACGGCGGCGGCGTCGAGCGCCGCGGTGCCCGGGGCCTGGCGGATGCACGCGCACAGTTCCTCGCCGTACTTGGCGTCCGGCACGCCGACGACCTGGACGTCGAGGATGTCCGGATGGGAGTAGAGGAACTCCTCGACCTCGCGCGGCGCGATGTTCTCTCCGCCGCGGATGACGGTGTCCTTGATCCGACCGACGATGCGGACGTACCCGTCGGAATCCATCTCGGCGAGGTCGCCGGTGCGCATCCAGCCGGCGGGGTCGATCGCCTCGGCCGTCTTCTCCGGCTCGTTCCAGTACCCGCGCATGACGTGGTAGCCGCGGGCCCGGAACTCCCCGCGCTGCCCGCGCGGCACGATCAGTTCGGTCTCCGGGTCGACGACCGCAATCTCGACGTGCGGATGGACGCGTCCCACCGTTCCGGTCTGGCGGTCGAGGTCGTCGCCGATGCGCGTCTGGGTCGAGACGGGCGAGGTCTCGGTCATGCCGTAGCCGATGGTGATCTCGTCCATGCCGAACTCGCCGATGACCCGCTTCATCACCTCGACGGGGCAGGAGGCGCCGGCCATCATTCCGGTGCGAAGCGAGGAGAGGTCCAGGTCGGCGCGGCCCTCGACTCCGAGCATCGCGATGAACATCGTCGGGACGCCGTAGAGCGAGGTCGCCTTCTCCGCGGCGCAGGCGGCGAGGGTCGCGGCCGGGTCGAAGACGGGCGCCGGAACGATGACGGCGCTGGCGTGGGTCAGGGCCGCGAGGTTGCCGATCACCATGCCGAAGCAGTGGTAGAAGGGAACGGGGACGCAGATCCGGTCCGCCGGGGTGTAGGCCATGACCTCGCCGAGAAACAGGCCGTTGTTCACCAGGTTGTGGTGGGTGAGGGTCGCGCCCTTCGGGAAGCCCGTGGTGCCCGAGGTGTACTGGATGTTGATCGGGTCGTCGAAGGACAGGCCCGCCGCGATCTCGTCGAGCTCCGGGCCCGGTTCGGTGCGCTCGGCGAGGTCGGTCCAGGTGTCCTCGCCCAGGTACACGACGTGGGCGAGGTCCGGGCACTCGCCGCGGACCTCTTCGACCATCGCGCGGTAGTTGCTGGTGCGGAACGAGGCGATCGTCACCAGCATCGCGGCGCCGGACTGGCGCAGCGCGTAGGACAGTTCGTGCGTGCGGTAGTTCGGGTTGACGTTGACGAGGATCGCGCCCATGGCCGCGGTCGCGTGCTGCAGCAGGATCCACTCCGCGCAGTTCGGCGCCCACAGCGCCACCCGGTCGCCAGGGGCGATCCCGGCGGCGAGCAGACCGGCCGCGAGGCGGCGCACGTCGGCGTGCAGTTGCGCGTAGGTCCACCGCTTCCCGGCGGGTACGTCGACGACGGCCTCGGCGTCCGGGTGCGCCGCCGCGATCCGGGCCAGCGTCGCTCCGAGCGTCTCGCCGAGCAGCGGGACCGAAGACGTTCCGGAGGCGTAGGAGGGTTCTGCCATTGCGACCTCGCTCGGGCTTCGTCGACCGACCAGTCGCCCGATGCTACGCAGCACGGCGCCCCCACACCCAACGGGTGCGGGGGCGCCGCCGCGGGACTACCGCTTTAGGAGGTAAGAGCGGAGATCGCCGCCTGCACGTCGCCGGAACCGGCGCGGTTGAACGGGAGCTTGGCCAGCAGGCTGCCCATCATGCAGGTGTTGGAGACCGCGGCGAAGACCAGACCGCCGCCGACGGCGCCCGAGAGGAACTTGGCCTTCGGATACTTCAGGCTCGCCAGGACGCCGGTGGCGACGATGGAGCCCGCGACCAGGCGGACCTGACGCTCGATGCTCCAGGAGTTGCCGCTGCCGCCCTCGACCTCGCCGCCGGACTGCTCCCACGCGTTCAGGCCACCGGTCAGCACGGTGTAGCTGTCGTGGCCGGCGTCGCCGAGAACGTCGGCGGCCAGGCCCGCGCGGCCGCCGGACTGGCAGACGAGGACGAGCTCGGTCACCGAGCCGTCGACCAGCTGCGCGGCGTACGCGGAGAGGTCGCCGAGCGGGATGTTGTGGGAGCCGGGGATGCGCGCCGCCGCGAACTCGCCCGGGCTGCGCACGTCGAGCAGCCGGATCTTGGGGTCGTTCCCGAGACGGGTCTGCAGATCGCCGGCGGTCAGGGTGGCGGTCTCGGCCATCGAAACTCCTATAGGTCGACTGGTGTGGTCAGGTTGCGCGAAGTCTGTGGAGGTCGTCGGGGGTGTCGATGTCGTCCGGCGCTCCCAAATCGTCGCACGGGACGGCGGTGACGAGCTCGGGGTGAGCGGCCAGGAACGGCCTGGCGCCCTGGTCTCCCTCGGCCAGCGCGGACACCTCGGCCCAGGTGTCGCGGGCGAACAGCACCGGGTTGCGGCGGGCTCCGCCGTACGTCGCGACCGCGACCCGCGCGTCGGCCGCGATCAGGCGCGCGACGACGTCCGACCCGATCTTGGGCTGGTCGACGAGGGACACCACGACGGCGTCGGCATCCGCCGGCAGCGCCGCCAGGCCGACCCGGAACGAGGACCCCATCCCGCTGGCCCAGTCCGGGTTCTCCACCACGACGGCGCCGGGCACGTCGACCAGCGCCGCCCCCAGCACGACGAGCACCGACGCGCACCCGCCCTCGCGCAGGACCCGCACGGCCCGGTCCACCAGACGTTCGCCCTCGAACTCGACGACGGCCTTGGGCGTGCCGAGCCGGCTTCCCGACCCCGCCGCGAGCACCAGTCCGACCACCGTCACGAAGCCCTCAACCCTTCCTCCCGCCGCGCCATTCCTCGACCTGTGTCGGCGGGTGGGGCCATCCAGGCGCCGCGATACCCCCACACCCCGGCAGAAGACGCATCACTCCGGCGGCGAGGAGGTCTGGGTGAGGGCGGGGCCGAGGTGTTCGGTGTCGTTGAAGCGCCGCACGATCCACTGCTCGCCGTGTAGGACGAGCTGGGAGATCGAGCTGTTGTCGCAGGCCATGAACGCCAGCGGGCCGGCGCCGGTGGCCATGCCGATGATCTGGCCGATCACCCCGCCGTGCGCGACGACGGCGACCCGCTGGTTGGGGTGGGCGGCGTGGATGCGCTCCAGCGCCCGACGCACCCGGACTCCGAAGCCGTCGGCGTCCTCGGCTCCCGGGACCAGGTTCCACGACCCGCCGGCGAGCAGTTCCATCATCCGCGGGTCGCGGACGATCGCGCGGCGGCGGAACTCCCCGCCCTCCCACTCGCCGAGGCGCACCTCGCGCAGGTCCGCGTCGATGGTCGGGACCAGGCCGGTCTTGGCGCACAGCGGCGCGATCGTCTGCTGGGTGCGGACCAGGGTGGAGACGTAGACGGCTTCGATCCCGACGTGGAGCAGGCGCGCGCACAGCGCCTCGGCCTGCTCCCGGCCGTACGGGGAGAGCTCCGGGTCCGCCTGGCCCTCGTGGGTGACGGGAAAGTCGACGGCGTCCATCGGCGCGGACTCGCCGTGCCGGATCAGGACGACGTCCGTGGCCCCCTCGGGCACCTTGAACCGGTACTGGGCATAGGTCTGCCCCGACTGCCGCGTCGTGTCGATCCCCATCGGTTCCGAACTCATCTCAACCCCTCCGCGGCCACCTCTGGCGTGGCCCAGGTCACTGTGTCCCATCCCATCGCCGATCCAGGCCTTCGGCCCGGATCCGAGCAGCGTCCAGGCGATACGGTGCCAGGAGGGATTTCGACGCGAAGGAGGGGCCTGCGGTGGGGCAGTCAACACAGCCCTTGGCGGGCCTGCGCGTCGTCGAGATCTCCTCGTTCGTCGCCTCTCCCCTCGGCGGCATGACCCTGGCCCAACTCGGCGCCGAGGTCATCCGGATCGACCCGGTCGGCGGCGCCCCGGACGTGCGGCGCTGGCCCGTCGCCGAGTCCGGCACCAGCCTCTACTGGACCGGGCTGAACAAGGGCAAGAAGTCGATCGAGATCGACCTGCGCTCCCCCGCCGGCCACGACCTGGTGCAGCGCCTGGTGACCGCTCCCGGCGAGGGCGGCGGCATCCTGCTGACGAACGCCGCGGGCCGTTCCTTCATGAGCTACGAGACCCTGTCCGCGCTGCGCTCCGACGTGATCGTCGTCGAACTCACCGGCAAGGCCGACGGCTCCCCCGCCGTGGACTACACCGTCAACGCCGAGGTGGGCTTCCCCCTCGTGACCGGCGCGCCCTCCGTGGCCGACCCGGTCAACCACGTACTGCCGGCCTGGGACGTCGCCGCGGGCCTCTACGCCGCGCTGGCGATCCTCGCCGCGGAGCGCGGCCGCCGCCTCACCGGCGAGGGCGCCCACGTCGTGGCGGCGCTGGCCGACGTCGCGATCGCGACCGCAGGCAACCTCGGGCTGCTCGCCGAGGCGCAGCTCGGCGCCACCCGGGAACGCATCGGCAACCACCTCTTCGGCGGCTTCGCGCACGACTTCGCGACCTCCGACGGCCGGCGCGTCATGGTCGTCACTCTGACGCCGCGTCACTTCAAGGACATCGTCGAACTGACCGGCACCGCCGACGCCGTCGCGGCCATCGAGGCCGCGCTGAAGGCGGACTTCAAGACCGACGGGGACCGGTACACCCACCGCGAACTTCTGGTCGCTCTGTTCAAACCGTGGTTCGCCGCCCGTCCACACGCCGAGGTCGCGGCGGGCCTCGCGGCCGGCTCCGTGCTCTGGTCCACCTACGCCACCTTCGGCGAACTCGTGGCGGACCCGGCCCTGGCGGCCAACCCGATGATGTCCCTGCTCGACCAGCCCGGCGTCGGGCCCTACCTCGCGCCCGCCACCCCGCTCGACTTCGCCGGCGTCGCCCGACGCGCCGTCGCCGCGCCCCGGCTGGGCCAGCACACCGGGGAGGTGCTCCGGGAGATCGCGGGGTGCACTCCCGACGAGATCGCAGCGCTACGCGCGGCAGGCACCGTCCCGGGTGTCGCCGCAGAAGGAGAATGACGTGACCACCACCGCGGACCCGCAGACCTCGACCCCCTCGCTCGCCGAGATCGCCGCGGACTGGAAGCCCGAGACCACCGCCCAGTACGAGCGCATCGACATCACCCCCACCGCCACCTTCGCCGGCCTGATCGACCAGCCGGTGCCGGTGCGCGGCAAGGGCGACCCGCTGCCTCCGCTGTGGCACTGGCTGCACCTGCTGGACCGGCCCACCAAGTCCGAGGTCGGCCCGGACGGCCACCCACTGCAGGGCACGTTCCTGCCGCCGATCCCGGACCGCCGCCGCATGTTCGCCGGTGGGCACCTGATCCAGCACGCGCCGTTCCGCGTCGGCCAGGAGGTCACCCGGGTCTCCACCGTCACCAACGTGTCGGTGAAGCAGGGCGGCTCCGGCGAGATGATGTTCGTGACCGTGCGGGACATGTTCACCGCGGACGGCATCCTGCTCGCGGTCGAGGACAAGAACATCATGTACCGCTCCGGGGACCCGGTCCGTCCGCCGTTCTCGCCCAGCACCGCGGCGCCGGCGGCCGTCGACAGCCCGTGGCAGATGCCGTTCCAGCCGGACCCGGTCTCGCTGTTCCGCTTCAGCGCGCTGACCTACAACTCCCACCGGATCCACTACGACCAGGACTACGTCACCAACGTCGAGCACTACCCCGACCTGATCGTCCACGGTCCGCTGCTCGCGATCCTGTGCCTGGAACTCCCGCGCCGGTACTCCCCGGAACTGACGGTCACCCAGTTCAGCTTCCGGGCCCGCCACCCCGCGTACTGCTCGCACCAGATCCTGGTCCACGGCGCCACCGAAACCTCCGGCGGCACGACCACCGGGAAGATGTCGGTCGACACCGGGGACAACGTCGGCGCGATGACGGCCACCGCCACGTTCGCCTGAGGCTGCCTAGGGTGAGGAGATGATCGAACTCGCCGAGCCCAAGGCAACGCTGGCCCGTTACCTGCAGGTCGCCCGAGAGGCGCTGCTGTGGAAACTCGAGGGCCTGTCGGAGTACGACGCCCGCCGGCCGCTGACGCCGACGGGCACGAACGTGCTCGGCGTGGTCAAGCACGTCGCCTCGGTCGAACTCGGCTACCTCGGCGACTGCTTCGACCGTCCCTCCGGCATCCCCCTGCCGTGGTTCGCCGACGACGCCGAACCCAACGCCGACATGTGGGCGACCCCGCAGGAGTCGCGCGAGCAGATCGTCGACCTCTACCACCGCGCCTGGGTCCACGACGACGCGACGATCGTCGAACTTCCACTGGACGCCGTCGGCACCGTGCCCTGGTGGAAGCCGGAGACCCGAGCCGTGACGCTGCATCAGATTCTGGTGCACGTGGTCGCCGAGACCCACCGGCACGCCGGGCAGGTCGACGTGGTCCGCGAACTCGTCGACGGCGCGGTCGGGCTGCGCCTGGGCTCGGAGAACCTCCCGCCGGACGTGGACGTGGCCTGGTGGGACGCCTACCGCGGACGGCTGCAGGCCGTCGCGGAGGGCTTTCGCTAGAGCAGGTCCAGCGCCCGCGCCGCGGTGAGGGCGAAGTCGTCCTCGGGCGAGTCGCCGGGCGGGTCGTCCATGGCGAACACCGCGAAGGTGTTCCCGTCGCGGTAGAGGGCGAACAGGAAGACGATGCGTCCGTCCGCTTCGGAGCGGCCACTGCGGATGCGGAAGAACCGCGTCTCCTCGCCCACGTCGAGAAAGCCCCGGTCCTCGAACTCGGCCGAACCGCCCTCGGCCGGGGCGAGGTCGCCCGCGGCGCATCCCGCCACGGCACGCACCGCGTCGTCGAACAGTGCACGGGCCTGCGCCGCGGACCCGAGCCGGACCACCGTCTGACGGGCGAGGGAGGACTCGCCCGAGTAGGCGTGCTCGAACCGTTCGCCGCCGCGAAGGTCCACCTCGGCCAGACACCGCAGCGGGGTTGTCGGGCCACCCGTCCGCCAGCCGCCCGGCACGGTCGGCGCGACCCTCGCGGGATCGAGGAACACGGGTGGTTCGGAGGACGGGGACGGGGTCGCGGCCGGCGCTTCGGACGCCTCGTCCGGAGTCTCGAGGGCGCCGGCCGCCTCGGGCGAAGGGGGCGGGGCCGCGACCGGCGGATCTGCCTCCCGCGCCTGCGCGCACCCGGCGAGTAGCACCCCCGCCACCGTCAACGTCGCCAGCCCTCGCACCGCACCCTCCTCGCGCGGACAACACCGTAGCCACGCCGCACGCACCTGTCCCCGCGTTGGCCGATACGGTGCAACGCCGAACGTCGCGGAGGGAGCCCGATGGACGACGCCTGGGACGACGAGCCGTCCGGCCCGCCGCTGGGACGGCTGGCCGCCTTCGCCGTGGCCACCCTCGGCCTCGCAGCGGCGGCGTCGGCCTGGATGGCTCTCGCATTCGCGGACCGCGGGACCGGCGACTTCCGGCTCTACCGCGGGCCGGGCTTCGACGAGGCCACCGGCAAGCAGGCGGGCGAAGAGGACAAGGCCGCCTACACCGGCGAGTTCCTGGTCTCGGCGATGGCGCCCCTGCTCGTCGCAGCCGTGGTGTGCGCAGCGGCCGTCGTCGCCTGGCACGCCGCGGTGGACCGCGGCACCCGAGACTGGGGCGGTGGTCTGAACATCGATCGCGGGCAGGCCCTCGGCGGCTGGTTCGTGCCGATCGCGAACATCGTGCTGCCGCTCAAGGCGTTGCGCGAACTCACCGACGTGCACCGCTCGCGGCTCGCCGGGGCGGCGCTGTGGGTGTGGTGGGCGCCGTGGACCGTTGGCCTCGTGCTCGGCGCCTTCGCGTTCAACGCGGCGTTCGCCTGGTCTCCGTTCTACGACGGGGACGTCGATCCGACGCCCGAGGCGATGGCCGCGCTCGACAAGTACGGCGTGATCGTCGGTACCGGCCTGACCGTGTCGGCGGTGGGACTCGCGGTCCTCGTGCTCGGTCTGTCCGCGGCCGTGAAGGCGAATCGGGCCGCGTTCGACGAGGCCTGATCAGCTGCGCCGCGACCCGGGTGCGCTCGGCGTCGCCGTCGGAAACGCCTCGGTCTCCCGTCCCGGTAGCGTGCTCGGCGTCGGACTGGGCGTCGGATCGGGCGACGGATCGGGCGACGGATCGGGCGTCGGATCGGGCGACGGAGTGGGCGTCGGCTTGGCCGTCGGTTCGGTGCGCAGTTCCGGCGCGACGTAGGGCTCCCGCACCCGGCCCGCGGCCCGGTCGGCGGCGCGTGCGCGCGAGACCTCGAGTTCGCGCCCGCGGTAGACCTCGTGCGGGGCGAGTCTGCGCTGGAACAGTTCGGAGACGGTGACGAAGGTGTACCCGCGCTTGCGGTAGTGGGCGATGAGCTTGGGGACAGCGGCGATCGACTCGCGGTAGGGGTCGTGCAGCAGCACGACCGAACCCGGGCCGGCCGCGGCGGTGACGCGATCGTGGACCAGGGTCCGGTTCTGGTCCCGCCAGTCGTCCGGGTCGACGGACCACAGCACCAACGGGTACGGGATTCGCCGGGCGGTCGAGGCGTCGATGGAGCCGAACGGCGGACGGACCAGGTTGGGTACGAAGCCGGAGTACCGGGCGACGACGGCGGAGGTCCGCGAGATGTCCTCGGCGAGTTCGACCGTTCCGCGCCCGCGCAGATTGCGGTGGTCCCAGGTGTGGATCCCGATCTCGTGACCGTCCCAGGCGGCTCGAATCAACGGCCCCGGATCGGCGGCCACGTTCTTGCCGATCACGAAGAACGTCGCGCGGACGTGCTCGCGGGCCAGGACTTGGAGCAGTCGATCGGTGCTGCCGCCGATCGGGCCGTCGTCGAAGGTCAACGCGATGCACTTCAGATGCGTGCAGTCGACGCGGCGCACCGGATGCGGGTCCGCGGTCCACAGCGGCCGGTGCCGGGCCCGGGCCGAGGCCCACGCCGCGGCGGTACTCGGCGTTCGCCGAGGCGCGACGGCGACCTTCGCTACGGCGCGTGCGGGACTGGGCGCGGCCTTCGGGCGGGCGCTCACGGGGGCGGCCGCGACGGGGCGCACGAGGGGAGCGCCCGGAACGACGACGGCGGCGGCCGGCGCCGGTGCGGAGGCGTGGGCCTCGACGTCCGAGGCGACCTCCATGACGCCGATGCCTACGGCGTAGGCGAGGGCGACCGATCCCAGCGCCCACCGGCTTCGACGCGAGACGCCCCGACGGAGGCGCGGGTGGAGCAGGTGCAATCGAGGTCCGTTCAGGGCAGGGGCTTCGGGGTGAGTGTGCTGGTTGTTCGCCCCGAGGTCCATGTCCGTTTCGTGCGCATTTGTCGATATCTGGCGACCGTGGCGCCCGCCGCTGCGCTACCAACCGGTAACATCGCCGCGACGCCGCGACGACGGGAGCATCATGGGCCGCCTTGCTCAGACGGAGAACCTGACCGACATCCAGCAGGAAATCCTCAAGACGGTGCACGACTTCGTCGAGAAGGAGATCATTCCGGCCGCGCAGCACCTCGAGCACTCCGACACCTACCCGCAGGACATCGTCGACGGAATGAAGGAGATGGGCCTGTTCGGGCTCACGATTCCGGAGGAGTACGGCGGTCTCGGGGAGTCGCTGCTGACCTACGCGCTGGTGGTCGAGCAGATCGCGCGCGGGTGGATGAGCGTCTCGGGGATCATCAACACCCACTTCATCGTCGCGTACATGCTGATGCAGCACGGGACCGACGAGCAGAAGCAGAAGTACCTGCCGCGCATGGCCGAGGGCGAGGTGCGCGGCTCGTTCTCGATGTCCGAGCCGGGCTGCGGCTCCGACGTCGCCGCGATCAAGACCAAGGCCAAGGTCGACGGGGACGACTTCGTCGTCAACGGCGCCAAGATGTGGCTGACCAACGGCGGCTCGTCGAACCTGACGGCGGTGCTGGTCAAGACCGACGAGGGTGCGGAGTCGGTCTACCGGAACATGACCACGATCCTGGTGGAGAAGCCCTCGGGGTTCGGGGAGGTCGTCCCGGGCCTGATCGTGCCCGGGAAGATCGAAAAGATGGGCTACAAGGGCGTCGACACCACCGAGATGGTCTTCGACGACTTCCGGGTTTCGCAGGAGCAGGTCCTCGGCGGCGCGGCGGGCCGAGGTCGCGGTTTCTACCAGATGATGGACGGCGTCGAGGTCGGCCGAGTCAACGTCGCCGCCCGCGGCTGCGGCGTCGCGATCCGCGCCTTCGAACTGGGCGTGCAGTACTCCCAGCAGCGCGAGACCTTCGGCAAGAAGATCGCCGACCACCAGGCCGTGCTCTTCCGGCTCGCGGACATGGCGTGCAAGGTCGAGTCCGCCCACCAGATGATGGTGATGGCCGCACGCAAGAAGGACTCCGGGGAGCGCAACGACCTCGAGGCCGGCATGGCGAAGTACCTCGCCAGCGAGTACTGCCACCAGGTCGTGGAGGACTCCTTCCGCATCCACGGCGGGTACGGGTTCTCCAAGGAGTACGAGATCGAGCGGCTCTACCGCGAGGCCCCGATGCTGCTCATCGGCGAGGGCACCGCAGACATCCAGCGGATGATCATCGGCCGCCGCCTGCTCGAGGACTACAAGCTCCGAAGCTGAGCGGCACACCGCGCGCGAGGAGCGAGCGCGGGTGTGGCCGAGGCGAGGACGCTTGTCGAGCGAAGCGATCACAAGCTGCGATGCCGAGGCGACCCGATTGGTGATCGTGTTCGACACCAACGTCCTGTCGGCGTTGATGCGCGACGAACCGGCACCGGTGCGGCCAACTTCGCGGGAGCTCTCGTCGCGCAACGACAGCGCGCGGGGCGCAGCATCGAGATCCGCGACGCGCAGATCGCCGGCATTGCGCTGGTTCGCGAGGCCCACCTGGCCACGGGAAACACCCGGCACTTCCAGGGAATCGGGCTGCGGCTCCCAGACCCCTGGTCCGCAGGCCGGCGGGGAAGCTAGCCGCCCGCCGCTACGGCTCGTCGGCGACGGTACCGAGGACCTCGAGCGCACGATCGTCGGCCGCCGTCTGCTCGAGGATTCATGCGTCGCGCCCGAGCGGGTTCCGTCCGAGCTCGAGGCGAGCCTGGTCGGCGGCTGCCTGGCCCGCGGCCCAGCCGTCGGCGTCGCTCACCCGGGCCGACCGGCTCCGCACGGAGGGGAACAGGCGCGCGGTCTCGGTCTCCACGGCCTCCCGGGCGGCGTGCAGCGCCGGCAGCAGCCGCTCCCGGTCGGGATCCTCGGTCACCGCGGCGGCGTCGGTCGCGGTGAGGCGCTGCGCGATCCGATGACCGAAGGCGACCAGGAAGCTCTGGCGGAACGCACGGGTCCGCGAGGCGCCGTTGAGGTCGACCTGGCCGCCGTGGCGCAGCATGGCGGCGTTGGCCTGCACCAGCAGCGAGGTGCTCAGCAACTCCACCGCGTCGAGATCGGCCGGATCCCCGACCAGCGTGGCGAATCCCAGGTCGTCGGAGATCACCGCGCGCACCCGGTTGGCCCCGGCGACCGCACCCACCAGCGACGCCTTCGCCATGAGGTAGGGGTCCTCCAGCCAGATCCGACGGGCCGTCACCTCAGGCGGGCCGTGCTCGGCCTGGTCCAGCAGTCGTTGCAGGGCGTGCCGGGAGATCAGCTCCTGTGCCTTGGTCGACAGCGCCTCGGCCTCGGCGTCGTAGGCGGTGGACTCGGCCTTGGCCAGCAGCGCCCGCACTCGCGCGAGCTGCTTCGCGTCGTGGGCCGATCGGGGCGCGGCGGCACCGACCCTGCCGGGGCGTCCGGGCGGGGGAAGCGTTTCGGCGATCGCGGGCAGCCTGGTCAGGAACGCGGTGAGGAACAGCGATCGACCGAGCCCGATGGGGCTCGCCGGGTCGGTGAGGGCAACGGCGCCGAGGGCGGCCACCTGTTCCCGCCAGGCCGGGTCGACCTGCGCGCCGTGTCGGTCCTGTTGCGCGGCCAGTGCCTCCGCGAGTTCGCCCAGCGGCGGCGGAGACAACCGGCGCCGGACGATCTCCCGCAGATCCGCCGGGGTCCACCCGGCGGCGGTGACCGCCGCCAGCACGGTCGCACCCAGGGCCGCAGCCTCCCGGCCGAGCGCCTGCCGGCTGCGCTCGTCCAGGCCCTCCGCGAACAGGCGTTGGACCACGTCTTCGGCGCTGGACAGATCCTCGTCGATCTCTCCGAGCATCTCGTCCAGTGCGCCCGCACCGACGGCCCGGTCGCGGGCCCGCTCCCTGGCAGCCCGGCGGTTCCGGTTGCTCGTCCCCATGCTGAGATCCTGCTACAGCCGGACTTCGGGAGGCGTCGTGCAGGTGCCCGCGCACACGGCGCCCCGCGAGTCCAACCCCACCCGCAGGGCTGTCGTCGCACGGGCCGGACAGGGCCCGCCCGACGTGAACGTGCCCGGACCCGAGGAGTAGCCGTGGACGCCAGCTTCGACACCGATCGCGACGCGCTGGTGGAGCGCCTGTTCGAGGCGACCGTCGGAGCGCTGGAACTGTTCGGCGTGCACCTCGGGGTGCGACTCGGGCTCTACGAGACGCTCGCGAAGGTCGGCTCCGTGTGCTCCCCCGAGCTCGCCGGGCACACCGGTCTGGACGAGCGGTACCTGCGCGAGTGGCTGGAGCAGCAGGCCGTCGCGGGCTTTCTGACCGTCGAGGACGCCTCGGTCGGTCCGCGGGAACGGCGCTTCGTGCTGCCCGCCGCCCACGCGGCGGTGCTGTCCGACGCGACAGACCCGGCGCACGTCGCGCCGTTCGCTCCCCTGGTCGTCGGCATTGCGGGCGCGCTGCCGAAGGTCGTCGAGGCGTTTCGCACCGGCGCCGGCGTTCCCTACGCCGAGTACGGCCCGGACATGCGCGAGGGCCAGGCGGCCATCAACCGGCCCGCGTTCCTCGCCGAGATGGCCGGGTGGCTCGAGGCGATCCCGGCGCTGCACGACGCGCTGAGCACCCCGGGAGCCCGACTGGCCGACGTCGGCTGTGGCCACGGCTGGTCGAGCCTGGCGATCGCCCGGGCCTACCCCACGCTGACCGTCGACGGCGTCGATCTGGACGAGGCCTCGATCGCCGCGGCGCAGGCCCGACCGCCGGAGCCGGAGGTGGCCGGCCGCCTGTCGTTCGCGGTGAAGGACGCCGCGGCGCTGCGCGAGGGCGGACCGTACGCGGCGGTGACGATCTTCGAGGCGCTGCACGACATGTCCGACCCGGTCGGCGTCCTGCGCACCGTCCGGGCGGCCCTCGCCGAGGGCGGCCGGGCGCTGATCGTCGACGAACGCGTCGCCGACGTCTTCACCGCGCCGGGCGACGCCGTCGAGCGGGTCATGTACGGCTGGAGCGTCAGCCACTGCCTGCCGGCCAGCCGCGCGGACTCGCCGTCCGAGGCCCTGGGCACCGCCCTGCGCGCCTCGACCGTGCAGGACCTTGCCGACCGTGCCGGATTCGCCGCCTGCGAGGTCCTGGGCATCGAGAACGACTTCTTCCGGTTCTATCTGCTGACCCCGTGAGTCATCGAACAGAGCCGGGAAGCTCCGTCCAGAAGTCGGCCTGACGCTCCGTCAGCAACGGGCGGATCTGCGCCACCGCGATCTCGTTGTAGTGCGCCGATTCCAGGTGCGCGTCGAAGGCGGCACGGTCGAGGTAGTGCTCCAGGATGCGGAACTCGCACGGGTCCTCCGCGCTTCCGAGCACCTCGTAGCTCCGATTCCCCGGCTCGAGGCGCGACGCCTGGGCAAGCGGTACCAGGAGCGCCGCGACGGTGGCCGCGTGCTCCACCGACGTGCGGTACCGAGCGATGACTACGAACACGTGCCCTCCACAAATGCCAACGTCCGACCGAACGTGGCCCATGGGCCACCTTCGGTCGGACGTTAGCGGTTTGCTACTTCGGGCGCGGGCCGCGCTCGGGGCGGCCGATCTTGCGCAGGTCGCAGGACGGGTCGGCGAGCTGTTCCGCGGTTACCTCGGTGCCGGCCGCGATGAGCTTGCGGACGCGGAGGATCTCCTTGGAGTTGTCCAGGGCGAACGCCGCCTGGACCTTGTTGTCCTTGACGTAGAAGGCCGCGAACGCGGTCGCCTCGGGGTCGTCCTTGCGGATGACGACCTCGTCGTAGTCCTTGGCGAGCCCGACGGCCTGCAGGTTGTGCTCGTACTGATCCGACCAGAACCAGTGCGCGTCGGTGTAGGCCTCGTCGGCGCCGAGCATGTTGGCGGCCGCCGCGGCGCCCTGCTTGGCGGCGTTGTCGTAGTGCTCGACCCGAACGCGGTGCCCGGCCTCGGGGTCCCAGGCGTTCGCGACGTCGCCGGCCGCGAACACGTCCGGGTCCGAGGAGCGGCAGAACTCGTCCACGAGGACGCCGTTGTCGACCTCGATGCCGGAGCCGTCGAGCAGTTCGGTGTTCGGGGTCATGCCGATCGCGACGAGCAGGTAGTCCGCGACGATCTCGCCGGCGGAGGTCGCGATGTGGACCTTGTCCCCGGACTCGGTCACCGATTCGATCGTCGTGGAGACCTTCAGGTCGACGCCGTTGGCGACGTGCACCTGCGCCATGGCGGTGCCGACGGCGTCGCCGAGCGCGCGCTTCATCGGCACGTCGAGGGCTTCGAGGATGACGACGTTCACGCCGCGCTTGGTGGCCGAGGCGGCGACCTCGCAGCCGACGAAGCCGGCGCCGATGACCACGAGCGTCGTGCCCTCGGTCAGTTCCGCGCTCATCCGGTCCGCGTCGACCTTGTCGCGCAGGTACCGGACGCGTTCGCCGGCGATCGACGGGATCGTGCGCGGGCGGCCGCCGGTGGCGATGAGGAGCTTGTCGTAGCGCTGCTCGGAGCCGTCGGCGAGGGTGAGGACCTTGGCCTTGGGGTCGACGCCGGTCACCTTGGCGCCGAACACGACCTCGACGCTGTTCTCGCCGTACCACTCGGCGGGCTTGAAGTAGAGCTCGCTGTGGTCTCCGGTGAGCAGGTACTCCTTGGACAGCGGCGGACGCTCGTAGGGATACTCCTGCTCCTCGGAGAGCAGGACGATCTCGCCGTCGAACTCCCGGTCGCGCAGTTCGGCCGCGGCCGCTGCGGCAGCCTGACCGCCGCCGACGATGACGAAACGCTGCGTACTCACGATGGATCCTCTCGGGGTGAACGGTCTGCCCGCCTGCGGACCTGCCCCCTGGGTTCTCGGGACGGGGCGGCCTCAACGCCCCAGTATCGACCACGTGGGGGTGCCGGGGTCGAACCGGGAACGTGAAGTGAGACATCACATTCGGTCCGGGGATGCCGCACGCCGAGCGGGGTCACGCCCGCGAGCGGAGCCCGTCCAGCACGAGGGCGACGACCAGGGAACCGAGCCGTTCGGCGTCGAGCGGGCCGTCCGGGCGGTACCACTCGGTGATGGAGTTGATCGTGCCGAACATGAGGCGCGCGGCGAGTTCGGAGTCGAGGTCGGGACGCAGGTCGCCGGAGGCGATCGCGTCTTCGACGAGGCCCGCGACGCGGTGGTCGAACTCGCGGCGCCGGGCGAGCGCGGCCCGTTCGACCTCGGTGTTGCCGCGCACCCGCAGGAGCAGGGTGACGTGCGGCTGTTCCTCGACCAACACCCGGATCGCGCCGCGGAGCAGGTGCTCGAGTGCGTCGATGGCCGGCCGGCCCGAGTCGATCCCGGCGAGCACCTCGAACAGGCCGTCCAGGGCCCGGTCCAGCGAGCGCCGCAGCAGGTCTTCCTTGCTCGGAACGTGATGGTAGAACGACGATTTCGTGATGCCCGCGGCCTTCGCGAGGTCGGCCATGGAGGTGCCGTCGTAGCCGCGTTCGCCGAACACGGCGGCGGCGACGGCGAGGAGGGAGTCCGCGTCGTAGCGGGCGGGGCGTCCGACGGTGGTCACGGCCGGACCCCGTCCGACCCGGGCTGTTCGGTGCCGACGACCCGCGATCGACCGCGAAACTCCGCGACGACCGTGTCCCCGCTGCGGATCGTCACGTCGTAGACGCCGCTGCGGCCGAAAGAGGTGCGTTCGATCGCGCGGGCCTCGAGCCGCTCTCCGACCCGCGCGGGACGGGCGAAGACGATGTCGGCGGCGGCGGCGACCGCCGGCGGGCCGAAGGAGTTGCAGGCGAGGCCGAAGGCGGTGTCGGCGAGGGTGAACATGACACCGCCGTGGCAGGAGCCGTGGCCGTTCATGTGCCGCTCGGCGAGGACGAGTTCGACGGTGACGTCGCCGGGGGCCGTCCGCACCAGGGTGATGCCGAGCGAGTTCGACGCCCGATCGGTGTCGAGCATGGCGTGGACGACCGCGTCGGCCACCTTGTCGGGATCGGACATGTGCCGAGTTCCTATCGATCGAAGTCGAGTGCGACGGCGTCGGTCGTCGGTCTGGCCTGGCAGGTGAGGACGAACCCGCGGGCCAACTCCTCGCCTTCGAGGGCGTAGTTGGCGTCCATCTCCACCCGCCCGCTGGACAGGTGTGCGCGGCAGGTGCCGCAGACTCCGCCCCGGCAGGCGAAGGGAGCGTCGGCCCGCACGCGCAGGACCGCGTCGAGCACGGTCTCTCCGGCCCGGACGTCGGTGCGCGAGGTACGACCGTCCAGGGTGAATTCGAGCGCCCCGGAGGTGGGCGCCGTCGGGCTCGGCGGACGGGGCACGGCAGGTCCGGCGTGGAAGAGTTCGCGGTGCACGCGCCGACCCTCCACGCCCGCCGCCGCGAGAACGCCGCGCCACTCCTCGACGGCGTCGGCGGGCCCGCACAGGTACCAGTCGTCGGCGTCGACGGGCGCGACGGGGCCGAGCAGGCTCTGCAACTTCGCTGCGTCGAGCCGGCCGGCGCGCAGGGGGATGACCTGCGGTTCGCGCGACAGGAAGTGGAACAGCGCCAGGCGAGCGGGGTGACGGTTCTTCAGATCCTCGAGGTCCTCGGCGAACATGACCGAGTCGCTCGCGCGGCTGCCGTAGAGCACCGTCGCGTGGCTGTCCGGTTCGAACGCGAGAACGGTGGCGACGATCGACAGCACCGGCGTGATGCCGCTGCCCGCGGCCAGCGCGACGACGTGCCGTGCGCGGGTGCCCTCCGCCGCCGTTCCGAACGCGCCCGCGGGTGTCATCACCTCGAGGAGGTCGCCGGCCCGTAGGTCGCGGGTCGCCCAGGTGGAAAAGGCGCCTCCGGGCAGGTGTTTGACCCCTATCCGCAGCGGTCCGCCCTCGGGCGCGGCGATGGAGTAGCTGCGGCGGGAGCCGGGCGCTCCGTGGTTGGAACGGATCGTCAGATGCTGGCCCGCCCGGAAGCGGAAGTCGGGCGCCAGGTCGTTCGGCACGGCGAAGGTGACGGCCACGGAGTCCTCGGTCAGGCGCTCGACGCGGGACACCGCGAGCCGGTGAAAGCTCGCGCGGACCGGTGCCGAGTCGAGAATCTCGCTGGTCACTAGTGCGCCTTGAAGTGGGTGAACGGCTCCCGGCAGCACTGGCAGGTCCACAGGGACTGGCAGGCCGTCGAGGAGAACCGGGAGGCTTCTCGGGTGTCCGGGCTGCCGCACTGCGGGCAGCGGACGGCAAGGGTCAGCGGGATCGGCCCGTCGCGGCGCGGGCCGGGTGGGGCGATGCCGTACTCGGCCAGGGCCCGGCGGCCGCCCTCGCTCATCCAGTCCGTGGTCCACGCGGGGGCCAGAACGGTGCGGACCTCGACCTGCGCCCCGACGGCAGCGGCCGCCGCAGCGACGTCGGCGCGGATGGCGTCCAGCGCCGGGCATCCGGAGTAGGTCGGGGTGACGGTGACGACGATCCGGTCGCCGTCGAGCGCGACGTCCCGCAGGATGCCGAGGTCCTCGATGGTGAGTACCGGCAGTTCGGGATCGGGCACGGCGGCCACGGCCGCCCGGACCGCGGCGAGCGCGAGAGCGCGCGCCGTCCCCACGACGCCCCCGGGTGGGCCAGGGGAAGCTGCGTCAGGTCCTCGTGCAGCGCGGCGAACTCCGGGGTGCGAACGCCGCGCCGGCCGCCGCCCGCGGCGGCGGGAACGGTGGGCAGCGCGAGCCCCGCCTCGCGCAGCACGGGCTGGACCGTCGCCGCGAACGCGCGGGCCAACGTCCTCGGGTCGACCGCCACTCCGGTCGCCACGAGGTCGGCGAGTTCCGGCGCGGCGGCGAACAGCTCGGGCAGGTCGGGCCACACCGCGTCGAGCCCGGCCTGCATTCGCGCGTGCGAGACGTCGGTGCCGTCGCCGAGGCGCAGCGTCCACGCGGCCGCGTGGTCGAGGTGGTAGGCGACCTCCTTGATCGCCTTGCCCGCGACCGCCGCGATCGTCTCGTCGGCGCAGTCCAGCAGCGCGGCCCACTGGGCCTGCTGGTAGGCGGAGAACGCCAACTGGCGGGCGATCCCGGTTCCGAACTCGCCGTCCGCGCGCTCGACCAGGTGCACGCACCGGTACTCCTCCGGCGAGCGCCGGAACGCCAGCGCGTCCTCGTCGGCGCCGCCGTGCGAGAGCAGCGAGCGGGCCTGCCCGAGCAGGTCCAGCGCGATGTTCGCGAGCGCCACCTCCTCCTCGAGTTCGGGCGCGCGCGTGAGCCACCAGCACATGCGCTGCGCGCGGATCAGCGCGTCGTCGCCGAGCCAGAGGGCGTAGTCCCCCGGGGTCACAGGTGCTCCAGGTCCGCGGGCAGTTCGTAGAAGGTCGGGTGGCGGTAGACCTTGTCCGCGGCCGGGTCGAAGAAGGAATCCTTCTCCTCCGGGCTCGACGCCGTGATGGACCCGGCCGGCACGACCCAGATGGAGACGCCCTCGGCGCGGCGGGTGAACAGGTCGCGGGCGTTGCGCAGCGCCATCTCGGCGTCGGGGGCGTGCAGGCTCCCGACGTGCGCGTGCTGCAGGCCTCGCCTGGCACGGACGAACACCTCCCACAGCGGCCAGTCGCCCGTCCCCGACGACGCCGTCACGCGGCACCCGGCTTCGCGGCTCGCTTGGCGGCGTAGGCCGCGGCGGCCTCGCGCACCCAGGCGCCCTCGGAGTGGGCGCTGCGCCGTCGCTCCATGCGTTCGGCGTTGCAGTACCCCTCCCCGGACACGACGCGGGCGAACTCGTCCCAGTCGATGGCGCCGAAGTCGTAGCGCCCGCGTTCGGAATTCCACTTCAGGTCCGGATCGGGCAGCGTGACGCCGATCGTCTGCGCCTGAGGGACCGTCATGTCGACGAAGCGCTGGCGCAGTTCGTCGTTGGAGTGCCGCTTGATGCCCCAGGCCATGGACTGCGCGGAGTTCTTCGATGCGGCGTCCGGCGGGCCGAACATCATCAGCGAGGGCCACCACCACCGGTTCACCGCGTCCTGCGCCATGGCCTGCTGCGCGGGCGTTCCGTTCGTCAGCGCGAGGAGCAGTTCCACGCCCTGGCGTTGGTGGAAGGACTCCTCCTTGCACACGCGGATCATCGCGCGGGCGTAGGGCCCGTAGGAGCAGCGGCACAGCGGCACCTGGTTGACGATCGCGGCACCGTCGACGAGCCACCCGACGACGCCGACGTCGGCCCAGGACAGCGTGGGGTAGTTGAAAATCGTGGAGTACTTCTGCCGGCCGGTGTGCAGCCGATCGAGCAGGTCGGCCCGGTCCACACCGAGGGTCTCCGCGGCGCCGTAGAGGTAGAGCCCGTGGCCCGCCTCGTCCTGGACCTTGGCCAGCAGGATCGCCTTGCGACGCAGCGAAGGCGCCCGGGCAACCCAGGCGCCTTCCGGCTGCATGCCGATGATCTCGGAGTGCGCGTGCTGCGCGATCTGGCGGATCAGCGTCGCGCGGTATGCCTCGGGCATCTCGTCGCGCGGCTCGATCCGCTCGTCGGCCGCGACGAGTTCTTCGAACGACCCCATGAGTCCTCCCGAACGAACGTTCGGTCAGACTGTAGCACTCTAGCTCTCGTTCAGGGCGTCGCGGGTGAGGGAGAAGGTCAGGGAGTCGAAGGCCATGCCGACGTGGTCGGCGTAGTTGGCCGGGTCGATGTCCTGGAGCAGGACATTGGTCGCGCCCTTCAGGAAGCTCGTGGAGATCGGAGTGACGAGCTGGTCGTACTTGGTCGCGATGACCGTGTACTTGGTGGCGCCGGGGGTCTCGTCGCCGGCGTTGAGGCGGCGGATGAAGTCCGAGTCCGGCATGAACTGCGGGCACGAGCCGCAGAACGGCTCCATGTAGCCCTGCCAGCCCGGGAAGCCGTGCCGGATCGCGGCGAAGCCCGACAGGTCGGTTCCGTGACTCGGCGGGGCCCAGGCGACGTAGCTGCGCACCTTCTTCGCTCCGCCGAGGAACTTCAGGTAGTAGCGCGGCATGATTCCGCCCTCGGAGTGGCCGACCATGTCGACCTGCTCGGCGCCCGTGTGCTTCATGACGAGGTCGACGAAGTCGGACAGTTCGACGGCCGAGCGCTCCATCGGCTTGAGCCCACCGCGGCCGGGCCACTGCGGGACCTGGCCGTAGGTACGGGCGTAGACGCAGAAGCCCTCGGCCGCCAGGTACGGGGCGAAGAAGTGCCAGTTCTCCCGGGCCGTCGCGCCGAGGCCGTGCACGAGCACGATCGGCCGCGGGTGGGCCGCGGTGAGCTTGCAGTTCGGATCGTTCAGCTCCGGAAGGTCCGGCTCGGGGATCACGCCGGCGATCGTGTCGGTGCTCTTGAGGTCGTCTGCCTGCGCGGGACTGGTGCCGACGAGGGCGGTGGCGAGAACGGCGAGCGAAGCGGCAACGGCGGCGAGACCACGAACACGCATGGGTGATTCCTCCCTTGGACCCCAGGTTGCGCCCTTCCAGCGGCGCACGCCCAGCGAATCACCGATCGGTACAAAAAGCTAGAAGATGTTCCAAGAAAGATGTGCCAGAATGTCTTCATGCCTCGATCGCTCTCGCGTGCCCCGAAGGTCCAGCCCCGCCGCGACGCGCTGCTCGCCGCCGCCGTCGAGGTCGTCGGCCGCGAGGGCCTCGCGGGCACCACGCATCGCTCGGTCACCGAGGCGGCCGGGGTTCCCCTGGCCACCGCGAGCTACTACTTCTCCTCCATCGGCGAGCTGATCGCGGAGGCGCTCACGCAGTTCGTGCGCGGCCGCGCGGCAGAGATGGAGATCCCGGAGATCGGGCCGGAGCTGGCCGCCATGCTCAGTCCGGCCGACATCGCGCACTCCTTCGCGGCCCGGGTGATGGAGCTCGACGAGGCGCGGCGGCTCGCCTTCTACGAGGTGCTCGTCAACGCCAAGCGCGCTCCGGAAATGGCCGACCTGGCACGGGAGTCGCTGGCGACCTACCGGCGCTCGACCCAGACGGGCCTGCGCGCCGTCGGCGGAGCGATGGACGACCGTTCCGCCCGCGCGTTCGTGGCGCTCGCGGTGGGCTTCGGCCTGCTGCACCTGGCGGACCCGGACGCCGACGACGAGGAACAGCTCTTCGAGGGAATCCGCGACCTGTTCCTGGGTCAGGAGAACGCGGCGCGCGATCCCGAGGGCGTCGCCTCGCGCATGGCGCGGACCGGGGACGTCCCAAAAACTGAAGCCGCCCCGGCTTCCCAGGCGTAGCGCACGCGCTCAGCGATCGCGTACGCCGCGAGAGGGAAGGAGGCTTCCGGGGCGGCACTGTCGGACTTGGCGATCCGGACGCTGGAACGGATCGGTGGGTGCGACAGGACAATGGTTACCCGCTTTGGTGAAAAAAGCCTGAGGGCCACGGCCATCCAAGGCTTTTCTTATGCGGTCTTCAGCTAGCCCCCGTCTGGGTGTGACCTGAGGCGCAACTGGGTGACAATGTGCGACATCGAACCTGAGCAACGCGCGCATCGTGTCATTCTTGGGGAGGGCCTTCGTGCCGAGCGGTCCTACGCCTCGGCACGAGAGCCACGCACAACCGCGTCGTTCACCGGCGGGCGCCCGCTCTAGCCGGTGGACGACGCGCACGAGTTGGCCTAGTCCAGCCGCCGTAGCGACGTGGCGAAGTGCGCCGCGTTCTCGCAGTACCAGTCCACGGCGTAGTCGATCCAGCCGTCGACGAGCGACGGATCGGGCATCGGGCGAAGCTTCGCCGGAACGCCGAGTGCGAGGTGCCCGCTGGGGACCTCGAAGTCCTCCGGGACCAGCGCCGCCCCACCCACGACCGAGCCGGTGCGGGCCGTCGAGCGGTTCAGCATGATCGAGCCGGACCCGACCAGGACGCGGTCCTCGACGACGCAGCCCTCCAGGTGCACCAGGTGCCCCACGACGCACTCGGCGCCGACGATCGTCGGCCACTGCTCGGTGGTGTGCACGATCGACCCGTCCTGGATCGAGGTCCGCGCGCCGATGCGGATCGCGCCGTGGTCGCCGCGCAGCACCGCGCTCGGCCACACCGAGGATCCGGCGCCGAGGGTCACGTTGCCGATGACGACGGCGTCGGGGTGCACGTAGGCGGTCGGGTCGATGTCGGGGACGAGGTCGCCCAGGGCGTAGATCGCCACGTCAGATTCCTTCCTTCAGGTTCTCGAGGCCGCGGTAGATCCGCAGGGCGTTGCCGGCCCACACGCCCGCCAGCGTTTCCTCGTCCCAGCCGAGGTTGGCGATCGCCCGCGCGTTGCGCGCGACCCCGGGCATGCCCGGCCAGTCGGTGCCGAACACGAACTTGCGCGCCAGACGCGTCAGGTCGAACTTCGCGTAGTAGTCCGCGAGGCGCGACGGCGGCAGGCCCGACAGTTCGATCCACACGTTCTCCCGCGACAGCGCGAGGAAGGCCGCGGCGTCGTACCACCAGCCGCGCCCGCCGTGCGCGAGCACGAAGTCGACGTCCGGGAAGTGCCCGAGCACCGCGTCGAGCAGGACCGGATCGGCGAAGCGGCTCTGGCTGCCGGGGAAGGTGCTGGTGCCGCAGTGGATGACGACGGGCAGGCCGAGTTCGCGGCAGGCCTGGTAGGCCGGGTACATCGTCGGGTCCGCCACGGAGAAGCCCGCGTGGACCGGGTGCAGCTTCAACGCGACGGCGCCGAGCGCGGCCTGCCGGGCGACCTCGGCGTCCAGCGGAAAGTGCAGGTGCGGGTTGACGTTCCCCACGAGCCGAAAACGCCGCGGGTTGTACTCGATCAGCGGCAGATAGTCCTCGACGGGCTGGATGCCGGTGGCCTTCGGGCTGTACTCGGAGAACAGCAGCACCGCGTCGGCGCCCTGCTCTTCGAAGTGCGCGTCCATCCGCTCCGGGATCGGGGTCCCGTCGGCGTCGAACAGGTCGGGCCAGGGGTTGGCCCGGCCGAACTCCTCGGCCCAGTTCCGCCAGGCCGCGGTGAGCGTGCTCAGCCGCGGCGCGTGGACGTGGGCGTCGACCAGCAGTCGACCGTCGAGCATGCGTCAGTTTCCCTGCTGCAGAAGGTCCCGGGCGATTTCCCGTACCTCGAAGCGTCGCACCTTGCCCGTGGCGGTCTGCGGCAGGGCGTCCAACACCAGGACGTGCCGCGGGCGTTTGAAGGCGGCAAGGGACTCGCGGCAGGCGGCGATCAGCGAGTCGGGATCGACCGTCGCGCCCGGAACGGCGACGACGCAGGCGACCGGCTTGTCGAGCCCGTCGGCGTCGGGGACCGCGACGACCGCGGCCATGGCGACGCCCGGCTGCGCGAGCAGGCAGGCCTCCACCTCGCCGGGCGAGACCCAGATGCCGCCCGCCTTGATCATGTCGTTGGACCGGCCCAGACAGGTGAAGTACCCGTCGGCGTCTTCCAGGTAGGTGTCCCCCGTGCGCATCCACTCGCCGTCGAAGGCCGCGCGGGTGGTCTCGGTCCGACACCAGTACCCGGTGGTCAGGGAGCCGCCGCGGATCTGCAGGTTCCCGGGAGTGCCGGGCGCGACGACCGCGTCGTTGTCGTCGACGAGGCGCACGTCGTAGCCGGGCACGGGCCGACCGGTCGTGCCCGCTCGCACCTCGCCGGGGCGGTTGGACAGGAAGATGTGCAGCGCCTCGGTGGAGCCGATGCCGTCGACGATGTCCACGCCGAACCGTTCGGTGAACCGGCGGTACAGCTCGGCGGGCAGCGGCTCCCCCGCCGAGACGCACAGGCGCACCGAGCCGAAGGTCTCCGGCGGGAGATCCGCGGCCAGCAGGCCGGCGTAGAAGGTGGGCACGCCGAAGAACAGGGTCGGCGCGTGCTTGGCCAGCGCCTCGAGGACGACCTGGGGCGTGGGGCGTGCCGCCTCCAGGATCGTGGCCGCGCCGACCGAGAGCGGGAAGAGCGCCGAATTGCCGAGCCCGTAGGCGAAAAACAGCTTCGCGACGGACAGGCAGCGGTCCTCCGGGCCGATGCCCAGGATCTGCTTGCCGAACTGTTCCGCGACGAAGCGCACGCTGCCGTGGCGGTGCATCGCGGCCTTGGGCACGCCGGTGGTGCCGGACGTGTAGAGCCACAGCGCGGGCGACTCCTCCCACGTCGGGTAGATCGAACAGTCCCCGCCGGCGGCCATCAGGTCCGCCCACGCGACCTCGTCGGGTCCGCCGTGCGGGACGTCGTCGGTGCGGACCAGCAGCGACGGGCCGCCGGCCAGCGCGACGGCCGAGCGCACCGTGTCGGCGAACTCCGGGGAGGTCAGCACGGCGCGGGCGCGGGAGTCGGCGAGCAGGTCGGCGATCTCGGTGTCCTTGTACATCGTGGACACCGGCACCGGGACCGCGCCGACGCGCATGGCGGCGAGGAAGGCGATCAGCAGTTCCTCGCGGTCCGCGCTGACCAGCACGAGGCGTTCCTCGGGTCGAATGCCGAGCGAGCGCCAACCGGCCGCCGCCGCCTGCACCGCGGCAAGCAGTTGGGCGTAGGTGCGGGTTCCGGCTGGACCGATCACCGCGGATCGATCGCCGTGTCCGGCCTCGACCTGACGGTCAATCAGATACTGGCTTGCGTTGAAGAGATCGCGTCGGGCCACGCTGCCCTCCAGATCGTTCGGAGATCGCCATTGTCGACGCTTGGGCGTTGATACGTCAACTGGTTGTAGAGTTTGACCGAATCCGGCGGTTCTCCGCATCGTGCCCCGTTTCGCCGCCGGCCGCACCTGAAAGAGTGGGCACGTCGGAGACGAGGACGAGTGCCAGGGGGCGACATGACGGTTCGCGAGTACACCCAGCTGTTCCTGGACGGCGAGTGGCGGTCCCCCGCCGTCGCCGCACCCTTGACCGAGGTGCTCGGCGCGGCCGACGGCGCCGTGGTCGCCCGGGTGCCCGCGGGCAGTGCCGCCGACGTGGACCTGGCCGTGGCCGCGGCCCGTCGCGCCTTCGACTCCTGGTCGGCCACCTCCCCCGCCGATCGCGCGGCGATGCTCGAGGCGCTCACCGCCCAGGTGAAGGCCCGCGCGGACGAACTGGCCGAACTGCTCGCCCTCGAGGTCGGGATGCCGCGCAAGCTGGCGAACCGAGTCCAGGTGGGCGGGCCGCTGGCGATCCTCGACTACTACGCCAAGCTCGCCGCGTCCTACGAGTTCACCACCGAGGTCGGCAACTCCCTGGTCGTGCGCGAGCCGGCGGGCGTGGTCGGGGCGATCCTGCCGTGGAACTACCCGCTGTACCTGCTCGTTGCGAAGGTCGCCCCGGCCCTGGCCGCCGGCTGCACCGTGGTCCTGAAGCCGGCCGACGTCGCGCCCGGCGCCTCGTTCGTCTTCGCCGAGTGCTGCGTCGCGGCGGGCCTGCCCGCGGGCGTGTTCAATCTGGTCTCCGGCGGCGACGGGGTCGGCGCCGCGCTGGCCGCGCACCCGGGCGTCGACGTCGTCTCCTTCACGGGTTCGACGGCCGTCGGGGCGTCGGTGGCGCAGGCCGCGGGAGCGAACATCGCGCGTGTCGCGCTCGAGCTCGGCGGAAAGTCGGCGAACATCATCCTCGACGACGCGGACCTCGAGAAGGCGGTAGCCGCCGGCGTGAACAACGCGTTCCTGAACTCCGGGCAGACCTGCTCGGCGTGGACCCGCATGCTCGTCCCGGCCGCGCTGCAGGACGAGGCGTGCGCCCTCGCCGAGAAGGCCGTCGCCCGTCTGACGGTGGGTCACCCGCTCGAGGAGACCAGTCGCCTCGGCCCGTTGGCCTCCGCGGAGCAGCGGGACCGGGTCGCGTCCTACATCGAGCTCGGCATCGCCGAGGGCGCCCGCTTGGTCACCGGCGGCCCCGGTGTGCCGGACGGCGTCGACGCGGGCGGGTACTACGTCCGTCCGACCGTCTTCGCCGACGTCACTCCGGACATGCGCATCGCGCGCGAAGAGATCTTCGGGCCGGTGCTCTCGATCATGCCGTACGCCGACGAGGACGAGGCCGTGCGGATCGCGAACGACTCCGAGTACGGCCTGCACGGCGCGGTGTTCTCCGCGGACGCCGATCGCGCGCTCGCGGTGGCCCGCCGCCTGCGCACCGGGCAGGTCGACGTCAACGGCGGCGCGTGGAACCCGATGGCTCCGTTCGGCGGGTACAAGAAGTCCGGCCTCGGCCGGGAGATGGGCGAATCGGGCCTGGAGGAGTTCTTGGAGACGAAGGCGATTCAACGTTGAGCGAGCTTGCGAGCTCACCCATGAGCAGAGCGTCCTCGGTCGCGGTGCCGACGAAGGAGGCACCGTGACAGAGCCTGGAACTCCCGTGATGTCGCGCCGGCACAGCGCCGGTCCGGCCAGTGCGCGATCGCTGCTGTTGACCGTGCTCGGCGAGCTGGTGCTGCCGAGCGACGCCCCGGTGTGGACGTCGGCCCTGCTGCACGTGCTGGCCGGCCTCGACGTCGAGGAGAAGTCGGCCCGCCAGGCCATCGCGCGCACCGCGGGCGACGGGTGGATCGTCTCCACCCGCGACGGTCGGCGGGTGCGATGGGTGCTGACGCCGTCGGGCCGGTCGCTGCTCACCGAAGGCGCGGAGCGCATCTACACCGCGGCGGGCAGCCAGCCGACGTGGGACAGGTCCTGGCTCGTGGTGCTCGCCTCCGTGCCGGAGAGCCAACGCAAGCTGCGCCACCGCCTGCAGACCCGCCTGGCGTGGGCCGGTCTCGGCAACCCCGCGCCCGGCCTGTGGGTCAGCACGCATCGCGAGCGCGCCTCCGAGGTGCGGCAGATCATCGCCGAACTCGAACTGGAGTCTTCGGCCATGTCCTTCGTCGGCCCGTTCGGCGAGATCGGTTCGCAGGCGTCGCTGGTGTCGCGCGCGTGGGACCTCGACGCGATCGCCGACTCCTACCGGGAGTTCCTCGCGGAGATCTCGGACGTGAAGCCGGACCCGGGCGACGCGGTGCTGCTGTCCCAGGTCGCGCTCGTGCACTCGTGGCGCCGCTTCCCCTTCCTGGACCCCCAACTGCCCGTGGAACTGCTCCCGTCGGACTGGATCGGCCACCGCGCCCGCGAGCGCTTCGACGCCCTCCACAGCGCGTGGCGCCCCGACGCCACCCGCCGCTGGGCGGAGCTCACGGCCGACTGACGCGATCGGGATCGTCCTACTTCAAGGGTGTTATGGCCTGTCGAATGCGCGCACCGAGTTCTTCCATCTGGACCTCGCCGGCTGCGACACCCAGGACGAGGTCGACGGCCTGATCCTCCGTCAGATCGAGTTCGAAGCCGTTGAGGCCCAGGAACATCCTCGCGCAGGCCCAGGCGAGTCGCTTGTTTCCGTCGACCAAGCCGTGATTTCCGGCGAGACCGTGGAGCAGTGCCGCGGCCTTGTCCGGCAACTCCGGATACGCGTCCGCTCCGAACACCGTCATCTGCGGACGCGCCAAGGCCGAGGCGATCAGTCCCGCGTCTCGGATGAGCACCTGCGGCAGGACCCGCGCGGCGATCGCCAGTGCGTCCGAGTAGTCCAGGTGGTCGAACTGCTCGTCGGTCATTCGCCGAGCCTGCGCAGGATCTCGGCGTCCTCCGTCGCCACGCGTTCCAGTAGCGCCGCGAACCGCTGGGGACGGTCGCTGACGTACAGGCGAATCGCCGTGCGGGCGACCTCCTGCATCGAACGGCCTTCGGCCTCCGCCTTGGCGCGCAGGGCTTCCTGTTCGTCGTCCGAAAGACGCAACGTCATAGCCATGGCGTGATGATACCGTACTGATACCATCCGTGCTATCGATTAGCTACCGACATGGTGCCGGATACGACTTCGTCATCGCGGTCGCCGAAGGTCGGATGGACGTGCCCGCCATCCCGCGCCCAAGTCCTGGGTTCAACCGGCTGACTGACCGTCGACATCCGCGACCGAAGCGTTCGGGATCCTCGGGCGAGGTGGTCGTCCTGGTCCGTGGTTGCGGTTCTCCCCACCGTCCGTCCGTCGGGTGCGGCGTGCGACGAGGTGCCCGTCGTGGTCGCCGTCGGCGGTTCCAGGAGCAGCCGGTGTCGACGCAGAGGTAGAGAGGAAAGACCTGCGGCGATCTTCGGCTTGGAGCCGTCACGCCCGTTTCTTCTCTACCTCTCCGTCGACGGGCGGAGCCAGGAACTCGCGCACCAGGTTCGCGAACGCATCGGGGCGCTCGACCTGCGGCAGGTGACCGGTGGTGCGGAACAGGTGCGACTTGGCGTGGGGAAACGCCGTGCGCGCGGCCTCGAAGTGGTGGGGCGGGAGGATGCGGTCTCGATCGCCCCAGACGATGAGCATCGGGTGCCTGTGCACGCCGGCGTCGCGGAGCAGTTCCTCGCGCCACTGCGGCAGGACGCCGCGAAAGGTGCCGAGGGTGTGCATGAGTTCGGCCATGAACTCCGCCGCGTCGGCCTGCCGCCCGATGTTCAGGGAGTGCGCGACGCGCTCCCGGTCCGCGAGCGACCTGTCGTGGTACAGCGCGCGTTCGGCGTGCCGCAGGCCGGCGCGGGTCGGCTTGCGCAGCATCGCCCGACCGAAGCCGGGGATCGCGAGGCCGCGCAGCAGGTAGGTGACCTCCTTGCCGAACCCGGCGCTGTTGACGAGCACGACGCTCGCCACCCGGTCGGGGTCGAGGACCAGCGTCTGCAGGCTGACGGCGCCGCCGAGGGAGTTGCCCACGAGGTTGACCGGACGCCGCTCGTCGAGCGCGTCGAGGGTGGCGAGCAGCCCACGACTCAGCGCCCCCAGGGTGGCGGGCTCGTCGCGTCGGGCCGAGTACCCGAAGCCGGGCAGGTCCAGCGCGATGACCCGAAAGTCCCTGCTCAGCAACGGAAACTGCAGGTTCCAGTCGTCGAGCGACCGCGAGATGCCGTGCACGAGCACGACCGGCGGCGCGTCCTTCGCGCCCTCGACTCGGACCCGAACTCCCCGCCCCTCGACCTCGATGGTTTCCGCACCCATGCCCGACCTCACTGTCTCCCGGCGCCGACTCCCCCGAACCTACGCGATGCCGCGCCAGGCTTCGGGTGGACGTTCCCGCGGGAACGTCGCGGCAGGTGCGCGAGGATTCAAGCGTGATCCCCCTCGGCCGCCGCTGTGTTGGACTGACTCGATTCCACCACCGTTTCGATGGCGTGCTCGATCTGACGGATGGCCCGCTCGAGCTGCGGTGGGACGACGGCAGC
This sequence comes from Sporichthyaceae bacterium, assembly GCA_052389435.1. GTDB lineage: Bacteria > Actinomycetota > Actinomycetes > Sporichthyales > Sporichthyaceae > JBQTKD01. The sequence continues at coordinate 3,659 of JBQTIB010000044.1, read as the reverse complement.
GCGACGACGTTCGACACCCACTCCGACTGGTCGTTGGAGATCGTCGACGGACCGTGGCAGGACCCGTTCGCCGATGTCTCGGCCGACAGGCTGCGCGAGCTCGAGTCCGAAGTTGGCGTGTGGGTGGCGCGCGAAGTCGGCGCCGGCGATCCTCTGTGGGCGGTCACCGGTCAGGAACTGCGCTCGGTCGTGCTCGAACGGAACGAGATGGACGAGCTCGGCGGTGCCCGGCTCGCCTTCGAGTCCGTCACGATGCGCGTCTTCGGATGGGGCGGCTTCGTGAGGGTGGAGATCGCGTAGCTCTCCAGATCGCGGAGGCGTTCCCGCGGGAACGTTCTCGCACTTCCGTCCGGTCCGAAATTGTCGGATGTGTCACTTAGGCTAGTCGAACAACAGTTCGACTATGGAGGCATAGTGACTGCCATCGCGGAAAGCAACGCCACCGAAACGATTACGCAGCGCAATCGGCGGGTGCGAGGCGAGCTGCAGGGCCTCGGCGAGCGGATCGCGGAGGGCGCCGGTCATCTCGCCGCGGCGACGGGCGCGTGGTTGGTGCTGGTCGCGGAGTTCGACCGCAGGGGCGGCTGGGCGCACTCGGGCATCCTGTCCTGCGCGCACTGGCTGTCGTGGCGATGGGACTCCGACGGAATGCTCCTCGTCAAGGGCCGTCTCACGGCCGAGGACGGAGCCTTGCTGCTCGCCGCGCTTGAGGCGGCACGTGCGGAAGTCGCCACGGAGCCGTCGGGCGACTCCCCCGCGCCGGAGGCCGAGTGCTGCGAGGTGGTGCGCACGCCGGCGAATCTGAACGCCGACTGCCTCGTCGCGCTCTCGCGTAGCGCCCTCGCGCACCTCGCAACGACGGACCCGAGCAGCGCCCCGGACCACACGGTAAACATCCACGTGGACCTCGCGGACCTGGTGGCGGACGAACCGACGGCCGAGGGTGCCGCCGACGGATCCGGGGCCAGGATTGAGAACGGGCCCTGGATCCATCCGGAGACCCTGCGGCGCATCCTGTGCGACTCGGCGGCGGTCGTCGTCGCCCATCACCGAGCGGGCCGGCCGGGCACGTCCATGGACATCGGCCGCCGTTCTCGCAGCGTCCCGCGCCGCCTCCGCCGTGCTCTCGTTCTGCGCGACAGGCACTGCCGCGCCCCTGGCTGCACCAACTCCCGCTATCTGCACGCGCACCACGTAGTGCACTGGCTCTTCGGCGGTCCCACCGAGCTGTGGAACCTGATTTTGCTGTGCCCGGCCCACCATCACCTGATCCACGACGGCGGCTTCCGGGTCGAGGGCGACGGAGCCGGCGGCTTCACGTTCCACACCCCGGAAGCCGAGCCCATCCCCGCCGTGCCGCGCCCCCACGCGGGCAACGCGGCCGCGGTCCGCACCCTGCACGCCGCGACGATTCACCCCCGCACCGCCACCCCGAACTGGAGCGGCGAGAAACTAGACCTCCACTACGCCGTCAACGTCCTGCTCCTGGCTGAGGAGTTCGCGGCCCGCAAGCTGCTCGACGTTCCCGCGGGAATGTCCGCCGTGCCGGAAGGAAGCTCGTTGAACTGACGCCGCCTTACCTGCTGCTGTCGATTCCAGCGCCCACCTGCTGGGTAGCTCGACACAATCTGGCTTAGGCGTAGCCCAGACGGACCGGGAGAGAAGCGTGGCCAAGGAGGAAGAGGAAGCGCAGAGATGGCGCGATCAGGCCGTCAATCCTTCCCGCAGGACCCCGCTCACCAAGCACGCCGACCTTGAGCCGCCGACCTCCGCTACCGAGTTGATCGGCGTCTCGGTCGGCGCCATTCAGGAGGCCAGTGCGGTGTGGTCCACCGCCGACAGCCCGGGGCACTTCGTTGCTTCGATTCATCGGACCGCTTCCGCGCATCGCTCGGTCCGCTTCGAGAATGTGGGGTTCGATCCGAACTTCGTCGAGGTGCTCCCTGACGGCGAACTCCTGGTGGTCGGAGCCAGAGCCGAGTGGCGGCATTCGGGCGCCGACCACAACGCCCACATCTACAATCCCGATGGCGAACTCCGCCGGACTGGTGTGTTGGGCGATGGCATCGCCCACGTTCAGACCACCAGCACCGGCGAGATCCGGGCGGGCTTCTACGACGAGGGCGTCTACGGCAACTTGGGATGGGGACCGCCCGGACCACCGCCGATCGGTCGTTCGGGCATCGTCAGATTCGACAGCGACCTGGCGCCGCGATGGGAGTTCCCAGGTGCCGACCCCGGCGGCCACGTCGACGACTGCTACGCCTTGAACGTCACTGACGGCGCCGTGTGGGCCTGCTACTACTACAACTTTCCGCTCGTCGAGATTCGTAGTGGCGCCGTCCGCGCCTTTCACAACACCGTGACGGGGTCCCGCGCCGTAGCCGTGGACAACGATCGGATCGCGTTCGTCAGGGCCTACGGATTCAGCGACCGCCTCGTGCTTGCCCGTATCGAGGACCGGCAAGTCCGCGTCGAATCGGTGTCGCGGCTCGAGTTGCCCGACGGCGCCGACCTCCCACGGCGGGCAACGGTGACCGCTCGCGGGTCCTGCGTCCATGTGTTCGTCGGGAGCGAATGGCTTCGGCTCGATCCCTTCCTGTAGCAGGCTCCTTGCGTCCGAACAGGTGCGCGCTATAGCGCGCGTTCGTTCGGACGTAAGCCACACTTCGACCGGGCGGAACCTATACAGAGGTGCGAATCGGGCGAGCCGGGCAACCCGACGCCAGGCCCATCCCCGCCGTGCCGCGCCCGCACGCGGGCAACGCGGCCGCGGTCTGGACCCTGCGCGCCGCGACCATCCACTCCCGCACCGCCACTCCGGACTGGAGCGGCGAAAAGCTAGACCTCCACTACGCCGTCCACGTCCTGCTGCTCGCCGAAGAACACTCGGCCCGAAAGCTCCGCGACGTTCCCGCGGGAACGCCCGACTGCCGGGTGGAACGTTTGTTGAACTGATGCCCCCGTCCGCCATCGGCGCTTGCGAAAGCTTCACGGACGCTGGAGGTATCGGCGACCGCAGTCGGCGTCCCTCAAGCCAACGCAGCGATTGACGCAACGACCTGTCGCCAAGCGGTCGGGGGCACATCCCACAACACGTAAGTCAGCATGGGATATGGGTCGTCGCCGCTCGGAGTGATACCGACTTCCACCGTAAGAGCTTCATCCCTGCCCCCGATCTGCGGGTCTGCGGAGATGACCAGTTCTGCCGCGCGGCCCCCGCCGAGCACCGCGCGGGCTTCCACGTCGAGGGCACTCAACTGCCTAGCCCACTCGCGAAGGTCCCCCAGCGTGAACACCGTGTGCAGTTCTCCGCGGAATGGGAAGGCTTCGACTTCGATCACGGTGTCGTACCAGGTGTCGTCGCGTCCGTGCTTCGGTTGCGCAGTCACCCGGACGAGGAGCGAACGGGTCGGCTCACCTATGTCAAGCAGCGTCAGGGTGGGTGAGGACATACGCCCAGTCTCGTACAAATGACGCTCCCGGGAGAACATCCGACCGGCAACTCCGTGGCCGACTTGGCTGGGACCGAGCTAGGGCGTGTCTCCCAATTGGTTCCGGGTCGCTCGGCGAGGCTTGAGCCATGACTCGTACCGCGGTGCTCAGCGATGACCAGTGGGCGCGGATCGCGCCGTTGATGCCGTCCTCGGACGGGCAGC
>JBQTIB010000043.1:0-3604 GCA_052389435.1 Sporichthyaceae bacterium | reverse complement strand
GCGCCGGGCGGCGGCGCCCCCCGCCGGGGGGGGCGGCCGCCCCGCGCGCGCCGGGTCACGCCGCCACTCCCGGCGGCCGCCCCCTTCCGACACATGCGCACGGGCGCGGCCGACTGGAGCGGACGGTGCTACTTGACGGTGAAGACCGCGCGGCGCTCGGGAGTGACACTGCCGGCGCGGCCCTGCACCACGTAGGTGCCGGGCTTGGCGTCGGCCATGCCCTTCGGGCAGCCGGGGGCCGAGCGGGAGCCGTTCCAGATCGACCGTGCCTCGAGCGCCTGGCCCGGCTTGAGCACGCGTAGGTCCTTCGCGCCCTTGCCCTGGCAGTCGTCGGAGGACCAGATGCGGTCGTTGCCGGACATGATCGTGAAGGACAGCGCCCCGGAGCCGAGGTCCATGCGGCAGGGCAGGTCGCCCACGTTCTTCACCGCGATGAACAGTTTCGGCTTCTCGCCCTTGGCGTAGATCCGCGAATCGGTGCGCAGCGAGACCTCGAGGGCATCGGCGGCGCAGTCGGTCTTCATCGCCTTGGCGATGCGGGCCTTCTGCTTCTTCGCCTCGAGCGCCGCCTGCTGCTTGGCGGTCAGCACCTTCTCCGCCTTGGCCGTCGCCGTGGGAGTGGGAGTGGGGGAAGCGGTCCCCGTCGCCGGGATCTCGCCGCGGGCGATCGCCGCCGCCTTCGCCAGTTCCTGCGCGGTCGGGATGCTCGGCGTCGGCTCCGGTGTCAGGCTCGGCTGCGCCGACCCGACCGGTTCGCTGTCGCAGGACATCAACGTCACGCAGGTGGCCACACCCGAGGTCACCCCCGCGATCTCCGTCGGAGCGGTGGGGCTCGGACTGTAGGTGGAGACCAACGGCACGGCCACCGACGCGGCGCTTGCCCGGTTGATCTCCGGAGGGGCCCCACCACCGCAGGCCCGAAGCAGAATCAGCATGCCCATCGCACCACCCGCGAGGACCATGCCACGACGACGCCAGTACACCGATACGGGACGTCCCGTCCCCATCACGCTGCTCACACGAGTTACGTTACGTCACATGAATAACATCAGTGCGCTTTAGCCCGGCGTGTCGCACCGAGCACCAATTTTCCCATCAACCACGGGTAAATCGGGCCGTACGCTACGTGTTCAACCAACTACTGAGTGTCCGTCACGTGAACGTTCTTCGGATCCAGCAGCCCGCCCCCGTGACGCACAGCAACGGCCCGCCCTGCTAGACAGCCAGCGTGCATCCGCCCGCCGAACCCGTCGTCGACGCGGTCCTGGCCTGGTACGACGTCCACGCCCGGGACCTGCCGTGGCGCGCGCCGGAGGCAGGCCCATGGGCCGTGCTGGTCAGCGAGTTCATGCTCCAGCAGACCCCCGTCGCGCGGGTGCTGCCCGTATGGGAGAGGTGGACGACGCGCTGGCCCGCCCCCGCGGACCTGGCTGCGGCGACACCGGGGGATGCCGTACTCGCCTGGGATCGTCTCGGCTATCCCAGGCGCGCGCTGCGCCTGCACGGCGCCGCGACCGCGATCGTCGAGCGCCACGGGGGGCGGGTGCCCGCGGCGCACGGGGATCTGCTCGCGCTGCCCGGCGTCGGGGAGTACACCGCCGCGGCGGTGGCGGCGTTCGCCTTCGGGCAACGGCACGTCGTGCTCGACACCAACGTGCGCCGCGTACTCGCCCGCGTGCTCGAGGGCCGGGGCGCGGTCCCCGCCGGGACGACGGCGGCGGAGCGACGACTGGCGGCCGCGGTCCTGCCCGCCGAGGCGGCCCGGTCCGCGCGGTGGAACGTCGCGGCCATGGAACTGGGCGCACTCGTGTGCACGGCGGCTCGGCCCGGCTGCGAGCGCTGCCCCGTCGCCGACCGGTGTGCGTGGCTCGCCGCGGGTCGCCCCGCCTCCGACCTGCCCAAGCGCACGCAGGCCTGGGCGGGGACCGACCGTATGGTTCGCGGCCGTCTCATGGCGGCGCTGCGGGGTGCGGCTCCCGAACCGGTCGCCGCGGCCGTTCTCGACGCCTGTTGGGAGGAGCCCGTCCAACGGGCCCGCGCACTGGACAGCCTCGTCGTCGACGGCCTCGTCGACCCGCTCCCCGACGGCCGCTTCGCGCTCCCCTCCCGCCCGCCGACGCCTTCGAACGGCGATCGTCGCGGGCCCGCTCCCCCTGGATCCCCGGCGAGGTAGGCCACCGGGCTCCCGTGGGAGCGGCGCGCTGCGTCGATAGGGTCGCGAGGCGTCGAAGGGGGAGCGGCATGGTGCGGTACGTCGACTTGGCCGAGACCGACCTGCGGAGGGTCGCCGGCTTCGGGGTCGCCGGGAACTTCGCAGGCCACCTGGAGCAGGCGGGCGAGGCGAGCGACTTCACCAACGTCGTGGCCGCCGAGGGCGCCCCGAAGGGCATGTTCCCGTTCTACGTGCCCGGCCGCTCCGGCTATCTCGGCACGTTCCCGATGTCGTTCGACCGCATCGCGGCCCCGGCCGTCGACGGCAACCTGCAGATCGAGCCGGAGGTCGCACTGCTGTGCGACCTGCGCTACGCCGCGGGCCGCGTAGTCGAGGTGCGGCCCCGCGCGTTCGGCGCCTACAACGACTGCTCGATTCGACGCGAAGGCGCCCGCAGAATCAGCGAGAAGAAGAATTGGGGGCCGGACTCCAAGGGCCTCGCCCGACGCTTCGTCGAACTCGACGGCTTCGCCGCCGACTCGAACGCCAACTCCTACCGCCTCGCCTCGTTCCTGGTGCGCGACGGCGAGGCGACCCCGTACGGGCAGGACTCCCCGCTGCCGGGCTACTCCTACTACGGCACGCGCCTGCTCGACTGGATCGTCGACCGCCTCGCCCACCAGCAGGGCAGCGACGAAACGCCGCTGGAGCCGATCGGCGACTACCTCGCCGACGCCGGCCATCCCGAGGCCGCCGTGATCGGCATCGGCGCAACCCGCTACACCGAGTTCGGCGAGACGACCTTCCTGCGCCCCGGCGACCGCTCCGTCGTCGTGGTCTACGACGGCGCGCACTACGCCCCCGGCGAGATCGAGGCTGCCGCGGGAGCAGAGGACCTCCCGACCGAGCACATCTCGGCCCTAGTCCAGACGGTGCACCCCTCCAACGCAACCGCACCTGCGCCGCACTAGCCACGCCACCCGCGGGCAGCCTCGTGAAGCCCGCGCCGTGGAGGCGGACGCGGGTACGGGCGCGGGTACGGGTACGGGTACGAACGCGGGCGCACGGGCGCGGACACACAGGCGCGGGCACGCGCACGAACGCGCGGGCACAGGCACGAGGGCGCAGACGGGGCGCGGCGCGACGCGGAGGGCCGACGCGAACCCACGAACCGGCGAACCCGCGAACCCGCAGAGCCCGCAGAGCCCGCGCGGCGCGCGCGGCGCGCGCGGCGCGCGCGGCCCGGCGTGGCGCGCGCGGCCCTCGCAGCCCGCGCAGCCCGCGCAGCCCGCATGGCCCACGTGGCCCGCATGGCCCGCATGGCCCGCATGGCCCGCATGGCCCGCATGGCCCGCATGGCCCGCGTAGCCCGCGGCCCGCGTGGCCCGCATGGCCCGCATGGCCCGCATGGCCCGCATGGCCCGCGTAGCCCGCGGCCCGCGTGGCCCGCGT
>JBQTIB010000042.1:0-9763 GCA_052389435.1 Sporichthyaceae bacterium | reverse complement strand
GCCGCCGTTGCCGCCGACGCTGTTGCCGCCGTTGCCGCCGTCGCCCGCGCGGCTCTCGCCGACGTGTTCGCCGTCGACGAAGATTCGCCCGCCGTTGCCGCCGGTCCCGCCGTCCCCGCCCGGTGCGCCCCGGCCGCCCGCGCCGCCGTTGCCGCCTGCGCCGCCGTTGCCGCCGTCGCCGAATGCGCCGCCGCGGCCGCCCGCACCGCCTGCCGCCCCGGTGCCGCCGTCGGCGCCGGGCGTGCCGGTGCCGCCGGTGCCGCCGCGGCCGCCGTTGCCGGTGGCGACCGTTCCGCCGTGCGGGGAGTCGGCTGCCACGCTGGCGGCCTCGCCGCGCGCGGTGCCGCCGGTGCCGCCGGTGCCGCCCGGGGCCCCGGCGCCGCCGGTGCCGCCCCGCCCGCCGTTGCCGCCGAAGGCGTTGGAGGTCGCGGGTGCGTTCGCGCCGGTCGTTTCGCTGACCGCGGTGGCTCGGCCGCCGTCGCCGCCTCTGCCGCCCGGTGCACCGGGGGCGCCGGTGCCGCCGTCCCCGCCCGGGCCGCCGAGGGCGTTGGTGGTCGCGGGGGCTGCGTCGGCGGTGGTCTTGGTCGCGGTGTTGGCGCCCTGGCCCTTGCCTCCGGCGCCGCCGGTCTGCCCGGCGGTGCCCGCCGCGCCGGGGCCGCCCGGGTCGCCGACGGCCTCGGCCGTGCTGGCGGCGGGGGCGACGGCGGTGGTTCCGGGGGCGGCCGCGGCGGGGGCGGCGGGGGCCGGGTTGACGCCGTCGGCGCCCTTGGCTCCGAGTCCGCCGCTGCCGCCGTTGCCACCGTTGCCGTAGAGCAGGCCGGCCCGGCCGCCGTCGCCGCCGCGTTTGCCGGGGGCGCCGGCGGCGCCGTTGCCGCCGTTGCCCGCGAGCGCGCCGGCGTCCTCGCCGTGCCCGCCGGGTTCGGTGGCGTCGGCGCCGTTTCCGACCAGGCGTCCGGTGCCGATCAGGTCGGTGCGGGCGTCGGCGTTCTGCGAACTCGCGGTCGAAACCGCGGCTCCGGCGAGGAGGGCCGACGCGCTGAGCGCGCAGACGGCGGCCAGGCGCTTGCGGCGAGCGAACACGAAGAGCCCCCAACGGACGACGTCCGACCACTCGAGGCCGGCTTGGATCCGTTGTAACCGCCCGATCGCGCGTGGCCACGGGCAACGACCCCGGGGTCACCCGGGTGGCGCAACCTTCGGTGCAGTCCGTGCCGTCGCGGGCGTGACATCGCGCATCTGGCGCGGGGTCAGAATCGCTGCTGACCCTCGAGCAGGGGATCGGGCTCGGCGCGGAAGACGAGGTCGGCGTACTCGGGGTGCTCGGCCACGAAGGCCCGGACGAAGCCGCAGACCGGCTCGATCTTTCCGCCGCGCCGGCGGATGTCGTCGAGGGCGGCGCGCACCACCCGCGAGGCGTGGCCGTGACCGTGCCGACCGGGAGCGGTTTCGGCGTGCTGCAGGATCAGCCGTCCTCGAACGGGGCGGTAGTCCAGCAGCGCGAGCAGCAGCCCGTCGAGGCGCAGTTCGTACCGGTGCTGCTCGACGTGGTCGACGACTGCCTCGTCCTCGGTCTCCCGCATGGCCCCTCCCTGCCTCCAGCCTACGAGCCGGGTGCGAGGGGATCTCGCACCCGCGGCCCGTGGGAACTAGGAGCGGATGGCGGAGACGTCGAACTCCAGGCCGATCTTCTCCGAGACGAGCACGCCGCCGGCTTCGAGCGCGGCGTTGAAGTTCACGCCCCAGTCCTTGCGGTTGACGGTGGCCCGGCCTTCGAACCCGGCGCGCTGGTTGCCCCAGGGGTCGACGGCCAGGCCGGTGAACTCGAACTCGACGGCGACGGGCTTGGTGACTCCCTTGATCGTCAGGTCGCCGAGGAGGCGGAAGTTCTCCCCGCCGGTCTGCTCGACGCCGGTGGAGACGAAGCGGATCTGCGGGAAGGTCGCGGCGTCGAAGAAGTCGTTGGTGCGCAGGTGCTCGTCGCGCTGGTCGTTGCCGGTGTTCACGCTCGCGACCTCGACGGTCAGGTCGACGGAGGAGGCGGCGGGATTGTCGGCGTCGAGGTTTGCGGTGCCGGCGAACTGTTCGAAGGAGCCGCGGACCTTGGTGACCATCGCGTGGCGGGCGGTGAAGCCGATGCGGCTGTGCGACGCGTCGATGGTCCAGGTGCCGGTCAGGGCGGGGGTGGTGGTGGCGGTCATCGGATCCTCCGGAAGAAGCAGTGGTTGATGTGTCAACCATAGGTGGCGTTGGATGATGTGTCAACTACCGATGTGGCAGACTGATTCCCATGACCGACGAACCCCGCTGGCTCGACGAGCAGGAGCAGCGGGCCTGGCGCGGGCTCATCGCCATGTGGACCCAGCTCAACGCCGAGCTCGCGCGGCAGATGGCCGCCAACTCCGAGCTGTCGATGGCCGAGTTCGCCGTGCTCGTCTCGCTGACCGACGTGTGCGGGGGACGGGTGCGCGCCTACGAGCTCGCCAGGTCCCTGCAGTGGGAGAAGAGCCGGCTCTCCCACCAGCTCACGCGCATGGCCAAGCGCGGCCTGATCGAACGGGACGAGTGCGTCAGCGACGGCCGCGGGCAGTTCGTCGCGGTCACCGAGTCGGGTCGTCGGGCGATCGAGGCCGCCGCGCCGCCGCACGTGGCCGCGGTGCGGCGCCTGTTCCTCGACGGGCTGACGCCCGCGGACCTCGAGACGCTGACGCGGATCGCCGAGTCGACGCTCGTCCGCATCGGCGACCCGCCGACTCCCGACTGCTCCGAGCCCGCGGAGTTGGCGACTCCCCGAGCCGGCCTCGGGCTTCCCGGCTAGGCTCGCGACGTGATTTTCAAGCGCGTGGGGGAGGATCGCCCCTATCCCGAGCACAACACCTCGCAGCGCTCCTGGTCGGTCGTGCCGCCGCGCGCCGTGCGGCTCGACCAGCTGATCACCACCAAGAGCCAGCTCGACCTCGCCACGCTCCTGGCCGAGGACTCGACCTTCTACGGCGACCTGTTCGCCCACGTGGTGGAGTGGAAGGGCGAGCTCTACCTCGAAGACGGCCTGCACCGCGCCGTGCGGGCCGCGCTGCGCCAGCGCACCGTCGTGCACGCCCGCATCCTGGAACTGGGCGAGCCCGAGTCCGTTTAGAGCGGGTCACGCCCTGGGTCGGACTCGATCACAATTGCGCCGACCTCCCGCGCGGCCGAGCGCTTCTCGCCTAGCCTGAAGAGCCGATCGAGTGGCGTCTCGTTCGGCTGTCCGTGGGAGTTCTGGGGGAGACAGTGAGCCTTATGCGCCCGCCGGGCGGCAGCAGCGTCCCGCGGTTCCGTCCGGTCAACACGCGCAAGCGGGCGATCGGCGTGTCCGTGGTCGTCGCCGTGCTCGCCAGCATCGGCGCCGGTGCCTGGGCCTTCGGCATCAACGCCGAGTCCGACCCGACGGCCGGCTGCGTCGAGCAGGCCTACGCCGCTCCGCCGCCCACCGGCGCGCTCGTCAACGTCTACAACAGCACCCAGCGCACCGGCCTGGCCAACGAGGTCGCCGAGGAACTGCGCGAGCGGGGCTTCCAGATCGGCGAGACGGGGAACGACCCGGAGCGCCGCAAGATCCGCGGCACCGGCGAGCTCCGCGTGCAGGGCACCAACTCCGAGCCCCTCGCGGCCGCCGAGTCCCAGAAGGAAGCCCTCCAGGCCTGGAACGCGGGCATGAGCGTGAGCCGCGAGAAGCGCGGCAGCGACGGCGTCGTCGACTACGTGCTCGGCGAGCGCTGGGCCGGCCTCAGCCCCGAGCCCGTGGCCCCGCCGTGGGTCGACCTGCCGTGCGTGCCGATCGGCTCCGAAGGCGCCGTTCAGAGCGGCTGAGCAACGGTTCTCCGCCTCGCCCGGGCCGTCGGCTCGGGCGAGGCGTCCGCTGTGCCCCGGCGCCGAAAAATGGCGGAATCCCGGCAACCAGCCCCACGAGGGAGTCGGTCCCGGGATCTCGCCATAACGCCTTGCGCCCCTTGCCTCGCACGCGAGGCACCTGCCGTCCGTCGACACTGCCCTTCAACGACCCTGGCTCACCGCGGCGGGCGGGAGCCGGAGGCCGGCGGAGGAGTCAGTTGTCGAAGCGGGCGGCCTGCTGCGGGATGGTGCCGGCGAGGAGCTGACGCACCTCGGACTCGCGGTAGCGACGGTGACCGCCGAGGGTGCGGATCGAGGTGAGCTTCCCGGCCTTCGCCCAACGGGTGACGGTCTTCGGGTCGACGCGGAACATGGTGGCAACCTCGGCGGGCGTGAGCAGAGCCTCGGTGTCGGGCGAGTGAGCGTTCATGGCGGGCCTCCTAGTCGAGCGACCTTGTGTCGTCTCGTGAACAAGATGTTGCCTCAGGAGACGGATGTCCGAAATGGTCCGACCGGATCATTTCGACTCGGACGTCCGGCCGGCACCCCATCAACCGAACGGGTGATGCCGGCCTTCCCGAGAACCGGTTTCCAGCGGTTCGTTCCCGGAGGAGGAACTGACCGCTCTGACCAAGTCTGTCTGTGAGAGTACCTTTGGCCCGCGATGGGTCAACTGAAATGTGCGTATTCGGCGTAACATCTCCAGCGTTTCACCAAACGGGCGTATGTCTGGACAGCGAGTTCGGCGTCCGAGGCCGCGAGGGCCGCGAGGGCGCGCTGGACCTCGGCCGCGGATTCGTCCGCTTCGCCCTCGGACGCAGGGCCCAGCGAGGCCAGTCCGCAGTAGTCCAACTCCAGGACTGCGTCGGGGTGAAAGCACTCCAGCCAACGGCCGATCTCCGCGACGGCCTCGACCAGCGGATCCTCCGAGAGCGTCCGCCGCAGCACCGTCAGGCTCCGCGCCACGCGGCGCCGGGCGTGCGGAAGGGGCGTGCGGTACCGCGTTCGAGATGCCGCCGGCGAGGCGACCGCCTCGCGGTCTGCGGCCGAGAACGGCGCGAACCACGAAAGCGGAACCTGCCACGGCCTTGATCGAATATGTGGAACCGCTGTGGGATTCGCCGCGCGCCAGGCAGCGAAATCCCGGCCCGCTTGATCGATTGTCGAACGCGGGAAGAATGCACCCAGGAGGGGTTCGAAAGTGTTCTTTCGAAGATCTTCCAATGCTTTCCAACAGCGCAACGACACCCGAGTGGGCGCACCCAATTGACGACCGTCGACATTGATCAATAGGAGATCGCCGGGCTCGGGGGTCGGGGCCGGGAGCGGCGGGACAGCCACCATACGTCGCAACGCCGCCTCGCGCTCCAGGGCCGGGGCGAGGTTCGGGTCGGCCTGCGGGGAGCCGAGTCGGTCGGCCCAGTCCGCGAACTCCGGCCCGAGGGCCTCCACGGGTTCGTAGACCCGCAGTGCGGCGAGGAAGGGCAGCCCGGGCACGTCGGGATCGTCCCACGCCCGCTGTGGCCCGCCGGCCCGCCGGCTCGCCCGCGCCCGCGGCGCCGTCCGACGGCTCGAGACCGGCGGACGCGGTCGTGCCGGGGTGGCTACCCTCGAATCGGGAGGCCGCCATGGTCGAAGGCGCAGGTCCGGACGTCGAGGTGCTGCTGGGCGCGGAGGCGTCCTACGAGCAGGTGGTGTTCTGCCGGGACCCGGACAGCGGCCTGCAGGCCATCGTCGCGATCGGGTCCACCGCCCTCGGGCCGGCGCTCGGCGGAACGCGGTTCCTTCCCTATCCGAGCACGGCGGCGGCCCTGGCCGACGTGCTGCGCCTGGCCCGGAGCATGACCTACAAGAACGCGCTCGCGGGCCTGGACCACGGCGGCGGCAAGGCCGCCGTCGTCGGCGACCCGGCCCAGTTGCGCTCCGAGGCCCTGCTGCGGGCCTACGGCCGGTTCGTGGACTCCCTCGGCGGGCGCTACGTCACCGCCTGCGACGTCGGCACCTACCCGGCGGACATGGACCTGGTGGCGCGGGAGACCGAGTTCGCGACCGGCCGCACCACCGAGCACGGGGGAGCGGGCGACTCTTCGATCCTGACCGCCTGGGGCGTGTACCAGGGGATGCGCGCCTGCGCCGAGCACGCCTGGGGCGAGCCGTCCCTGCAGGGGCGCCGCGTCGGCGTCGCAGGCGTCGGCAAGGTCGGCATGCACCTGGTGGAGCACCTGACCGCGGAGGGAGCGGAGGTGCTGGTCACCGACGTCTCCGGCGCGGCGCTGGCCGCGGTGCAGGCGCGTTGGCCGCAGGCCCGGGTGGTCGCGGACACCGAGATGCTGATCGGGGCGGACCTGGACGTCTACGCCCCCTGTGCCCTGGGCGGGGCGCTGAACGACGCCTCGGTGGCCGCGCTCAGCGCCCGGATCGTGTGCGGCGGGGCGAACAACCAGTTGGCCCACCCCGGAATCGAGAAGATCCTGGCCGACCGCGGGGTGCTCTACGCCCCCGACTACCTGGTGAACGCGGGCGGGGTCATCCAGGTCGCCGACGAGTTCTACGGCCGTCGTCGCGGCGGGTTCGACTTCGCCCGGGCCAAGGCCCGCGCCGGCGGCATCTACGACACCACCAAGCGGGTCCTGGCGATCGCCGACGCGGACGGCGTGCCGCCCGCCGTCGCCGCCGATCGGCTCGCCGAACGGCGCATCGCCGAAGTGGGGCGTCTGCGGGGAATTCTGCTGCCGGAGCGTGCGTAGGGGCGTTGTGACGGGTCACTGGCCGGGTAGGCACCACACAACGGTCGCGACGGGGTACCGTTAGCGACAGCAAGCGGCCGGCTCGGGTTGCACCCTGCCGGTCGTATTTGTCGGGTCGACGGTCCGCGTAGGCGTACGACGGATCTGGATCATCCTCGGAGGGGGTCGAGCCATGGGGCGCGGCCGAGCCAAGGCCAAGCAGACGAAGGTCGCTCGCGAGCTGAAGTACAGCTCCGGCGGGACCGACCTCGATCGTCTGCGGGCCGAACTCGTTCACCACAGCGATGGCACTACGTCCACGGCGCACGTCGCGGACGACGGCGACGAGGGTCCCGACGAGGACGACCCGTACGCCAAGTACGTCGAGGACGACGACCAGGACTTCGCCGACGAGCGTCGTTCCGGTTAGTCCGCGGGACCAGGCATCGAAGCCCCGGCGCCGAGCGCCGGGGCTTCGCCATGCCCGCTCTCGACCGCGGGCGGGGCCCGGCGTCGGCCATGCCAAAAGTCATCACTTCGACGTGACGACCGGCAGTTTCACGCTGTGCGGCGATCTTGGTCCGGCACGGGTTTCTTGACCGACCCCGACCGCGTATCTACAACCTGACTGAGGCGCGATTCGCACCGTTTCGCCCGGGCCGAACGTCACGGCCCGCGGCCGCGGAATCCACGTCGTCGCAGGTCAGGAGCCTGTCGACGGTCGGTGCGGGTTGCCCAACAGTACGGCCGCGCGATTTCGCGAGGCCGCCTGAGGAGAGGACACGCACATGCCCGTCACGTTGGTCAGAACCGCCTGCGCGGTCGCCCTCGTCGTGCCGTTGGTGCTGGCCCTGGGGCAGTCGCCGGCCGGGGCCAACCACTACCCGGACGAGAACGACTGCACGGGCAACTTCGGTGCCGTCACCGGCCAGCCGGGCCCGGACCCCGACTGCTACGGCATCGACCAGCGCCGCCGGGGCGGCGACCGGGACCGGGACTGGGACCGCGACGGCCGCTTCTACGGCGAGAACGGACCGTACGGACACAGCGCGCCGCAGTACTACCCCGGACCCTACGGACCCTGGTAACAGCACTGCCGAGGGTTCATCGACGTCGGGTCGCTCCGCGGTGCATCGGCCGCGGGGCGGCCCGTCGGATCTTCCGACCCGACCGCCCGGCGCTACGCGGGGTGCGAACCGGTCAGGGTGGACAGGCCGTTGCCGGCGACGATCTCGCCGATCTCCCACGCGGGCAGCCCGCGGGCGGCCAGGCGGGCGATCGTCGCGTCGGCGTCGTCGGGCGCGACGACCGCGACCATGCCGACGCCCATGTTCAGCGTCCGCTCGAGTTCGAGTTGCGCCACCGATCCGAGGCTCCCGATGAGCTGGAAGATCGTCGGCGGGGTCCAGGTTTCGCGGCGCAGGACGGCGTCCTCGTCGGGCGGCAGGACGCGGGCGAGGTTGGCCGCGAGGCCGCCGCCGGTGACGTGGCAGAAGGCGTGCACGTCCAGCTCCGGACCGCCGTCGCCCGCGCGCAGCAGGGACAGGCAGTCGAGGCTGTAGATGCGGGTGGGCTCGAGCAGCTCCTCGCCCAGGGTGCGGCCGAGCTCGTCGACGTGCCGGTGGACGTCCCAGCCCGCGTGGTTGAACAGCACGTGCCGCGCGAGGGAGTACCCGTTGGAGTGCAGCCCGGAGGCGGCCATCGCGATCACCGCGTCGCCGGAGCGGACCTTGTGCGGGCCGAGCAGGCGCGGCTGGTCCACGACGCCGGTCCCGGCGCCGGCGATGTCGTACTCGTCGGGCCCGAGCAGGCCGGGGTGTTCCGCGGTCTCCCCGCCGATCAACGCGCACCCGGCCCGACGGCAGCCCTCGGCGATGCCGGCCACGATGGCCGCAATCCGCTCGGGGACGACCTTGCCGCAGGCGATGTAGTCGGTCATGAACAGCGGCTCGGCGCCGCAGACGACGAGGTCGTCCATGACCATCGCGACGAGGTCGATGCCGACGGTGTCGTGCACGTCCATCCGCTGCGCGACGGCGACCTTGGTGCCGACGCCGTCGGTTGCGGTCGCGAGCAGCGGGGCGTGCATGTCCTTGAGCGCGTCGGCGCGGAACAGCCCGGCGAACCCGCCGAGCCCGCCGAGCACCTCCGGCCGAGAGGCCCGAGCCACCGAGGCCTTCATCAGCTCGACGGCCCGGTCCCCGGCCTCGATGTCCACGCCCGCCGCGGCGTAGGTAATGCCTTCACTCACCGCGCACACTCCCTGACGTTCGGTTCACGACCATTGCGCATGTCATCCTCAATGGTTGCTCCAGCGGGTGAATTGTCCCGGTTTGTGGAGCCATCTCGGATGACGTGCGCCATGGCTCTTGACACGCTCGCAGCGGCTCGAACCGCTCACGGAGTCGGGACTTCGGGGACCTCGTGCGTCGGCAGCTGGACCGCCGGCGCCTCTAGGAGGTCCTTGCCCAGCATCGCCGGGTCGGGCAGTTCGATCGGGTAGTCGCCGGTGAAGCACGCGGTGCAGAGCCGCTCCCGCGCGACCGTCGTGGCCTCGATCAGGCCGTCGAGGGAGATGTAGGCCAGGGAGTCGGCATTGACCGACGCGCGGATCTCGTCGGTCGTCAGACCGGAGGCGATCAGCTCGGCGCGGGTGGCGAAGTCGATGCCGTAGAAGCACGGCCACATCACCGGCGGGGAGGAGATGCGGATGTGCACCTCGCGCGCGCCGGCCTCGCGCAGCATCCGCACGAGGGCCCGCTGGGTGTTGCCGCGGACGATGGAGTCGTCGACGACGATCAGCCGCTTGCCCTCGATGACCTCGCGCAGCGGGTTGAGCTTGAGCCGGATGCCGAGCTGACGGATCGTCTGCGACGGCTGGATGAACGTGCGCCCGACGTAGGCGTTCTTGACCAGGCCCTGCGCGTACGGAATGCCGCTCTCCTGCGCGTAGCCGATCGCCGCGGGCGTTCCGGACTCCGGGGTCGCGATGACCAGGTCCGCCTCGATCGGGGCCTCGCGGGCGAGCTGGCGGCCCATCTCCGCGCGGGCGGCGTGCACGTTGCGCCCGGAGATCGTGGTGTCCGGGCGGGCCAGGTACACGTATTCGAAGATGCAGCCCTTCGGCTTCGCCTCGGCGAAGCGCTGGGTGCGCAGCCCGGCCTCGTCGA
>JBQTIB010000041.1:0-7893 GCA_052389435.1 Sporichthyaceae bacterium | reverse complement strand
TGCCACGAACCTGCGGAGCGGTCAGCACGTTGCCGAGCGCCATGCCGTGCATGTTGATCGAGCCGAGCTTGATCGAGTCCTTGGTGATGCCGATGTCGGTGGCGCCACCCTTCTGCTCCGCGATCTTGGCGTTCTCGGCCTTCTCGGCCGCGGACTCGGTGTCCTTGATGTCGGTGATGGCCTCGGCCGAACCGGCGGGGGCGTTGCTCTTCTTGGTGCTGGTGGACTTGCTGGGGGCGGCCTTTTCGGCCTTGTCCGCCTTCGCGGCGGGAGCGGCCTTCTCGGCCTTCTCGGCCTTGACGGCCGGAGCGGCGCCGGGGGCCGGAGCAGCGGCGGGAGCGTCGGCTGCCGGGGCGTCCTTGGCGGCCTTCTCGGTCTTCGCGGCGGGAGCAGCCTCGGTGACCGGGGCGGCCTCCTCGGCGGCGGGGGCGGCGGCGGGGACCGCGGCGTCGGGCTGCTGGGCAACCGGGGAGCTGTCGCCGTCGCTGCCACAAGCGGCGAGAACGAGCGCCATCGATGCCACGACCGGGACGGCCTTGACGATGCGAGAGTTAATTCTCAAGGTAAGCGTCTCCTAGGGATCCAGCGTCGGATCAGGACACACCGGGCACCGCGACGCGGGGACAGTGCGCCGCAGACGCGAAGCCCGGATTTCCCTTGGAGTTCAGACTCTTGGGCACACATGCGCTGATGCGCCCGAGGGACGGAACGAGGCTCCGAGGGAGGGGGCCAACGCGAGTAGGGACCGAAGCCGGCCGGGGTCTCAGCGCTGCCACGCCTTCGACCTCGAGGCTGATCGGACGCCGTCACCCGTTGCCGGGCGACTCGCGATGCGTTGCTGGACGAGGCTGAGAACCGTGACGCTGGTGACGGCTTCGTTCTCGTCCGTGTCGGTACATTAGGGCCGAAACGATGAGAATGGAATGAGAAAGACCAGATTTCTGAGGAAATTCTCCTCAGACCTGAGAGCCGCCGCTGCGGGCCGCGCACCTTCGCTCACCGCCCGGCTCCCCGCACGCCGATCCGCTCGGACCTAGGCTGACCTGCATGGACGCCGACACGCCCCGCCCTCCGCTGCAGCGCTTCGAGGTCGAGATGTCGCCGGAGGTCGAGGTCGGCGTGCACGCCGACTTCGTGAACCTCTGGCACACCCCGGACACGATCGTCCTGGACTTCGCCGCCCTGCGTCAGCCGCCGTACCTGCAGGTGGCGGAGAACGGCTCGGAGGTCGCGATCGCCCCCACGCGCATCGTCGCGCGGCTGCGGATTCCGCCGCGGCAGGTGTGGGAACTCATGCGTGCCCTCGAGAAGGAACTGACGGCCTGGGAGAGCGAAACCGGCCAGAAGATGCCGCCGTCGGAGTAGACCGACTCGGGCGGATCACTTCAGGAACAGTTGGACCTGAAGTTCGCCGATGAGGAAGCCGAGCACGGCGCCGACGGTGATCAGCTTCCACTCGTCCTGTTTGAAGGCGGGCCGCAGCAGGCCTTCGTACTCGTCGTCGGTCATCGCGCTCATCTTGGTGACGATCGTGCCGCGCACGTCGAGCGTTTCGAGGGTGTAGTCGCCGACGCTCATCAGGCCCGGGCGCAGCCGTTGGACCGCGGCGGTCGCGAGCCACACCCGCATCTCCTCGTACCGACGCCCGCCCACGGCGAGGACCACCAGCGGCTTGGCGGGTCCGACCTGCGACTTCAGGGCAATGTCGACCTCGCGCGCGACCAGGTCCAGGAGCTTGTCCGCCTGGGGCCCGGTGAGGATGGCTTCGAACAGGTTCTGCGGGCTGAGGATCTCCTCGGCGAGGACCTCGGCGTAGTCCTCGATCACCTGCTCGCGGCGCCGGTGGAACATGCCCTGCCAGGCGAAGATCTTGAGGAAACGCCGCTGCTTGATCGGACGGAAAACCATCTGCAGGGCCGCCCAGTCGGTCACGAAGCCGACCACGCCGCCGAAGATGGGGACGATCCAGGTGTTGTGCGTCAGCGCCCAGACGCCGGCCTGGACGCCGCCGAGCACGAAGCCGAACGGCGCTCCGACGCGGATGATGAACGCGAACTCGTTCTTCCCGATCCGGCGCACGAGGGAGACGAGCAGGGCCTTGTCCCGCACCAGCGCGTCGATGGCGACCGCACGCAGGTCGATGACCGAGTCGGGGTCGCGCTTGAGGTCCTCGACCAGCCGTTCGAGCATCTTGGGGGCCTGGCGCTGGACCGCCCAGACGATCGCCTTGCGGCCGACCTCCGGCATCGTCTCCCAGACCAGCCGTTGGTGCTTGAGCATGACTTCGCGGATCAGTTCGTCGACGGTTTCCCGCATCGGCTCGGCCAGGCGCGCGCTGAGCTCCTTGCTGTCGAGTCGATCGAACAGCTCTTTCGTCGTGAGCAGCCGGGACAGCATGAGGTCGGTCGCGATCCGCGCCATCCGCGGGGCGAAGCGCGGAATGACGCCCTGCCAGCCGAACACCGGCGGGATCCCGCGAAATTCGAGCGGCCGGAACATCATCTCGACGGCGACGAGCTTGGTGACGTAGCCGATCAACGCCGCGACGAGCGGCATGGAGAGGTAGATCAACCACGACGGAAGGTCGAACAAGGGCGACCTCCCTACCGACGTTGGCTGGAAACGAGAGCGTACTCAGCGCCTGCGGGCCGGCCCGTCAGAAGGCCGCGGGAAGCTCGCTCTTGACCGGGACGCCGACGGGAGCCTTCGGGGCGTCGAAGCCGCGCAGGGGGACCTGGCGAATGAACGCGGCGAGCACCACGCCGACGACGCAGACCGCGGCGGCGCAGGCGAAGACCGCGTCGATGCCGTCGGTGATGGAGCGCGCGAGGGCGTCGACGACCTCGACCGGCAGGCCCCGCGCGGCGTCGGGGCTGAGCTCGGTGCCGTCGCCCAGCGGATTGGCCGCGCCGAGCCGGTCGTCGAGCCCACCGGAGAGACGGTGCGCGTAGAGGGCGCCGAGGATGCTGACCCCGACCGAGCCGCCCATGCTGCGCACGAAGGTGGCCGTCGCGGTGGCCGCGCCGATGTCCTGGATCTCCACGCTGTTCTGGGCGAGGAGCATGGTCACCGAGAACAGCAGCCCCATGCCCAGGCCCACGACGAACATCTGCACGCCGGCGACGGTGCGGGTGGTCTCGACGGTCATGGTCGCGAGCAGCGTCAGCCCCGCGCACAGCAGGACCGTGCCGAGGACCGGGAAGGCGCGGTAGTGACCGGTCCGCGAGGTGATCTGACCCGAGATCGTGCTGGACAGGATGACGCCGACCATCATCGGCAGCAGGAGCAGACCCGAGGCGGTGGCCGAGGCGCCCTGCACGTACTGCTGGAACTGCGGCAGGAAGGTCATCGCGCCGAACATGCCGAATCCGACGACGAAGCCGAGCGCCGCCGCGAGGGTGAAGTTGAGGTTGCGGAACACCCGCAGCGGAAGGATCGGCTCGGGCACCCGCCCCTCGACGATCAGGAAGACCAGGAAGGCGGAGAAGCTCAGCCAGATCAGGAAAAGGATCTCCGGCGAGCTCCACGCGTACTGGCTGCCGCCCCAGGTGATCAGCAGGACCAGCGCGGTGATCCAGGTGACCATCAACGCGGCGCCGAGCCAGTCGATCGTCGGCTTGCGCCTCTCGGGCTTCGGAAGCTTCATCGTCGCCGCGACGACGAACAGCGCGATCGCACCCACCGGGACGTTGACGTAGAACGCCCAGCGCCAGGAGGCGTTGTCGGTGATCCAGCCCCCGACGAGGGGGCCGCCCACCATCGAGACCGGCATGATCGCCATGAAGTAGCCGGTGTACCGACCTCGATCCCGCGGCGGAACGAGCACGGCCATCGCGGACATGACGCCGACCACGATGCCGCCGGCGCCGACGCCCTGCAGCGCACGGAAGGCGATGAGTTCGGTCATGCCGGGGGCCGCCCCGCACAGCGCGGAGCCGACGAGGAACACCAGGATCGCGGCGACGAATACGGTCTTGCGATCGAGGATGTCGCCGAACTTGCCCCACAGCGGCGTCGCGACCGCGGTGCCGAGGATGTAGGCGGTCGTCACCCAGGCCAGGTGCTCGAGACCGCCGAGTTCGCCGACGATCGTCGGCAGTGCCGGCGCGACGATCATGTTGTCGAGCATCGCGAGCAGCATCGCGAGCATGAGCCCGGACATCACCACGAGGATCTCGCGGTGACTGGGTTGTCTCGGCGACTCGGCCTCGAGGTGTACGGAGTCGTTCACCTGTCCATTGTGCGTCGCCGACCCGCCGCGGCCGACCCCTTTTCGATCAAGCCGGAGCGTTGATCAGGCAGCGGGCTTGAGCACGTAGCCGACCCCTCGGAGCGTGTGGATCATCGGCTCGCGGCCCGCGTCGATTTTCTTGCGCAGGTAGCAGATGTAGATCTCCACCACGTTGGCCTGGCCGCCGAAGTCGTAGCGCCAGACGCGGTCGAGGATCTGCGCCTTGGACAGCACGCGCTTGGGGTTGCGCATCAGGTAGCGGAGCAGTTCGAACTCCGTCGCGGTCAACGCGACCGGCACTCCCCCGCGCAGCACCTCGTGGCTGTCCTCGTCGAGCTCGAGGTCGCCGACGACGATGCGCGAGGACGAGGAGGACGTCTCCGCACCCCGGGTGCGCTGCACCAGACGGCGCAGGCGGGCCACGACCTCCTCGAGGCTGAAGGGCTTGGTCACGTAGTCGTCGCCACCGGCGGTCAGGCCCGCCACGCGATCGGCGACGGCGTCCTTGGCGGTGAGGAAGAGCGTCGGAATGTCGCCCACCTCGGCACGCATCCGGCGCAGCACGGTCAGCCCGTCCATGTCCGGCAGCATCACGTCGAGCACGACGGCGTCCGGCTTGAACGACGCCGCCGCGCGCAGCGCGGAGGCGCCG
The DNA here is from genome assembly GCA_052389435.1 of Sporichthyaceae bacterium. Classification (GTDB taxonomy): domain Bacteria; phylum Actinomycetota; class Actinomycetes; order Sporichthyales; family Sporichthyaceae; genus JBQTKD01. The sequence goes on along the minus strand of JBQTIB010000041.1, from coordinate 3,010 downwards.
TCCGGAGCGGTCTGGATCTGCCAGCCCTCGTAGCGCAGGGCGAGCATCAGCAGCTCGGCGAGGCTCGGCTCGTCGTCGACGACGAGCACCCGCACCGGAGCGGCCCCGGCCTCGGAGTTCAGACCACGGGCCGCCTGGGCAGGAACTTTCGGAAAGCTTCGAGCTGTCATGCAAGCAGAGTCGCGCGCGGCGCTGTTGTGGCTCTTTGCCCGCGATGTGGGTCCGCTGTGACTGTTCCGCCCTGCCGTTGGGTCTCGGGCGATCAAAGCCTTCGGTACGGAACGTACGAATCGTGCGCAAACAATGACAGTCAGTCGCACGGCTGGGTACCGTGGAACGGTTCCGTACCCGCCGCGGACACGACCCATCTGGAGCCACCGCCCATGGAACTCGACACCTCTCGCACCGGAGAATCCGGGCACGTCGCTGCACCGGAGGGCAGCGCGATGCTCCGCGGAGTCGTGCACGACGGCGACGGCGGCGCCCTGGCGGACGCGCACCTGACCGTGGTCGCGCCGAACGGCGCCCAGGTCGCGAGCGCCCGGGCCGACGCGACCGGCGCCCTTCGCGTCGATCTCCCGCCGGGTCGGTACCTGATCGCGGTCACCGCGCCGGGCCACGCGGCCAAGGCGGGCGTCATCGACCTCGCGGCCATCGGTGCAGAGGTCGACGTCACGCTGCACCGCGAGAGCGAACTGCGCGGCGTCGTGCGCAACGGCGCGGACCCCGCCGACTCCGCCCTCGTCACCCTGCTCGACGAATCCGGCCGGCTGATCCACACGGTGCGCACCGACGCCACCGGGACCTACTGCCTGCCCGCACCCGAGCCCGGCACGTACACGCTGCTCGCGGTCACCCCCGGCACGGCCCCGGTCACCAAGACGCTGCGCTGGCCGCACGACCCGCCCGTCTGCGACCTGACGCTGAGCGCCCGCGCCCGCGTCTACGGGACCGTCCGCGCCCCCAGCGGGGCACCGCTGTCCGGCGCGCGCGTTCGCCTGCTCGACGGCGACGGCGCCGAGGTGGACAGCCGCGTCACCGAGGCGGACGGCGTCTTCGAGTTTCCCGGGCTCCCGGACGGCCGCTACACGGTCTGGGCGAACGGCTTCCCCGCGACCTCCCAACTCCTGCGACTCGGCGAGGACGAACCCGGTCGCTCCGAGGTGGTCGCCGACATCCTGCTGCACCCGGAGGGCGTGCCCGCGGGTTCCGTGGCGCTGTCCAAGGACCGGGGCTGAATTTCCCCGGGGATGAGAGCTAGTTCGCATTCGCGAGGTCTGGTCCGGTTCGAACGGTCGACATAGGCTGGCAAAGTCCGGGCTCCGACCTGCACCGATCCCGATGGCCGCGGTGTGCTCGGACGGCGTCCCCCTTCCGATCGATCAACGTGAGCCGCCGCAGTAGGACTCGTCCCGGTCCCACTGGTCGCAGGCTCGAGGGAGTTTCCGCATGACTGCTGGAATCATCGACTGGACCGGTCCGTACAAGCTGTCGATCAACGGCAAGCTCGTCGACGGTCCGAGCACGATCGACGTTCTGAACCCGGCGACGGACGAGGTCGTCGGCAAGGCTCCGGCCGCGTCGGCCGAGCAGATGGAAGAGGCCATCGCGGCCGCCCGTGCGGCGTTCCCGGCCTGGGCGGCGCTGTCCTGGGAGGAGCGCTCGGGCTACATCCAGCGCTACGCCGACGCCCTCGAGGCGCAGGCCGGCGACCTGGCCAAGCTCCTGACCATGGAGCAGGGCAAGCCGCTCAAGACCCCCGCCGGGCGCGTGGGTGGCGAGGTCGAGACCGGTGCGGCGATCTTCTGGGTCCGCGAGGTCGGCCTGCGCCAGCTCAAGAACGAGGTCATCGAGGACACCGACGAGCACACCGTCGAGATCCACCGCACCCCGCTCGGCGTCGTCGGCGCGATCCTGCCGTGGAACTTCCCGGTCCTGCTGGGCCTGTGGAAGGTCGCGCCGTGTCTGATCACCGGCAACACCATGATCCTCAAGCCCGCTCCGACCACCCCGCTGACCTCGCTGCGCTTCGGTGAGATCGCGCAGGAGATCTTCCCGCCCGGTGTCCTGAACATCGTTTCGGGCGGCAACGAGCTCGGTCAGCAGCTCACCGAGCACCCGAACATCGACAAGATCTCCTTCACCGGCTCCACCGCGACCGGCAAGAAGATCATGGCCTCCTCCGCCGGCACGCTGAAGCGCGTCACCCTCGAGCTCGGCGGCAACGACCCGGCGATCGTCCTGCCGGGCACCGAGGTCACCGACGAGCTCGTCAAGACCCTCTTCGAGGGCGCGTTCGGCAACTCGGGCCAGTGGTGCATCGCGGTCAAGCGCGTCTACGTGCACGACTCGATCTACGACACCTTCCGCGACAAGTTCGTCGCCCTCGCGAAGGCTGCGAAGGTCGGCAACGGTCTGGAAGAGGGCGTGGACTTCGGCCCGATCCAGAACAAGATGCAGTACGGCAAGCTTCAGGACATGTTCGCCGACGTCGAGAAGAACGGGTACAACGTTCCGGTCGGCGGCAAGATCGACGAGTCCCTGCCGGGCAACTTCGTTCCGCTGACCGTCGTGGACAACCCCCCGCACGACTCTCGCATCGTGCAGGAGGAGCCGTTCGGCCCGATCGTTCCGCTGATCAAGTACAGCGACGTCGAAGACGCGATCGCCAAGGCCAACGACACCCGCTACGGCCTCGGCGGCTCGGTCTGGGGTCCCCCGGCCGAGGCCAACGCCGTCGCGCTGCGCCTGGAGACCGGCACCGTGTGGGTCAACGAGATCCACGTCCACGGCATCGACATCCCGTTCGGTGGCCACAAGGAGTCCGGCATGGGCGTCGAGAACGGCGAAGAGGGCCTCTCGGAGTTCACCAACACCAAGACCCTCATGTTCAAGAAAGGGGGGGGGGGGGCCCCCCCACACCCCCCCCCCAACCCCCGGGGAAACCACCCACACAAACAACACACCCAACCAAGGCAAACACCACCCCGCCACCCACACAAAACAACAC
>JBQTIB010000040.1:0-53351 GCA_052389435.1 Sporichthyaceae bacterium | reverse complement strand
GCGCGCGGCCCGCGCGGCCACGGCCCGCGGCCAGGGTCCGTCGCTGCGGGAGGTGGCGACGAGGTAGCCGAGCAGTTCGCCGCAGCCGCGGACGGCTACGAGCAGGCGACGGGGGCGGGACCCGCGGGCGGGGAGCACGGTGACGCCGCCGAGGCTGAGTGCGCGGTCGAGCGATTCGCGGTCCTCGGGACGGACGTCGGGACGCAGCGGCACGCCGACGGTGTCCCCGTCCCCGGCGCGGTCGACGACGACCATCCCGGGCGTCTGGAGCACCGCGACGCCGTCGAGGATCGCCGCGACGCGTTCGAGCACGCAGGTCAGGACCGGACGCCGCAGGTTCGCCGGGTCGAACATGACGTCCAGACGCGCCGGGTCGATCTGCGCGAGATCGGGGAGCAGGGGGTCCGCGGGGATGCGCGCCGCGGGCGGGTCGAGCCCGACCGGCACCGGGACGAGCGAGAACAGGCCGCGGGAGCCGCGATCGCGCGCCTCGCCCGCGCGGGCGCCGCCACCGCCTTCGGAGCGGTCCGTGCCCACGCGTTCCGCGCTGGAACGATCCGTGCCCTCGCGATCCACACCGGAGCGATCCGGGGCGGTGTCTCCGGAGGCGAGGTCGGTCACTGGACGCGTCCTCTCGGCGGGCGGCCGCTCGCGGGCAACGAACGAACCTCTTCAGCATGCCTCATCGACGGGGCGGGGCCAACAAGGCCTTGGCCACACGGTCAGGGCACCGGGGGTCCGGGAACTGCCCTGATCAGTCCTTCCTGAACCGCGGTCGCGACCAGCGAGCCGCGCTCGTCGAACAGTCTGCCGATCGACAGTCCCCGCCCTCCGCTCGCCGAGGGCGAGACCTGGTCGTAGAGCAGCCACTCGTCGGCGCGAAAGGGTCGGTGGAACCACAGCGCGTGGTCCAGCGAGGCCCGCATGGTGCGTTCGATGTCGATTCCGTGCGGCACCAACCCGGCGTGAAGCAGCGTCAGATCGCTCATGTACGCGAGCACGCACTTGTGCAGAACGCTCGAGTCGGGCAGGCGCTCGTTGGCTCGCAGCCAGATCCGGGAGACCGCCGGGTGGGCGGGATCGACGATCGTCCCGTCGGGAGCCGACGAACCGGCGTAGCGCACGTCGAGGGCGCCGAACTCGGCCGCGACGTGGTCGGCGATGGCCGCCTCCCCCGTGGTCGCCATGTGGTCGGCGAGGGTCGGGCACTCGTGCGGCCGCGGCACCGCAGGAGCGGAGTCCTGATGCTCGAGGCCCTCCTCCTCGTTCTGGAAGGAGGCCGTCAGATAGAAGATGTGGCGGCCGTGCTGACGGGCGGCCACGCGGCGCGCGCTGAACGACCGGCCGTCCCGCAGCGCCTGGACGTCGTAGACGATCGGCACCTTCGGATCGCCGCCGACGAGGAAGTAGGCGTGCAGGGAGTGCACCCGACGCTCGCGCGGCACCGTCTGATTCGCGGCGAGCAACGCCTGCCCGAGCACCTGCCCGCCGAAGACGCGCTGGAGCAGGGTCACCGGCGGTTGGGCTCGGAACAGTCCGTCCTCGATCGTCTCGAGTTCGAACAGGTCGATCAGTTCGTGGACGGAGCTGGGCATCGTCGCTACTGCGCCGGACGATCGATCACTTGCCGGCCGCGACGAGGGCGACGATCCGGCGCTCCATCACGAACGTGAGCCCCGGAATCCAGCCGGACACGACCATCTGCACCAGCCGCATCAGCGGCCAGCTGCGGCGGCGGAACAGGTCGAAGGCGAAGCCGAGGTACACCACGCCGAACCAGCCGTGCGCGAGCCACAGCCAGCGGCCCTCGCCCGCGTCGAAGACGTGCTCGGAGATCGAGAACCCGCAGGCGACGATCAGCAGCACGCCGATCACGTACGCGGAGATCTGGTAGCGGCGCAGCGGCCCCGCGATCGAGTCCTGGGCGGGAGCGGTCGTCATCGGCGGGGTGCTTTCTCATAGGCGGCCAGCATGCGGTTGTACGCGGCCAGTTCTGGATCTTCGCAGGGCTGGGAACTGTCGAAAACCGCGGCGAGCGGCGCGGGGGCGCTCGGGAGCACCAACTCGTCCGGCACCCGGGTGGGGTTGGGGGCCGGTTCGGGGATCGGCGCGGCGCCCGCGCCGGCTCGTTCCCGGCGAAGCGCATCGCGACACAGCCAGACCCACACGGCGAGGGTGAAGACGGCGAAGACCGGCCATTCCAGCGCGTAGCCGATGCTCAGGGCGTTGCCCTCCCGCGCCCGGACCAGCTGCCACCAGCCGAGCCGAACGAAGGCGACCACGACCACCAGCGTCAGCAGGTGAAGGGCCACCCATCCCGGGCGGAGCAGTGTGCGCGGCACCCGTTAAAGGTAAGGGACGCCGGATCAGGCCTCTGCCTCGAGCGTGGGGGCGTCGAGCGTGGGGTCGTCGAGCCTGCGGGCCTCGGCCGGCTCCGGTGCGGTGCCGCCGAGGTGCGCGGGCAGCCACCACCCGTCGTCGGCGTTCTTGGGCTTGACCGGATAGTCCGCCTGCGCGCGGTCCAGCAGCGCCTGCATGCGCGTCTTCAGTTCGTCGGCGAGCACCTGCGGGTCCTCGCCGCGCTGCGGGTGCATCGGCTCGCCGACGTAGACCAGGATCGGAACCTTGCGCTGCAGCAGGTTCTTGCCCCGGCCCTTGGTCCACAGGCGCTGTCCGCCCCACACCGCGCACGGGATGAGCGGCGCCTTGGTGGCGACGGCCATCCGCACCGCACCGCTCTTGATCTCCTTGACGGTGAACGATCGGGAGATGGTCGCCTCGGGGAAGACCCCGACGACCTCGCCGGCCTTGAGCGCCTTGAGGGCCTCGCGGAAAGAGGCCATCCCGGCGTCGCGATCGACCGGGATGTGCTTCATGCCGCGCATCAGCGGACCGCTGACCGGATGCTGGAACACGCCCTCTTTCGCCATGAAGCGGACGAGCCGCCCCGAGGGTCGGGCGCCCATGCCGGCGAAGATGAAGTCGAGGTAGCTGACGTGGTTCGACGCGAGCACCGCCGGGCCCGTCACCGGCACGTGCTCGGACCCGACGACCGTGACCTTGATGTCCGAGAGCCGGAACCAGGTGTGCAGGCCCGCGATGACCGGCATGTAGACGTGCTCCATGGGCCGGGAGGCTACCGCCCACCGGCCCATGGTCGTTTCCGAGCCTGCGAGCAACCGGTGGCCCGCACGGTTGCAGGTCGGCGCTCGCTCAGCCGGGGATGACGCCCAACCGGCCGGCCTGGTAGTCCTCGAAGGCCTGCATCAGTTCCTCGCGGGTGTTCATGACGAACGGCCCGTAGTGCGCGACCGGCTCCTTGATCGGCCGGCCGCCGAGGATCAGGACGTCGAGTCCAGCGGCGTGCCGCGCGTCCTGCGTGGCGTCCGCGGCGATGGCGATCGCGTCTCCGTTGCCCAGGACCGCGAGGGTGCCGGTCTGCAGCCTGGCGGGATCCGTCCCGACCGAGCCGGTGCCGGACATCGCGTAGACGAGCGCGTTGAAGTCCGGATTCCACGGGATGCGCAGCTGCGCTCCCGGCGAGACGGTGGCGTGGACGATCGTGATCGGGGTGTGGGTGATGCCGGGTCCCCCGTGCCCCGCCAGCTCGCCCGCGATGACCCGCAGCAGCGCGCCGCCGTCGGCCGAGGAGAGCAGCGCCACCTCGCGCGCGCGGATGTCCTGGTAGCGCGGGGCGGCCATCTTGTCCTTGCGCGGCAGGTTCACCCAGAGCTGGAAGCCGTGGAACAGGCCACCCGAGGCGACGAGGTGCTCCGGCGGGCGCTCGATGTGCAGCAGGCCGGACCCGGCGGTCATCCACTGGGTGTCGCCGTTGGTGATCAGTCCGCCGCCGCCGTGGGAGTCCCTGTGCTCGAACTCGCCGTCGAGGATGTAGGTGACGGTCTCGAAGCCGCGGTGCGGATGCCAGTCGGTCCCCTTGGGCTCTCCGGGCGCGTACTCGATCTCGCCCATCTGGTCCATGTGCAGGAACGGGTCGAGGAAGGCGGTGTTGACCCCGGCGAACGCCCGCCGGACAGGGAAGCCCTCCCCCTCGTAGCCGGTGGGCGCCTGAGTGGTGGCAAGGACCGGGCGGTCGACCGCGGTGGCGCGGTCGGGCTCGGGAACGTGCGGGACGACGGTGATGTCGGAAACGGTCACGGCCGGCATGGGAGGCCTCCTCGGTCGGGCTGCTGGAACGATGTCACCAGAACCTTGTTGATGTGTCAACTATTCCCGGGACCATACCGTGCGGTACCGAACGTTGCCGCGGGGTTGGGCTGCACGTACAAAGTACGTAGGAGGACAGAACGCCCGGAATCGGCACCGATTGCGGCGTACGATCACGTACACCCCACAATCCGGGACGTCCCGGCCATTGCACCCCGTTCTCCCCTCGGCTGTAGTCGACGTTTCCACCCGTAGCACGACGTTCTATAGGCGGAGGGCGAGTTGCTGCTCGGCTCCAAGACCACGCGGATGGCGCTCGCGGCCGCGCTCGCGGCCGCCGCCGCCCCGTTCGTGGGTGGCGGCACCGCCCAGGCGGACGCGAGCTACGAGGCGCTCGCGAGCGCGACCGGCGTTCGCACGATCTTCAGCAATCAGTCGATCCCGCTCGGCGTCGAGCCGCAGCTGCAGGGTCCGACCGCGCAGGCCAAGCAGACCTCGTTGCAGCAGTCCGACGCCCTCGCGGCCTTCCCCTTCCCGGGCGAGGAGTTGGCCGGGGCCCCCGGCGTGGTCGGCGGCGCGCTCGGCGTCGCCGCTCCGCCGTACCCCTTTCTCGTCACCTCCGCCTTCGGAGACGACGTCAAAAGGCTGAGCTACCCGGGCGTCGAGCTCAGTTCCGAGAGCGGCGAGACCGTCACGCAGGCGTCGGCCACCGCGGGCAGCAAGGGGGCGGGCGCCACCTCCACCGCGCGCATCGCGCGCGAGGGCCAGGAGGTGCTGGCCAAGGCCAGCACCGACGCCGACGGCATCCGGCTCGGCGAGAGCCTGATCGTCAACGGCCTCAAGGCCAGCGCGACCGCCGCCCGCGACGCCGCCGGGAAGCTGACCCGCTCCTCGACGCTGTCCTTCGCCTCGATCTCCGCTCCCGGTCTCGAGCTCGGGCTTCCCTCGCCGCCGTCGGCCGACGGCCCGGGGTCGAAGCTGGCCGCCCCGTCGATCGGTTTCGTCAACGGTCAGTTCACGGTGACGGTGCCGGGCTCGGACCCGGTGGCCACCCCGATCCCGGCCAAGGACGTGTTCGACGCGTTCGCGGCGGCCGGCTACAAAATCACCTACCAGGCGCCGCAGGAGACCGCCGACGGCATCGTGGGCGCGGGCCTGCAGATCGCGACGACGCTGCCCTCGCCCCCGGACGGTTCGCCCGGCGGTCTGTCCGGCGAGACCCCGGTGACCTTCTCCCTCGGGCTCGCCCGCGCGGAGATCTCCTACGCCAAGGGCGCCGAGACCGCGGTCGCCGGCGTGGAGACCCCGGCCGTCGGTCCGCTCGCTCCGCCGGCGCAGCCGCCCGCCGTCGAGGTCCCGACCGCCCTGGTGCCGGAGATTCCGTTCGACACCCCGGCCTCGGCGCCGCTCGCGTCGGCCGCCGTCGCCTCGCCCGCTGCAGCGGCGCCTGCGGGCGCCGTCTCCACCGTCGACTTCGCCCAGCTCACCGCCTTCCGCCCGCCCGTGGCGAACGACGTCGGCTGGATCTACCTCATGGTCGCCGCCGTCGGCGCCGCCATGGTCGGTTGCCTGGTGCTGCTCAGAGGAGCCATTCGATGACGGGGTCGAGGACATGAACGCGGTTCGCTTCGCCAAGCTGCAGTGGGACCGGACCCTGGCCGCCGTGTGCGTACTCGCCGGCGCAATCCTGCTGATCGTCGGCTGGTTCCACGTCAGCGACACCGGCTTCGTGGCCGAGCAGCTGCCCTATCTCGCTTCCGAGGGCCTCGGCGGCCTGTTCCTACTCGGCCTCGGCGGCATGCTTTGGCTCTCCGCCGACCTGCGCGACCAGTGGCGCGAACTCCGCGGACTCCGCGTCGAACTCGACGCCGAAGCATCGGACCCGACGACGCAGAGCAACCGCCTCTCGTGACCACGGTGTCTGGCCGGCTGCGGCCCTCGCCGGCGACGGCGAGCGCGCTCGCTCGACGCGGGACCCGTCATCGCTCCGTCGCGGAGCGCGGCACGCGGCCCGCCGTCCTCGACCGTCCCGAGCCGTGGAACCGCTTCGCCGCGTTCGTCACGGCCGTGTTGGTCGGGCTGGGGCTGATCGGGATGTTCGTCGGGTGGTTCGGCACCAGCGGCACCGCCGACCTGGAGTCGCAGGCGGGCTGGCTCGCCCTGGGCATCGGTTCGCTGATCCTCGCCGGCTTCGGCATGGTCGTCTGGCTCCTGCTCGGCCTGATCGCAGTCGGGGCACTGCGCCGTGAGGTCGTAGCCGATCTGACCGCCCGTCGGGCGGCTCGGGCGGGCGAGGCCGTCTCCGCCGGTGCCGAGGCCGAAGCTGCCGCGCACGCGTCCGCCGGGCAGTTCGGCATTGCCACCGGCATGCGCCGCTTCCACCGGGACGGCTGCGACATCCTCGTCGGCAAGAACGTGCGCTGGCTCGATCGCGAGGCGCTGCACTTCGCCGACGCCCTGCCCTGCGGCATGTGCAAGCCCGACGAGGGTGCCTCGTGAGCGAGTACATCCCCTTCGTCGTTTTCGGCCTGGTCTTCGGCTCGATCTACGGCCTAGCGGCCATGGGCCTGGTGCTCACCTACCGGACCTCGGGCATCTTCAACTTCGGCCACGGAGCCGTCGGCGCCGGCGCCGCCTACGCGTTTTTCGAACTCCGTCAGCAGCAGGGCATGCCCTGGCCCCTGGCCGCACTGCTCGCCGTCGGCCTGTTCGGCGTCGTGCTCGGGCTGATTCTGGAACGGATGGCCCGGGGCCTGTCCAAGGTCCCGGTCTCCTACCAGATCGTCGGCACCGTCGGCCTGCTGCTGCTCATCCGCGCGCTGGCCACCTGGATCTACGGGCCGGACTACCGCCTCTTCACCCCGTTCATCACTCGGGAAACGGCTTTCACGATTTCCGGCGTCGCCGTGAGCTGGGAATCGATCATCGTCTTCGTCGGGGTCAGCATCGCGGCGTTCGGGCTCTACGTCCTCGTCGAACGCAGCCGACTGGGCACCACGATGCGCGCCGTCGTCGACGACCCGGCGCTGCTGGACACCACGGGCATCGCCCCGGTTCGCGTGCGCCGCCAGGCCTGGATGATCGGGTCCTGCTTCGCCGCCGCCTCCGGTGTGCTCCTCGCCTCGCAGCAACAGCAACTCGACGCCACCCTGCTCTCCCTCCTGGTCGTGCAGGCCTTCGGGGCGGCGGCGATCGGCGCGTTCCGCAGTCTGCCGCTGGCCTACGTCGGCGGCATTGCGATCGGCATCGCGCAGAAACTGGTGTCCAAGCAGTCCTCCGAGTACGCGTGGCTGCAGGGCTTGGACTTCAACCTGCCCTTCATCGTCCTGTTCGTCGTCCTGCTCGTTCTCGGTCGGCGCCGCCTCGGCGACCTCGGCGGCCAGGTCCGAGCCCGGGTGCCGGCCGCCCGCCAGTTGCCGACTCCCCAGCTCATGCTGTTCTCCGCCGTCGGTCTGTTCGCGGCCGTGATGGTCCCCCACGTCGTGGGAGCGCGCCTGCCGGTGTGGATCAACGCGATGAGCCAGGTGCTGCTGTTCCTGTCCCTCGGCCTGCTGGTGCACACCTCGGGTCAGGTGTCGCTGTGTCAGATGTCGCTCGCGGCCGTGGGCGCCGCGGCCTTCGCGCACGCGGTCTCCAACGGGGTGCCGTGGGGCATCGCCGTGCTCATCGGCGGCCTGGTGACCGTGCCCGTCGGAGCACTGGTGGCGATCCCGGCCATCCGCCTGTCCGGGCTGTTCCTCGCCCTCGCGACCCTGGGCTTCGGCATTTTCATCGCGCAGTTCTTCTACGTGAAGAGCTACATGTTCGGCCTGTCCGATCTGCGAACGGGCCGGCCCGGAGCCTTCGACTCCGACACCCGGTACTACTACCTGCTGCTGGCCTTCGCGGTCGCGGGCATGGTCATGATCATGGTGATCGAACGGTCGCGGCTCGGTCGCCTGCTGCGCGGCCTGGCCGACTCCCCCACCGCGCTGCAGACCCTCGGCGCCTCCGCCGACGTGACGCGCGTGCTCGTGTTCTGCATCTCGGCGTTCCTGGCCGGCATCAGCGGCGCGCTGTTCGCCGGCCAGTTCGGTTCGGTGTCCGGGACGAGCTTCAACTTCGTCGTCTCGCTCGTGCTGCTCGCCGTCCTGGCCATCACCGGCCGGACCACCGTGCAGGCTGCAATCGTCGGACCCATCTTCATGCTGGTCCTGCCGGCCTACGGCAGCAGCACGGGAGCAGGTTTCGAGGCCATGTTCGGCCTCGGCGCCATCCTCGCGGCGGTCTACTCGACCCGGCGGGTGCACCTTCCGTTCGGACGGTGGGCCGACGCCTCCGCGTGGCGCGCCCCGAGCACCACCGCGGCCCGTTCCACCGCGCGCACCACCCCAGCCGAGGTCCCGTCGTGAGTACCCGTCGAGTCGGACTCGAACGCCAGCGGAGGAGACCGCCCGTGAAGTTGCGCGTCGTGGCTGCGTTGGCCGTCGCCGTCCTGAGCGTGAGCGCCTGCGGGAGCAGGGTCGGCGGCGACGAGGTGCTCGCCGGGGCCGGAGGCGGCACGGTCCGGCTCGACGACGCGACGATCGCGGAACTGCGCAAGGCCACCGCCGGCACCGGCGCGGCCCCCGCCGGCATGCCACTGGAACAGCTCTCGACCGCCGACGAAACGGCGTCTGCGCCGGCCGCCTCCGCGAGTTCCGCCACCGCCCCGGCTGCCGGGACGGCAACCGAGACGGCCGCCGGGACGGCCACGGCCGCGAAGTCCACGGCGAAGTCGCCGTCGAGCAAGGCCGCCGCGGTACCCGCACAGCGGCCGGCGGCCGCGGCCAAGGCCTCCTGCACGACGCCGGGCGCTCCGCTGAAGCTGGGTCAGGTCGGCGCGTTCTCCGGCGTTTCCGGCCCGATCACCGCCAACGCCCGCACGGCCATGGCCGCCTGGGTGCAGGACGTCAACGCTCGCGGCGGCATCGCCTGTCACCCGGTTCAACTGCTCGTCGTCGACGACGGCGGCGACCCGGCCAAGGCCGCCGCCCTCGTCCAGCAGTTGGTGCGCGAGAAGGGCGTGCAGGCGATCGTCGGCGTCTTCGACCCGCTCGGGTTCAAGGGTGTTCGGGACGCCGCCGAGCGGCTGCGGGTCCCCGTCGTCGGCGGAGACGGTCTCGACGTCGCCTGGAACGAAAGCCCGTACATTTTTCCTGCGGGCGCAGGGATTCTCGGCGTGGTCCGCGGCGCGATCCGCCAGGCCCGCGACGCGAAGACGACGAACTTCGGCCTGCTGTACTGCGTCGAGGCGGCCGTGTGCACCAACGTCGCCAAGATCATCCCGCCGGAGTCCGAACGCGCCGGCGGCAAGATCACCTACAGCGCCGCGATCTCGCTGACCCAGCCGGACTTCACCGCCCAGTGCCAGGCGGCCAAGAACGCCGGCGTGGAGGGCCTCGGCCTGGCCATGGACGGCGCCTCGATCGCCCGCGTCGCCCGCTCGTGCGCGTCCATCGGCTACCACCCGCAACTGGTGACCAACGGTCTGGTCCTCAGCGCGGCCAACGCGGCAGACCCGGCCATCCGCAAGAACAGCCTGTCCTCCTCCAGCCCCGTGGCCCCGTGGATGGCCAACGCCCAGGACACCCCGGGCCAGCGCGAGTACCACGCCGCGATGGCGAAGTACGCGCCGAACGCCGAGCCCACCGGCAATTCGATCGCCGCGTGGGCCGCGGGCAAACTCCTCGAGGCCGCCGTCGGCAACCTCGGGGCCGACGCGGCCGCCCGGCCGGTCACGACGGCCGACATCATGACCGGTCTCGGCAAGATCTCGAAGGAGACCCTGGGCGGTCTGACTCCGCCCATCACCTTCAAGCCGGGGCAGAAGTTCGCCCCGCCCATGGACTGCGTGTACTTCACCCTGCTGACCGAGAAGGGATGGACCGCCCCCCGCGGCAGCAAGCCCGTGTGCTCCTAGAGGAACCTGCCAATCGGATCGAGGACCCGCAATGAAGCACCGACTCGTCCCAGTCGTGCTGACGGTTGCAAGCCTGGTCGTGCTGAGCGCGTGTGGCAGCCGAGTCGGTGGCGAGGAGGTGCTCGCAGGCGCCGGCGGCGGCACCGTGAGACTCGACGAAGCGTCGATCGCGGAGTTGGGCAGGGTGTCGGCCGGCTCCGCGCCGGCGGCCGCCGCAGCCGAGGTTGCAGCGCCGGCCGACGTGGGTCCGGCCACCGCACCGGGCACGTCCACCGGCGCGGCGAAGCCGAAGACCGGTGCTCCTGGAACATCCGCCGCCGGGGCCGAGGCCGCCGCCAAACCGAGCAGGACCACCGCCACCGGCGCCACCGGCTCCACCGCCAAGAAGGCCGGTGGCCTCTCCGCGGCGGTGCCGACACGGTGCACCGGCCCCGGCGCGCCGATCAAGATCGGTCAGGTCGGTGCATTCTCCGGCGTAGCCGGTCCCATCACGGCGAACGCCCGCACCGCGCTCGCCGCGTGGGTGCAGGACGTCAACGCCCGCGGCGGCATCGCTTGCCACCCGGTGCAGCTCTTCGCCGTCGACACCGGCGCCGACCCGGCCCGGGCGTCGTCCGTGGTTTCCCAGCTCGTGAACGAAAAGGGCGTCGTCGCACTGGTGGCGGCCTTCGACGCGATCGGCTTCAAGGGCATCCAGTCCTCCGCCGAGCGCCTTAGGGTTCCGGTGGTCGGCGGCGACGGCATCGACTTCGGTTGGACCGAGAGCCCGTACCTGTACCCGACCGGTGCCGGAATTCTCGGCTCCATCCGCGGCGCCCTGCGCCAGACGGTGGGGTCGGGCAAGAAAAACCTCGGCCTGCTCTACTGCGTCGAGGCCAGCGCCTGCACCAGCGGCGCCAAGATCATTCCGTCGGAGGCTGAGAGAGCCGGCGGCAAGGTCACCTACAGCGCTGCGATCTCCCTGACCCAGCCGGACTTCACAGCGCAGTGCCAAGCGGCGAAGAGTGCCGGGGTCGAGGCGATGGGGGTGTCGATGGACGGCGCTTCGATCGCGCGCGTCGCCCGTTCCTGCGCCTCCATCTCCTTCCACCCGCAGTTCGTCACCAACGGCCTGGTGCTCTCCGCCCAGAACGCCGAAGACCCGAACATCCGCAAGAACACGCTGTCCTCGGCCAGCGCCGTCGCGCCGTGGATGACGGCGAACCAGGACACCCCGGGGCAGAGGGCCTACCACGCGGCGCTGGCGAAGTACGCCCCGAACTCCGAGCCGACCGCAAACTCGATCACGGCCTGGGCGGCGGGCAGGCTGTTCGAATCCGTGATCGCCAATCTCGGGCCGTCGGCCGCCGCGAAGCCGATCACCACCGCCGACGTCATCACCGGCCTGGGCAAAGTCTCCAAGGAGACCCTCGACGGCCTCGTTCCGCCGTTGACCTTCAAGCCGGGCCAGAAGTTCTCCCCGCAGATCGAGTGCGTCTACTTCACGCTGCTGTCCGACAAGGGCTGGACTGCCGTCAACGGCAGCAAGCCGACCTGTTAGCCGCTGTAGGGAGTTTCAGTGCTCGAACTGCGCAACGTCGACGCCGGCTACGGCGCGGGTCTGGTGCTGCGCGACGTGACCCTGCGGGTCCCCGACGGCGCCGTGGTGGCACTGCTGGGGGCCAACGGCGCCGGCAAGACCACGCTGCTGCGCGTGGCCGCGGGACTGTTGAAGCCGAGTTCGGGCTCGCTGGTCATCGACGGGAACGACGTCACCGGCGAGGCGCCGCACAGGCTGGTCGGACGCGGCGTGTGCCACGTACCGGAGGGGCGCGGAGTGTTTCCGTCGCTGACCGTGCGCGAGAACCTCGTCGTGCAGTCTCCGCCCGGCAGACACGAGGAGGCCATCGAAGCGGCGACCTCCGCGTTCCCCCGGCTCGGGGAGCGCATCAAGCAGGTCGCGGGCACGATGTCCGGCGGCGAGCAGCAGATGCTGGCCCTGGCCCGCGCCTACGTGCAGAGTCCCAAGGTGATCCTGCTGGACGAGGTCAGCATGGGCCTCGCACCGCGGGTCGTCGACGAGATCTTCGAGTTCCTCGCCAAACTCGCGCAGGGCGGCGCGGCGCTGCTGCTCGTGGAGCAGTACGTCACCAAGGCGCTGGCCCTGTCCGACTACGTCTACATGCTGCACCGCGGCAAGGTTGCGTTCGTCGGCGAACCCGGCGAACTCGACGGCGAGGACCTCTTCGCGCGCTACCTGGGACATTCAGCCTGAGTCGTTAGGGTGCCCGGGTGGTCGATCCGCCCCCCATTCCGCCGCACGTCGTGACCTTCCTCCGGGACCACGTCACCTCGCTGCTACAACTGGAGGTGCTGCTGCTCGTCGCCGAGGCCGACGAGCCCCGCACGGCGGCGGAGCTCGCGGCGCAGATGTACCTCTCGGAGGCCGTCGTCGCCGACTGGCTGGACGCCTTCGCGGCCAAGGGCTTCTGCCGGTCCGAAGAGGCCGGCTACCGGGGCCTTAAGATCCCGGCCGTGGCGGAGTTGCTGATCGACGTGGCCGACACCTACGTCCGTCGGAAAGTGACGGTGGGTCGGCTGATCCACGGCGCACCCCCGACGGACCCGCGCATTTCCCTGGCCGAGGCCTTCCGGCTGCGTCGCGACGACAGGAACGGACCATGACCGCGGCGACCGTGTACTTCCTCTGCGCGGCCACCAGCATCGTCTGCGCAGGCCTGGTGGTTCGCGCCTGGCGGCGCTCGGCCGTCCGGCTGCTGGCCTGGGTCGCTCTGGGGTTCGTCGGCCTTGCGGTCAACAACGTGATCCTGTTCCTCGACCGGGTCGTCGTACCGGACACCGACCTGAACGTGCTGCGCGAGGGCTCGGGGTTGGCGGCCGTCGCGGTCCTGCTCTTCGGGCTCGTCTGGGAGTCCAAGTGAGGGCGTCCGCCAGCGGTCGGGACGAGTCCCCGTGAGCGATTTCCTGCAGGGCGCGACGATGCTCGCCGGGTTCGCGATCGCGCTGTTCTTCGTGCGGTACTGGCGGGACACCGGCGAGCGCCTGTTCGGCGTGTTCGCCCTGGCGTTCGCCATTTTCGCCTCGAGCCGGATCGTGCTGTTCGCGTTGGACACCGATTCGGAGGCCCGCACATGGGTCTACGGAATGCGCGCGCTGACGTTTCTGATGATCATCGTGGCGATCCTCGACAAGAACCTGACGGCGCCTACGAAAGCCCGACGGGCAGAGTGAGCCCGCCGTCTACGACGATCGTGTGGCCGGTGATCCACGAGGCGTCCTCGGAGAGCAGGAAGGCCACCGCCCCCGCGACGTCGTCCGGCGCGCCGAGCCGCGCCATCGGATAGGCGGCGACGACCGACTCCTCCCGACCCTCGTAGAGCGCCTCCGCGAAACGGGTTTTCACCACCGCGGGAGCGACGGCGTTGACCCGCACCTTCGGCGCGAGTTCGGCGCCGAGGCTTTCGGTCAGGGCGATCAGCGCGGCCTTGCTGACGCCGTAGACCCCGATGCCGGCGGCGTAGCCGAGCCCGGCGACCGAGGCGACGTTGACGATCGCGCCGCCGTGCTCCCCGAGACGGGCCTCGACCGCGAGGCGGGTCCACTCGACGTTGGCGAACACGTTGACCTCGAAGGTCTTGCGCAGCGGTCCGGGCGCAACGGACAGGACCGGGCCGTAGACCGGGTTGATGCCGGCGTTGTTGACCAGCAGGTCCAAGCCGCCCCAGTGCTGCACGGTCTGCGCGACGGCGGCCGCCGCGTGCTCCGGGTCGTCGGCCTTGCCCGCGATGGCCAGGGCGTGCTCGGGGCCGCCGAGTTCGGTCACCGCCGCGGCCAGGGTCTCGGCGTCGCGGCCGGTGATCGTGACCCGGGCGCCTTCGGCGATCAGCCGGGCCGCGACGCCCAGACCGATGCCGCGGCTCGCGCCGGTGACGATCGCGACCCTGTCCTGAAAGCGTGCCTTCACTGTCGGTTCACCCCGCGAGGAATCGAGCCACGTGACCGCCGGAGGTCAACTCTCGCACCTGGGCGCATGCCCACGGCGACAGGCCACCGCAGGGGTCCGCGGCCAGCGCGAGGAACTCCGTCCAGGCCGCCCATCGCCAACCCGCGACCTCCGACGGCTCCGGCACCGGATCGCCGTCCACCCGGACGAGAAAGACGGGGCAGAGTTCGTACTCCTCGACGCCCAGAAAGCTCGCCCGGTAGGAGAACTCGGGCAACGCCAGCTCCACTCGATCGGCCGTCAGATTCAACTCCTGGCGAAGTCTTCGGTGCACCGCGGCGACGGGCTCCTCCCCCGGCGCCGGGTGCCCGCAGCAGCTGTTGGTCCACACTCCCGGCCACGTGGCCTTGGTGTGGGCGCGCTGGGTGATCAGGAACCGGCCCGCGCCGTCGAAGACGTAGCTGGAGAACGCGAAGTGGTACGGGGTCCGCTCCCCGTGCACCTGCGCCTTGTCCGCCACCCCGCAGGGGCGGCCCTCGGCGTCCAGCAGCACGACCTGCTCGTTGCTCACGCGTCGCCCAGCGCGGCCGAGACCACGTCCTTGGCCTCGGCCTGGATGCGAGCGAGGTGCTCGGGGCCCGCGAAGCTCTCGGCGTAGATCTTGTAGACGTCCTCGGTGCCGGAGGGACGTGCGGCGAACCACCCGTTGTCGGTGGTCACCTTCAGCCCGCCGATCGCGGCGCCGTTGCCGGGCGCCGCGACCAGACGCTCGCGGATCGGGTCCCCCGCGAGCTCGGTTGCGGTGACCTGATCCGGCGTCAGCTTCCCGAGGACCGCCTTCTGCTCGCGGGTCGCGGGGGCGTCGAGGCGTGCGTAGGCCGGGTCGCCGAACGTGGCCGTCAACTCGGCGTAGTGCCGGCTCGGCGTCCGACCGGTGGTCGCGATGATCTCCGCGGCCAGCAGACACAGCAGCAGACCGTCCTTGTCGGTGGTCCAGACCGCGCCGTCGCGGCACAGGAACGAGGCGCCCGCGCTCTCCTCGCCGCCGAAGACCAGCGAGCCGTCGAGCAGGCCGGGCACGAACCACTTGAAGCCGACGGGAACCTCGTAGACCTTCCGTCCCAGGCTCTCCACGACGCGGTCGATCATCGCCGAGGACACCAGCGTCTTGCCGACCACCGCCGACGCGGGCCAGCTGTCCCGAGTGCCGAGGAGGTGCCTGATGGCGACGGCGAGATAGTGGTTGGGGTTCATCAGGCCCGCATCCGGGGTGACGATGCCGTGCCGGTCCGCGTCGGCGTCGTTGCCGGTGGCCACGTCGTAGTTCTCGCGCTGCGCGATCAGCGAGGCCATTGCGCTCGGCGAGGAGCAGTCCATGCGGATCTTGCCGTCCCAGTCTCGGGTCATGAACCGGAACGTCGGGTCGACCAGGGGATTGACCACGGTGAGGGACAGCCCGTAGGCGTCGGCGATTTCGCCCCAGTACCCGACGCTGGAGCCACCGAGCGGGTCCGCGCCGATGCGCACTCCGGCCGCGGCGATCGCCTGCAGGTCGATCGCCTTGGGCAGGTCGGCGACGTAGGCGCCGAGGAAGTCGTAGGTGCCGGTGGTGTCCGCGGCTCGGGCCCGCGCCCATGGAATGCGCTTCACCCCGCGCAGGCCGTCGGCGAGCAGTTCGTTCGCCCTGGCCGCGACGGCCGAGGTGACGTCGGTGTCCGCCGGGCCGCCGTTGGGCGGGTTGTACTTGAAGCCCCCGTCGGCCGGCGGGTTGTGCGAGGGCGTGACCACGATGCCGTCGGCGGTGCCGCCGGTGCCGCGGGCGTTGTGGGACAGGACGGCGCGGGACAGCGACGGCGTCGGGGTGTATCCGTCGCGGCTGTCGAGCAGCACCCGAACCCCGTTGGCGGCGAGCACCTCCACCGCGGTGACGGTGGCGGGCTCGCTGAGTGCGTGGGTGTCCTTGGCGAGGTAGAGCGGACCGTCGATGCCCGCCGCGGCCCGGTACTCGCAGATGGCCTGGGTGATCGCGGCGATGTGGTCGTCGTTGAAGCTCGCGGACAGCGCGCCGCCGCGATGGCCGGAGGTGCCGAAGGCCACCCGCTGGGCGGGGTCGGACACGTCGGGACGCTCGGCGTAGTAGGCGGTGACGAGCTTGGCGACGTCGAGGAGGTCCGCGGGGTCGGGAAGCCTTCCGGCCTGGGGGTGCACGCTCATGGGTTCAGTCTTCCCCACGCGGGCCGAACACGACCGACCGCCCGCGAGCCGGGGCCCACGGGCGGTCTAGCGGTCCAGGCGTCAGGCGTTCCAGGCCGCGAGGGACTGCCCGGACTCGTTATCCCGGAGGGTTGCGAGCGCGTCTTTTTCCAACTGCCGCACACGTTCGCGGGTCAAGCCCATCGGAGCGGCGATCTCGGCGAGGGTGCGCGGGACACCGTCGCGAAGCCCGTACCGCATGATCAGAACCTTCGCCTGGCGCTCCGGAAGGGCGTTCACCGAGGTGCGGAGCTGATTGATCATCACATTGTGTTCGGCGATCTCCGCGGCGGCGACGGCGTCGTCGTCGCGGATGAGGTCCGCGACGCGGGTTTCGCCGTCGTCGCCGACGGTGGCGTCGAGGCTGACCGGGCTGCGGTTGTAGCTGCGCAGTTCCACGACGCGTTCGGCGGAGATCTCGAGTTCGGCGGCGAGCTCGGCCGGAGTCGCCTCGCGGCCCAGCAGCGTCGAAAGCGTGCGGTCCACCCGGTTGAGGCGGGACAGTTCCTCCACGACGTGGACCGGCAGTCGCACGGTGCGCCCGAGTTCGCCCAGACCCCGCTGGATGGCCTGGCGAATCCACCACGTCGCGTAGGTGGAGAACTTGAAGCCCTTGGTGTAGTCGAACTTCTCCACCGCGCGAATCAGGCCGAGATTGCCCTCCTGCACGATGTCCAGGAAGGAGGCGTCCCGGCCGGAGAACTTCTTCGCCACCGACACCACCAGGCGCAGGTTCGCCCGCACCATGTGGTCGCGCGCCGCCTCGCCGTCGGCCGCGAGGTCGAGCAGTTCGTTGCGGCGCTTCGGACGCAGGTAGGGACCGCCCGGCGCGGCGGACTCGTCGAGCAGGCGGCGGGCGAACACGCCCGCCTCGATCCGCTTGGCCAAGTCGACCTCCTGCTCCGCCGTCAGCAGCGCGGTGGTACCGATCTCGTCGAGGTAGAACCGGACCAGATCCGGGTCCTGGTTGTCCGCGGCGGCGCTACGGCGGCGCGGCGCGGTCGTGCGGGCGCCGGCACGGGCGGGCTCGAGTGTGCTGTCAACCGGCATTGGGGCCTCCTCCGTCGCGCATCCGGCGCGGGCCCCCGTCGGTCAGGGGAGTCGGCGATCCGGACACTTCCGGAATCCCTACCCCCGTCCGCGCGTGCGCGACACAGGTAGAACTTCCGCGAAGGCCGGGATGTTCCCCACGATCGACAGCACCGGGCAGCGCCTTGATCGCACTGGGTAGTGCTTCGACGACTCAGAGGTACAGGCCGGGCGATCCGTCGTCCAAGCGCCCGGCGGCGACGGCGTGCAGGTCGCGTTCGCGCAGCAGAACGTAGTCCGAGCCGCGGACCTCGACTTCGGATCGGTCCTCCGGATCGAACAGGACCCGGTCCCCCACCTCGACGTTTCGCACGTTCTGGCCGACGGCGACGACCGCGGCCCAGGACAGGCGCTTGCCCATCTGCGCGGTGGCGGGGATGAGGATCCCCGAGCTCGACTTTCGCTCCCCGTCGGGGCCGTCCATGTTCACCAGGACCCGGTCGTGGAGCAGCCGGATCGGCAGCTTCTCCCCGAGCATCGGACGCTCGTCGCGGGCGGCAGTGGTCATGGCCCGAACTGTACGGGCGGGACCCTCCGTTCCAGAAAAGCCGCGTTCCGGAAAAGCCGCGAACGCCCCGGGCCAGCCACCCGAGGCGTTCGAGGGATCGTGGGACCTAGCCGAGGCCGAGGCCGCCGAGCAGCGACTTGCTGGAGCCGCCCGTGCTGCCGAGCAGCGAGCCGGTCAGGCCGGAGACGGTGTCGGTCACCGGGGCGAGCGTGTCGCCGAGAACGCCGTCGGACTTCTCCGAGGTCTGACCGGAGGTCTTGGTCTTGGTCACGCCGAGGGAGTCGGTGACACCGCCGACGACCTTGTCCAGACCGAGGGAGGAGGTGAGGCCGTCGACCGCGCCGGTGACCGGCTTGGTGGTCTCGCCGAGAGTGCTGCCGACACCCGGAACGACACCGTCGAGAACGCCCCCCAGCGACCCGACGACACCGCCCACGGCGCCGGTCTGCGCGGCGGCGGGCTTGGAGCCGCCACCCGAGTTGTTGTTGCCCGAACCGTTGTTCGAGCCCGAGTTGCCGGTGTTGCCGGTGTTGCCGCCGCTCTGGCCGGGCGCGGTGGTCGAGCCGCCGTTGCTGCTCGAGGAGCCACGGCCGACCGTCTCGGCGTTGCGCTCCGAGACGCCGCTGACTCGCGGAGCCTGGGCCGGCGCGGCGAAGGCGTCGTTCACGACACGGCCGATGGCCACCGGTGCGGCCAGGTCGTCCACGGACGCCACCCCGGGCGCCGGACGGCCGAGCGCGTCCAGGCCACTGCCGGAGGGCAGCACGGCCGGCGCCACGAGCACCATCGCCTTGAGGGACAGCAGCAGCGCGCCGGAGATGCCGGCGACGGCCGCGGTCTGCCCGAGGACGCGCATCGCGTCCGAGGTCTCGCCCTTGTGCTTCTTCTTAACCGTAGTTGCGCGGCCGGCAGTTACCGGCTTCCGCAGCGCCATGTCGCTCATAGAGATCCCCACCCCTGCGTCAGACTCGCTGGACGTTCAATCGCAAGAGTAGGTCGGGGAATTCGGGGTCGCCGCTATCACCAAGAGAGCTTGACTCAAGTCGCACCAGTCTTGAAACTTGCTCACACAAATAGGTTCGCAAGCCACTGACCTGCATCGATGCGCTCAGAATCGGACAAACTGGGCGATATGCGAGTCCATTCGAGTGAACTCCATTCGACGCAGAGTCACAACGCAAAGATCAGGTCAACGGACGTATCAGTGAAAGCGTCGCCAGACCAGAATTGTCACGAATGCCAGGGCAATTCCACCGACGAGGGCGGCCTTGTCCTTTTTGATGTTGCCGTCGGCGTCGACGATAAGTCCGCGCGCGCGTTCTTTGGCCGCCGCTGCGACGTTTTTCGGAGCGACCCGTTCGGCGAGGGCGTCGATGCTCGCGGCGAGTTCCTCGCGGGAGCGCTCGATCTGCGCTTCGAGATCCGCTGTGCCCACGTCTGGCTCCCTCGTACCGCTTGCGGCACCCGTCGTCCGGGCCGCTGACCGGGGACAGTCTCCCAGGTCAGCGCCTCGCGGCGTCCACGGGCCACCCCCGGGCGCGCCGAGCGGGACCGACGGGGCGAGGATGGCCCCTGTTCGATTCGTCCAACTTCGGGAGCGCACCGTGGCCGAGGCCGTCCGTCTGTCCCCCGGCGACCAGGCGCCGCCGTTCACCCTCGACGACGCCGACGGCAAGCCCGTCGCGCTGTCGCAGTTCGCCGGCGGGCGCGTAATCCTCTACGTCTACCCCGCGGCCATGACCCCGGGCTGCACCAAGCAGGCGTGCGACTTCCGCGACAACATCGCGCGGGTTTCGGCGGCCGGCTACACGGTGCTGGGCCTGTCCCCCGACGCCCCCGCCAAGCTCGCGAAGTTCCGCGAGCGCGACGCAGTCCCCTTCCCGCTGCTCTCGGACCCGACCAAAGACGTGCTTCGGGCCTACGGCGCCTTCGGGGAGAAGACCATGTACGGCAAGACGGTCGAGGGCGTCATCCGCAGCACGTTCGTCATCGACGGCGACGGCCGCGTCGAAAGCGCCCAGTACGGAGTGAAGGCCACCGGCCACGTGGACCGCCTGCTCAAGCAGCTGGAGATCTAGCCCGCCCGCAGGCAGGCTTGCGCTTCCGACACCCATCTTCTGGGCCCATTCGCGCCCTACCCGACGCATCGTGGACTGCGAAACCCTGCCGAAGTCGAGGTGGCTGGGGCCTTAGGGTTGCCCTCGCACCTCCAGCGGGAGTGGCGGAATTGGCAGACGCGCCAGACTTAGGATCTGGTGTCTTCGGACGTAGGGGTTCAAGTCCCCTCTCCCGCACCCGACCGCTGCGTTGCGTCCGACTCCCAGCGTCCGGTCCGCCTCGCTGCGTCGGACGCTACGTCTTGCCGCGGTACTACGCCTCGTCGGCGAACCAGGTGTCCAGCAGCGAGCGGAGGTCGGAGGCGACCCAGCGGGTCTTGCCGTCGGCGGCGCACCAGAGGTAGATGTCCGGGCCCGCCGCGCGGTAGGCGAACAGATCCTCGGTGCCGGTGTCGCCGAAGAAGACAAGATCGGCGTCGGCGTCGGCCACCGGCCCGAGCCGGGCGGCGTTCTCCTCGCCGATGCGTTCCACCGGCCAGACCGGTTCGCCGCCGCTGTCGTCGGCCAGACCGTCGCTCTCCGCGAGCAGCGAGCGCAGGTCCTCCAGGAGCGGGGACCCGAGCTTGGCCTCGACGTCGGCGAGCACCTCGGGCACTGCCGGTTCGGCCAGCACGACGGCTCCATCCTCGCCGATCGCGCGCAGCCAAGCCGTCCACATCCCAGGCACCCTAGCGGCGGTCGGTGCCGAAAAATGCCGGCAGAAATGCCGGCTTTCGCTTCTCAGCCCGAGAGGCGAGACACGGCGGGCACGAGGGCGCGCAGAGCCTGGCCGCGGTGGCTGATGGCGTCCTTCTGGGCCGCGCTCATCTCCGCGGTGGTCCGCTCGTGGCCGTCGGGACGGAAGATCGGGTCGTAGCCGAACCCGTTCGTTCCGCGCCGCTCGCGCAGCAGGGTGCCGTAGATCCGCCCGACGACAACCTCCTCCCCGGCGGGACCCGCGAGCGCGGCGGCGCAGGCGAAGTGGGCGCCGCGGCGATCGTCGGGGACGTCGCCGAGCTGGCCGAGCACGAGGTCGAGGTTCGCCTCGTCGTCGCCGTGGCGCCCGGCCCAGCGGGCCGAGAAGATCCCCGGCATCCCGTTCAGCGCGTCGACGCACAGTCCCGAGTCGTCGGCGACGGCCGGCAGACCGGTCGCCGCGGCGACCGCGCGCGCCTTCAGCAGCGCGTTCTCCTCGAAGCTGACGCCGGTCTCCGCAACCTCGGGGACGTCGGAAAACTCCGCGACGCTGCGCAGCCGCACGTGCAGCCCGGCTTCGGCCAGGATGCGTTCGAGTTCGACGAGCTTGCCCGCGTTGCGCGTGGCCAGAACGATCTCGACGCTCATCCGGCGAGCGGTGCCGCCAGCGCGGCGGCCTGAAGGCGCGTCAGTTCGGCGCAGCCCGCGACGCCGAGGTCGAGCAGCGAGTTGAGCAGCGCGCGGTCGAAGGGCGCGTTCTCGGCCGTGCCCTGCACCTCGACGAACGCGCCCGTGTCGGTGCAGACGATGTTCATGTCGGTGTCGGCTGCGACGTCCTCGACGTACTCGAGGTCGAGCACCGGCACCCCGTTGTGCACCCCGACGCTGACGGCGGCGACCGAGCCGGTCAGCGGCTGCGCGCCCGCCAGCGCGCCCTTCGCGCCGAGCCACGCAACGGCGTCGGCCAGCGCCACGTAGGCGCCGGTGATGGCCGCGGTGCGGGTGCCGCCGTCGGCCTGCAGGACGTCGCAGTCCAGGACGATCGTGTTCTCGCCCAGCGCCTTGTAGTCGATGACCGCGCGCAGGCTGCGGCCGATCAGGCGGGAGATCTCGTGGGTGCGGCCGCCGATGCGGCCCTTGACCGATTCGCGGTCCCCGCGGGTGTTGGTCGCGCGGGGCAGCATCGCGTACTCGGCGGTGACCCAGCCGAGCCCGGAGCCCTTGCGCCACCGGGGAACGCCCTCGGTGACACTCGCCGCGCACAGCACGCGGGTCTTGCCGAACTCGACGAGCACCGAGCCTTCGGCGTGGTCGAGCCAGCCGCGGGTGATGACGACGGGACGCAGTTGATCGGCCGCACGGCCTTCGGGTCTGGACACGAACAGCGAGCCTAGATCGTGTAGCCGACGCCCGGGGCGGCGAGGTCGACGGGGCCGTCGAAGATCTGGGCCTCGGCGAGGGTGATCGCGGGGTCGTGCCACGGCGGGACGTGGGTGATCAGCAGCCGTGCGGCGCCGGCGCGGTTGGCGTGCTCGGCGGCCTCGCCGCCGGACAGGTGCACCTCGGGGGCGTCGTGGCCGTCGTAGAAGGAGGCCTCGCACAGGAACAGGTCCGAGTCCTTCGCCAGGCGCACCAGGGGCTCGCAGATCCCGGAGTCCCCGGAGTAGGTGAACACCTTTCCGTCGTGTTCCAGGCGGATGCCGTAGGCCTCGATCGGATGGACGGTGCGATCCACCGAGACCTTGAACGGTCCGAGCTCGAACGAGCTCGCGGGCGCCAGGGTGCGGAAGTCGAATTCTCCGAGCATGCCCGGATCGGCGGGCAGACCGTAGGCGGAGGCGAGACGTGACGGTGTGCCGGCCGGACCGTAGACGGGGATTCGCGGCGCCGGGCCCTCGGGGCGGTACTTGCGCGCGACGTAGTAGCCGCACATGTCGATGCAGTGGTCGGGGTGCAGGTGCGAGAGCAGCACGGCGTCGACGCCGTAGATGTCGGTGTGCCGCGCGAGCGCGCCGACCGCTCCGGCGCCGAGGTCCAGCACGACGCGGAAGCCCTCGGCCTCGAGGAGATAGCACGACGCGGGCGAAGTCGGCCCCGCGAAGGATCCGGAGCAGCCCACCACGGTCAGTTTCATTCGGGCGCCTCGGTGCGCTCGCTCATGCGATGGCTCCCATGACCCCGACCTCGCCGAGGGCCTCGACGACTCCGATGTCCGGGCCGAGGAAACGACGGCCGAGCGCGGCGAACGGCTGGCGGTCGCCCGTGGCCAGGAAACGGTGCCGCGGCGGCGGAGACCCGGCCGCGCGCGCGAGGCCGCCGTCGACGAGCACGCGGTACACGTCCTTGGCGGTTTCCTCGGCGCTGGACACCAGCGTGACCTCGGGCCCGAGCACGTGCGCGATGGCCCCGGCGAGCAGCGGGTAGTGGGTGCAGCCGAGCACGACGGTGTCCACGCCCGCGGCGGTCAGCGGCGCGAGGTACTCCGCCGCCGTCTCCAGCACCTCCGGTCCCGAGGTCAGACCGCGTTCGGCGAACTGCACGAACTTGGGGCAGGCCGCGACGGTCAACTCCACCCGGCCGGCGTCGATCGCGGCGGCGAACGCGTCCTCGTACGCCTGCGACCGCTGGGTGGCCTGAGTGCAGATCACGCCGACCCGCCCCGAGCGGGTGGCGGAGACGGCGCGACGGGTGGCCGGACGGATGACCTCGACCAGTGGCACCGAGTACCGCTCGCGGGCATCGCGCAGCATCGCGGCCGAAGCGGTGTTGCAGGCGATCACCAACGCCTTCACTCCGTTCTCGACCAGCTGGTCGAGAACGTCGAGGGAAAGTTGGCGGACCTCGGCGATGGGCCGGGGGCCGTAGGGGGCGTTTTTGGTGTCCCCGACGTAGACGACCGGTTCGTCCGGCAGCAGGGCGAGCACCGCGCGCGCGACGGTCAGACCTCCGACACCGCTGTCGAAGATCCCAATGGGTGCATCTGACATGACCACTCGAAGGTACGGCGCACGGCGGGCGGACGGGAGGTAGAACGCTGTTCCTTCCGTCAGCGTACGGCCATGTGTCGCCCTCCCGACGGATACCCGGCGCGACACACATTCGTAAGCCTCCACCCTCTTCCAGCCGGCTCCCAGAAGTGGGTGAGTGGGATCTGCCGACACCAGGCAGGGAGTCGGCACGGCGGCCAAGGAGGATCGATGGACGACACCAGGCTCGAACAGTTCATGGGCTCGATGGTGGGACACATGACCGGGGCGATGCTCTGCTTCGGCGTCTGGCTCGGCGACGAAGTCGGGCTGTACCGGGCGATGAACGGGGCGGGAGCACTGACCGCGGACCGGATCGCCGAGACCGCCGGCACGAACCCGCGCCTGACCCGGGAGTGGCTGGACTCGCAGGCCGCCGGCGGCCTGGTCGAGCACGACGCCGCGACGGGCACGTACACGCTGAGCGAAGAGGCCGCCGCGGCCCTGGCCGACGAGAACTCCCCGGTCTTCCTCGCCCGCGCGCTGAGCCTGCTCGGCTCCCTCTACAACGACCTGGACAAGGTCGCCGGAGCCTTCCGGGGCAACGGCAGGTTGGGCTGGGGCGAACACCACCCGCACCTGTTCGACGGCACCGAGTGGTTCTTCCGCACCGGGTACCGGGCGATGCTGACCACCGAGTGGATCCCCGCGCTCGACGGCGTCGCGGGCAGGCTCGAGGCAGGCGCCCGCATCGCCGACGTCGGCTGCGGCCACGGCGCGTCGGTGGTCGTGATGGCGCAGGCCTACCCGAACTCGACCGTGCACGGCTTCGACTACCACGCCCCCTCGATCGCCACCGCCGAGAAGCGAGTCGCGGAGGCTGGGATCGCCGATCGCGTCGTCCTCGCCGCGCAGTCGGCGACCGCCTACGGCGGCGAATACGACCTGATCTGCTTCTTCGACTGCCTGCACGACATGGGCGACCCGGTAGGCGTCGCCCGCCACGCGCGCGAGCACCTCGCGCCGGGCGGATCGCTGATGATGGTCGAGCCGTTCGCCCTCGACGGGCGCGCGAATCTGACGGACAACCCGATGGCGGCGCTGTTCTACGGCGCCTCGTCGGCGATCTGCACGCCGAACTCGCTGTCCCAGGACGTCGGGCTCGGCCTCGGCGCGCAGGCCGGCCCGGAACGTCTCACCGCGGTGCTGCACGAGGCCGGGTTCGGCGACGTGCGGGTCGTCGCGTCCTCGCCGGTGAACCTGATCTTCCAGGCGCGCGCCTAGGAGAGGAGTCCTCGCCGACGCTCGGGAGCTAGAGCCTGTCCCAGGTGACCGGCCGGGGGGCCGGCACCGGGTCGCCGATGCTCAGCTGAATTTCGCTGTGCCAACCGAGCGGGATCGCCCGGGGGTCGCCCAGGTACGGGCGGCCCCCGTAGAAGGCGGTGACCTTCCCGCGATGGGTGCCGAGCCGGTCGCGGCCGAGCGGCTGGCCCCAGACGTCGAACAGGTCGCCGAGGACGAAGGCGCGTTGGAACGGCGCCTCGATGTGGATGCCGCCGTCGGGAGTGTGCGTGTGCAGCCACCCGAAGCAGGCGCCGTTGGTCACGTAGGACTGATTGTTGGGGCGCGGCTCGAACGTCAGCGGCGGCGCGACGCCGATGCCGGCGGGCACCTGGCGCGGCTTGCCGTCGACGAACAGCGCAAGGTGGGCGTGCACGTGGAAGACGAACTTCTCGCCCTCGCGGCAGGTGATGCCGTTGACGATGCCGCCGGGACGGACGAAGCCGGGCGCGCCGAGCGGTTCCGCGTTCGGGATGGGCAGGTTGTCCGCGCTCGGTGTCCCGGCGGGTCCGGGATCGGCCAAGGGCCCGAGCGCGGCGGGGTCGCCGAGTTGCGCCGGAGCAACGGTCGGCGTCGAGTCCGGGCTGGTCGTCGCGGCGACGTTGACGACCCGCGGGCTCGGCCCCGTGCATCCGGCGACTCCCGCGGCGATCGCCACGGCGAGTACTGCGGCGCGTACCCGCATCCGACCCCCTCGAAGATCCTGTGGAGCGCCAGTCTGCTGCACGGGCCAGGTCGCGGCCGCGAGCGGGAGGATTCTCGGCCGTGTCGGCGTTGCCGGAGGTGTACGCCGCCGCCGATCGCGAGAGGGACCGCCGTGTCCGAGCACATTCCCGGCCTGCACGACTGGAACGCCCGGGTCATCGCCGAGTTCCGCGCCAACGGCGGCACGGTGCCCAGCCAGTTCGGCGGCATCCCGGTTCTGCTGCTGCACCACGTCGGCCGCACGTCCGGCCAGGTTCGCATCGCGCCGCTGGTCTACCAACCGGTCGAGCGCGGGTACGCGATCTTCGGCTCCTACGGCGGCGCCCCGACCCACCCGGCCTGGTACCTGAACCTGCTCGCCAACCCCGAGGTCGAGATCGAGATCGGCACCGGCCGCCAGAAGGTCCGTGCCCGCACCGTCGAGGGCGAGGCGCGCACGCCGATCTGGGAGAAGCAGAAGGCCGACCTCCCCCAGTTCGCCGAGTACGAGGCCAAGACCGAGCGCGAAATCCCCGTTCTGATCCTCGAAGCACCCTGACCCGGCGTCAGACTCTGTGCGGCTGGTCTTGCAGGACCAGCCGCGCCAGTTCTTGCAGTCCTCTGACGTAGATGTTTTCGGCGGGGCGGTCCAACTGCGGGAGCACGCTGATCGTGTTCTCCCACAGTCGCCGCAGATTGGCCTGGCGCGCCGGATCGAGGCTCCGGCTCTCCAGCCAGGTGCAGACGTGTCCGGCGATATCGGCGTCGAGCATCGCGATCGACCCGACGGGTTCCCCTTTCCGATGGTCCTTCCACTCCTGCAGAGGTAGGCGCCCATCAACCCGCCTCGATAGGCGCCTAGGTCGGCCATAGTGGCCGGCGGCAGCTTCAGCGGGAGAGGAAGTCTCGCACCGCCTCGTAGGTTCCTGCGGGGTCTTCCTCGGGCAGGAAGTGCGCGGTATCGATCGCGTGTCCCCGTACGTCTGTGGCTCTGCGGCGCCAGACCTGCAGGACGTCGTAGCGCTTGGCTACGAAGCCCTTCGCGCCCCAGAGCACCAGGACGGGGCAGGTCAGCGGGTCGGCCAGGTCGGCCTCGTCGTGCTCGAGGTCGATGCTCGCGCCGGCGCGGTAGTCCTCGCAGGTCGCGTGGACGGTGGCCGGGTCGACGTAGGCGCGGACGTACTCCGCCATGGCGTCGGGGGCGTAGCAGTCCGGGTCCGCGGTCCAGGCCTTCAGGCACCAGCGCAGGTAGAACTCAGGGTCGGCGCCGATCAGCGTCTCGGGCAGCGGAGCCGGCTGGGCCAGGAAGAACCAGTGGTAGTAGACGCGGGCCAGGTGTTCGTCGGTGGTCCGGAAGACCTCGAGGGTCGGGACGATGTCCAGCACGGCCAGGCGCGTCACGCGCTCGCGGTGGTCCAACGCCAGGCGGTGCCCGACCCGGCCGCCGCGGTCGTGGCCCACCACCGCGAAGCGATCGAAGCCGAGCGCGGACATGACGGCCACCTGGTCGGCCGCCATCGCCCGCTTCGAATACTCGACGTGGGTCTCGCTCCCCCGCGGCTTGGAACTCGAGCCGTAGCCGCGCAGGTCGGTGAGCACGACGGTGAATTGGGTCGCGAGCCGGGTCGCGACCCGATGCCACATGGCGTGGGTCTGCGGGAAGCCGTGCAGCAACAGCACGGGAGGACCGGACCCGCCCACCCATGCGGCGATTTCCACCTCCCCACAGGGGATGTGACGGTGCGTGAAGCCGGTGGTCATGCCTTGTTGACGACCGTGCGCTCCAGGATTCCGAGCGTCGCGCGCAGCGTCGCCTCGGGGATGACCGGCCACGTCACGGTGCCCATGCCCGGAAACTCGCGGTTGCGCCAGACGTCGTCGATCTGCGACCAGTCGTACCAAGAGGTCACCTCGGTGCCGTCCTCCACCGGGCGCAGCGAGTACCCGTAGAAGTGGTTGATCGGCACGTCGATGAGTGGCGAGTCCACGGTCCAGGAGATCTCGCGGTCCTGTTCGTAGGACGCGATGATCACCGTGACGTCGTAGCGACCCAACGGCAGGTCGTTCAGGGCCTCGCGGTGCATCTGCAGGTCGAACCGGTCCCCCGCGGCCGAGACCGGGGTGCCGCTCGCCGCCATGATCATGCCCGAGCTGTCGATGGCAAGGTGGCCGTGCGGGTCGCGGAGCACGGCGAAGATCGCCGACGCGTCGGCGGGAATGGTGCGGGATACCTCGAGGCGATCTGTCATGACCGCATCCTGCCGCCCCGACGTCGGGCGCGCCATTGCCCTGCGGGACAAGGCGTACCCGACGCGCGGAGGTCAGACCTCGTGGATGCCCTCGAACTGCCGAGGGGCGGGCAGGCTCGGACGCGGGTCCGGCTGGGCCGGGACGGTGGGCCGGACGAGCTGGTTGAACATCCCCGGGTGCACCGCGCACAGCGGCATCAGGCCGTTCTCCATCCGGGCCTCGCGCAGCTTGGCGTCCGCGGCGAGGCGGTCGCGGCTGACGTAGAGCAGCGAGTTCTGCGCGTACGCGGGCTCGATCGTCGGGTCGTCCCACAGCCGGATGCGCAGGCAGTCGACCATGTGGAAGTCGTTGGCCGCGAACATGGCCTCCCAGTACGGCGGCCACTGCTCGTTGCGG
The DNA here is from genome assembly GCA_052389435.1 of Sporichthyaceae bacterium. Lineage (GTDB taxonomy): Bacteria > Actinomycetota > Actinomycetes > Sporichthyales > Sporichthyaceae > JBQTKD01. The sequence goes on along the minus strand of JBQTIB010000040.1, from coordinate 25,021 downwards.
TGGTCGATGCCCGTCTGGCCGGGGATCGCCGCGGAGAACAGCACGACGTCGGACAGCGCGCACAGCGACTCGACGAGCTGCCACGCGTCGCCCGGGTCGAGGGACTCGGCGATCTCGAGGCACATCGCGAGGTCGAAGCGCTCGTCGAAGCGGCCGATGCGAGCGAGCTCGCGGTGCTCGAACAGCTCCGGGGCGATGCGCAGCGACTCGAGCATCGTCGACTCGTCGTCGATGCCGAGAACGCGCGTGGCGCCGAGGTGCTGCGCGACCTCGAGCCAGGCACCGGAACCGCAGCCGACGTCGACGACGTTGGCGGGGGCGACCAGGTCGAAAATCAGGGGCAGCACGCGCTCGGCCGAGCGGTGCGAGCCGTCCTGCGAGAGGTGAGGCGCCTGCTCGTAGGCGGTGTTGGTCATCGCGTCTCCTGACGGACAATCCGAAGCGGATTCGCGAAGTGTCGCTACGCCAAACGGGTGGTGCCTAGACCTCCGGCCCCATCTGGTGATCGATTCACGACGACCCGGATGGCACCTGTCACATGCGGTCAGACGCCGCGACCGCGCTGGGTCGGCAGGCGACGCTCCCGGTGGGCCCGGCGAAGCATGGCGTTCTCGACCAGGCGGTGCCGGCGCGCGTAGAGCAGCCCGCCCTCGGCGCCGAGGCAGTCGACCAGGTGGAAGTCGTGGGCGCCGAAGAACGCGTCCCAGCCGCGAGGGGAGGACGTCGAGCAGATCAGCACGACGTCGGAGCTTGCGCACAGCGCCGCGACGAGCGCCCCGGCCGCTGCGTGGTCGACGTCGAAGTCCAGGCACAGGGCCAGATCGAATCGCCCAGAGAGGTCGGCGACGTCGGAGACGGCGAGGACCCGTTCGGCTCCAAGTCCCTCGGCAGCGGCCGAGCGCCCGCCGAGTTGGACGACGCTGGCCGGCGCGAGCAGGTCGAAGACCAGCGGCAGCACGCTCTGGTCGTGGGCGGTGGTCATGGTCGTCCTCCCGATCGGCACCGGTGGAGCATCGCCCGAATTGGGCGATTCGCGCATCGCGGTAGAGCCGAACGGGTCAGGCCCAGAGCTGGCCTTCGAGCCTTTCTTCCGCCTCCGCGATCGTCCCGGAGTAGGCGCCGGTGGACAGGTACTTCCAGCCGCCGTCGCAGACCACGAAGGCGATGTCGGCGCGCTCGCCGGAGGCCACGGACTTGGCCGCCTGCGCCAACGCCGCGTGCAGGATCGCGCCGGTGGAGATGCCGGCGAAGATCCCCTCCTCCTCGATGAGCTGACGCGTGCGGCGCACCGCGTCCCGCGGGCCCACGGAGAACCGGGCGTCGATCAGCGAGGGGTCGTAGAGCTCGGGCACGAAGCCCTCGTCCATGTTGCGCAGGCCGTAGACGAGCTCGCCGTAGCGGGGCTCGGCGGCGACGATCGCCACCTCCGGCTTGTGCTCGCGGAAGAACCGGCCGACGCCCATCAGCGTGCCGGTGGTGCCGAGCCCGGCGACGAAGTGGGTGATCGAGGGCAGATCCTCGAGCAGCTCCGGCCCGGTGCCCTCGTAGTGGGCCTGGGCGTTCGCCGGGTTCCCGTACTGGTAGAGCATCACCCAGTCCGGGTGCTCCTCGGCCAGGCGCTTGGCCACCCGCACCGCCTCGTTGGACCCGCCGGCCGCAGGCGAGGACACAATCTCGGCGCCCCACATCAGCAGGATCTGGCGGCGTTCCTCGGAGGTGTTCTCCGGCATGACGCACACGCAGCGGTAGCCGCGCATCTTCGCGGCCATCGCCAGGGAGATGCCGGTGTTGCCCGAAGTCGGCTCCAGAATCGTGCAGCCGGGGCGCAGGCGACCGTCCTTCTCGCCCTCCATGATCATCCGCAGCGCGGCGCGGTCCTTGATGGACCCCGTCGGGTTGTGGTCCTCCATCTTCGCCCACAGCCGGACGTCCGGGGACGGCGAAAGCCGCGGCAGGCCCACCAGCGGGGTCCTGCCTACGGAGTCCAGCAGCGAGTCGAAGCGCACGGACTCAGACGCCGACAGCTTCTGGCCGGCTGCCGCCGGCGACAGCGGGCAGCACGGTGACGCTGTCGCCGTCCTTGAGTTCGGTCTTCAAGCCGCCGAGGAAGCGGACGTCCTCGTCGTTGAGGTAGACGTTGACGAAGCGACGCAGGCCGTTTTCGTCGACCAGGCGGGCGCGCAGTCCGGTGTGGCGCGACTCGAGGTCGTCGAAGAGCGCGTCCAGGGTGCTGCCGGCGCCCTCGACTGCCTTCTCGCCGTCGGTGTACTGGCGCAGGATCGTCGGGATGCGGACCTCGATGGCCATCTGGTGAACTCCAGTGCTCGTCTCAAACGGATGTGCGGGTTGTGGACTGAACCGCCGCGGACCGGCGAATCATCCCAGCTCAGACCACTGTGACGGGTTCTTCGGTGATGACCCCGTCGACGATGCGGAACGATCGAAACTCCACCGTGTCCGGGTCCCGGGTGGAGACCAGGACGTAGTGCGCGTCGGGTTCGGAGGCGTAGGAGACGTCCGTGCGGGACGGGTAGGCCTCGGTCGCGGTGTGCGAGTGGTAGACGACCACGGGCACCTCGTCGCGGTCGTCCATCTCGCGGTAGAGCTTGAGCAGGTCCATCGAGTCGAACTCGTAGAACGTGGTCGACCGGGCCGCGTTGGCCATCGGAATGAACCGGGAGGGGACGTCGGAACCGACGGCGCCGGCGACGACGCCGCACGCCTCGTCCGGGTGGTCCGCCCGGGCGTGGGCGACGATCGCATCGTGTATCGCCTGGTCAATCCGCAGCACGATGGTCAAGGTTACCGGTCAGTGGTGCTGGGTCCCGACCAGCATCTCCTGGAAGCCGGTCAGCCACTCGTAGAGCGCGAAGGCCGGCAGGCGTGGGTCGTCCGGTTCGAGGCCGTCGACGAGGTCTTCGTAGTCCTCGACGATCTCCAGGCGCGTGCCGAGGGCGAGGCGCAGGTCGTTGACGGCCAGCAGCCAGGCCACGACCGCTTCCTCGTCGAGGCGGACGCTTCCGCCGGTCTCGGCCTCCTCGAGCCCGGCGAGGAGCACGGCGATGTTCGCGCGCTTGCGGGCGAGCAGGTCGCCCTCGGTGAACCGGCGGTACTCCGAAGCGGCTTCGACGTCGTCCGGATAGGCGTCCGGGAACAGCCGCAGCAGGGCCTCGTCCTCCGGCGGGTCGGGCGAGCCCATGGAGGCGAACGGGTCCGGGACGCCGGGGGCGATCTCTGCGGCGGGGGCGTCCGGGGAACGAGTCTCGAGGAGGTCGAGCAGGTCGGCGAAGGCGGCGCGGATCACCTCCGCCTCGCCGTCGGCGAAGGCGACGATCACCGCTCCGCCGCGTTCGCGACGCATCCGACTGCTCATTTGTCCTGCTGCAGCGTGGCCCAGAGCCCGAAGCCGTGCATGGCGTTGACGTCGCGCTCCATCTCTTCGCGGGAGCCGTTCGAGACCACCGCACGACCCGCCTTGTGCACGTCCATCATCAACTTCGTGGCGTGCTCCTTGGAGTACCCGAAGTAGCTCTGGAACACGTAGGCGACGTAGGACATCAGGTTGATCGGGTCGTTCCAGACGATCGTCACCCAGGGAACGTCGAAGGAGAGCAGGGCATCGCCCTGCGGCGCTTCGACCTCGGTTGGCGATACGGACACCCCTGCATCCTTCCACCGAGCGGCGACGGGATCGGCGTGCGGTCGATCGCGTCGCCATCCCGCTCGAACCACTGGTCCCACCGGTCACGACCTGAGCCGGCCCGCCGCCCGCCTTCCGAAAACTGTCGGTGGTCGCCCCTAACGTCGCGTGCATGCGATTGCTGCACACCTCGGACTGGCACCTCGGCCGTTCCCTGCACCGGGCGGACCTGCTCGGGGCCCAGGCGCTGTTCGTCGACCACCTGGTCGAGGTCGTTCGCTCGGAGCGGATCGACGTGGTCCTGGTCTCGGGGGACGTCTACGACCGGGCCCTGCCGCCGGTGGACGCCGTCTCGCTGTACGACGAGGCGCTGTTCCGGCTGACCTCGGCCGGCGCGAAGGTCGTGCTGATCAGCGGCAACCACGATTCGGCGCCGCGGCTGGGCGTGAACTCCCGCGTGCTCGAAGGCGGCGGGGTGTACCTGCGCACGCGTCCGGAGGCCGCCGGCGAGCCGGTGCTGCTCGCCGACGAGCACGGCCCGGTGGCGCTGTACCCCATTCCGTACCTGGAACCGGCGGCCGTGGCCTCCGGGGCGGGCGTGGACCGCACGCATCTGGCCGTTCTCGGCGCCGCCGCGGGTGCGGCCCGGGCGGACCTGGCCACCCGGCCGGGAATGCGGTCGGTCGCGCTGGCCCACGGCTGGGTGCACGGCGGGGCGGCCTCCGACTCCGAGCGGGACGTGTCCGTCGGCGGGGTGTCGGCGGTGCCCGTCTCGCTGTTCGACGGATTCGACTACGTCGCGCTCGGCCATCTGCACGGCCCGCAGACCCTCGCGCCGCACCTGCGGTACAGCGGGTCGCCACTGCCGTACTCCTTCTCCGAGGCCGGGCACGCCAAGGCGAGCTGGCTGGTCGAGCTCGACGCGTCCGGCCTCGCCCGGGTCGAGTCCGTCCCGGCTCCCGTTTTCCGCCGCCTGAGCACCCTGCGCGGGACGCTCGCCGAGCTGCTCTCCGCCCCGGCCCACGCCGGTCAGGAGAACGACTTCGTGGCGGCGACGCTCACCGACGTCGTCCGCCCCGAGGCGCCGATGGACGCGCTGCGCAGGCGCTTCCCGCACGCCCTGACCATGGCCTTCGAGCCCGAGGGGGTGGCGGCGGAGGAACGCAGCTACGCCGAGCGGGTGCGCGGCCGCGGCGACGTGGACCTCGCGCTGGACTTCGTCTCCCTCGTGCGCGGCGCCGCGGCCGGAGCCGCGGAGGCGGCGCTGCTCGGCGAAGCGTTCGAGGCCGTCCGGGTCGCCGAGGACCGCGACCCCTACGCGGCGAAGGCCGAGCCGGCCGAGGCGAGCGCATGAGACCCCACTTCCTCGAGGTCACCGCGTTCGGCGCGTTCGCCGAGACGGTGCGGGTCGACTTCGACGACCTGGCCGCAGGCGGGCTGTTCCTGCTGCACGGCGAGACGGGCGCGGGCAAGACCACTCTGTTGGACGCCCTGGGCTTCGCGCTCTACGGCAGCGTTCCCGGTGCCCGCTGGTCGGCCAGGCGCCTGCGCTCGGACCACGCGGCCGCGGCCGCGTCGACGTCGGTGTGCCTGGAGGCCACCGTCGGCGGGCAGCGACTGCGGATCACCCGCAGCCCCGAGCAGGAGCGCGCCAAGAAGCGCGGCGCCGGGACCACCCGGGAGCAGGCGAGCGTTCTGCTGGAGCGGTGGGACGGGGCGACGTGGGAGACCCTGTCCACGAGGGTGGGCGAGGCGGACGCCGAGATCGCCGACCGCGTCGGCATGACCGCCGAGCAGTTCTTCCAGGTCGTGCTGCTTCCGCAGGGAGAGTTCGCGAGGTTCCTGCGCGCGGATTCCAAGGACCGGGCCGAGCTGCTGAAGAAGCTGTTCGGCACCCAGCGTTTCGCCGACGTCGAGCGGTGGCTCGCCGACCGTCGCCAGCGCACCGCGGGCGAGGTCGAGCGGCACCTCGTCGAGGTCGCCAGGGTCACGGCCCTGATCGCGCAGCTCGCCGAGATCGAGGGACCGCCGGAGGTTCCCGACGCCGTGTGGGCGAGCGACCTGCTGGCTCAGCACGAAGCCGGCGTCGCCACGGCTCAGCGCGTTCTCGAGGCGGCGGCCCCGGCCCCCGCGACGGCCCGAAGCACCGCCGAGGCAACCCGAGCGCTCGCGGCGCGCCAGACGCGGCGGCACGCGGCCGAGGCGGCCCGGCGCGAACTCGCCGAGGCGACCGGGGCGATCGAGGCGTTGGGCGTCGTCGCCGATGCGGCCGCCCGCGCAGCCGAAGTCGCTCCGGTCCTGCGGACCGCCGTCGACGCCGCAGCCGCGCTGGGCACCGCGCGCCGCCTGGCGCAGGAGGCGGTGGAGCGCTCCGCCGCGCTGTGGACCGCTGCGGCCACCCCGGACGCCCTGCGCCAGGTCGCCAAGGACCGGGCGCGGCATCGAGGCGGCCTGGAAAAGCTCCAGTCCCTCGCGGCCGAGGCCGACGCCGAGGACCTGTCCGCCGACGGCGCCGCCGCCGCCGCGGATGCCGCCCGTGCCGCCGGAGTCGCCGCCGGTGCGCTGCTGGAACGGCTGACGCCGCAGCGCGATCGCCTCCTTGCCGAACGAGATGCGGCGGTGGCCGCGGCCGAGGCGCTGCCCGTCGCGGCTCGGCTCGCCGAACTGCTCGCCGCCGCCGCCGACGTGGGTCCCGCCCTCGATCGCGCCGAGCGGGCGTGCACGGACCTGACGGCACGTCACCAGGCTGCCCGGCACCTGGAGCAGGAGCGCCGCGAGGAGCACCTGACGCTGCGCGAGGCGCGGATCGACGCGATGCGCGTGGAGCTCGCGGCGCTGCTCCAGGAGGACGCCCCCTGCCCCGTGTGCGGTTCGCTGGACCATCCCGACGTGCCGCGGATGTCCGCCGAGCGCGTGGGCATGGAGCGGGAGGACGCCGCGGCGGCCGCTCTCGCCGAGGCACGCGCGGCGACGGCTGGGCTGGGAAGCGAACTGACGGCGGCGCAGTTGGCCTGCGCGGACCTGCGCAGCCGGTGGGAGCTCGTTCTCGCCGACCTCGCCGAGTTCGAACTCGAGCCCGACTGCGTCGGTACCGCCGCGGCCGCGCGGCAGGCCAAGGCCTCCGCGGGCGAGCTGAAGAAGGCTGCGGCGGCCCGCTCGGGCACAGACACGGCGCTGACTGCCCTGGAGGCGGAGTTGGCCTCGGCCGTGCAGGCCGCCACGCGGGCGGAGGCGGACGCCGCGGCGCACGATCGCGAGTCCGGTGCCGCCCGCGCGCGTGCCACCGCGCGCCGCGCCGAGTTCGTCGCGCAGTTGGGCGACTGCCCGGACCTGGCCACCGCGGTGGACCGGGCCGGTCGCATCGCCGAGGCGGCCGAGGCCGCCGCCGAGGCGCTGGAGGCCGTCGAGCGCGCGCAGGCCGCGGTCGTCTCCGCGGACGCAGCGGCGGTGCACGCGGCAACCGCGGCCGGCTTCGCCGACGTGGCCGAAGCACTCGCCGCGGCGCGGGACGGGGCCTGGCGCGCCGACGCCGCGGACCGGATCGCCGCGCACCGGCACGCCCTGGCGGGCAACGCCGCCGTGCTGGCCGACCCGGAACTGGACGTGGTCCTCGTTCCGTCCGCGGACGTGCCCGCAGCCGAGGCCGCGGAGCGTGCCGCCGCCGCCGCGCACGACGCCGCCGTCCGCGCCCAGACGCACGCGGTCCGCGCGGTCGAGGGGCTGACGCGCACCGTTCCGCGGCTGGACGCGCTGCTGGCCGAGCTTCCCGAGCTTGCACGGCGCGCCGAAACCGCCCGCTCCCTCGCCGATCTGACGGCAGGTCAGGGCGCGAACGTGAAACGCATGACGCTGTCCTCCTTCGTTCTCGCCGCCCGCCTGGAGGAGATCGCGGAGGTCGCCGGCCGGCGTCTGGCGAAGATGAGCCACGGGCGGTACACGCTGACCCACACCGACTCCGGGCGGGACGCCCGCAAGAAGGCGGGCCTCGGCCTGCTCGTGCTGGACAACTGGACGGGGAAGACCCGGGACACCGCAACGCTGTCCGGCGGCGAGACGTTCCTCGCCAGCCTGGCCCTGGCCCTCGCGCTGGCCGACGTCGTGTGCGCCGAGTCCGGTGGAACCCACCTGGACTCCCTCTTCGTCGACGAGGGCTTCGGAACGCTCGATCCGGACACCCTCGACGAGGTGATGGACGTCCTCGACGACCTCCGCGACGGCGGCCGAGTCGTCGGCATCGTCAGCCACGTCGCCGAACTCAAGCAACGCATTCCGAATCAACTGCACGTGGTCAAGCGCGAGATCGGAAGCGTTCTGAACGTCGTCGCCTGACAGGCCCGCAGTACCCTCGGGCGATCGACACCGCGGAAAGGGCGGCCATGGGCGCGACCGCCGATCGACGAGGCCACTGGGCCGCGCCCACCCGCGCGGACCTGGTCCTCGCCGCGGGCGCCGCGGTCGTGCTGGCCCTGCTCGCCACGACGGTCCTCGTCGTCGAGCCCGGGGCCGGCCCGGTGTCCCGTGGCATCGCCCTCCAGCCGGACGCGGCCGGCGCCGAGACAACGCCCGAGCCCCCGGCACCGCCTCCCCCGCACGACGGCTCGTTCGAGCACGTCGCGCCGCCGGTCGAGCCGCCGACGTACACGCGAATCGCCGGCGTCGCCCGCGTTTCGGCGTCGGCCCCGGCGGGCGACCGGACACGTCTGCAACCGGCCTGCGACTACGCGTGGGCGCCGCGGGTCCGCATGGACGACGGCACCCCCGCCGTCGTCTCGGTGCCCGGCGTCGTCTCCGGTCTGGTCGTCGCGAACGATCGAGCGACGTGGCACTGCGACTACTCCTACCGCGCCGCCGTGCGCACGGACTCTTCCGCCTATCCGGCGCAGGTCCAGGTTCCCGGCGGGACCGGCCCCCGTCCGTTCGGCCCGTACGGCTTCTGACCTTCCGTCAGCAGCCGAGACGGGCTCGGGCGAAAAACGATCGGCCGCGAACCCCTCGATTTCACCCCTGGACGGGTCTACCCTCGGCCGCACGGGGCCGTTTCCGAGAGGGGATGGCAGTGAGCGATCTACGTTCGACTCCGAAATTCGCACGCCAGGCGGAGCCGCAGCCGTGGCTGACGGCACGTCGAGGCGACATCATCGAGCTTGCCGGAGCCGCGGTCGTTGTACTGCTCGTGCTCGCGATCGTCTTCGTCGCGGTGCGTGACGCCCACTCAGACGGCCCCGAGCAGAACCTGCCACAACTGCCGTTCGCCGGGTCCGTCGACGATCGGCCCGCCTCGCAGGGCGCGTGGCCGTAGCAGCTGGTCGGCACGCCCGTGCAGTCCGACGCCCGGCAGCCGATGCGCCGCCCGATGTCGCCTGCCGAGATCTCCAAGCCTGCCCCCAGCCGGCAGATCCCTCGTCGGCGGGCGAACTGGGCCGCGACGATCCTGGCCCGACGCCTGCGCGCTCAAGGCCAATCCGCGCCGAGTCCGGCCAGGGATCGACCACGGGCTGCCCCGACCCCAGGCTGCCGCCGGCCACAGGCAGCCACGCCACAGGAAGCCACGCCGCAGGAGGCGCGGCCACAGGAGGCCGCGGCTACAGGCTGCCGCGGCTACAGGTCGGCTCGGCTACAGGTCGGCTCGGCTACAGGTTGCCGCGGAGGTCCTGCTCGCGCTCGATGGCCTCGAACAGGGCCTTGAAGTTGCCCTTGCCGAAACCGGCCGAGCCGTGCCGTTCGATGAGTTCGAAGAACACGGTCGGGCGATCCTGCACTGGGCGGGTGAAGATCTGCAGCAGGTAGCCGTCCTCGTCGCGGTCCACGAGAATCCCGCGCGCCTTGAGTTCTTCGACCGGCACGCGCACGGCGCCGATTCGCATCCGCAGCTCCGGATCGTCGTAGTAGCTGTCCGGGGTGGCGAGGAACTCCACGCCGTTGGCGCGCATCTCGTCGACGGCGGCGAGGATGTCGTCGGTGGCCAGTGCGACGTGCTGCACGCCGGGGCCGCCGTAGAACTCGAGGAACTCGTCGATCTGCGAGCGCTTCTTGCCCGCAGCCGGTTCGTTGAGGGGGAACTTCACCCTGCGGTTGCCGTCCGCGACGACCTTGGACATGAGCGCGGAGTACTCCGTGGCGATGTCCTCGCCGACGAACTCGGCCATGTTGGTGAAGCCCAGCACGCGGTTGTAGAAGCCGACCCACTCGTCCATGCGACCGAGTTCGACGTTGCCGACGACGTGGTCGACGCCGGTGAACACCCGCGGGCCGGGGCGCCCGATCGGGGCGTGGGCCACGAAGCCGGGCAGGAACGGACCGCGGTAGTCGGAGCGGTCGATCAGGGTGTGCCGGGTTGCGCCGTAGGTCGCGATCGCCGCGGTGACGACGCGACCGTGCTCGTCCTCCACGACCTTCGGCGGTGTCAGGCCGCGCGCACCGCGGGCGCAGGCGAGGGCGTAGGCGTCCCACACGTCGGGGACCTCGAGGGCGATGTCGCGGACGCCGTCGCCGTGGTCTGCGACGTGCCAGGCGACGTCGGTCCCGCGGCGCACCGCTCCGGCGATCACGAAGCGGGCCGTGCCGGACTCCAGGACGTATTCGACGACGTCGCGGTAGCCCTGCTCGGGACCGCGATAGGCGACGACGGTCATGCCGTACGCCGTCGAGTAGAAGTGCGCGGCCTGGCGTGCGTTGCCGACCTCGAACCGAAGGTGGTCGATCCCGTGGAGCTCGAACCGCTCGGCGGCGCGCGGCCCGGGCGTGGCTGCGGGATCGAGCGGAGAACCGGTCTTCATCGTGGGCGACCTCCGTGACGGTGGTCCACCAACCATGGCGATGCAGGTCATACTGCGCAACCGAAAGGGAATTTGCTAGTCACTCTGTACAGTACAACCAGATCCACGCCCGACAGACTGCGCACAATGCGGCACCGGAGGCCCCGTGACCGTCGACGACCTGGACGCCCGCCTGCTCGACCTGCTGGCCGCGGAACCGAGGATCGGCGTGCTGGAGGCCTCGCGCCGGCTCTCGGTGGCCCGCGGCACGGTGCAGGCGCGTCTCGATCGTCTCGCTCGCGAGGGTGTCGTCACCGGTTACGGCCCGGACCTCGACCCCGTCGCGCTCGGCTATCCCGTCACCGCGTTCGTGACCCTGCAGATCGCGCAGGGATCGGGCCACGACACCGTGGCCGCGCACCTGGCATCGATCCCCGAAGTCCTCGAGGCCCACACCATCTCCGGCGAGGCGGACATGATGTGCCGCGTGGTCGCCCGCTCCAACGCGGACCTGCAGCGTGTCCTGGACCGGGTCCTGGCCGACCGTTCGATCCAGCGCAGCGCGACGACGATCGCCCTGGAGGCCCAGATCCCCCACCGCACCCTGCCGCTGCTACGAGCCGCCGCGCACAACTGAGGCGGGCATGACTGTGGGGGCTGTCAGCCCCCACAGTCACAGCATCTCGCTTTTGCGAGCGGGTCAGGTGGGGGTGGGCTCGGACAAGCGGCGGCGGAGGTGGTCGATGCGCTTGCGGAGGTCGTCGATGCCCGCCGACGCCACCGCTGGGCCGGCCGTCACCCTCCGGAGTTCGCTGTGGATGGAGGCGTGCGAGGCGCCCGTGCGGTGGTGGAAGGCGCCGACCAGGTTCTGGAGTTCGCGGCGCAGTTCCGAGCGCTGTTGGTGGGTGGCCACGGGGCGCTCCGCGGCCGGGACCAATGGTGGCAGGCCGGCGTCCCGGCGGCGCTTGGCGTGGCGCAACTGGTCGGCCTGGCGCTTGCGGAGGACTTCGGTCACCTGGTCGGCGTCGAGCAGGCCCGGCAGGCCGAGGTAGTCGAGTTCCTCCTGGCTGCCGGGCAGCGCGGGCAGGCCGAACTCGGCGCCGTTGTACATGACTCGGTCGAACTGCGCCTCGGAGCCGAGCGCGGTGAACTCCCCCATGCCGTCGGCGCCGTCGTCGGCCCTGTTCGCCTCCTCGAGAAGCTTCTCCTCCGGCGCGAACAGGTCCTCCTCCTCGGCGGCCTTGGTCCTGCCGAGGACGTGATCCCGCGTCAGTTCCATCTGCGCGGCGTGCCCGAGCAGCGGGGCGACGGTCGGCAGGAACACCGAGGCGATCTCGCCCTTGCGCCGGGCACGCACGAAGCGGCCGACGGCCTGCGCGAAGAACAGCGGCGTGGAGGCGTTGGTGGCGTAGACGCCGACGGCCAGGCGCGGAATGTCGACGCCTTCGGAGACCATGCGGACCGCGACCAGCCAGCGGTCTTCGGACTCGGCGAACTGCGAGATCTTCGCGGTGGCGCCCTTGTCGTCGGACAGGACGACGGTCGGCGCCGTGCCCGTCATCTCCCGCAGAAGCTTGGCGTAGGCGCGAGCTGCGGTCTGGTCGGAGGCGATGACCATCGCGCCCGCGTCGGGCACGTGGCGACGGACCTCGCTGAGCCGACGGTCCGCGGCGGTCAGCACCGCGGGGATCCAGTCCCCGCCGGCGTCCAGCGCGGTCCGCCACGCCTGCGCGGTCAGGTCGTTGGTGAGCGGATCCCCGAGGGTCGCGGCCAGTTCGTCGCCGGCTCGGGTGCGCCAGCGCATCTGCCCCGCGTAGGCGAGGAAGACCACCGGGCGCACGACCTCGTCGGCGAGGGCCTGCCCGTAGCCGTAGACGTGGTCCGGAACGCTGCGCGGGATCCCGTCGGGCCCGGGAGCGTAGGTGACGAACGGGATCGGGTTGACGTCGGACCGAAACGGCGTTCCGGTCAGCGCGAGACGACGGGTAGCGGGCTGGAAGGCCTCGAACACCGCCTCGCCCCAGGAGCGGCTGTCGCCTGCGTGGTGGACCTCGTCGAGGATCACCAGCGTGGGACGGGCCTCGGTGCGGTTGCGGTGCAGCATCGGGTGCGCGGCGACGCCGGCGTAGGTGACCGCGACGCCGTTGAAGCCCTTGGGCGTCTTGCCCTGGGCGTTCTTGAACTGCGCGTCGATCTGGATCCCGACGCGTTCGGCGGCGGCCGCCCACTGGGTCTTGAGGTGCTCGGTCGGCGCGACGATCGTGACCGCGCGAACAATCTTCGCCGCGAGCAGTTCGGTCGCCACCCGCAGCGCGAAGGTGGTCTTGCCCGCGCCCGGCGTCGCCACCGCGAGGAAGTCCCTGCGCGGATCGTTCAGGTAGGAGGTCAGCGCCTCGGCCTGCCAGGCCCGCAGACGGTCCGCCGTCCCCCACGGCGCACGCCCCGGAAAGGCCGGGGAGAGCTGCTGCGCCGCGAACGTGCCCACCCGTTCGCTCACGTGCCGGCCCCGAGCAGATGCCACGGCCGGACGGGCGTCTCGGCCAGGACCACCCCGGTGGCGTCGCGAATCGCGGCCAGCACGGCCGCGGCGGCGGGGCCGGTGCAGACGTCCCACACGCCCTTGACCCCGAGCCAGGCGCCCTCCTGCGGAATCTGCAGGAGGTCGGCGACGGACAGGCCCGCGAGGTCGCGCGTCGTCGGGTGGCGGCCCGCACCGTGCAGGACGAGCCCGAGGCCCGCGGACGCGCCGCCTTCGAGCACGCCGAGGAGTTGGGTCAGGTTGACCACCCGCCCGACGTCGACGGCGGCGAGCAGTTCGACGATCCGCACGAGACCGAGCTCGACGTCCACCTCGACGACCGCGCGGTGCGCCGCGGTGCCGTAGCCGGCGAACGCCGCCCCGGCGCCGAGCGGATCGAGGGACTCCGTGGCCGGCGGAGCAAAGGTCGCCGTCTCGACGAGGGATCGCCCTGCGGCGAGTTCGGCCAGGGACAGATCGACGAGACCGTCGTAGGACTGGATGCGTCCGCCCCGGGCGCGCAGCAGTTCCGCGGACATGCCGCGTGCCGCACCGACCTCGCCGCACAGCAGGTTCGCGATCCCGGTCGCCGCCGCGTGCACGGCGCCGCCCGCGACCCACGTCAGCCGACTCCGCTCGGCCGGGCCCGCCGACGGCGCGTCGGCGTCGGTGACGGTGAGTTCGACCCGTTCGGCACCGAGCACCTCCCGCACGATCTGCAGCGCCACGGTCAGAAAACCCTGGCCGAGTTCGGCGCCCGCGCAGGAAACCGTCGCGGTCCCGTCGACCAGCCGGACCGTCGCGGTGGCGGGGTGGTCGGCGCCCTCTCCGGGCAGCAGCGGCGACAGGCCGACGGCGTGGCCGACACCGCGGCGCAACGACTCCGACGGCGTCGATTCCCCTACGGTGCCGGGAAATCCGACGCCCGAGCCCGCCCGGCGCCGGCCCGGCAGGGGCGCGGCCGCGACCGCGGCCAGGACCTCGCCGGCGTGGCTGCCGCCCGCGATCACCTGACCGATCGGCAGGGCGTCGTCGGCGGCGAGCAGGTTGCGTTCGCGGACCGCCAGTGGCTCGAGCCCGCAGACGGCGGCCAGCCGGTCCAGTTGCGCCTCGACCGCGATGCAGGTCGGTGCCGACGCCCCACGCTCGGGGGGCGGCGGCGGATTGTCGGTGCGCAGCGCGACGGCCCGCACGTGCGCGGCCGGGACCCGGTACGGGCCGACGGCGGTGGCGCACAGCACCGCCAGGTCGGGCCCCGCCGTGTGCGCGTACGCGCCCGCGTCGAGCAGAATCTCGGCCTGCACGGCGACGAGACGACCGTGGAGGTCCGCGTGGTGGCGGTAGCGCAGCCGGACCGCGGGCCCCGCGCCCGGCGCGGCGCGTACCCCGGGGTCGAGGACGCGGACGGGGCGGTGGGTCCGCAGCGCGAGCAGCGTCGCGAGCACCGCGGCGGACAGTTCGCCGTCGGGCGTGCCGTCCGAACCGGCCGGCACGACGCGCAGCCGATCGGGCGTCAGATTCAGACACTGCGCTATCTGGTCGCGATCGGCCTGCCACCACGCGGAGTTCAGCACGACGCTGCAGCCGCCCGAGCCGGGCACGGCAACGGCGGCCGGTGCCCCGGCGGTACTTCCGCGGCGGCCGATCGCGTACTCGCCCTCCACCACGTGCGCCGCGCCGGGAATCGGCGCGAGCCCAGTCCCGATCGACACCGCCCAGTCCGGGGCCCCGACGTCCCCACGGTGAACGAGCAGCTCCCGCACGACGGCCCCGCTCGGGTGCCACGCTTCGCCGTCGACGGCCTCCGCGACGTCCAGGACCGGAAGCGAGGCCTCGTAGCGAACGTCGATCGCCGCGGCGGCGCGGGCGGCCAGGGCCGGGTCCTCGGCCGCGACCACCAGCACCGGCTCGCCGAGATGGCGAACGACGCCGCCCGCGAGCACCGGACGGTCGGCCACGACCGGGCCGTAGAGCGCCTCGAAGGGCAGGTCCGCGGCGGTGAGCACGGCGACCACGCCGGGCATCGCGAGGGCCGCCGAGGCGTCGATCTCGAGAATCCGGGCCCGCGGATGCGTCGACCGAACCAGCACCGCGTGCAGCATGCCCTCGGTCCGCAGGTCCGCCGCGTACGGGAACGCGCCGACCGCCTTGCCGAGGGCGTCGGGACGCAGCGCGGTATCCCCCACCCCACCGGAAACGAGGTCGGTCACCCCGCGTCCCCCGCCTGCGGCTGCGCTCGCGCAGCGCCTTGGGCACTCGGGCTCCCCGCTCGTCCCTCGCCGGTCGCCGCTCGCGCAGCGCCTTGGGCACTCGGGCTCCCCGCTCGCGCAGCCGCCCGCACACCAGCCATCAGCCGCCCATACCCGCCGCAGCGGCACACCACCCCGGAGAGTGCCTCGCGGATCGCGGCGTCGCTGGGGTCCGAGTCCACCTCGAGCAGCGCGTGGGCGGCGAGGACCGCGCTCGGGACGCAGGTGCCGCACTGCACCGCGCCCGCGTGGGCCATGGCCTCGGCGACGTGGCCGGCCGCGCCGCGCCCGATGCCCGCGGCGGTGACGACGGAACGCCCGCTGGCCGCGGCGGCAAGGGTCAGGCACGCGTGGCGCAGTTCTCCGTCGATCAGCACCGCGCAGCCGCCGGTGCACTCCAGCGCGCAGCCGGCGTTGACCGTCGGGACGCCGAGCCGCTCGCGCAGGACGTGCAGCAGCGACTCGGTCGCCTCGGCTCCCTCGACGGCGAGCTCCTGGCCGTCGACGAGGAGCAGGTACCCGGGCAGTTCGAGCGTCATGCGGCCTGAGCCTGCGTCAGAAGCCTTGCGGCAAGGACCGTTGCGACCCGCCGGCGGTAGGGATCCGACCCGGCGGCAGTGCCGACGAGGCGCGCGAACTCCGCCACCGTCGAGGAGCCGGCCGGCCGCGGCAACTCGGCTCGGATCAACTGCTCGGCCTCGGACACCCGCCGCGGCACCCGGCTTTCGCCCTGCACGGCGACGGCGAACGTGCGCGCCTCGAGGTCGAGAGCCAGTGAGAGTGCCACCAGGGCCCGGCCGGTGACCGGGTCGGCGATCCGGGCGAAGCGCAGCACGGCGGGGACCGGCTCGATCAGCACCCCCGCGAGGAGTTCCTGCGACCGCAGGTACGGATCGGTGCCACCCGCCGCCAGCGGCGCGAGGAACTCGGCCACCGTGCAGTCGCGGTGCCCGATGGACGCCTCGAGGCGCACGCGGCCGCCGGCGGCCATCAGCAGGGCCAGCAGGTCCCCGCCCGCCGCGGAGGCGAGGTTCCCGCCGACGGTGGCGGCGTTGCGCACCCCCGGCGGCCCCACGGCCCCGGCGGCGGCGGCGAGTGCCGGAAGCACCCCGGCCAGGCGCTGGGCACGGGCGCAGGTCAGCACCGCGCCCAGCCACAGGCCACCGTTCTCGGTGCGCCCCGCGCCGTCGAGGTCCAGGCAGCGACTCAGCGACAGCACCCGGCCCGGCCGCAGGCGTCCCGACCGCAACGCGGGCAGGACGTCGGTTCCGCCCGCCACGACGAGCCGCCCGGGGTCGTCGGCCAGCACCGCCAGCGCCTCGGCCACGGTGCCGGGCGCCTCGAAGTCCTCGAACACGAAGGCGTGAGCTGACGCTACGTCAGGAACCGTCTCCGCCGTCGTCCCCGCCCTTGGGGATCGAGTCGTAGATCTCCTTGCACTCCGGGCAGACCGGGTACTTCTGCGGGTCCCGGCTCGGCACCCAGACCTTGCCGCACAGCGCCTGCAGCGGCGTGCCCTCGACCATCGCCCCCATGAGCTTGTTCTTCACCACGTAGTGGGCGAAGCGCTCGTGGTCCCCGTCGCCCGTCGACGGCAGAACGCGTTCCTCGACGATCGTGCTCGTGCCGCCTGCGGGCTCCATCGGCGTGGTCATCGAGCTTCCTCCCGGTCGGTGAACGGACCCGGGGAAGTCTAGTTCAGGGTCGGGTCGTCCGGACGCGTCGAGAGGAAGGCCAGTTCGCCGGGCTGGCGGCGCCACACCCTGGCCCACAGGCCCTCCGGGTCGGCGCAGAACATGTCGCCGGGCTCGGCGTCCACCACGAGCCAGGCTCCCTGGCCGAGTTCGGCGTCGAGTTGGCCCGGGCCCCAGCCCGCGTACCCGACGAAGACCCGCAGGTCGCGCAGCACCGACCCGAGCAGGTCGGGCTCGGCGTCGAGGTCGACCATGCCGATCTCGCCGACCACGGTCCGCCAGCCGACCGGCTCGGCCCCGGCGTCGACCGGGACCGAGCCCCGGGTGCCGAGCGCGAGCGCGCCGTCGAGACCGACCGGACCGCCCTTGAACAGCACGTCCGGGCCCTTGACGTAGGGCGCCCAGGGCTCCAGAACTTCGCCCACGCCGCGTTCGGTGGGCCGGTTCAGGACCACGCCGAGGGTCCCGGTGCCGTCGTGGTCGAGCAGCATGACGACGGTGCGGGAGAAGTTGGGATCGTTCAGCCCAGCGGTGGCGATGAGCAGACGACCGGGAGCGGGCCCCAAAACCATGTGCGGGATTTTCGCACCTGGGAGGCGGTGGCAGTGCTCAGGCGCGGTCACGACTTCGTTTCGCGACGTACATGGCTCGGTCCGCCTCCGCCAGCAGCAGCGAGGCGTCGAGCACGTCGGCACTGCCGGTCTCCTGCCCGACGCTCACGCGAATCGGGACGCTGGTGCCGTCCGGCGCGGTCAGCGGGGGCGGTCCCTCGAGCCCGGCGGTGAGGCGCGCGGCCATGCTCGCGGCGCCGGTGTCGGACTTGAGGTTGCACACGAGGACGAACTCGTCGCCGCCGAAGCGGGCCACGGTGTCGCCGCTGCGGACCTGTCCGACGAGCCGCTGCGCGACCGTGACCAGCACCTTGTCCCCGAACGGGTGGCCGTGGCGGTCGTTGATGGCCTTGAGCCCGTCGACGTCGCAGAACAGGACGACGAGCACGCCGCCGTCGCGATCGCGCTGCGCGATGGCCTGCGCGAGGCGGTCGTCGAGCAGGGCGCGGTTGGCCAGGCCGGTCAGCGGGTCGTGCAACGCCAGGTGCATGAGCCGGGCGTCCTCGGTGCGCCGGGCGCCGATGTCCTCGTACCCGGCGACGACGTACTCCGGCAGCCCGGCCGGGTCCCGCACGAGGCTGGTGCGGCGACGGACCCACACGACGTTCCCGTCCCGGTGCCGGTACCGCTGGTCCACGGTGACCGACGGGGCTCCGGCGGCGAGTTCGCGCGCGGCCTGCTCGTCGGCCTCGAGGTCCTCGGGGTGCTGCAGGCTCGGCGGCGCGATCGCGAGCAGTTCCGCGGGCGGGTAGCCGAGCATGCGACCCAGTGCCGCGTTGACGCGGAACCAGCGCCCCGCGACGTCCAGCAGCGCCATCCCGACGGGTGCGTGGTCGAACGCGTCCTCGTAGAGGTTCGCGGGCACCTCGGGCTGGGTCATGGGCTCTTCCGGTCGGACGAAAGGGTCCATCCCATTGTGAATCGACTTCGGCGACCGACCAACCCGCCGCGCGCTCGGCTCCGCTGCGGGTGCAATCAGCCGTCGAGTACTGGGCGCAGCTCTTCCAGCTTGGCGATGACCGCGGCGGTGACCTCGTCCATCGGCTGCGCGCCGTCGAAGTCCAGAACCGTTTCGCGCTCGCGGTAGTAGTCGAGCAGTGGAACGGTCAGCGAGTCGTAGACGTCGATGCGGTGCTCGATGACCTGCAGGTTGTCGTCGCTGCGGCCGGACTGCGCGCCGCGGGCCAGCATGCGGCGAATGAGCTCCTCGCGCGGAACCGCCAGGTGCACGACGACCTGCACGGCCGTGCCGAGCTCCTTCGCGACGGCGTACCCGGCCTCGGACTGACCTACGGTGCGCGGAAACCCGTCCAGCACGTACCCGCCGGCGGCACTCGCCGCGACGATCGGCTTGCGCAGGATGTCCAGCACGATCGCGTCCGGAACCAGGTCGCCCGCGGTCAGATACTCCTGGACCTTCTGCCCGACGCCGGTCTCCTCGGCCACGTGCTTGCGCAGCAGATCTCCGGAGGAGATGTGGGTCAGGCCGAAGTGCTCGGCGATCCGCACCGCCTGGGTGCCCTTGCCGGCACCGGGCGGTCCCACCATCAGGATCCGCATCGACGGCCTTCCGCTGGGCTACCCACGAGTACACCGTAGTGCCCCGGACGTTTCCCGGAGCGCGGGGCGGCGGGTGGCCGCCCTGAGGAGAACTTGAGGTTCGGCGGAGTTCCCGCAGATCTGCGTTCTGCAGTGTGGAGCCATCGACCCAGCGGGGGTCGCATCGGAGGTGGCACCCAGATGGAGTCGACGCTCGCAGGCCGGCGTTCCGAAGCCCTGAACCTCGCCGTCGTCCGCCGCCGCCGCCAGCGACGGGCCTCCGTCGCCCGACTGGCGGGGATGGCCCGCACCGCAGCCGTCCCGGCACCCCGCTAACCCATTCCCCGCCCGTCGGAGTTCGACAGAAGGAGCAGGACATGACCCGCATCGCCCACCGCGCCGCTCGGCGGCGTTCCCCGTGGGGGCCGTTGGCCTTTGCGGCGGCGGGTGCCGCGGTCCTGATCCTGTCCGGGCAGGGCGTCTGGGCGACGCTCAACGCGACCGCCACGACCTCGACTCCGCAGACCGTGACCTCCGGCAGCCTCACGCTGACGATGGCCCCGACCGGTGTCGGCCTGACCCAGTCGATCTCGGGCCTGGCGCCCGGCGACGTCGTCAACCGCCACGTGGTGCTGACCAACGGCGGCAACCTGACGCTGTCCGGCACGACGTTCGGCGTGACCGCGAGCGTTCCGGGTTCGACGCTGGTGACCGACACGGCCACCACGAAGGCCCTGAAGATCACCGTCAACCGCTGCACCGTCGCGTGGACCGCGACCACCGGCGTCTGCGGCGGCACGTCCACCGTGGCCGTGACGCAGCGGGCCCTGAGCGTGCTCGCCGCCAACCCGGTGACGCTCGCCAACGCGCCGACCGCCGTGGGCGACAAGACCTACCTGCAGATCTCGCTGCAGCTGCCCGAACAGGACGAGGTCAGCACCAACGGCGTCGGCCCTGCGACCACCGTGCAGAACCAGACGGTGTCGCTGACCTACACCTTCACCGCCGGCCAGCGCGCCGCCACGACCACCAACAGCTGACGGGACGCATCGACATGACTCTGCTCCAGCCCGGTCCCGTTCTCGCCGACGTCGCCGTCGAGGCACCGGTCGACAGCGCACCGCGTCGCAGCCGCCGCGCCCGCCGGCCCGTCTCCCGGATGTACCGGGCGCGTCGGATCGTCAGCGGCATCCTGCTCGCCGCGGTGACGCTGGCCTGCGTCGTCGCCGCCGTGTTCGTGGTGGTGCTGCGCGTCGGCTTCTCCCCCGTGCTCTCGGAGAGCATGGAGCCGGTCTTCGGTCCGGGCGACCTGGTGCTCACCCGCCCCATCCCCGCCTCCGAGGTCGCGGTCGG
Source organism: Sporichthyaceae bacterium (assembly GCA_052389435.1). GTDB lineage: Bacteria > Actinomycetota > Actinomycetes > Sporichthyales > Sporichthyaceae > JBQTKD01. Next base: position 4,662 of record JBQTIB010000040.1, on the reverse strand, counting down.
CGACGTGCTGATCCTCCCGATCCCGTCCTCGGACGGAAAGGCGACCGGCGAGCGCTACACGCACCGCGTCACCGCCGTCACGTCCAAGAACGGCCTGCCGGTCGTCACGACCAAGGGCGACAACAACCCGGTCGTGGACCCGTGGACGCTGCGCATCGACTCGGCGAAGGTCCCCAAGGTCGTCGCCGACGTCCCGCAGCTCGGCCAGCTCAGCCTGCTGGCCCGCGGAACCGGCCTCCGGGTGGTCCTGCTGATCGTCGTGACCGGCTTCGCCCTGGTGGGCATCAAGCGTTCGATCCTGGACCGCTGAATCCGGTCCAGCGAACCGCGCCGCCCCCTCTGCCGATGGGGGCGGCGCGGTCGTTTGGGCAGAATGGCGACATGGGCAAGGGACGAGTGCTCGTGGTGGACGACGCTCCGGAGATCGCGGACGTCGTCGAAGCGGTGCTGAACGCAAGCGGGTACGAGACGAGAGTCGTCGGCGAAGGCGCCTCCGCGTTGGAGGTCGCACGGGAGTGGTGCCCCGACGTGGTCGTGCTCGACCTGAGCCTTCCCGACGTCGACGGCGTCGAGGTCTGCCGCCAGCTGCGCACCTTCAGCCAGGCGTTCGTGCTGATGCTCACCGCACGCTCGGACGAGATCGATCGCGTCGTCGGCCTCACGATGGGGGCCGACGACTACGTCACCAAACCATTCTCGCCCCGTGAACTCGGGCTGCGCGTCGACGCGATGCTGCGCCGCGCCCGGCCCAGCGCTCCGCCGCCGGAACCCGCTCCCGCGGAGGAGGTCGGCCGCCGGTTCGGGCCGCTCAGCGTGGACCCGGAGGCGCGCGAGATCCGCGTCGAGGGCGCGCTGGTGGAAACGACCCGCATGGAGTTCGACCTCCTCGACGCGCTCACCGAGGCGCCGCGGCGCGTCCTGACCCGCGCCGCGCTGCGCGAACGGGTCTGGGGCGGCGGCTGGTTCGGCGACGACCACGCCGTCGACGTGCACGTGTCCAACCTGCGCAAGAAGCTCGCCCAGCGCGGGGCGCCCAAGGTGATCGTGACCGTGCGCGGCGTCGGGTACCGCCTCGCGCCGGAGATCCTCGACGGAACGAAGGCCTCGTGACCCTCGACGACGACGTCGCCGCGCTGCTGGCCGATCTCACCCACGCCCACCCGTCCCGCGAGGAACGCTTCGACCGCATCGCCCGACTGGCCGCGGCGACGTTCGACGTCCCGGCGGCGATCGTGAACCTGCTCGACGAACAGTCGCAGTTCCACAAGGGCTGTGTGGGTCTCGACCTCGGCGCCCCCCTCCCGCTGCGCGACACCTTCTGCCAGTACGTGCTGCTGTCCGGCCGGCACGTCTACGTACCCGACCTGACCGCGGATCCCCGCTTCGCCGGACATCCGATCGTCACCGAGGACGGCTACCGCAGCTACTTCGGACACCCGCTGCGCATTCGCGGTCACGTCGTCGGCACGCTGTGCCTGCTCGACCGCAGCGTGCGGGTCCTCGACGCGGACGAGCAGGACCGCCTCGCCGACCTCGCGGCCCTCGCCGAGAACGAACTGCTCCTCGCCGACGCGGCCGCCGGCAGCCGCGGTGCGGTGCTGCGGACCCTGCACAAGCGCGACGAGTTGATCCTGCAGTTCGTCGACACCGCGATCTGCGGGCTCGACCACGACGGGTTCGTGACGTTCGCGAACCCCCGCGCGGCGGAGTTGCTCGGCACCTCGCTGGACCTGCTGGTCGGCTGCGACTTCACCGAGATGTTCCACTACGCCGACGCCGGCGGGGCGCCGCGGACGTGGGCGGACTCGCCGATCGCGACGGCCCTGCGCACCGGGGTCACGCAGCGGGTCTCGCCGGACGTCCTGTACTCCGCCCGGGCGGGCCGGATCGAGGTCGAGTACGCCGCCGCCCCGCTGGTGATCGACTCCGAGGTGCTCGGCGTCGTCGTCACGCTCGCCGACATCTCCGACCGCCGCGCGGTCGAACGGCTCAAGGCCGAGTTCGTGTCCGTGGTCAGCCACGAACTGCGCACCCCGCTGACCTCGATCCGCGGCTCGCTGGGCCTGCTGAACTCCGGCAAGTTCGGCGAACTCGAGGCGCAGGGCGCTCGGCTGATCCAGATCGCCCTGGACAACACCGAACGCCTCGTCCGGCTCGTCAACGACATCCTCGACCTGGAACGGATGGAGGCGGGCCGCGCCGACCTGCACACCCGGGTCCAGCCGCTCGCGCCGATGCTCGCGGCCGCGCGGGACGCCGTCGCCGGAGCGGCGGGCGAGGCGGGGATCGAGGTGGTGCTGCCCGATTCGACGGCCGCGTACGTCGAGGCGGACTCCGACTTCCTCGTCCGTGCCGTGGTGAACCTGCTCGGCAACGCCATCAAGTTCTCCGCGCCGGGCGGGGCGGTGACGGTCGCCGTGCACACCGATTCCGCCGAGGTGCACCTCTCCATCGCCGACACCGGCCGCGGCATTCCGAGCAGTCGGCTGAGCCGCATCTTCGAGCGGTTCGAGCAGGCGGACCTGTCCGACTCGCGGGACAAGGGCGGCTCCGGGCTGGGCCTGGCCATCACGCGGGGCATCGTCGAACTGCACGGCGGGCGGGTCGACGTCGCGAGCGAATTGGGCGTCGGCTCGACGTTCACGATCACCCTCCCGGCGGTTCCGGCGATCGCGGCCCGCGAGGCCGGACCGGACGCGGTCGGTGCACCCACCGTCGTACTGGTGGAGGACGACGACGACCTCGTCGAGGTGCTGACGGCGGCGCTGCGCGCCGAGGGCTACCACGTGGCGTCGGCGCGCGGCGTGGACGAGGCGGTTGGGCTGGTGACCCGTCTGCACCCGACGCTGCTGGTGCTCGACGTACAGCTCGCGGACGGTCAGGGCTACGACGTGGTGCAGCGACTGCGGGCCGACCCGGTGCTCGGGGAAACGCCGGTGCTGATCGCGACCGCCTACGAGATGGACGACGAGAAGATCGGCCGGCTCGCGCTGGGGCCGACGACGGTCATCGTCAAGGGCACCGTGGGAGCGGACCTGGTGCGCTCGGTGGTCGCCGAAGTCGGCACGCGGCTGCGCCCGGCCGAGCCGAACGGAGCCGCGTCGTGACGCGGCGGGTGATGATCGTCGACGACGAGCCGGACATTCGCGAGATCGCCGCGCTGTCGCTGGAATCCCTGCACGGCTGGGACATCGTACCGGTGGGGTCCGGGGCCGAGGCCGTCGCGGTCGGTGCGACACAACGGCTCGACGCCGTACTGCTCGACGTGATGATGCCGGGTCAGGACGGACCCGCGACCCTCATTGCGCTCCGCGCGCAGGAGGCCACCCGAGACGTCCCGGTCGTGTTCCTCACCGCCAAGGCGCAGCTGCGCGAACGCGCCGAACTCGAGGAACTCGGCGCCGTCGGCGTGCTGGCGAAGCCGTTCGACCCGATGACCCTCGGCGCCGAGTTGGCCGCCCTGCTCGGCTGGACCTGACCGTGGGCGAGGACGCGCTCGCCGCGGCGCTTGCGGGCCTGTGGGCGAAGAACCGCCCGCTGGTGCTGGAGCGCGCACAGACGGTGCTGCGGGAGTTGGAGCTCGCCTCGACCGGACAACCGGCGGACCTGTCGCTCGCGGCGCGAGAGGCGCACGTCCTCGCCGGGGCGCTGGGCACCTACGGCAGGGAAGGCTCCGAGGTGTTCTCCGAGGTGGAGCAGACCGTGGTCTCCTCCAGCTCGGCAGCGCCGGAGGAGACCGCTCTGGGAGTACTGGCGCATCGAGTCCGGGCGACGATCGCCGAACTCTGACGCAGCGTCAGCTGTTGACGGTCTTGACGGCCTTCTGGATCTGGGTGGCGGAGCTGACCCGGATCGACAGCGTGGCGGTGTACGGGGTGCCGAGGCGCAGCTTGTCCGGAAACATGCGGACGTAGAGGACCGCACCGGGGGCAGCCGGGACCGTGGTGCTGGTGAACGAGCCCCCGTTGCCAATGCCCGCGGTGGGACCGAGGGTTGTTCCCTGGTTGCTCCCCTGGCAGGTGCCGTCGGCGTGCTGGCCGTTGTTCTCCGTGTTGTTGACGTACCACGGGACGGTGCAGACCGCGAACCTGAAGTTCGGAGTGAGGATGTTGTTGGTGGTCACGTTCCACGTGGCCCCGAGCAGGTTGGCGTTGCCGGTGTTGACCACGCGGAAGAACTTGGGGCTGGTGAACGTCTGCTCCGAGACGCTCCACGTGAGGTCCGGCGCAGTAGCGGAGTCGTTGACCAACGGAGTCAGGCCCCAAGACGCCGACTGGACCACCTGCACCTGGGTCGCACGGGTGGTGGCTGCGCCGAAGGCGGCGGTGCCGGCGGTGAACGACAGACCGAGGATCGCGGCGACGGTGGCGGCGCGGTTCAGATTGCGGTGCACGGTCTGCTCCTTCCTCGGCTGTGGTCTGTGTGACTTTCCGCGGCGGGGTGGGGCCGGAGATCCGGTCCCACCCCTACACCGGGCGGAAGTTCGAGCTAGCTAGGCCAGCGTCAGCTGGTGGTCGTGTTGGCGTCGCGCTGGCTCTCGGTGAAGGTGTACGCCAGGTCGGCCGACGCGCCCTGAATGGTGTTGGTCGTCGGGATCGCACCGTTGACGGTGGTCTCGGTCTGGTCCGGCAGCGTCGCGGAGACCCACAGGAACGCCTTGCC
>JBQTIB010000039.1:0-51989 GCA_052389435.1 Sporichthyaceae bacterium | reverse complement strand
CCAGAGTGCCGCCGCTGTCGGCGGGCCCGGGCCGTCCGCCCGCGCCGCGGCCGCGGCCGATGCCGGGATGCGGCACGCCGGTCGCGAGGCGTGCCGCAGCCTTTTGAATCGTCTTGTGCACGACTCGGCGCAGCAGCAGGGCAACGATCATGATGATCGCCACCTGCAGTGGCCGCGAGATCAGCCAGTCGGAGGACCGGGCGAGCCACTCGTTCCCGGTCCGGTCGTAGATCCACCGGCACAGCGTCCCCTTGCCGGCGTCTCCGGCGAAGCACTGGTCGGAGGCGGCGACGACGAGCGAGGGTTCGGGCGCGACGGAGGTGGGGATCATGGGTGGCCTTTCCGCGGGAACGGCGCCCGGGCGTGCCGGACGGGACCCTTCTTGGGGCTATCCCTGTTCACTACGCCGTTGCGCGAAAGCTAATCCCCCGGGACGGCGGGAATCGCCGATCGGGCTGAACTGACTGATCGTCAGAATCGAGTTGGGCTCATGGGCGCAGCGCGGCCGCGGCGGGGTCGACCATGGCCTTGCCGGTCTTGCCGTCGTGGAAGGTTCCGAGTGCGCGCATCTCCCAGCTACCCGCGGGCGTGCGAGTTATCGCACACATGAGCACGCCCGTGGAGGCCTCGGAATCGCTGAGGTCGAAACGCACCAGCTCGGTGTTGGAGGTCGCGTCGACCAGGCGGCAGAAGGCGCGGGAGATCTCGGTGAACTTCTGCCCGCGGAAGGAGTTGATCGTGAACACCAGGGCGGCCACCTGCGGCGGGAGTGCGGACAGGTCGACGTTGATCTGTTCGTCGTCGCCCTCGCCGGCCCCGGTGAGGTTGTCTCCGGAGTGGTAGATCGCGCCGCCGAACTCCTTGCGGTTGCCGAAGTAGACGATCTCGAGCTTCTTGCCCGAGGCGTCGAAGGCGATGACGGAGGCGTCGAGGTCGATGGCCTTCTTGGAGTTGGCCGGGTCCCAGCCCAGGCCCAGGACCACCTTCGACAGCGCCGGAGCGCCGGTCTTGGTGAGGCTGACCCGATCGCCCTTCTTCAGGCTGACCAGGCCCTTGTCGAGGTTGATCGGACCGCTCGGAGCCGGCGGAGCGGCCGGAGGCGGCGGGGGAGCGGCGGGCGCGGCGGCGGGCGGCGGGGGCTGCTCCTCCGCGACGCTGATGCCGAAGTCCGTGGCCAGCCCGGCCAGACCCGACGCCCAGCCCTGGCCGACGGCTCGGAACTTCCAGGCGCCGTTGCGCAGGTAGAGCTCGCCGACGACGAAGGCGGTCTCGCCGCCGGCGTTCATGTCCTGGAAGCGGGCGAGTTCGGCGCCGGAGTCGGCGTCGAACAGGGTCAAATTCAACCCGGGGACCTGCCCGAACGTGCCGCCGTCCGCGGACGCGGCCAGCGCCACCCCGGTGACGTCGGGGGTGAGCCGGGACAGGTCGACGGTCAGCGTGTCGGTCGCGGCGCCGCCGGCGGGCGCGGACTTGCCGACGTGCGCGACCGCGCCACCGGGGTGGTTGGGCTGGTTGTAGAAGACGAAGTCCTCGTCCGACCGAACCTTGCCGGTCTCGGTGACCAGCAGGGCGGAGGCGTCGACGTCCGGAACGCCGGCCCCGGCGTTCCAGCCCACGACCGCCCGGACCCGGCGAGCGGCTACGGGGGTGTTGGCGCCCTTGGCGAGCACGGTCATGGGTGGTCCTCTCGTCGTGAGCTATGGGGCCAAGCCTTCCCCATAGCTCACGAACCGAAAGGCGCCGGGGTTCCCGACGGCGCGCCGTCAGCCTGCGGGGCGGTCGATCGCCTCGGCCCGGTTGGCGCACACGGTGAAGTGCTGCTCCCCGGTCTGGGCGAAGCCGACGAAGGAGGACATGCTCACCAGCCACTTCGACATCGTGATCGGAGCCCCGAGTTCCTCGGCCACCTCGGCCAGGTCCACGTGGATGTCCCCGCGGCCGCGCAGCTTCCAGTAGGGACCCTCGTCCTCGATGGTCACCTGCTGGCCCGACGCCCGGATCGCCTCGATCGTCGCGTCGGTGTCGCTGCCCTTCATCATCACCAGGGTCGTCGCGTGATCGAGGACCGTCACGGCGAGCCCCCGAGCTTGAGCCCTTCGATCAGCGCACGCTGCCCTTCGACAACCTCCGCGTACGCGTCGTCGAAGGACTCGCCGACGCCGGGCAGCTCGTCGTACAGGGACCGCAACCCCTGCGCGGCGGCCTGGGCGAGTGGGGTCCACTTCGCCACCCACTCGCCGAGGTATAGACGGTTCGCGGCCGCCTCCGGCACGTCGTCGCCGGTGGTCATGCGCACCAGTTCCGCCGTCCAGTCCGCGTCGCGCTTTCGGTCGCGCTCGACGGAGGCGACGATCAGCTTGGACACGACGTCGCCGTGCCGCGGGGCGTACCGGCCGATCAGCCGATGTACCGCGAGGTCGGACACGATCGGGTCGAAGCAGAGGTTCGTCGCGACGATGACCTCGCACCAGTCCGGGGTGTCCCACGCGATCCGCTCGACCATCTCGCGCATCGGTTGGTAGCGCGGCTCGTTCAGCCACGCGTCCTTGGCGCCGGTCCCGTCGACGCCGGTGTTCTCCTCCAGCGCCAGCAGCCAGTGCACGATGTCCTGCGAATGCCGTGCCCGGTCGAAGGTCTCGAACAGCATCGACGCGACGACGGTGTCCGACAGGCCCTCGCGCGAGGCGGAGAACATGCCGCGGAACAGGCCCCACTCCACGAAGGACCAGACCGCGTAGTGCCCCACGAGCACGGTGTCGCGCCACTGCGGATCGACGTCGCGGGCCAGGGTCGGCGAGACGTCGACGGTCAGCCGCTCGATGGCCCGTTCCTGCTCGGCCTGCATGCGCATGTACGGCCGCTGCCACAGCCCGCACGGGTCCCGGAAGTCGTGCCAGTCCGGGTGGCGCAGCGCCGTCGACTCCTCGATGAACGCTGGGCGCCCCTGCGGCGTGCGCAGGTAGCTGTTGCACTTGTCCCACACGTCGCCGAGGCGCGGCTGCACGTGCAGGTTGACCGCCTCGTACTCCGACGGCTTGCGCTTGCGCGAGTTGATGTAGGAGAAGTCGCGCGGCATCGTCCCCGCTGGGCTCATGCCGGCACCGCCTCGCGCAGGCGCAGCGTGCCGTCGAGCTGCTTGATCAGCTCCGGAGCGTCGACGACGTCCGCGACGGGGTTGGTGATGCCGAACCCGGTGCGGGCCAGGTCCTCGACCGTCCAGAGCTTGGCGTCGGGCTTGGTGTGCGGCTGGGCGATGAGCGTCTTGCCGTCCTCGCGCAACAGGTCCCGGGTCAGCACCATTTCCTCGCAGGAGGTCCCGGCCCACAGCTCGTCCCAGAGCATCGTGGACTCGTAGCGCTCCGGCTGCTGGCAGAAGATCTCCTCGCACGGGTCCGAGCAGAACGCGTGGTTGCGGCCGTTGTACCGGCGCACGCGCTCGGTGGACTCGTCGATGCGCGGGAAGATCGTCGGCAGCGCGCAGGTGCGGCAGAAGTACGGCCGCTGGCTCAGCGCCTGGATCGGGATCATCTCGCAGCTGGGGTCCTCCATGGTCGCGTAGGCCTCCCAGAAGAAGCCGTACACGTCGTACCACCCGGGGTACTGCGCCTCCATCCACTCCATGTGCTGCGGCGTCATCGACGGCCAGCGCCAGTAGTGCAGCGGCCACGACGCCGCGGCGACCATGGCGGCGGTGTGCCCGGCCCACTTCATGCGGGACGCGGCCTCGCCGAAGTACTTGGGCACCTGCAGACCGAACGGCTCGAGGGTGCCGATGTAGTTGCCGACCCAGTCGTCGGCCACCCACTCCTGCCACAGCTTGCCGTAGGACTTCTCCATCAGGCCGCCGCCGAAGTAGTCGAACAGGACGCTGATCAGCGGGTCGAGGAAGACGTGCTGGCGCCAGAACGACCGGTCGAAGTCCTGCTGGAGCATCGGCAGGTTGTCCGGCTCGGACAGGACCGCCGCGAGCGTGGAGTACCCGTTGGCCATGTGCCGGGCCTCGTCGGACTGGATCGACAGGAACACGCCGGGAGTGGCGTGGTCGCCGTTGAGCGCGGCCACCTGCGTGAGTGCGACGAACAGCGGGTTGGTGTACGCGGTTTCGCCGACGACCTGCAGGCTGATCGCGCACTCGATCGGGTCGTTGACGTAGAAGTTGTCGAAGCAGACCCGGCCGGCGCGGGCGAACAGGTTGTCTCCGCGCAGCTTCATGCCGCGGTCGAAGCCCCAGGGCTCCTGCGCGTTCTTCGTCATGTAGCGCAGCAGGTACATCTGCTGGTTCAGGTGGCGCCGCTCGTCCATCGCCTGCGCGAGGTAGCCCTGGCGCAGTTCGGCGTTGTCGATCGTGTCGACGAGCATGGACTGGCACTTCTCGGCGCCGTACTCGGCGTAGACGACGATCGGCAGCGCGAGCTTCAGGCCCTCGAGCCAGGCGAGGTTCGCGTCCTTGACCGACGCGGTGCGGGACAGGACGTCCTCGAAACCGCCGTACTGCCGGTCGTCCTTCTCCTGCTCCATCGTGAGGTACTCGCGGACCAGGGTGCGGAACGGGTCCTTGGTCTTGCTCGGAATCTTGTAGCGGGTCGGGTACCGCGGCTGCTTGTCGACGTAGGTCGGGGTCCACTGCACGTCTTTGACACGGTCGTGCGTCTCGATAAGCGAGGGCATCTGGGCTCCTGCGGGGCGTGGGCTACCGGTCCGGGACGAGGCCGGTCGGGCCCACCCTCCTCCGATGTGACCGAGGCCACCACCCCGCGGTGGAGAAAGTTTGCCCACCCCGATTGGCCACGGTGGACAAAGCCTCAGACGGCGGCGGGCTCCGATCCGGTCGGCACGAAAGCGTCGAAGTACACGTTCTGCGGGCGCACGCCGCGGGCGAGCAGCAGCTCGGTCGCCGCATCGATCATGCCGGGCGGGCCGCAGAGGTAGGCATCGGTCGCGTCCCAGTCCTCCCGGGCGCCGAGCACGTCGGTGACCACGCCCGTCGGGCCGATCCAGCCCGCGTCGGGCTGCTGGACGACGGGCACGAAGGTCAGCCCGGGCAGGCTCGCCTGGAGCTCCGCGATCTCGTCGATCGCGTACAGGTCGGCGGGGGTGCGGGCACCGAAGACGAGCGTGACCGTGCGTTGCGAGGCCGCGCGGGCGAGGTCGGCGAGCATCGAGAGCAGGGGCGCGAGGCCCGAGCCGCCGGCCACCATGACGATCTCGCGGTGCGAGAGCCGGATCCGCAGCATGCCGAACGGCCCGGAAAGCCCGACCGCCGTGCCGGGCTCCGGCCCGCCCCGCAGGAAGTCGGAGAACGCCCCGCCCGGCAGAAGTTTGCAGATCAACTCGACGCGGTGCGGATCGGCCGAGCCGTTGGCCATCGAGTACGTACGCACCAGATCGGTGCCCGGAACGACGACGTTGACGAACTGGCCGGCGACGAACGGCATCGGCACCGGAAGGTCGAGCACGACCCGGCAGATGTCGGCCGTGAGGAGCTCGACGCCGGTGAGCGTGGCCTCGACGGCGAGGGTGCCGTCGCCCGCGAGGTACTCCTCGTGGTCGAGGTTCATGGCCGCGGCGTCGAGCTCGCAGTCGTCGAGCGGGTAGCTCTGGCAGACCAGGATCGTTCCGGCGTCCCGTTCGGACGGTTGCAGCGAATACGCCGAGGTGTGCAGGTCGACGTCGCCGTCGACCAACTGCACCTTGCACGTGCCGCAGCCGCCGTGCTTGCACCCGTAGCGCAGGAAGCGGTGCTCGCGCAGCGCGGCCTCGAGGATCGTCTCGCCCTCGTTGCAGACGAACGTGTCCCCGAAGGGTTGGACGGTGATCTCGTACATGGCCACCACCGGGTCGAGGGCTGCACGCCGCTGTGCGGGTCCGATCCTGACGCCGTGACCGCCGCACCACAACCGACCCCGAGGACAGGGTTGTGTCGGTTCTACGCCCCGCTGGGCCGCTCGACGCCGCCGGGCGTTCAGCGCGAGGGGCCGCGGCCCGGCTCCGAGCGGACCTTGAGGGCTTCCAGGAGCGCGGCCGCCGAGCGGTTCAGCGGCTCGGATCCGCGCACGTCCTTGCCGAGTTCTGCCAGCAGCGGCCGGCAGGCGTCGAGCACCGCCTCCTGCATCCTGGTCGGCGTGCCGTCCGGAGCGACGAACGCGACCGTCGGGTCGGCCCAGAGCACGCAGTCGACGAGCACCTCGGTGACGCCGAGCCGGGGCCACTGCGCAAGAACGGGATGCAGCCTGGCGAGGAAACGCACGCCGGGTACGGCTGCGGCGTACAGCCAGCCGCCGAGGTCGTGGCCGATCGCGTTCGCCAGCTGTCGTGTCGCCTCGGCACTGCCGGCCGCCGACCTGGCGGAGGCGATCGCCACGAAGGCGGGCACCACGTCCTCGGGGAGGTACCACTCGCTCGACGGCGGCATCGTCCACGACGCCCACGCGAACGCCCGAATCTCCTCGAGGATCGCCTCGACCTCGGATTCCAACCCCGCCACGATCGCGAGCGTAACGGCCGGCTGCGGCGACGCCGCGAGGGTGCGCGACGACGGGGCGACCTACTGCCGCGCCGCGGTCCAGGGTCCCGGGTTCGGGCCGTTTCCCGTGCGAGGATCGATCGTTCGCCGAGGTGGGGAGGATCCGTGCGGAGTCGAGGAAGATGGCAGCGGCTCGTTCCTGCCGCGTGCGTGGCGGCAGGGCTCGTCGTGTCGATGCCGGCGTCGGTTGCGGTCGCGGCCGAGGCGGCCGAGGTGGACGACGCCCGTGGGGACTGGCAGCAGCCGGCGCTGTCCTCGGCCGACACCCCGGCCAACGGAGACGGGCGCTACGGACCCGACCTGGTCAACGTCTTCGCGGCGTACGTGCCGAAGGTCGTCGACGTCGTGCTCACCCTCGACGACCTTTCGAAGGTCGACTTCGCCTCCTTCGGGATCGGCGGCGCCGGATCGGACTTCGCCAAGCGCGACGGCCACTTCGTGGCGACCGTGCAGGTCTACGACGCCGGGCGGCGCTTCGGCCCGCTGAAGCTGGTTCAGGTGCTGGCCGAGTCCGAGCGGACCGTGGCCTGCAAGGACGCGCTGGTCAACCCGCAGGGCGAGCAGACGATCGCCGTCACCGTCCCGACCACGTGTCTGGACATCAAGAACGCGAAGGGCAGGCAGGCCCGCCTGTTGGCGGTGCTGCCCCGCGTGGGCCGATACACGGCTGCGGACCGGCGCAGCGTGTGGCAGTTCGACAGCATCGACAAGCCGATGATCGTGCGTCGAGACAAGCCGACCGACCCGTGCTCGGCGAGCGGCTCGTTCGGCTGCTGAACGGGCAGCGCTCCTGACGTCCAGTCAGTCCCTCGACGGGTAGCCGGAGAACGCGTCGGTGGACGCGAGGTGAATGGCACGTGTCCGCGGGCAGACGCTATGCCGTGCCGGCCCGGAGCAGCCCGAAAGCGGCGTCGATCTTGGTCCGAGGAGGCGACCGGCTTGGTACAGCCGGGCCCCAGAATCGCCGTTGTGATCTTCGAAAACCCCGCCCGGCGGTCCCTGCGGCTCCCGGCCCTCGCAGTCCTCGGCCTGCTCGTCGTCGGCGAGGCCGTTGCCCTCCCGGCCCCCGCCGCCGCCGCCCCGGCCGCATCCGCCGCGCCGGCGGTCGCGGCGGCCCCGGTGCCTGCGGTGGCCCCGGCGGCCCCGGTCGCACCTGCGACCCTCGGGGCAGCCGTGGCCCCGGCCGGTCCGGCCTCGGCGAAGTTCAGGGGTGGCGCCCGCAAGCTCGCGCCCGGGGTGACTCTCTCCGTCTCGGGCGCCGTCCGTGCCGTCACGATTCGCCGGCACCACCGGCGACGGCAGGATCGTGCTGGCCACCATCGGCTCGCGGGTGACGCCCCGTCAGGCAGCCGGGATCGCCGCGCGCCTGGGCATGACCGAGGCAATCAACCTCGACGGCGGAGGCTCCTCGACGCTGGCGATCCGCGGTCGCGCGGTGAACCGATCAGGGGAGCGCGCGGTGGCGGACGCCCTGGTCTGGAAGGTCGCGGGGACCGGTGGCGCCAAGCAGTCTTCGGCCCGCGCGACTCGACGGCCGGGAGCCAAGAAGGCGGCCACGAGCGTCCCGACGGGCGACCCGTGGGTCTGGTTCGGCTGAGTCGCCGGTGCGACCCACATCGTCGCCCGCAGGTCCGCGTCCGTGGGTCGGGGCGCCTCCGCTGGAAGCGTTTTCGGCGGCGACACCCGCCTCGTCGCCGCATCTCGCGCGTGTCGAAGGTCAGCCGATCCATTCGAAAAGCAGACGATCCGCGTCCGGCCATTCGACCGGTTGGACCTCGCCGAACCAGAAGTACTCCAGGCGGCTTAGGCGTCCGTCGTGGACGAAGAGCACGATCGCCCCGGTCTCCCGGCCGTCCGTCGTGACGATGAGTCGGACGGGAGCGACCGGCGAGGAGAACGCGACGGCCGCCGGGGCATCGGAGACCACGAGGTCGATCGTCGGACAGCCGCACTCGCAGACCGCCTCGACCCGGGCCGCCGGGACCTGCGCCCGCAGCGTCTCGGCAGCGTCGAAGTCCGGCGCCAGCACGAGCTGCACGATCGCGCGCTCCGACGGCGACAGCTCGCGGGGAAGCATGCTCATCGATCGCCCATCAGCCGTGCCGGTGCCGCGAAGCGAGCTCGCGCCACCGGTCGGGGTCGACGTCCACGCCTTTGTCGGTGCGGAACACGTTGACGATCTCGCCCACCGCGCCGGGCAGGGCCCATCGGTCCGGTTCGGCCAAAAGCTGCCGGGCCGCGCTGGGCCCTAGGTCGTTCATGGTCCGTCCGTCCTCGCCGCGCTCGAGCCGATAGACACCCACCAGGCCCTCGTCGAACCACGCCAGAAAGACCGTGGAGCAGTCCGCCGCGGCCCAGGGACCGTGGAGGACGTCCCCTCCGGGAAGCCGGTCGACGACGCCCCGCGGGAGTTCCCACAGGTGAGCTTCCTCGTGCGCCGCCGCGATCATCTCGTCGACGAAATCGCGGAACTGCTCGTCGGTCATCTCCCGAGCGCGGGTCGGATCCATCCGCGCAGACTAAAGGCCCGCCTCTCGGGGATGCTGCACAGTTCGCCTTCGTGCGCCGGTGACCGGTGTCGAAACGATCGAGGTTGCGTCTCGTGGGACGAACTCGGCGCCCGTGCGAGCGTGGGTCGAGTCCCACGAGTTGCAACGCCGATCGAATCGATCCGCCGCGGTTACTCCTACGGCGGGCGGAGTCGGCGGCTCCACGAGACATGATCCAGGAGTGGGACTCGACATGTCATCGACTAGAACGTATGTTCGAACCATGACATCCCGTTCCCGCAGTCACTCCGCTCTCAGAGTAGAGGAGGGCTGCCCGCCGGGTCATCGCTCCGTTGCGCCGTGGTTGCCTCTACGGCGCCGCGAGAACGCGCCAAAACGCTTCCGCGGAAGCGTTTTGTGGCGGATGACCGCCCAGCCGTCGCCGGTTCCGAGGAACCAGGCGCCGTCGATGGGGTCGTCCGGGAACGACCCGTCCATCAGCGCCAGGAATCCGTCGGCAACTTCGAGGATGCGCGCCAACGCCACCGCGTCGCCGTACCGCGAGAAGCCGTCGGACACGGTGAGGCCATCGACCAGCGACCATTCCCGCAGCCTCTCCACCGGAACGTCTCCCGTGGCGGCGGCGACCTCCCGAGCGCGCCCGGCTGCACTCGCCAGTTGGGTCGTGGACTCCGCGTCCAGCCTGCGCACCGTCATTCCGAAGTCGGGGACGCCGGTCGCGACCTTCCAGTCCTCAAGACGTTCGGCGAACGACTCGGTGGGGTCTGCGACGGATTCGATCAGCATGGCAAGCCACACGGCGAAGGCGTCGTCGAAGGCCCAGCAGGAGCGGTCCTCCACGACCACCATCGTTGTCCTGCTCACGGTGCTACCAACCGCGAGCGCGCCACTCCGCCAGCGACGGGCGCTCGTTGCCGATCGTCGTGTCGCCGCCGTGACCGGGGTAGACCCACGTCTCGTCCGGCAGCGCGAAGAGTTTGTTCTCGACGTCGTCGATGAGGGAGCCGAAGTTCTTGCCGTCGCCGAAGGTGTTGCCGACGCCGCCGGGGAACAGGCAGTCGCCGGTGAAGAGGTGGGGATGGCCGGCGGGGTCGTCGTAGAGCAGCGCGATCGAGCCCGGGGTGTGGCCGACGATGTGGATGGCCTTCAGGGTGACGCGGCCGAAGGAGATTTCGGCGCCGTCCTCGACCTGGTCGTCGGTGGGGACGGGGATGCCCTCGGCGTCGAGGCGGTGGGCCGTCGTGCGGGCGCCGGTGGCGCGCTGCACCTCGGCGAGGGCCTGCCAGTGGTCGTAGTGCTGATGGGTCGTCACGATTCGCTCGAGCGGGCTGGTCAGCATCGCCAGCAGCGTGGGCGCGTCGTTCGCGGCGTCGATCAGCAGCTGCTCGCCGGTGTCGCGACAGCGCAGCAGGTAGCAGTTGTTGTCCATCGGGCCGACGGACACCTTGGTGAGGATCAGGCCCGCGAGCTCGCGGACGTGCGGCGGACCGCCGACGCTGACCTTGCCGGTGTAGGTGCTCACGGGTGATCTCCTTGCCGATCGGGCGAGATCACATTCTTACCCGTCGGCCCTCGGCCCTAGGCCCAGGGCGGAATGGGAGGCAGTTCCTCCGCGGTGTGGCTGAGGTCGTCGCCGCTGCTGCGGCCGGTCAGCCAGGCCAGCAGGCTGGCGGGCGGGCCGAAGACGGTGATCGGGTCGCCGCGGCCGACGACGGTCCACGAGTTCGGGTCGAGCTGGTCGGTGGACTGCAGCTTGAGGGCCGGCATCTCGGGCCGGCCGGACATCGACTTGCTGATCTCGTCCAGGCACGGGCCGACGAAGGCGGGGGACCAGCGGTCCGGGAAGTACCCGGTGGACAGGTCCACATGGTGGAACTCGACCTCGCGCATCCGCGCGCCGAGCACCCAGTAGGCGGGGACGCGGCGGCCGGTGATCAGCGTGACCTCGTTGCCCCAGCGGTCCCGCGAGAGCTCGCGGGCGGCCCACAGGAACCGATCGGCGGTGGCCGTCAGGTCCGCGAGGAGTTCGGGGCCGGGCCGTTCGGCGCCGGATTCGATGCCCTCGTTGCGGGCGTCCATGCTGGGGTACATCGCGCGGGGACGGCCGTCGGCCGCGTACATGACCAGGTTGACCAGGGCCTCGGCGTTGCGCGCGACGTGCGTGATCACGTGGCCACGGGTCCAGGTCGGCAGCCCCGACGGCGCCCGCAGCGCGTCCGGGCTCTGCCGGCGGACCGAGTCGACCAATCGCTGCGTACCCAGGTCGATGGCGTCCAGCGCCCGCCGAATTCCGGCGTCTTCCAGCGTGATCGGCATCGAAAAACCTCCGGTACAGGGCCCCTGCGCGAATCTTGACATCCCGAGCCGGCAAGGGCCGGTAGCAACGCGAACGATCGTCGACTTCGCCCCCGAATGCGGCCGGAACACGGTTGTCGTACCCGTTGCCTACGATGACTCGCGGCGGCCCGCCGGCCGCCAGCCGAGGGGTGGAGGGCACGGCGTGGCCGACCGATTGATCGTCCGTGGGGCGCGCGAACACAACCTCAAGGACGTGTCGCTCGACCTGCCGCGGGACTCGCTGATCGTCTTCACCGGCCTGTCCGGCTCCGGCAAGTCCAGCCTCGCGTTCGACACGATCTTCGCCGAGGGCCAGCGCCGCTACGTGGAGTCGCTGTCCGCCTACGCACGGCAGTTCCTCGGGCAGATGGACAAGCCCGACGTCGACTTCATCGAGGGCCTGTCCCCGGCGGTGTCGATCGACCAGAAGTCCACCTCGCGCAACCCGCGCTCGACGGTCGGCACGATCACCGAGGTCTACGACTACCTCCGCCTGCTCTACGCCCGCGCGGGCCGCCCGCACTGCCCGAAGTGCGGCCGGCCGATCGCCAAGCAGACCCCGCAGCAGATCGTGGACCGCGTCCTCGAACTCGAGGAGGGCAGCAAGTTCCAGGTCCTCGCCCCGGTGATCCGCGAGCGCAAGGGGGAGTACCAGGAGCTGTTCCGCGAGCTGGTCGCCAAGGGGTACTCCCGCGCCCGGATCGACGGCGTCGTGCACTCGCTCACCGAGCCGCCGACGCTGAAGAAGCAGGAGAAGCACACGATCGAGGTGGTCGTCGACCGCCTCGCGGTGAAGGACAGCGCCAAGCGCCGCCTCACCGACTCGATCGAGACGGCCCTGGGCCTGTCCGGCGGCCTGGTGACCCTCGACTTCGTCGACCTGCCCGAAGACGATCCGCACCGCGAACGCGTCTTCTCCGAACACCTCGCCTGCCTCTACGACGACCTCGACTTCGAAGAACTCGAGCCGCGCTCGTTCTCCTTCAACTCCCCGTTCGGCGCCTGCCCGGAGTGCACGGGCCTGGGCACCCGGATGGAGGTCGACCCGGACCTGCTGATCCCGGACCCGTCGAAGTCCATCGACGAGGGCGCGATCTCCCCGTGGACGAGCGCCACCACGCAGGAGTACTTCGGCCGGCTGCTCACCGCGCTGGCGGAGACGCTCGGCTTCCGCACGGACACCCCGTGGGAGAAGCTCCCGGCCAAGGCCCGCAAGGCCGTCCTCGAGGGCCACGACCACCAGGTCCACGTGCGGTACAAGAACCGGTACGGCCGGGTCCGTTCGTACTACACCGGGTACGAGGGCGTCGTGCCGTGGGTGACCCGCCGGCACGCCGAGGCCGAAAGCGACGT
This sequence comes from Sporichthyaceae bacterium, assembly GCA_052389435.1. Lineage (GTDB taxonomy): Bacteria > Actinomycetota > Actinomycetes > Sporichthyales > Sporichthyaceae > JBQTKD01. The sequence goes on along the minus strand of JBQTIB010000039.1, from coordinate 39,266 downwards.
CAGCCGGGACCGCTTCGCCGGCTTCATGCGCGAGGTCCCGTGCCCCACCTGCAACGGCCACCGCCTCAAGCCCGTCTCGCTCGCCGTGACCCTCGGCGGGCGGTCCATCGCCGAGGTCTCCGGCCTGCCGATCGGCGGGTGCGCCGAGTTCCTGCGCACGCTCGAGCTGTCCAACCGCGAGGCGCAGATCGCCGAACGGGTCCTCAAGGAGGTCAACGCCCGGCTCGGCTTCCTGCTCGACGTCGGCCTGGACTACCTGACCCTGGACCGCGCCGCGGCCACCCTCGCCGGCGGCGAGGCGCAGCGCATCCGGCTCGCCACCCAGATCGGGTCCGGCCTCGTCGGCGTGCTCTACGTCCTCGACGAGCCGTCGATCGGTCTGCACCAACGGGACAACCACCGGCTCATCGAGACGCTCGTGCGCCTGCGGGGGATGGGCAACACGCTCATCGTGGTCGAACACGACGAGGACACCATCCGCACCGCGGACTGGATCGTCGACATCGGCCCAGGCGCCGGCGAGCACGGCGGGCAGGTCGTCTTCTCCGGACCGTACGAGAAGCTGCTCGAGTGCGAAGACTCGGTGACCGCCGGATACCTGTCCGGCCGCCGGTCCATCGCGGTGCCCGCCAAACGCCGGGAAACCACCCCCGGCAGGGAACTGACGGTCCGTGGGGCCAGGGAGCACAACCTCGACGACGTCACGGTGAGCTTCCCGCTCGGCTGCCTCGTCGCCGTGACGGGGGTGTCCGGATCGGGCAAGTCCAGCCTGGTCAACGACATCCTCTACAACGCCCTTGCGAAGTACCTCTACAACGCGCGCACGGTGCCCGGGCGGCACACCCGCATCGACGGCCTCGACCTGATCGACAAGGCGATCCACGTCGACCAGTCGCCGATCGGCCGCACCCCGCGCTCCAACCCCGCCACCTACACGGGCGTGTTCGACAACATCCGCAAGCTCTTCGCCGAGACCACCGAGGCGAAGGTGCGCGGATACCTGCCGGGCCGGGTCTCCTTCAACGTCAAGGGCGGACGCTGCGAGGCGTGCGCCGGCGACGGCACCATCAAGATCGAGATGAACTTCCTCCCGGACGTGTACGTGCCGTGCGAGGTGTGCGCGGGCGCCCGGTACAACCGGGAGACCCTCGAAGTGCACTACAAGGGCAAGACGATCGCCGAGGTCCTCGACATGCCGATCGAGGAGGGCGCGGAGTTCTTCGCCGCGATCCCGGCGATCGCCCGGCACCTGAACACCCTCGTCGAGGTCGGTCTCGGCTACGTGCGCCTCGGTCAGTCCGCCCCGACGCTCTCGGGCGGCGAGGCGCAGCGCGTCAAGCTCGCCTCCGAACTCCAGAAGCGCTCGACCGGCCGCACGATCTACGTCCTCGACGAGCCCACGACCGGACTGCACTTCGAGGACGTCCGCAAGCTCCTCGGGGTCCTGCAGGGGCTGGTGGACAAGGGCAACTCGGTGCTCGTCATCGAGCACAACCTCGACGTGGTGAAGACCGCCGACTGGATCGTGGACATGGGCCCCGAGGGCGGCTCCGGCGGCGGGCGGGTCGTCGTCGTCGGAACGCCGGAGGAGGTGGCCGCCCACCCGGGCAGCCACACGGGTCGATTCCTCGCCCCGCTGCTCGCCGCGGCGGCCGGGCCCGCCGGCACGCCGGCCCCGACGACGGCGCCGGCGAAGAAGGCGGCTGCGGCGCGGAAGGCGGCTTCCGCGAAGAAGGCGGCCCCCGCCAAGGCCGCTCCCCGGACCGCGCCCAGGGATGCCGCGCCGCGCCGCGCTCGCGCCACCTAGGTCCCACGGAGGCCGCGGCTTCGTCTCGGTCGCGTGGTTCGCCCGATTCGCGGCGGCTCCCGCCCGTACCATCGCGGCTACGGCTGGGTTCCCGACCGCGCCCGGAGGTCCGGCATGACCGCATCCCCGCACCGACCGTCGTCGGTGGAGGCGGGCGTGCCCGACGAGCCCACGGGCCGGAGCGGCGAGGGTCCCGAGCGTCGAGTCGTGCTCCGCGGCGGCGCCGCCTTCGGCCTCGCCCTCGCGGCGGGCTGGCCGCTCGCCGCCTGCGGCGGTGGCTCGAGCCGGGTCGCCGCGGACCTGCCCACCGAGCGCGGCGTTCCCGCCGCGCCGACGGCGGCTCGTGCCACGCCCAGCCCGGAGGGCACCCCGCGCACCAAGTCGCAGCTGTATCGCCGCGGCAAGGGCGACGTGGCCGAAACGGACCCGGTGCCGACGCGCACGGCCCGTCCCGCCCCGGCTGCCACCGTCGAGTCCCCGGCGCCCTCGCCCCGCGAGGCCGCCGAGGCGGCGCCGAGCAAGAGCGACGGGCTCTCCACCGCCCGCCGCGGCGAGGCCGGGCAGCCCCCGCGAGGCGAAGTCGCGCCCGCCCTGGCCCGAGCCGGCGACGTCCCCGTCGGCGGCGGCACGGTCTTCGCGCGGCAGCAGGTCGTCGTGACGCAGCCCACGCGCGGGGTGTACCGCGCATTCGACGCCCGGTGTACCCACGAGCAGTGCCTGGTCTCCGACTGCTCCGGCGGGGCCATCAACTGCCCGTGCCACTCCTCGAAGTTCTCCCTCGACGACGGCTCCGCGCTCGCCGGCCCGGCCCGGAGATCGCTTCCCGGCAGGAGTATCGAGGTCCGCGACGGGCAGATTTTCCTCGAGGCCCCGTAGCCAACGTGCGCGGCGTCCGCTGTGTTCCCCGCGTGATCGCATCGTGCGCCGCGGGGCGTGGTTGACAGCGGATTGACAACGCCGGGCAACCCGGGGGACATGCGTGGCCGAATACGCTCGTGACTGCGCACCGCCCGTGCGCCCGCCAAGCGAATAGGGGTCGCACCCGCATGTCTACGCCCGCCACCGAGTCTGTCGACAACCTTCCGACGTGTGCCGAGGTCGGCCACTGCACCGGCCGTCGAGCCGTGCTGCGCGGCGCCGCCGCCCTCGGCGCGGTCGGTGTCCTCGCCGCCTGCGGCGGAGGTGGCAGTTCGGACGTCGCGGAGCCGCCGGCCGCCGGTACCGAGCCCGCCACCGGCGGGACCGCGCCCTCGACCGGCGGGACCGAGCCCGCCCCCGCGGGCAGCGCCGGCGGTACCGAACTCGGCCCGACCTCGGACGTTCCCGTCGGCGGCGGCAAGATCTACAAGGCGCAGAAGATCGTGGTCACCCAGCCGACGGCCGGGGAGTACAAGGCCTTCACCGCGGTCTGCACCCACGAGCAGTGCATCGTCGGCGAGGTCGCCGACGGCAGCATCACCTGCTTCTGCCACCTCTCCAAGTTCAGCGCGGCGGACGGCAGCGTCCAGAGCGGCCTGGCGAGCGCTCCGCTGGAGAAGAAGAGCATCAACGTCGCCGGCGGCAAGATCACCCTCGCCTGACCTCCGCGGGCCGACCGTCGGCGGCACCGCGTGGGTAATCTCGGGCCGTGGCAGATCCCGCGACCTACCGCCCCCGGCCGGGATCCGTCCCGGACTCCCCGGGGGTGTACCGGTTTCGGGACTCCCACGGCCGGGTCGTCTACGTCGGCAAGGCCAAGAGCCTGCGCTCCCGGCTCGGCTCCTACTTCCAGGACCTCGCCGCGCTGCACCCGCGAACGCAGACCATGGTGCAGACGGCGTGCTCGGTCGAGTGGACCGTAGTGTCCACCGAGGTCGAGGCGCTGCAGCTCGAGTACTCCTGGATCAAGGAGTACGACCCGCGGTTCAACGTCCGCTACCGCGACGACAAGTCCTACCCGAGCCTCGCGGTCACCCTGAACGAGGAGTACCCCCGGCTGCTGGTCATGCGCGGGCCCAAGAAAAAAGGCGTGCGGTACTTCGGCCCGTACGCCCACGCCTGGGCGATCCGCGAAACCCTGGACCTGCTGTTGCGCGTCTTCCCCGCCCGAACCTGCTCCGCGGGGGTGTTCCGTCGCGCGACGCTGCAGGGCCGGCCGTGCCTGCTCGGCTACATCGGCAAGTGCTCCGCCCCGTGCGTGGACCGGGTCTCCGCCGAGGAGCATCGGCGGATCGTGACCAACTTCTGCGACTTCATGGCCGGGCAGACCGGGCCGTGGCTGCGCCGGCTCGAAAAGGAGATGAAGGCCGCCTCCGACGAGCAGGAGTACGAGCGGGCCGCGCGGCTGCGCGACGACATCGGGGCGCTGCGCCGGGCCATCGAGCAGAACGCGGTGGTCCTGTCCGACGGGACGGACGCCGACGTGATCGCCCTGGCCGAGGACGCGCTCGAAGCCGCCGTGCAGGTCTTCCACGTCCGCGGCGGGCGGGTGCGCGGGCAGCGCGGCTTCGTCGTGGACAAGGTCGAGGACGTCACCACCGGCGAGCTCGTCGAGCACTTCCTGCAGCAGCTCTACGGCGACGGCACCGAGGCCAACGCGGAATCGGCCGAGGGCGGGGCCGGGGACGCGGTGCCGCGCGAGGTGCTGGTGCCCGAGCTGCCCCCCGACCTCGACGCCGTCGTTCAGTGGCTGGAGGGCCGCCGCGGGAGTCGAGTCGAGTTGCGCGTGCCGCAGCGCGGGGACAAGAAGGCCCTGATGGAAACCGTCGAGCGCAACGCCAAGCAGGGCCTGATTCTGCACAAAACCAAACGGGCGAGCGATCTGACGACCCGTTCGGTCGCGTTGCAGCAGATCCAGGAGGCTCTCGCGCTCGAGGAGGCACCGCTGCGCATCGAGTGCTTCGACGTGTCCAACCTGCAGGGCACCGAGGTCGTCGCGTCCATGGTGGTCTTCGAGGACGGCCTCGCCCGCAAGGGCGAGTACCGCAAGTTCAACATCAAGGGCGTCGAGGGCCAGAACGACGTCGCGGCGATTCACGAGGTGATCACCCGCCGGTTCCGCCGCTACCTCAGCGAGCAGACGGACACCCCGCAGGAACAGGCCCAGCCCATCGACCCGGAGACCGGACGGCCGAAGAAGTTCGCCTACCCGCCCAACCTCGTCGTGGTCGACGGCGGCGCTCCGCAGGTCGCCGCGGCCGCCGCGGCGCTCGACGCGCTCGGGGTCAACGACGTCGCGCTGTGCGGGCTCGCCAAGCGCCTCGAGGAGGTGTGGCTGCCCGACGAGCCGGACCCGCTGATCCTGCCGCGGCAGTCCGAGGGGCTCTACCTGCTGCAGCGCATCCGCGACGAGGCGCACCGCTCCGCGATCACCCACCACCGGGGCCGGCGGTCCAAGTCGATGATCGCCAGCACCCTGGACTCGGTCCCGGGCCTCGGGGAGCGGCGCCGCGCGGTACTGCTGAAGAACTTCGGATCGGTCCGCAAACTGCGCGCCGCGAGCCTCGAGGAGATCGCCGCCCTGCCAGGATTCGGCCCGAGCACGGCGGCGGCGGTCCACCAGGCCCTCGCCACCCTTCCGGCCCAGGGCACGGCTGTGAACACGGCCACCGGGGTACTGATCGATCTGGACTCGAACGAAGCGGGGGAGGAGGGCGCATGACCCAGGCCGACGCGACGCCCAACGGCGCCATGTCGCTGACGATCGTCACCGGCATGTCCGGAGCCGGGCGGAGCACCGCGGCGAACGCCCTGGAAGACCTCGGCTGGTTCGTGGTGGACAACCTCCCGCCCGCGCTGCTGCCGCGGCTGGTCGAACTCGGCGTGCGTACGAAGGGTTCGGTGCCGACGATCGCCGCGGTCGTCGACGTGCGGGGTGGAGCCTTCTTCGACACGCTGCGGGACGCCCTGGTGGAGTTGGAGGCGCGGGCCGTCCAGTTGAACGTGGTGTTCCTCGAGGCCTCCGACGAGGTTCTGGTGCGGCGCTTCGAAAACGTGCGCCGCCCGCACCCGCTCCAGGAGGACGGCCGCATCACCGACGGCATCGCGGCGGAACGGGCCCTGCTGCTGGACCTGCGCGGTCGAGCCGATCACGTGATCGACACCTCGGACATGAACGTGCACCAACTGCGCGAGCGGATCGTCGAGTCCTTCCGCGGCGGGCTCGAGGAGACGCTGTCGATCAACGTCGTCTCCTTCGGCTACAAGTACGGGCTGCCCGTCGACGCCGACCTGGTGGTCGACTGCCGGTTTCTGCCCAACCCGCACTGGGTGCCGGAGCTGCGCCCGCGTACCGGCCGGGACCCCGAGGTGAGCTCCTACGTGCTGTCCCGCCCGGGCGCCCAGGAGTTCCTGAAGGGCTACCTCGAGCTGCTCGGCCCGGTGTTCGAGGGATACCGGCGCGAAGGCAAGCGATACGTGACGCTGGCCGTGGGATGCACGGGCGGGAAACATCGCAGCGTCGCGATGGCGGAGGAGCTCGGAGCGCGATTGACTGCGGAGCGATCCGCGGCTCGCGTCGTGCACCGCGACGTCGGGCGGGAGTAGACGGTGGGGATGAAACCCGGACCTCGCGTGGTGGCGCTCGGCGGCGGGCACGGTCTGGCCGCCTCCCTGACCGCGCTGCGCCGAGTCACCGATTCGCTGACGGCCGTGGTGACCGTCGCCGACGACGGCGGGTCCAGCGGGCGCCTGCGCCGCGAGCTGGGCGTCCTGCCGCCGGGGGACCTGCGCATGGCGCTCGCGGCCCTGTGCGGCGACGACGAGTGGGGCGCCACCTGGAGCCGGGTCGTCCAGCACCGGTTCCAGGCCGCGGGCGACCTGCAGGACCACGCAGTGGGGAACGTGCTGATCGTCGCCCTGTGGGAACTCCTCGACGATCCGGTCGCCGGGCTGGACTGGGTGGGCCGGTTGCTCGGCGCTCGTGGGCGCGTGCTGCCGATGGCCTCGGTTCCGTTGGACATCGCCGCCCGGGTGAGCGGTCTCGACGAGGCCGACCCGGAGACGATCCACACCGTCCGAGGTCAGGTCGCGGTCGCGACCACGCCCGGCCGGGTCGAGAGCATCGCCGTCGTCCCGGCCGAACCGCCCGCCTGTCCAGAGGCGGTGAAGGCGGTGCAGGAGGCCGAGTTCGTCGTTCTCGGCCCCGGATCCTGGTTCACCAGCGTCCTGCCCCACCTGTTGGTCCCAGAACTTTCCAGAGCTCTGTGCACGACCGGTGCGGTCCGGGTCGTCGCGTTGAACCTGGCGCCGCAGCAGGGCGAGACGACGGGCTTCTCGCCCGAGCGATATCTCGAAGTGCTGGCCGAGCACGCTCCCGACCTGCGGTTGGACGTCGTCCTGGCCGATCCGGGGGCGGTGCCGGACCCCGTCGCGCTGCGCAAGGTTGCGGGTTCCCTGGGAGCCGATCTCGTCCTGGAGCCGGTCGCGATGGCCGACGGCAGTCCGCGTCACGACGCGGATTCGTTGGCTGCGGCCTACTCGCATATCTTTGCGCGTGGCAGGATCGGGGCATGCCCTCCGTAGCCTTCGTCGAACCGCAACCGACTGGAGCCTTCGTATGGCGATGACCTCGTCCGTGAAAGACGAGCTCAGTCGGCTGACGGTCACAAAACCCTGCTGCCGCAAGGCCGAAGTGTCCTCGACGCTTCGCTTCGCCGGCGGACTGCACCTCGTCGGTGGTCGCATCGTCGTCGAAGCCGAGTTGGACACCGGCTCTGTCGCCCGTCGTCTCCGCAAGGACATCGCCGAGGTGTTCGGTCACCCGAGCGAGGTCTCCGTCATGGCGCCCGGCGGTCTGCGCCGCGGCAGCCGCTGGGTGGTGCGCGTGGTCTCCGCGGGGGAGGCCCTGGCCCGCCAGACGGGTCTCGTCGACGGCCGCGGCCGTCCCGTGCGCGGCCTGCCGCCGCAGGTCGTCTCCGGGTCGATGTGCGACGCCGAGGCAGCCTGGCGCGGTGCCTTCCTCGCCCACGGCTCCCTCACCGAACCCGGTCGGTCCTCCGCGATGGAGATCACCTGCCCCGGTCCCGAGGCCGCCCTCGCCCTGGTCGGGGCCGCTCGCCGGCTCGGCGTGGTCGCCAAGGCCCGCGAGGTCCGCGGCGTGGATCGGGTCGTGGTCAAGGACGGGGACTCGATCGGCGCGCTGCTCACCCGCCTCGGCGCGCACCAGAGCGTGCTCGCCTGGGAGGAGCGGCGCCTGCGCCGCGAGGTCCGCGCGACCGCGAACCGGCTCGCGAACTTCGACGACGCGAACCTGCGTCGCTCGGCCCGCGCCGCCGTGGCCGCCGGTGCCCGGGTCGCCCGCGCGCTCGAGATCCTCGGCGACGACGTGCCCGAACACCTCGCCGCCGCCGGTCAACTCCGCGTCGAACACAAGCAGGCGAGCCTGGAAGAGCTCGGCGCACTGTCCGACCCGCCGCTGACCAAGGACGCCATCGCAGGCCGCATACGGCGCCTGCTGGCGATGGCGGACAAGAAGGCCTCCGACTTGGGCATCCCCGACACCGAGGCAAGTCTCACCCCGGACATGCTCGTCCCGTAGTCGCAGACGAACGAAAGGGGTCGACCTCCCGATGCGGAGGGCGACCCCGTTCGTGTTCGAGCGGGTCGATGACCGTGGGGGATGACACCCCCCCAGGCACCTACCCGCGCCAGTGGTGGGGCGGTTGCGCTTCTCCGGCGCCGTGGCCCTCGTGCCCGCCGCCCTCGTGACCGCCTGCGCCGTGGCCGGAATCGTCGGCGATCTTCGCCGGGACCTTGGTGGTCGGGGTCCGCTTCATTGCCGCGGGAGCCTTGGTCCCGCCGGCAAGGTCGTCGGTCTCGTAGACGGCGATCAGCATGATGCCCATGACGCCGCCGAGCTCGCGGGGAGCGTCGTACAGGCTCGTCATGCGCAGGGTCTCGCCCCTGCGGACCGTGCCGAGGCTGTCCCACTCGCAGGTGGACATCGAGGTGACCATGCCCGCGAGGGCGTCGGTGCCGTAGCCCGCGCGCGAGGCGCAGATGCGCTGCTTCGACGTCGCGTTGTCCAGCGTCAGGCCGATACCGCCGGCGTGGACGTGCCCGCCGCCGGCGACGATGCGGCCGGTCATCGTCGAGGTCCAGGTCCAGGGGGTGGCGCTGCGGCCCGCGGGGACCCGGTACTGCGAGTCGGAGCAGTTCGCGACGTCCAGCCACACCGGCGTCACCGGCTTCATCCCCGGGGTGTTCGCCGGGACGTGCGCGACGTCGACGGTCAGGTACACGGTCTGGGCCTGCGCGCTGTGGTTCATCAACTCGGCGATGCCTGTCCAGCGGCCGGGGTCGACCTTGAAGCCGAAGCCGGCGGGCAGCGCGATCGACGTCCGCTCGTCGCCGGCGGCGAAGATCCGGCGGCCGAGGGCGCCGACGCCCTGCGAGCGCCCACACGTCGGGTCCGTCTTGCCCGGCTCGAAGATCACCATGTGGTGCAGCATCACGCCGTCGTTCATGTCCGCGCGACTGCCGTCGGCCATGACGAGGTCCGGGGTCACCGAGGTGACGTAGCAGTCCTCGCAGGGCTTGGCGATGGTGGGGACGAAGCGGTTCTGCCCGTGCATCGCCCCCGCGGGGGCGGGCGGGAGCACGAAGGGGCCGATGCGGACCTTGGTGACCGTCGGCTTCGTCGCGGGCGGCGCGGCCTCCACGACGTCCACCGCCTGCGCGGCCCCGCCGATCGCGGCCCCGCCGACGACAACCGCCAGCGCCGCACACGCCGCACCGAACCGAACGCGCAACGACCTCATGGCGCTCCCCGCTCCTTCGTTGGTGAACTCACGATCCGTCCGATATGGGCGGCGGTCAACGGATCGCGACGAACCTGGGCGGTTTGTCCGGGTTTGGAAGATCACGTCTCCGGGTGAGCGGCCTCGTGAAAGTCGGCCGGCCGGGTTGGGTAATCTCGCGAATACCCCTTGACCAGCGCCCGGAGGAACTGCTGTGAGCATCCGCGTAGGCATCAACGGATTCGGCCGGATCGGTCGCAACTTCTTCCGGGCGGTGCTGACCAGCGGCGCCGACATCGAGATCGTCGGCGTGAACGACCTGACCGACAACGCGACCCTGGCGCACCTGCTGCGCTACGACTCCATCCTCGGGCGCCTCCCGCACGAGGTGAAGGCGACCGACACCGACATCACCGTCGGCGGCAAGACCTTCGCGGTCACCTCCGAGCGCGACCCGGGCAAGCTGCCCTGGGGCGACCTCGGCGCCGACATCGTCATCGAGTCCACGGGCCACTTCACCAAGGCCGCGGACGCGGGCAAGCACCTCACCGCGGGGGCCAAGAAGGTCATCATCTCCGCGCCGGCCAACGACGAGGACATCACCATCGTCATGGGCGTGAACCACACCGCCTACGACCCGGCCAACCACCACATCGTCAGCAACGCCTCGTGCACCACGAACTGTGTGGCGCCCATGGCGAAGGTGATGCTGGAGAACTTCGGCATCGAGCGCGGTCTGATGACCACGATCCACGCCTACACCAACGACCAGGTGATCCTGGACTTCCCGCACAAGGACCTGCGCCGGGCCCGCGGCGCGGCCACCAACATCATCCCGACCTCCACCGGCGCCGCCAAGGCCACCGCCCTCGTGCTGCCGGAGCTCAAGGGCAAGCTCGACGGCATCGCGATGCGGGTGCCCGTGCCCACCGGCTCGGTCACCGACCTGGTGCTCAACCTGAGCCGCGAGACCACCAAGGAAGAGATCAACGCCGCCTTCCAGGCCGCCTCGCAGGGGGCCCTGGCCGGTTTCCTGGAGTACACCGAGGACCCGATCGTGTCCTCGGACATCGTCACCTCGCCGGCGTCCTGCACCTTCGACGCCCAGTTGACGATGTGTCAGGGCAACCAGGCCAAGATCGTCGGCTGGTACGACAACGAGTGGGGCTACTCCAACCGCCTCGCCGACCTGATCAAGCTCGTCGGCGCCTCGCTGTAGCCGTGCGGAGCATCGACGACCTCGGGGACCTGCGCGGCAAACGGGTCCTGGTCCGCAGCGACCTGAACGTGCCGCTCGAGGCCCATCCGGACCGGCCGAGCACGATCGCCGACGACGGCCGCATCCGGGCCAGCCTGCCGACGATCGACGCGCTCACCTCGCAGGGCGCGAAGGTCGTCGTCGCGGCGCATCTGGGCCGGCCCAAGGGCGAACCGAATCCGGCGTACTCCCTCGCCCCGGTCGCCGCCCGGCTGCAGGAACTGCTCGGCCGCCAAGTGCTGTTCTCCCCGGAGGTCGTCGGCGAGCAGGCCTCGGCCACCGTCGCGGCCCTGCCCGAGGGCGGCGTCGCGCTGCTGGAGAACGTGCGGTTCGTCGCCGCCGAAACGGCCAAGGACGACGCGGAACGCGGCGAGTTCGCCCGGCAGTTGGCATCCCTGGCCGACGTCTACGTCGGCGACGCCTTCGGGGCCGTGCACCGAAAGCACGCGAGCGTCTACGACGTCGCGGCGCTTCTGCCGCACGCCGCCGGGGGTCTGGTGGCCACCGAGGTCGAGGTGCTGCAGCGCCTCACCCGGGACCAGGCCCGTCCGTACACCGTCGTCATGGGCGGGTCGAAGGTCTCGGACAAGCTCGCGGTCATCGACGAACTGCTCGGCGTCGCCGACCGCATCCTCGTCGGCGGCGGCATGGTCTTCACCTTCCTGGCCGCCCAGGGCCACGAAGTCGGGACCTCGCTGCTGGAGTCCGACCAGCTCGACACGGTCCGCGGCTACCTCGCGCGGGCCAAGGCCGAAGGCGTGCAGATCGTCCTGCCGACCGACATCGTCGCCGCGGACCGCTTCGCTTCGGACGCGGACGCGATCGTCGTGCCCGCCGACGGGATTCCCGCCGACCGCATGGGCCTGGACATCGGGCCGGCGACCGGCGAACTGTTCGCCCGGCTCCTCGCCGACTCGGCGACCACCTTCTGGAACGGCCCCATGGGCGTGTTCGAGATGGACGCCTTCGCCGGCGGCACCCGAGCGGTCGCGCAGGCGCTGGTCGACGGCAAGGGCTTCTCCGTCGTCGGCGGCGGCGACTCCGCCGCGGCCGTGCGTCGCCTCGGCTTCCCCGACGACGCCTTCGGCCACATTTCCACCGGCGGCGGGGCGAGCCTGGAGTACCTGGAGGGCAAGTCCCTTCCCGGCCTAACCGTCCTGGAGGACTGAGCACCTTGGCACGCAAGCCGCTGATCGCGGGCAACTGGAAGATGAACCTCAACCACTTCGAGGCCGTCGCCCTGGTGCAGAAGCTCGCCTGGTCCATCAAGGAGAAGGACCTCGACCACGTCGAGGTCGCGGTCCTGCCGCCGTTCACCGACATCCGCTCGGTGCAGACGACGATCGAGATGGACCACGTCAAGTTCGCCTTCGGCGCGCAGGACCTCTCCGTGCACGACCAGGGCGCCTACACCGGCGAGGTCTCCGGGGTCATGCTGAGCAAGCTCGGCTGCACCTACGTCGTCGTGGGGCACTCCGAGCGGCGGCAGTACCACCGCGAAGACGACGCCCTCGTCAACGCGAAGGTGAAGGCCGCCTTCCGCAACGGCCTGATCCCGATCCTCTGCGTCGGCGAGGGCTTGGACGTCCGTCAGGCGGGCGGTCAGGTCGCGCACGTCGTCGCCCAGCTCGACGGGGCGCTCGCGGACGTCCCGGCGGCCCAGGCACGGACGATCGTGGTGGCCTACGAACCCATCTGGGCCATCGGCACCGGCGAGGTCGCGACCCCGGCCGACGCGCAGGAGGTGTGTTCCGCGATCCGGGACCGGCTCCAGCAGCTGTACTCCGCGGACACCTCCGACGCCGTCCGGATCCTCTACGGCGGCTCGGTGAAGTCGGACAACGTCGCGTCGATCATGGCCCAGCCGGACGTCGACGGAGCGCTCGTCGGCGGCGCGAGCATCGACCCGGCGGACTTCCCGCTGATCGCGCGTTTCCGCGAGCTCCCGGTAACGCGATAATGCTTCACATGCGCCACGCCGCCAGATTCACCCGTCCGCGCGGGCCGTCCGCTCGGCGACGTCGTAGGCTTGGCCGTGCAGGTTTCCACGTCGGAGGTAGGTAGTACACCGTGACTGTCGCTTTTCAGGTTCTGCTGCTGATCACCAGCATGCTGCTGATCCTGCTCGTCCTCCTGCACAAGGGGAAGGGCGGCGGCCTGTCCGACCTGTTCGGCGGCGGCGTGTCCTCTTCGCTGGGCGGCTCGTCCATTGCGGAACGCAACCTGGACCGCATCACCTACGTGGTGATCACGGTCTGGGCCGCCACCGCCGTCGCGCTGTCGCTCCTGCTCAAAAACTGAACAGTCGGGGGTACGCCCCCCGACGGCCCCCAGAGAAAAGCACAGGCACCGACGGGCAACCTCGCCCGCTTACGGCAACCCACCAGCACGTTTAAGAAGCGCCCTCGAACGCTGCGCGTTCCAGGGCCGTACCGGGAGACAACTCGTGGCGAGCGGCAACGCAATTCGGGGCAGCCGAGTAGGCGCAGGTCCGATGGGAGAGGCGGAGCGCGGCGACGCGGCCCCGCGATTCTGGATCTCCTACTACTGCGCGAACGGTCACGAGACCCGTCCCTCCTTCGCCGAGGACAGCACCGTCACCGCGCCGGAGTTCTGGGACTGCCCGCGCTGCGGCCTGCCCGCCGGGCAGGACGCCGAGGCCCCGCCCGCCCCGCCGCGGACCGAGCCCTACAAGACCCACCTCGCCTACGTGCGCGAGCGCCGCAGCCACGAAGACGGCGAACTCATCCTCGCCGAGGCCCTCGACAAGCTCCGCACGACAGGTCGCCCCTATTAGTCCCGCAGGGACCTGATGCCGCGCTCGTCCTGGCGGCCCGTCGGGCTGTACCAGTAGGGGACGGCCGCGCGGCCGGTCAGGTGCGGGCGCGGGCGCACCGGGTGGCGGTTCGACAGCGCCCAGGCCAGCGTGAGGGTCAGGATCGCGGTCGTGCACGCGAAGAACATCCACACGGCGGCGGTGGCGGACAGTTGGTCGTTCATGCGGGCTCCTCGTCCAGGCGGGGCTCGTGGCCCCATGCCTCTTCTTCGTTGCCGCGCGCCCAGGTGACGGGCGTCACTTCCAGCATGCTCCTCGGCTCGCGCGACCGTCCAGCAACAAGGGAGTGACGGCTCGTTTCCCCGGTCCCGCTAGGTTGAACAACCGAGGTGAGGGAGGCGGAACGTGCGCATCGGTGTACTGACGGGCGGGGGCGACTGCCCGGGTTTGAACGCTGTCATCCGGGCCGTCGTTCGCAAGGGCGTGCAGAACTACAACCACTCCTTCGTGGGCTTCCGCGACGGCTGGCGCGGCCCGTTGGAGAACAAGACCCAGACGCTCGGCATCCCCGAGGTACGCGGCATCCTGCCCCGCGGCGGGACGATCCTGGGTTCCTCGCGCACCAACCCGGTCAAGGTCGAGGGCGGGATCGAGAAGATCCGCAAGACCATGGCCGACCTCGGCGTCGAGGCGCTGATCGCCATCGGCGGCGAGGACACCCTCGGCGTCGCCACCCGGCTGCACGAGGCGGGCGTCCCGGTCGTCGGCGTGCCGAAGACGATCGACAACGACCTCAACGCCACCGACTACACCTTCGGGTTCGACACCGCGGTGAACATCGCGGTCGAGGCGATCGACCGTCTCCACACCACCGCCGAGTCCCACCACCGGGCGCTGGTCGTCGAGGTGATGGGGCGTCACGCCGGATGGATCGCCCTGCACGCGGGCATGGCCGGCGGCGCGAACCTCATCCTGATCCCCGAAGTCCCCTTCGACATCGAGCGGGTCTGCAAGGCCATCGAGAGCCGCTTCCAGAGCCACTACTCGCCGATCGTCGTGGTCTCCGAGGGTGCCGTGCCCAAGGAGGGCACGATGGAACTGGCCTCCGGCGAGCTCGACGCGTTCGGCCACGTCCGCCTCGGCGGGATCGGCGACCGGGTCGCCGCCGAGATCGAGGCGCGCACCGGCGCCGAGTCCCGCGCCGTGGTCCTGGGCCACGTGCAGCGCGGCGGCACCCCGACGGCCTTCGACCGCTGGCTCGCCACCCGCTTCGGCCTGCACGCGATCGACGCCGCCCACGAGGGCGACTGGGGCAAGATGGTCGCGCTGCAGGGCACGGCGATCGAACGCGTCCCACTGGCCGAGGCCACCACCCAGCTCAAGTTGGTGGACCCGTCGCTCTACAGCGAGGCCGAAGTCTTCTTCGGCTAGCCCTCGAGCAGGGCCAGGGCGTCCAGACGGTTCAAGCCGCTGGCCCGGAGCAGGTCGTAGACGATCGAACGCAGTTGCGCGACGAGCACGACGACCGTGTCGGGGGAGCCGGGGCCCATCGCCTCGCGGGCCTCGGAGTAGGTGCGCAGCAGGGTGTCGCGGGCCGCCCGGGCGTCGGCGTCGCCGCCGAGGAGGTCGGCCACCGCGCGGAGGCCGTCGCACAGGGAGCGCACCGCTTCGGCCAGTTCGGCCGGGCAGGAGTGACGGGAGTGCAGCAGCACCTGGGCGCGGCGGGCGAGGACGCGGGTGTTGCGGTGGGCGTAGTCGAGGTGGACCGCAGCCTCGGCGTAGGACCCGGAGCGGTCCCGCGCCCGCCACCGGACCGGCGCCATGCGCGCCACCTCGTCCGCAGTCCCGACGGCGGCGGCCATCTGGGCGACCAGGGGATCGAGCTTTCGCAGGTTCTCCAGCGCCGTCAGCGCCGCGTCGCCGTCGCCGCGGAGCAGCGCGTCCGCGATCGCGTTCAGACCCTTCGCCAGACCCTCGATCACCGGGGCCGTCGAACGCCTGGCGACCGTCAGGGGATTCAACGGCAGCAGCAGCGTGCCGACGGCCATCCCGACGACGCCGCCGATGAGGGCGTCCCGGAACCGGTCCACGCCGCCGAGGGTCCCGTCGGCCGGCACCAGCGTCGCGACCAGCACGCTGGAGGTGGCGGCCTGCAGGACCAGCAGTTGGCCGCCGTCGAGGGCGACGGCGGCGGCCATGGCGAGCCCCACGACCAGGGTCAGCTGCCACGTGCCGGTACCGATGAGCGCCAGCAGGCCGTCGGCGACCAGCAGACCGATGGCGACGCCCACGACGAGTTCGGCGGTCCGGCGCAACCGCAGTCCCCACGCCGACCCCAGCGAAATCACCGCGGCGACGGGGGCGAAGAACGGGGGATCGGCCGGGTCTGCGAAGTGCCCGGCGATCCACCACGCGAGGCCCGCGGCGATCGCCGACTGCCCGATGAGCGGCGCCGCGATCCGCACCCGAGCCGTACGGGTCGTCAGATCCGCCTTCGACCGCGCCGCGACCTCGTCGAGCACGTGCTCGCCGCGGCGGCGAATTTCGGCCGCGTCGCGGTGGATGCGCGGCATCGGACCGGTCGGGTCGTGCCCTTCCTCCGGCCCGGACCCCGCGGCCCGCACACCCAAGCGCGCGCCGGCACGGTACGATTCGCCGGTGCCGGCGCCCGGTGCCCAACTACGGCTTGACGTAGACCTTGTTCAGCGAGCCCTTGCCGAACAGGACGTCGAGGGTGACGCCGCCGATCTTCGGGCCGAACAGCAGGCGGTTGCGGGTGTAGAGGTCGGGGAACATCGGGACCTGCTCCATCAGCCTGCGGTCCAGCGCGGCCCAGCGCCTGCCGGCCTCGACCGGGTCGGCGATGGCCGAGATCGCGTCCATCTCGGCGTTGGTGGCCGGGTCGTTCCACAGCGAGACGTTGTATCCGCCCTGACGGATCTGGCGGCCGTCGAACAGGGGGGAGAACACCGTGGTGCCGTTGGGCCAGTCCGCGAACCAGGTCATGAAGTACAGGTCGAACTGGTTGTCCGGATTGCGGATCTCGTCGTTGCCGGTCTTGGGCGGCAGCGGCTTGCCGACGTACTTGAAGCCCGCCTTCTCCAGCGCCTGCGCGATGACGACGGTGCGCTTCTGGTTCTGATCGGTCGCCCGGTAGGCGTGCACGATCGTCTGCCCGAGCTTGCCCGCCTCTTCGAGCAGGGCCTTCGCCTTCGCCGCGTCGCCCTCCGGCGGCACGTTGTACAGGTCGAACTGCTCGTGGCCGATCAGCGACGGCGAGGACAGGGTGCTGGCGAACTGGCCCTTGTCCGGGCCGCCGGCGGTCTGCCGGGCCTGCTGGCGGGGGTAGGCGTACATGAGCGCCTTGCGCACGCGGACGTCGGTGATGCGCCTGGTGTTGATCGCGACGTACTCCATGCCCGGGGTCACGCCGGAAACCGTGCGGGCCAGGAGTTCGGGCGAGGCGAGGACCTGCGGCAGCACCTCGGGGGAGACCGAGGTGTTGACGCTCATGCCGTTCGCGTAGTCGCCCTGCGCGCTGATCAGACCGCGGTTCTGGTCCACCGGCTGCTGCCCGAAGACGAACTCGAACCGGTCCGGATAGTCCGTGCGGATCGGGTCGGACTCGGCCTTCCAGTTCGGGTTGCGCACCAGCGTCATGGACTTGTCGATCTGGCGCGCCTCGATGCGGTACGGACCGGAGGACAGCGGCGCCTTGGTGTACTCGGTCCTGGTGTCCTTGTCTTTTCGGACCGGCGAGCTGAACGGCATCGACAGCGCGAACGGCACGTCGGGCTGCGCCTTCGGGAACTTCAGCACGACCGTCTTGGCATCGGGCGTTTCGATGCGGTCGTAGGACCTGCCGCCGTAGGGGCCGTCGTAGACCTTCTGGAAGTCCGCCGTGTCGGTCATCCAGGTCTGCAGGTAGGTCGGGCCCTCGCTGTAGTCCTTGACGAAGGTCCGCTCGAGGCCGTACTTCACGTGTTCCGCGGTGATCGGCTGCCCGTCCTCCCACGCGATGCCCTCGCGCAGCGTGTAGGTCCAGGTCTTGCCGCCGTCGGTGGTCTTGCCGGTGTCGACGGCGAGGTCCCCGACGAGCGTCACGTCGGTGCCCTGCTGGCGGAACCCGGTCAGCCCGCGGGTGACGAGCAGGCTGAGGGAGTTCTCGTAGGTGGTGTAGATGCGCGCCGGGTCCAGGTGCTGGTAGTCGGTCTCGTCGTAGACCCGGACCGTGCCGCCCCGGGCGGCGCCCTCCACTGCGGGAGCCGGACCGGCGGCGGCGTTGTCGATCGAGTACCTGTAGGTCGGCAGCGGCTCGCTCGCCTCGGCGTTCGGGCCCGGACCGGCGGTCGTCGGCCCGTCGGACCGCCCGCCGCATCCCGTCGCGAGCAGCGCGACGCTCACCATCACCACCGCAGAACGGACGTGCTTGGCCATCCGATTCCTTCCCTCGACCTGCTGTGAAGATCAGACTGTCGCGTCGGCCGCCCCGATCGGGGGTGCCGCGCGGTGATCGCCAACAGTGTCGGCGCGGACGGCCCGCCCCGTGACGGATTCACGATTCCCGACGCCAGGACTTAACACCCCCGGTGCGGGGGTGTCCGAAAGGAACCGATTTCGGGGCGCGACCTCGCTCGCTTGTACCCTGATGACCGTGAGCGTCGACTTGGACACCTGGCGGGCCCTGCCCGCGTTGCAGCAGCCGGAGTACCCGGACCCCGCCGCCGTGGAGCGGGTGGTCGCGGAGCTGCGCGCCCTGCCGCCGCTGGTTTTCGCGGGCGAGTGCGACCGGCTCAAGGCCCGGCTGGCCCAGGTGGCGCGGGGCGAGGCGTTCCTGCTCCAGGGCGGGGACTGCGCCGAGGCCTTCCACGAGGTCGGCGCGGACAACCTGCGCGCCAAGCTCAAGACGCTCCTGCAGATGGCCGCGGTGCTCACCTACGCCGGCTCCGTCCCGGTGGTGAAGATCGGCCGCTTCGCGGGGCAGTACGCCAAGCCGCGCTCGTCCAACCTCGAAACCCGCGAGGGCGTCGAGCTGCCGTCCTACCGCGGCGACGCGGTCAACGGCGCAGACTTCACCCCCGAGGCCCGGATCCCGGATCCGCAGCGTCTGCTGAAGATGTACAACCTCTCCGCCGCGACGCTGAACCTCGTCCGCGCGTTCACCACCGGTGGGTATGCGGATCTGCGTCAGGTGCACTCCTGGAACCAGGACTTCGTCGCGAACTCTCCCGCGGGCCGTCGGTACGAGGCGCTGGCCAAGGAGATCGACCGTGCGATGGAGTTCATGCGCGCGTGCGGGGTGGACACCGAGCAGTTCCACACCGTCGAGATGTGGTCCAGCCACGAGGCGCTGCTGCTGGAGTACGAACGGGCACTGACCCGGATCGACTCGCGCACCGGCCAGCCCTACGACGTCTCCGCGCACTACGTCTGGATCGGGGAGCGCACCCGCCAACTCGGCGGCGCGCACGTCGAGATGCTGTCCAAGATCCGCAACCCGATCGGCGTGAAGGTCGGCCCGAACGCGACCGCCGACGACGTCCTGGCACTCATCGACGCCCTCGACCCGGACCGCGAGCCCGGCCGCCTCTCGCTGATCATCCGCATGGGCGCGGGCAAGATCCGGGAGAACCTGCCGCGTCTGGTGGAAAAGGTCGTCGCCTCCGGCGCCGTCGTGCCGTGGATCTGCGACCCGATGCACGGCAACACCTACGAGGCCGCGAGCGGCTTCAAGACCAGGCGCTACGACGACGTCCTGGACGAGGTCCGCGGCTTCTTCGAGGTCCACAGGGCTCTGGGCACCCACCCGGGCGGCATCCACATGGAGCTGACCGGCGACGACGTGACCGAGTGCGTGGGCGGCGGGTTCGAGCTGGCCGAGGACGACCTGCACCAGCGCTACGAAACCCTCTGCGACCCAAGACTGAACCGCACCCAGTCCCTGGACCTAGCCTGCGAGGTCGCCGAGCTCTACCGCGAGACCCACTAACTCGGCCCGCATCTCCGCCGATAGTGCAGTCTGGGTACGCATTTTGAGCATTTCGCGTACCTGAACTGCACTATCGGGAGTCTTCGTGCACGTCGATCTGCGCAGCGACACCGTCACGAGGCCTTCCGCCGGCATGCGGCAGGCCATGGCGGACGCGGAGGTCGGGGACGACGTCTACGGCGAGGACCCGACGGTTCTGTCCCTGCAGCAGCGCGTCGCGGACCTGCTCGGGCACGAGGCGGCGCTGTTCACCCCGACGGGGTCGATGGCGAACATGCTCGGCGTTCGCCTGCTCGCCAAGCCCGGCGAAGAGGTCCTGTGCGACTCGGTCGCGCACATCGTCCGGGCCGAACTCGGCTCGCACGCAGCCTTCGGCGCGGTGACCACGCGGACCTGGAAGGCCGACCGCGGCCGGCTCGACGTCGCCGACGTGACCGAACTGGCCGCCGCCCCCGGCAACCCGTTCCTCGTCTCGACGGGCGTGGTCGTCGTCGAGAACACGCACAACTTCGGCGGCGGCACCGTCCAGCCGCTCGACCGGCTCCGCGAGCTGCGCGAGTGGGCCGACGACGCCGGCGTTCGCCTACACCTCGACGGGGCGCGGCTCTGGAACGCGCACGTCGCGACCGGCGTTCCGCTCTCGGCCTACGGAACCCTGTTCGACACCGCCGCGGTCTGCCTGTCCAAGGGCCTCGGCGCGCCGATCGGCTCGCTGCTCTGCGGCCCGGCCGACCTGATCGGCGAGGCCCGCTGGTGGCGCAAGCGCCTCGGCGGCGGCATGCGCCAGATCGGTGTCCTCGCCGCCGCCGGCCACTGGGCGTTGGACCACAACATCGAGCGCATGGCCGAGGACCACGCCCGTGCGACCCGCCTGGCACAGCGGCTGAGCACGGTCACCGGGGGAGTCGTCGCGCCGGAGTCGAACATGGTGGTCGTGGACCTGGCGCGCGACGGCGTCCGCGTCGAACAGCTCGCCGCGAAGGCCCGCGAGGACGGCGTCCTGATCTCCGGCCTCGGCCCGTACCGCCTGCGCCTGGTCACGCACCTCGACGTCGACGACGCGGCCTGCGACCGCGCCGCCGACGTGCTCTGCAGGCTGCTGTAGCTACGGCGCCCAGTTCTCCAGCACGTCGAGGTTGCGGAAGGCCGGTGGGCCGTCGCACAGCGAGCCCATGAGCGCCGCGAACTCGCCGGTCTCGGGGCGGTTGCTGTTCTCCATGGCGGCCTCGTAGGAGGAGAAGCCGATCAGCGTGACGTAGCCGTTCGCCTCGTCGCGGTTCTTCGCGAACACCACGCGCGTCGGCACCGGCGCGCCGCCGGAGGCCATGCGGTCGCGGTGGGCCAGCCCCGCCGCGTGCAGTTCGTCGAAGCGGGACGTGGAGTAGAGGATCGCCTGCAGGAAGCCCGTGGCTCCCGGGCTCGGCTTGACCGACTCGATCACGTCGAGGTTGTAGAAGGTCGGCGGGCCGTCGCACATCGCGCCCATGGTCGCCGCGAACTCGCCGGTCTCTGGCCGTTGGCTGTTCTCCATCGCAACCTCGAAGGACGGGAACTCGACGAGGGTCGCGTAGCGGTTCGGCTCGTCGCGGTTGGCCGTGACGAGCACGCGGGTGGGACCGGAGCCGGTCGAGGCCTCCGTCGCGCCGAACTTCTGGCCGGCCTCTCTGATCTCCTCGATGCGCGAGCTCGTGTACGAAACGACCTGGATGAACCCGGACATGGCTGCTCCGCTCCTGGAAGGGATCCAAAAACTATTCCGGCACCGGCCCACCCCACCAGGGGCGAGCAGGTGCCGGAAGGCAGCAGGCTCGAACTAGTGGCTCGGCGGCCGCGAGACGCACTGCGAGAGGTAGATCGCCTCGCCGAGGGTGTCCATCAGCTGCAGTTGGGTCTCGAGGTAGTCGATGTGCTCCTCCTCGTTGGCGAGGATCTTCTCGAGCAGGCTGGCGCTGGTGGCGTCGCCCTTCTCGCGGCACATGACGATGCCCGGGCGCAGGCGCGCGACGACTTCGAGTTCGACCGACATGTCCGCCTGGAACTGCTCGCGCACGGTCTGGCCGATGCGCAGCGGGAACAGCCGCTGGTAGTTCGGCAGGCCCTCGAGGAACAGGATCCGGTCGGTGACCTCCTCCGCGTGGACCATCTCCTCGATGGACTCCTTGCGGGTCTTCTCGGCGAGTTCGGTGTAGCCCCAGTTCTTCTGCATCTTGGCGTGCAGGAAGTACTGGTTGATCGCGGTCAACTCACTGCTGAGCTGCTCGTTGAGCAGCGCGATGATGTCGGCATCGCCTTGCATGGTGGAGGTCCGTCCTGTGCGAGTGGCGCCACGAAGTCGCTGGCGATTCGGCTGTCCCACTCGCAAGGTACCCGGCTGCGATCAGCCTGTCACCGAAGGCAAGCCAAGCCTGACGCAGTGTCGCGAAAGCGCAAAAGCGCAGGTCGGAGCGCCGATGTGGGCCGTCAGGCGATACGCGGAAGGGCGCGCAGGCGACACCCGTACGGAGCGGCCCCGTCGATCAGGTCGCCCACCCGTTCGAGGCAGGAGCCACAGCCGGTGCCGGCGAAGGTGGCCTCGCCGACCTCGTCCTCGGTGTGCGCGCCGGAGTCGACCGCGTCGAGGATCTCGTCCTCGGTAACGGCGTGGCAGAGGCACACGTACAAGGCGGGCTCGCTTCGATCGGCGCGGTATCTGGCCGGCTCCCAAGCTCGCCGGCTGTCATCGGTTAGGAAAGGCTAAGCGAAGACCCAGATCCACTCAAGTCAAACCGCCGAATTGACGACGTGTCGACCCTCACGCACGCTCGGGATTCGTGCAGGCGCCGCTCAGCCACCCAGTTGCAGGCGCACGGTGGTGCCCTCTGGCACCTGCGAACCGGCGGCGAGATCCTGGCCGGTGACCCGATTGCCCCCGCCGAAAAGCCCGAAGCCGCCTCCGTCGAACTCGGCCTCGAGGTTCAGGTTGTCCAGCACGCGCCGCGCCTCGTTGCGGCCGAGGCCGATCAGGTTGGGCACGGTGACGAGCGCGGGGCCC
Organism: Sporichthyaceae bacterium; assembly: GCA_052389435.1. Classification (GTDB taxonomy): domain Bacteria; phylum Actinomycetota; class Actinomycetes; order Sporichthyales; family Sporichthyaceae; genus JBQTKD01. The sequence goes on along the minus strand of JBQTIB010000039.1, from coordinate 16,687 downwards.
TTCGCGATCTGCAGCGTCACGGTCTGACCGCGGGACAGGCGCCCCCCGGTGGGGTCCTGCGCCACGACGTAGCCCGCCGGCAGGTCGTCGGTGAACTCGACCTCGACGGTGCGCACCTTCAGCCCGAGGGCGTCCAACTGGCGCTTGGCGTCGTCGAGGAGGCTGCCGACGACGTTGGGCACGTCCACGGGACGTCCGCCCTGGGAGAGGACCAGGGACACCGCCGCTCCGCGCCGCAACTCCGTTCCGACCGCGGGATCGCTGGAGATCACCGAGCCGTCCGGCACGCTGTCGCTGTACTGGCGATCGATCGTGCCGACCTTGAGGTTGGCGTCCTCGATGCGGTCCCGGGCGACCTCGAGGCCGACCTTGGCCAGGACCGGCACCTTGAAGCGTTCCGGCCCGAGAGAGATCACCACGGTCATCGTGGCGCCCCGGTCGATGCGGTTGCCCGCCGGCGGGTCGGTGCCGATCACCGAACCCTTCGCCACGTTCTCGCTGAACTGCTCCTCGAACGCGCCGTCGAGGCCGGCCGCGTCGAGTTTGGTCTGGGCCTCGGCCTGCGTCAGGTTGATCAGGCGCGGTGCCTCGAGCCCGTCGCCCACGGCGAGTCTCCACCCGCCGATGCCGACCAGAACGGCCAACGCCAGCACGACCACGAACGCGACGCGGCCGCGCATCCGGCGCCGCGCGAACGTCGGCGGGACGGGGATGACCTGGGTCGGGTTCGGAGCGGACGCGCCCGCCGGGATGGGCGCGGTGTGCCTGCCGCGGCGCGGGATCGCGGCGGTCGCCGCGTCGGCGGGCGCGGAACGGGGCATGGCGACCGTCGGGGCGTCGCCGGCGACGTCGTCGAGTTCGGCGGGGCTCAGCGCACGGCGCACCGCGAGCACCTCGGCGAGGAACTCGCCGGCGTCGGCGGGCCGGCCCGCGGGATTGCGGGAGGTGGCGCGCGCGACGAGGTCGTCGAGTTCCGGCGCGAGCCCGCGGCGCAGGTCCGAGGGCGGCGGGACGTCGACGTTGACGTGCGCGTAGGCGATCTGCAGCGGGGTCTCGCCGTGGTGCGGCTGAGCCCCCGTCAGGCACTCGTAGAGCAGGATGCCGACGGAGTAGATGTCGCTGCGCCGGTCCGCGACGCCGCGCTCGACGAGTTCCGGCGCCAGATAGGCGACGGTGCCGATCAGCGCGCCGGTCGACGTGGCGTTGCTGACCGCGCGGGCCAGACCGAAGTCGGCGACCTTGACGCGGCCGTCGTCGGCGATGAGCACGTTCTCCGGCTTGACGTCCCGGTGCACGAGGCCGGCCTGGTGGGCGGCCGCGAGCGCGGCGAGCACGGGCTCGAGCACGGCGAAGGTCTCGCGGGGGGTGAGCCGGCCGCGATCGGCCAGCCAGTCCCGCAGCGTGCGCCCGGCGACGTACTCCATTGCGATGAACACGTGGCCGCCGTCGGCGCTCTGGTCGTACACGGCGACGGCGCAGGGGTGGGACAGGCGGGCGGCCGCGTGCGCCTCGCGGATGAAGCGGGCGACGAAGGCGCGGTCCTCGGCGAATCCGGGGTGCATGACCTTGACCGCTACGACGCGGTTGAGCCGGGTGTCCAGGGCCTCGTAGACCGTGGCCATGCCGCCGCGGGCCAGCCGCCGCGCGACGCGATAGCGCCCGTCCAGCAGCTGGCCGACCAACGGGTCGTCTACGGCCGTACTCATGTCAAACGAGCCTAAGGCTCCGCGGGCCTATCGGCCGGGTACTACGCCAATTCCCTCGGACGGAGAGGATGCGAGCGCGTGGGTGCGAACGGGGATCCGCCCGGCATTTCGGGCCAATCGCCCGCCGATCACGGCGTGTCGCATCGCCGCGGCCATCGCGATCGGATCCTGCGCGCGGGTGACCGCCGAAGCGAGCAGCACGGCGTCGCAGCCGAGCTCCATCGCCAGGGCGGCGTCCGACGCGGTCCCGATGCCGGCGTCGAGCACGACGGGCACGTTCGCCGCCTCGACGATGAGCTGAACGTTGTGCGGATTGCGGATGCCCAGCCCGCTGCCGATCGGCGAACCGAGCGGCATGACCGCGGCGCAGCCGACCTGCTCGAGGCGCCGGGCCAGGATCGGGTCGTCGTTGGTGTACGGCAGCACCACGAAGCCGTCGTTCACCAGCAGTTCGGCGGCCTCGAGGGTTTCGACGGGATCGGGCAGCAGGGTGCGGTCGTCCGCGACGACCTCCAGCTTCACCCAGTTCGTGTCCAACGCCTCCCGGGCCAGGCGCGCGGTGAGCAGGGCCTCGGCCGCGGTGTGGCAGCCGGCGGTGTTCGGCAGCACCGCGATGCCCCGACGGTGCAGCACGTCGAGCACCGAGCCGCGGGCGCCGGCGTCCACGCGCCGCATCGCGACCGTGGTCAGCTCGGTACCGGAGGCCGCGAGCGCGGCCTCGAGGATCTCCAGGTTCGGCGCACCGCCGGTGCCCATGATCAGCCGGGAGGAGAAGGCGCGTCCGGCGATCGTCAGCGGCTCGGCGGCTACGCCCCGCACGTCGTCGATCGAAGTCACCTCATCCGCCCTGAACGGCCGTCAGAATCTCGACGCGGTCGGCGTCGGAGAGCGTGCAGGAGCTCCAGCGGCCGCGGGGGACGACCGCGCCGTTGAGCGCCGCCGCAACCCCGCGAACCTCGACGCCGCCGACGAGTTCGGCGATCACCTCGCCCATCGTCGTCCCGGCCGGCAGTTCTCTCGCCTCGCCGTTGACGTTCACGGTCATCGGGCCGCCCTCCCTCGCCTCGCTCACACCGCGACCGTGCTGAAGCGGTCGGCCGCGAACGGCGCGGCGACGGGCGGCAGGTCGTGGCCGAGGAGCACGTCGCGGACGACGTCGGCGGTGATCGGAGCGAGCAGGATGCCGTTGCGGTAGTGGCCGGTGGCGAGGACCAGGCCCTCGAGGTGGGCACGCCCGAGGAGGGGACCGTGGTCGGAGGTCGCGGGACGCAGGCCGGCGCAGGTCTCCACCAGGGGCAACTCGTGCAGGGCCGGGAGCAGCTCGTAGGCGTCGCGCAGCAGGTCGTGCACGGCGCCGGCGGTGACGGTCGTGTCGAAGCCCTGCTCCTCGACGGTCGCGCCGACGACGAGTTCGCCGTCCTCGCGGGGGACTAGGTAGATGCTCGTGCCGTGGACCAGGCCGCGCACCGTGTGCGTCAGCAGCGGCCGCAGCGCGGGCGGCACGTGCAGGCGCAGCAGTTGACCCTTGACGGGTCGCAGCGCGGCGAAGGCGTCGGGGGGCAGGCCCTCCAGCCCGCCGGTCCAGGCGCCGGCGGCGAGCAGCACCTGCCCGCCCGCCAGCACGGTGCCGTCGCCGAGGACGACGCCGCGGGCCCGCCCGCCGTCGGCGGCGACGCCGCGGACCGAAGCGGCGACGAACTCGACCCCCGCCCTCCGGCACGCCGCGGCCAACGCGGCCACCAGGCGACGGGGATCGACGGAGTGGTCGCCCTCGACGAGCAGCCCGCCGCGTAGGCCGGGGGCGAGAAACGGTTCGCGGCCGCGGACCTCGCGCGAGGTCAGGACCTGCGTCGGCAGGTCCAGCGTCTGGTGGAAGGCGTGCAGTTCGCGGGCCACCCGCAGGTCGTCGGCGTCGATCGCGGCGAGCACGGTTCCGACGCTCGTGTACCCGCTGTCGATCCCGGTCAGCTCGGCGAGTTCGGCGACGAACGCCGGATAGCGCGCCGCCGAGTCCAGGTTCAGCCGCAGCAGGGCGCGTTCGTTGTACGCGGCCTCGGTGACCGGCGCGAGCATGCCGGCCGCGACGCGGGAGGTGCCGTTGCCCGGCGCGGGGTCGACGAGCGCGACGGTCCGGCCCGCCTGCGCGGCCCGCCAGGCCGTGCTCAGCCCGACGACCCCTGCGCCGACCACGACGACGTCGGGGATCGGCACGGTTGCGGGCGTGGCTGGCATCGCCCCGAGTTTAGTGGCCGCCCGCCGGGGCGGTCGGCGCCGAGCGTCCAGGACCGCCGTCGAACGTGTTCAAGTGCACGATCGGCACGGTTGGGGCACGCCGAGGCGACGTCGCGGCCCACGACGTGATGAGGTTGGCCCGTGGAGAAGCAGGAGACAGATCTCGTGGAGGCCGCCGTCGAGCGGTGGCTGACGTTGCCCGAGGTGGCCGAAGAGCTGCGGATCGACGCCTCGCGGGCGCGCCAGCTCTACACCGATCGCCAGTTCCTCGCCCGCCGGCGCGGCGAGTCGAACGCGCTGGCGGTACCGGCGGAGTTCGTTGCGGGCGGGACGGTGCTCAAGCACCTGCCGGGCACGCTGACCCTGCTGGCGGACAACGGCTACAGCGACGAAGAGGCGCTGCGCTGGCTGTTCACCGAGGACCCGTCGCTGCCCGGCACCCCGGTGCGGGCGCTGATGGAGAACCGCGGCACCGAGGTCAAGCGCCGCGCGCAGGCCCTGGGCTTCTGATGGCCGGTTCCGGCGTTCGCGCGCGGTTGGCCGACGCCCGGCTGTACCTGTGCACCGACGCCCGGGAACGACAGGGCGACCTGCCGCAGTTCCTCGACGCCGTGCTGTCCAACGGCGTGGACATCGTGCAGCTGCGTCAGAAGGGCATGGAGGCCGCCGCCGAGCTGGCGGCCCTGGAGGTGTTCTCCGACGCCGCCGCCCGGCACGGCGCGCTGTTCGCCGTCAACGACCGCGCGGACCTGGCGTACGCGTCGCGCTCGGACGTCCTGCACCTCGGGCAGGACGACCTGCCGGTGCCCGATGCCCGGTACCTGATCGGCTCGGCGCCGCTGATCGGACGGTCCACCCACGACGTCGGACAGGCCGAGGACGCCATGGTCGAGGACGGCGTCGACTACTTCTGCGTCGGTCCGACCTGGCCCACGCCCACCAAACCGGGCCGTCCCGCGCCGGGTTTGGAACTGCTGCGCTACGTCGCCCGCCGGGGAACCGATCGGCCGTGGTTCGCGATCGGCGGCATCGATCTGGAACGGCTCCCCGAGGTGCTGGGCACGGGCGCGCGACGCGTGGTCGTGGTGCGCGCCATCACCGAGGCGGAGGACCCCGGGGCGGCGGCGGCGACGTTCGCGGCCGCGCTGCGCAAGATCGACTCGCTCTAGGCGTAGGTCCGACGGTGCGTCAGTTCTCCTATCTGGCAATGCTTCTTGCCGTCCTGGCGTGCACCGTTCCGATGGAACGCGTTCCCGGTGCGCGGGTGCTGCGGCGGCCGCGGCGGCTGCTCTGCACGCTGGGCATGGTCCTCGTCCCGTTCGTGACGTGGGACGTTCTCGCGACCGAGGCCGGTCACTGGTCCTTCGACCCCGACCAGACGCTGGGCGTCCGGGTGCTGGGGCTGCCCCTGGAGGAGTTGGCCTTCTTCGTGGTGATCCCGCTCGCGGTGATCTACACCGTCGAGGCCGTGCGCGCGATGCTGGCTCGGTCGCGATGACGTACACGCAGGCGGCGGTGCTCGGGGCGGTGGCGGTGCTCGCCTTCGACGTGTTCGGCGGGACGCGCCTGGTGCGCCAACCGGTGTTCTGGGCGTCCTACGCGATCGTCGTGTTCTTCCAACTGCTGTCCAACGGTTGGCTCACCGGCCGCAGGATCGTGCGCTACGACGCCGACGCGATCCTCGGCGACGCGGAGCCGACGTTTCTCGGCGACGGACGCATCGTCTACGCCCCGGTGGAGGATCTGCTGTTCGGCTTCGCACTGGTGCTGTGGACCTGGATCTGGTGGGAGCGGTTCGGCCAGGACCGTCGCGCCCGCAGGTAGGCCGGAACGGCGATGCGGATCCGGGTGCGACGCGAGACCACGGCTCGCCCGGCGAACACGTCGTAGTCGCCCCGTTCGATCTCCTCGAGGATTCCGGCGTAGACGCGCAGGGCGGTCCCGATGCACTCGCGGCTGTCCGGCCGCAGCAGGTCGAGGCCGGGACGTGCGCGGTCGTACCAGGTTCGAGCGCGGTCGACCTCGAACCGGACGAGGTTGCGGACCGCTTCGGTGGTCTGCCGGCGTTCGAGGTCGGCCCGGGTCACGCCGTGGGCGGCGAGGTCCTCCAGCGGCAGGTAGAGCCGGCCGCGGCGCAGGTCCTCGTCCACGTCGCGGACGAAGTTGGTGAGCTGGAAGGCGATGCCCAGGGCGCGGGCGGGTGCGGCGGCGTCGGGATGCAGCGGACCGAGGACGGGCAGCATCTGGAGGCCGATGACCGCGGCCGAGCCGTGCATGTAGCCCATCAGGTCGTCGAACGTGGCGTACCGATTGACCGTCAGGTCGGCGCCCATCGAGGCCAGGAACGCCCCGACCGTGCCGGGGTCGATGTCCCAGGTGCGCAGGGTGTCGAGCAGGGCCCGGCCGATCGGATCCTCGCTCGTTCCCGCCGCGAGATCGCTCAGCCGCTGCGCGGACCACCGGCCGAAAAGCTCGGCCCGTTGCGCCGCAGTGGGGTGGGAGTCGAGGTCGTCGACGATGTCGTCGGCGTGGCGGGCGAAGCCGTACAGCGCCCAGACGTAGGGCCGACGCTCCGGCGGAAGCAGGGCCGTCGCGAGGCTGTAGGTGCGTCCGTGCCGGGCCAGCAGCGACCGGCAGCCCCGGTCGGCGGCCCGCCGGTGGGGGTCGCCGATCCCGGCCGCGTCGAGGGCCCGGCGAGCGGACACGGCTGGCTCAGCCGCCGCTCTTGCGCCGGAACTGGCGCGAGGACTTGGCGGCGCCGTGCTCGGAGCCGACCTTGCTGGCGCCGTGCGGGCCGCCGCCGGGGCCGCCGGCGTTGCCCGCCTTCTTGGCCAGCGCGTCGCGGAACTTCGCCTTGGCGTCCTTGGGCTCCTCCTCGAGCGCATCCTCGGTCGAGTCGGGTTGCGATGTGTCCTCGGCCACGTCTGCCTCCTGAAGTTGGATCCTGCGCCGATCCTCCCACGTATCGACGCTCAGTCCGTCGGCGGCGAGGTGCCCACCCGGTCCAGCGTTTCGCCGGCGATCACGGCGTTGGCCAGGTCCGTCAGCTTCCGGTTGGTGCGCCGTGCGTGGGACCGCAGGGCGGTGAACGCCTCCGCCGGGGTGGTCCGGTGACGCTCGGCGAGGATCCCCTTGGCCTGCTCGACGGCCACCCGGGTGTTCAGGGCCGTCTGCAGTTGGCTGACCAGCACCTCCCGGCGGCGCCCGAGGTCCACCTGCATCAACCCGATCGTGGCGACGTCCACCAGCGCCTGCCCGATGCGCGCGTCGGACAGGTCCAGCCCGCCGGGATCGGTGTGGAACAGGTTCAGTGCACCGATGGTGTCCGAACGCAGCCGCATCGGCAGGGCGTGCACGGCGCGGAAGTTGGCGCGCACGGCCTCCGGAGCGAACCTGGGCCAGCGCTCGGTCTGAGTCTGCAGGTCGGCGGAGTGCACCGCGGTGGCCGTGCGGAAGGCCTCCAGGCAGGGACCCTGGTCGTTCTGCAACTGGAACAGCTCGAGCAGGCGAGTCTCCTCGCTGGAGGAGGCCATCACCGTCAGTCGGCCGCGTCCGTCGACGAGCATCAGTCCCACCGCGCTGACGTCGAGCAGTTCCATGCAGCGGTCGACCAGGGTGTACAGGAAGTCGAGCAGGTCGAAGTCGTCGACGAGGGTGTCGGCGAGACCTACGAAGGTCTCGGCCAGGCGGTCGGTGTTCATCGGCGTCCTCCCATCGGCGAAGGTTCGGTCGGGGGTCGACTGTGGATCGGTGCGGCGCCGTAGCGTCGATCCTGCCCAATCACGGGGGCTCGGCGGCGGGTGCGTCGAAGCGAATCGCGCCCGCGACCACGTCGGCGGCCAGTTCGGACAGCACTCGGCCGTCGGCGAAGGCGCGGCCGCGCAGATACAGCAGTGCGGTCGGCAGGTCGACGTGCGCCTGCGCGGAGACCATGCCGGTGGCCTGATGGATCTCCGGGCGATCCCCGACGATGCGCTCGGCCATTCCCGACGCCTTCTCGGCGGCACTCCCGCCGGCCGTCGTCGGGCCGAGGCGGTCCAAGAGGAGGTCCAGGGCGATCGCGGAGAGCAGGACGGAGTCGGTGAGTGCGGAGACGTTCACCGCGCTCGGTCGATCGAAGTAGGCGACGAACACCCCGAAACGGGCGGCACCCACGCGCATGGGGACCGCGCACAGCGACCGCACGCCGGCCTCCACCGCGGCCGGTGCGAACAGCGGCCAGCGTGTCTGCTGCTCGGCGGTGTTCAGGTCGTCGACGGCGAGGATGCCCAGGGCGGAGAAGCCGTATCCCGACGGGCCTTCGCCGACGGTGAGCTGAAGCTCTTCGGCCAGGCGGGCCAGATCCCCGGCGACTACGGCGGCCTCGCTGCGGCCGCCCAGAAACGACAGGGCCACCGCGGCGTCGAGGTGACGTCCGGCGAACTCGCAGAAGCAGTCCAGATCGAGCAGGCGTCCGGCGGCGGCGGCGTAGGCGCCGAGGGCGTCGCGCAGCCCTTCCAGGCCCCCGTCGTACGGGAGGGTCATCGCCCCGACGATGGCGACGTCGCCATGTGGCTGCCTCCATCCGCACGGCGCAGGTGGTTCGGTACGACGGACGGGCCCTACGGCCCGATCGACGTCCCGTCCACGAACGCGTCGTCGCAGATGGCTCCAGCGTAGCGCCGCACCCGACGGCGCCGCGAAACCCACCCGGCGACCGAGTCCGGTCGTGACGACCCCGCCCGGCCGGTCGGGCGGCGTTCCTACTACGCCCCCGGTCCGGTCTGCCGCCGCCCTCGCGGGCCCGCCTGCCGCGACGGCGCAGCGGCACTCCTGCGAACGCGAGTTCGTGGGTGCCTCCGGCGGCCGGGACGGGAGTCGTCACGCCGGCTCGCCCGGGGTCTGGAGGCGAACAGGGCCAATTGTCGACCCGGTGGTGCGGCCGGTCAAGCAACGGTGCTGACGGGGCCTCAGATAGCCGGCGGGTCAGTACGGCCAGGCTCGAGAGCGGTAGCGCCGGTCCGGGCCGAGGATTCGTTCGGCCGCCAACCGGCCGGACACGAGCACACTGGGCACGCCGACGCCCGGTGTCGTTCCAGAGCCCGCGAACACCACGTTGTCCCAGCCCCGCGCCAGGTTCCGGGGCCGGAAGGGTCCGGTCTGGCGGAACAGGTGCGAGGCCGCGAACGGTGTGCCGGCGGCCATGCCGCGCGCGGCCCAGTCCGCCGGGGTGGCGAACTCGGCCGCGTCGATGCCCGCGGCGAAGCCGGACCAGCCGCGGGCCTCGAGCGTCGCGAGCATGTGCTCCCGATAGCCGGGTCCCGAGACGGCCCAGTCCTGACCTGCGCTCAGGTTCGGGGTGGGGAACAGCACCGAGTAGCAGTGCCGGCCGGCCGGAGCCAGGCTCGGGTCGCTGCGGGTGGGCGTGCTGACGAGGAAGGACGGGTCGCTCATCGTCGCTCCGCCGTCGACGATCTCGGCGAAGGTGGCATCCCAGGAGGCGCCGAAGTCGATCTCGTGGTGGGCGCGATCCGGGAACGCGGCGCTCGAACCCGCGAGCAGCAGCGCGCACGAGGGGGAGTACCGCAGTCGCGCCAGACGCCGCGGCGGAGCACCGAGCAGGCTCTGCCACGCCACCGGCAGGTCGGCGGTCAGCACCAGGGCGTCGCACTCGACGCGATCCCCGCCCGTGGTCTGTACCGCGACCGCTCGGCCTGCGGCCCGCTCGATCGACCGCACCTCGGCGCCGAGGCGGACCTCGACGCCGTGCTTGGCCGCGGCTCCGGCCAGCGCCGCCGGCACGGCGTGCATGCCACCCTTGGGGAAGTACACGCCGGCGACGGTGTCCATGTAGGAGATGACGCCGTAGGCCGCCAGCGCCTGGGCGGGGGCCAGGCCCGCGTACATCGCCTGGAAGGTGAACACCCGCCGCACCCGCGGATCCCTCACCCGCCGGGAGACGGCCGGGCCGAGCCTGCCGAAGCCGCCGGCGGCGGCGAGACGGGCCAGGTCGGGGACGAGCAGGTCCAGCGGGGAGTCGAGGTTGGCGTCGATGAACCGGCGCATCTGGGCCCGATAGAGCCGGGTCAACCACGCGACGAGGTCGCGGTAGCCGGCCGCCTCGGCCGCGCCGCACAGCGCTTCGATCTCGGCGGCGGTGTCCTCGACGCTCGCCCGGACGTCGAGGTGGGAGCCGTCGGCGAATCGGGCCCGGTAGGCGGGATCGAGACGCTCCAGGGTCAACCAGTCCGCCATCCGCTCGCCGACGCAGTCGAAGGCGTCGGCGATCAGGTCCGGCATGGTCAGCACGGTGGGGCCGGTGTCGAAGCGGTAGCCGTCGATCTCGCGCAGCCCGGCACGCCCGCCGACGTGGTTCTCCCGCTCGAGCAGGGTGACCGTGCGCCCGCCGGCGGCCAGGCGAAGGGCCGCGGACAGGCCCGCGAGACCCGCTCCGACGACGACGACTCGCTCGGACGGCCCTGTCGTAGTGCGCATCTGCGTCCGTTCCCGCCCTCTCGATCGTTACGCTGACCTTCACTATGACGACCGACGACGCAGCGGCCCGGCCCGGCCTCGGCAGCACGCTCCGCGACCTGCTGGCCGCCGGCGGGCGCTCCTTCTCCTTCGAGTTCTTCCCACCCGCCTCAGACGAGGGCGAGCGGACCCTGTGGGAGGCGATCCGTCGCCTCGAACCGCTGGCCCCGACCTTCGTCTCGGTGACCTACGGCGCGGGCGGGTCCACCCGCGACCGGACCGTGCGGATCATCGAGCACATCGCCACCGACACCACCCTGACCGCCGTCGGTCACTTCACGTGCGTCGGGTCCTCGCGCGCCGAGTTGCGCTCGGTCATCGGCTCCTTCGCGGCCGCCGGCATCAAGAACGTCCTCGCGCTGCGCGGCGACCCGCCCGGCGGCCCGGACGCGACGTGGGAACCCCACCCCGAAGGTCTCGAGCACGCCGACCAACTCGTCCGGCTCGTGCGAGAGCTCGGACCGTTCTGCGTGGGCGTCGCGGCCTTTCCCGAGGGCCACCCGGAGTCGCCGGACCTCGAGACCGACGCGAAGTACCTCGCCCAGAAGGCGGCCGCCGGCGCGGACTTCGCCATCACCCAGTTCTTCTTCGACGCCGACGACTACTTCCGCCTCGTCGACCGCGCCGCCGCGCACGGCTGCACGATCCCGATCCTGCCCGGGATCATGCCGGTCACCAACGTCAAGCAGATCCAGCGCTTCGCGCAGCTGTCCGGCGCGACTTTCCCGCCGGCCCTGGCCGAACGGCTCCTCGCGGTCGGCGACGACCCGGTCCGCGTCCGTGCCATCGGCGTCGAGGCCGCCAGCGACCTGTGTCGCAGGCTGCTGGACGGCGGTGCGCCCGGTCTGCACTTCTACACGTTGAACCGCTCCACCTCGACGCTGGAGATCTACAAGGCCCTGGGCCTCGGACCGAGCTGACCCGCCTCAGCCGAGGATGTGCGCGACGTTGGCGCGATCGGCGCCGAGGTCTACGTAGGTCTGGGCCCAGGCGCGGTCGACCTTGCCGGGGGGCTTGCCGTCGCAGTAGGTCTTCACCGCCCTGTTGGCGGTGAAGTACTCCAACATCTGGAAGACGGCGGCGGTGTTCGCGCCTTCGTCGCCCGCGTAGGACTTCCCGGGCATCGCGTCCTGGTGCTGCAGACAGCTCAGCGGGTACTTCTCCGTGCCGGCGGCGAACGTGCCGTCGGCCTCGGAACCGCCGCAGGCGGTCAGGGCGAGCAGAGCGGCGACGGCGAGCGTCGCGTTGACAACGGTGGTGCGCACGATTCCCCTCAGATCCGAGACAGTTCGTTCATAACCAGGCCGGCGCCGACGAGGACCACCAGCAGGGCGGTGAAGATCGGCGTCCACGTCGAGAGCCGGCGGCCCACGCGCGTGCCGCGTTCGGCCATGCGGGCCGCGACGCCGTCGCGGAACTTTACGAGCAGCAGGCCGGCGGCCATCAGGGTTGCGGCCATGCCGACGCCGTAGCCGAAGACGAGGCCGACGCCGAACCAGGTCCGGCCCAGGGCGATGGCGCCCAGCAACACGATGAGGGCGGAGGGGCTGGGGACCAGGCCGCCGGCGACGCCGAGGCCGATCAGGCCCCGGCGGGAGAACGGGGTCCGCTCGTCGGGGGCGTCTTCGACGAGGAGTTGGGCCTGCGGCCGCTCCGCGACGGCGACTGCGGCCTCGGCGGGCGGCGGAGTCGGGAAGAACCACGCGTCGTCGACCGCTGCGACGGGCGCCTCGTGGGCGTGGTCGTCCTTCCCGTGTCCATGCCCGTGTCCATGCCCGTGCCCGTGGCCGTGCCCGTGGCCGTGCCCGTGGCCGTGCCCGCCGCGGCGGCCGAGGGAGAAGCCGTGCGTGTGCGTGTGGCCCTCGCCGTGTCCGTGCGCCGCAGGCGGTTCCCCGCGGTGGCGCCACGCCGAACGCAGCAGGAACACCCCGATGCCGGCGATCAGTGCGCCGCTGATCACCCCGAGCCAGGCGAGCAGACCGTCGCCGCTGACCGCGGCGCTGGCGGAGAGCAGCAGTCCCATGCCGAGCACCCCGGCGGTGTGGGTGAAGGTCACCGTCGCGCCCACGAGCACGGCGTCGCGCGCTCCGCCGTGACGGCCCACCAGATACGCCGCCATGACGGTCTTGCCGTGCCCGGGGAGCAGGGCGTGGGCGGCGCCGAGCAGCATCGACAGCGCGACCGCGGCCAAGCCGACGGGCACGGTCAGGTCGCGGTCGAGCAGATCGTCGAAGGTGTTCTGGACCGGTGCGACCAGCCGGGTCATCGGCCCGACGCCGTCCACCTGCGGGGTGAGGCCGGGGGAGGCTCCGGATCCGGGCGTCGCGGAGATGTCTGCGGTGCGCTGGTCCAGCGGGGTCGCGAGCAGATCGTTCGGGTAGGCGCGCAGTTCGTCGCTGATGCTGCGCTCGGCGACGGACGCGGCGGTGAAGCGCACGCCGGCGCCGGTGGCGACGATCTCCCGCCAACCCACGTGCGAGGCCTGGTACTCGGTGCCGAAGCGCAGGCGCGCCGGGCCGGAGAGGTCTGCCGGGGCGCTGAAGTCGCATTCGTAGCGGCTGACCGACAGGCCGTTCTCTCCGGGCAGGTAGACCAGACTCGATCCGGTGGAGCGCCACGTCAGCGGCGTCCCGTCGACCTCGGCCCGCAGCCCGCGCAGCAGGGACGCGCACTCGCGGACGGCCGCCCGGTCGAGTTCGGCGGGGGAGAACTCCCCGTTGCCGTCGCGGTCGACCGCCTTCCTGGCCTGCAGGGTCGGGATTTCCGCGAGATCCACGACCGCGCGGTCCTCCACACGGTCCTGATGCACCGTCAGGGCATGGTGCTGGTTGATCGAGAAGTTGTTCAGCGGATGCGCGGAGGCCGGGGTGCCGGCCAGCCCGCAGGCGAACGCTGCGAGGGTGAGCAGAGCGAGCAGCCCGCCCCGTCGCCGCATCACAGGGACCTGCCCAGGGCCGGGAGGTCCGGGTCGAAGGCCGGGTTGTACCTCTTGGCGAGCGCGGCGTCCGAACGTGCGGCGGCGGAGTTGCCCAGCGCCCGCTGGATCTCGCTGCGGTGGAAGGCGAACAGGGCGTTGCGCCAGCCGCCGGCCAGGGCCAGGTCGGCGTACTTCAGCGCCTGCTTGGAATCTCCGGCGCGGTGCAGCGCCCAGGCAAGGGCGTCCGCCACCACGGCGAACTGGCGGCGGTCCCACTCCTTGCGGGCCAGGCTCACGGCGCGGTCGGGGGAACCGTGGTCGGCTTCGTACTCGGCCAGGGACAGCTCGTCCTTGCCGCCGTTGGCGACGAACAGCCGTTGAACGGTCTCGACGACCTCGAACTGCGCCGCCGCCTCGGCTGTGCGTCCCGCCTTGAGCAGGACCTCGCCGTACTCGACGAGGTACTGCGGGTTCGGAACGCGGCCGACGAGTTCGGCGTAGTCGCGGACGGCGTCGGCGGTCTTGCCGCGCAGGGCGGCGACTTTGGCACGGCCGTGCAGCAGCGTCGGATTGCCCGGGTCCACAGCCAGGCCCGCGCGGTAGTGGCCGTCGGCCGTGCCCAGCTCTCCGGCGTTGATCGCCAGTTCGCCGAGCTGATGACGAAGGAACCCGATGGAGGCGGCCTCGAAGCTGTCTTCGAGCGCGTCGGTCAGCAACTGCCGGGCGGCGGCGAGCGACCCGCGCTGCTCGAGGTCGTAGGCGGCGCGGGACAGGGCGGGAAGGGTGGGGGACAGGTCGAGCATGCGCTGGGCCGCCGCGCTGGCTTCGGCCCGCCGCCCGAGCTGGGTGTAGGCGTCGACGAGGACCCCGTAGGCCCCGGGGCTGAAATCGCTGACGGCGCGGGCCTTCTGACCCCAGGTCAGCGCCTGCGCGAAGTCGTGGCGGGCATTGGCCAGGGCGCCCATGCCGATGAACGCCGGCAGATTCTCCGTCGAATCGAGCGCAAGCGACCGCGTGATGGCCTCTTCGGCCTTCGCGTACAGCGAGGGGTCTCCGTTGGCTCGGGAGCGCTCCAGGTAGGCCGCGCCCAGGGCGGCCCAGGCGGCGGAGTCGGCGGGCTGGTCGGCGAGCCGACGTTGCAGACGACCCACGTCGCCGATCTCGGCGGCCAACGCGATCGTGCGGTCGGCCGTCGCGAGCCCGTCGGAATCCCGACCGAGGTTGACTCCGATGCCGCCGCCGACCAGCAACCCGAGCGCGGCCACGACGACGATCGCGACGCGGCCGGTGCGGTGACGACGGGGCATCGATCCTCCGATGGGAATGGCGGCACGGGGCGCGGCGGTACTGGGGCGGCGGTACTGGTGCGGCGGGCGCCGACCGCGATGGCCGCCGCCCGCCGCAGGGAACTACTGGGTGTTGACGGCCTGCTTGTTCGGGCCCGCGATGTACGGGAACGAACGGGTGAACTTCTTGTTGTTCTCGTTCACGCCGTCGCCCGCGGCGAGCGCCTTCACGATGCCCTTCGTAGCGGCACCCATGAGGGCCTGGATTGCGATGTCCACGACGTCGTCGCCGAGGCGACGGCCGTTCGGGAAGCCCTGAAGGTCGCCGGCGAGCACGCCGAGACGGTTCGGGTTCTTGGTCGGCGCGATGCTCATGTTGAGTCGGAGCATCTCCGCCGGCCGGATGTCGCCCTCGACGTCCTTGTTCAGGGCGAGCGAGTTGAGGTCGGCCTTGATCGGACCGTTGTCCTTGGCGACGCCGGTCAGGAAGATCTGCACCAGGTCGTTGCGGGGGGTGGCCGGGGCCTTGAGGCCGTAGATGGCCTCGATCAGCTTGGGCACCTCAGGGTCGGTGACGCGCTTGACCAGCGGTTCGACGTCGGCGTCGTCGGCGGGCTTCAGGCGCAGGAAGGCGTCCTTCAGACCGGCCGGGGCGACGGCCTCGTTGACCAGGGGGTTGCCAAGACGCGAGACCTGAGTCCACTTCTTCACGACTCGCGCCGTGGTGACCTGTCCCTCCTTCAGGTTGTTCACGCTGGAGCAGCCGATGGCCTCCAGCGGAGTGCCGCAGGTCAGGCCCGACTTCTGCGGCTGGGACTCGTTCGAGCCGCCGTTGCCGCTGTCGACCACGGGAGCGTCTTCGACGATCTCGGTGGTCTGACGCTCGGTGGTCGCCCACACCCCGATGACCGGGTTGTTCTTGGCGTTCTTCCTCAGCGCGAGGGCGTTCTTCGGCACCTGGATCGCCAGGGTGTTGACGTTGTAGCCCTTGAGCGTGTCCTGGCCGACCTCCTTGAGCTTCGTCCCGTAGAGCAGGTCGAAGACGCGCAGGTCGAGCGCGAAGGAGTCGTCCGCCGCGCCCGCGTAGGTGCGGCCGCTGCCCTTGTCGAGCTTGCGGGTGGCCTGCGCGCGCAGCTTGCCGTAGTTCGGCATAGACGCCTGGCCGGTGAACGACGGGGCGGCGGTGCCGTTCTTGACGATGACGGTGCTCTTGCCGTTTTCGATCTTCGTCAGCGTGTACCGCTGCTTGAAGAGCAGGTTCGGGTCGTTGAGCGAGCCGACCGGTCCGTTGTTGTACAGGAAGGTGTCGGTTCCGCGCTTGTCGACGTTCTTGAACTTCCACCGGTAGGTGATGTCGGGCTTGGCGTCGCCGTCGTTGTCGACGTGGATGTTGTAGCGCGCGTCGGTGGCGAACGGGTAGAAGTTCGGGCCGCCGTTGGGCTCCTGGAACGGGTACCAGTTGGCCAGGAGCGTGACGGTGTTCTTCTTGTCCGGGCTGACGAAGGCGTAGGTGTCGGTGTTGTCCGCCTGCGGGTCGGCGAGGATCGCCGGCGCCTCGCGGTGGCTGGACGCGTTGCTCGCCTGTCCACCCATCAGGGTCAGGCCGCCGACCACCATCGCCCCGGCCATACCGGCGGCGGTCGCCGCGGTCAGCCTGGGTGTGATCCGAACATTTCGCATGAAGTGGTCCCTTTCTGGCTTCGGATCGCGGGCCCGGTGTTCGGCCCACGAAGCGGGTGCGCTCGATTGCTCGCCCCCGTCCGCTTCTCCTCCACCGGCGGCGAGGATTGGCCCGGCGACATCACAGCGAAACGCAACGCCAGATGGCCCAAACCCCCGAATTTCGGAAACACGCAGGTCAGCCACGGTGCAGTACTGCAACAGATGTGCAATAGCCCCCCTTGTGCGGGGACTTGAAGTCCGGGCGGCGAGCAAGTGCCCCCACCCGCCCCCCGAGTCCGCTCTAGGACCGGGGCGCAAAAACGTGGTGGGCGCCGCGTCGGTCGGCGCCCACCCCCGACCGCGACGGCGGC
>JBQTIB010000038.1:0-2826 GCA_052389435.1 Sporichthyaceae bacterium | reverse complement strand
GACGGTCGATCTTGGTCGCACCCGGGGAGAGCTCGACCACCGCGCCGCCGCCGCCGAGGGCGACGTGCAGCTGGTCGGTGTCGGTACGGGTCATCACGTGCGTCGGGCTCGGCCCGACCTCGATGCGGCGAACGAGCTTGCCGGACTTGCGGTCGAAGACGTTGAGCATGTTTCCGAACCACTCGGTCTGGTAGATGAACTTCTCAGCCTTGTCGGTCCACATGTTGTGCGGGTTGTTCATGTTGATCTCGGGCGCGGCGATCTTGCGCTCGATCTCCCAGGTCTCCGCGTTCAGCATGGTCGCGGCGCCGGACTTCTCCTTGCCGGCGTAGCGCTCCATCTGCGTGTTGAACCAGACCTGGCCGACACCGGGAACCTCCGGCTTGTTGTCGACCTTGGCCAGGGTCTTGGGCAGGTTGAACTCGTCGCGGACGCGCTGCTCGAGGTTGGGCACGAGCTGCGGAGACCCGGACTTGTCGTACATGAGGATCGGGGCCGGAGCGAACTTCGGGTCCCAGGTGACGTCCTCGGTGGCGCTGAAGCGCTGCCAGTTCTCCGGGTTGGTGATGACGAAGAACTTCTGCACCAGTTGGGTGATGACGCTGGAGAAGGACGGCACCACCATGCCGCGGCTCTTGATGACGAGCTTCTCGCCGAAGTCCGGGCCCGGGGTCAGCGGGTCGTCGACGACGACCGCGCCGAGCATGTACGGGTGCACCTTGCAGGCGAACGCGTACAGGCCGGGCTTGGACAGCTCCACGCTGCGGGTGCCGAGGTAGGCACCGGCCTGGTCGAACGGCATCCCGGAGGCGCCCTCCGGCCAGATGAGCGCGGTGGTGGTGTGCGCCTGCCCGGTGAAGGGCTGCCCGACGTTGAAGTTGACGGTCACGGGAAGCAGGCTCTGCCCACCGGCCGCCCGAACGTCCTTGAGCAGGCTCATCAGCTGCGAGCCGCTCTTGCTGTTCTTCATGGCGATCGGCCGGTCCGCCCGAGCCGACTGCGCCTCGAGGGCGAAGGCCCGCGTCAGGTCGGCCACCTGCGAGATTCGCACGTCGCCGGCGGGCAGGATCTTCCCGACGGTGTCGCGGAGCAGGTCGAGGTTGAGCATCTTGTCGACGTCGTAGCCGAGTTGCCCGAGCGTCTTGCCGCGGACGTTCATCCCGCGCAGACCCTTGAGGTCCTCGTTCATCGTGGAGCGCAGTTCCTCGCCCGAGAGCAGACCCGAGCCGACGATCCGGCCGGCGGTGCCCTTCGGGGCCGAGACCCCGGCGGGGGTGAGGGTCGGCATGACGGCGACGGCGAGCGACTGCGTGCCGACGATCGCGGTACCGGTGTCGAACCACTTGCCCTGGTCGTCGGTCTGGTCGAACTTGATCGGACGCGGGCCAAGTCCAACGGGCGGGTCGAAGCCGATCGTCGTCTTGCCCGGCCCGGAGACTCCCGCCGAGGAGGCTGCGAGAGGCGTGGCGGAATCCGCCGTGGTGGTGGCGCCAGGCTCGGCGGAGGCGTAGGACACCCCTGCGCTGCCGAGCGTGCCGAGGGCCAGCGCGACGACCACAGCGGTCGTGCGCCTCAGGCCCATAGCTGAGCTCATCGTTCTCTCCTGATGGTTGGCATGTCGGAGAGCCGTCGTGCCGGGCCTTCGCTGAGACACCCCGGTACGACCTCACTCCCTACCGAACGCTGCGTGGAGGCCCCCGCAGCGGTGCTGATCCCCAATCCGGACGCCCTGCCTAAGGGGCGTCCTGTCCATCTGAGCCGCAACCGACGTCACGGCGTTCCAGCGACGGAACCAATTAGTTCATGTCCGATTTCTCCCAGATCGTCCGTATGTGTCGATTGGATAAATTTGCATTCCCACCGGCCTCTCTGGACCGGTAGAACGGAATGCATTTCGAGCGACTTCGCACATTCGGACGGCAAATAGTTCCCTTTTTGCGCCGGTGCCGGACCCGTCGAAAAAAAAGACTGACGCCCCTTCAGATTCGAAGGGGCGTCGGCCGCACGACGGCGCTACCGCATGCAGGGCGGGGGTTGCGTCACCCTGGACGGCGATTCGCAGGTGGATCGAAGGCGATCGGAAGCCCCGCCACGCCGGGCACCGTCGGCTCGCCCGGCGTACCGGTTGCCGGCGGCGGCGGCTGCACGGTGTGGCCGCCGGAATGAGCCTTGGCGCCCTTCTTTCCGGCGACGTCGATGTTCATGAACATGTCCGGATGGAATCGGCAGACAATGGTCCACTCGGACGGTTCGGTGAAGGTCCACTCGAAGACGGTGTTCGGTGGAATGTCCGGGGAGTTGATTTCCGAGCCGTTGCTCTGCACGACGGAGTGGATGGTGTCGTCGGACTCCTTGTTGGTCCAGACGACCTTGTCTCCCGGCTTGATCTTCAGGATGTCCGGATCGAAGACCAGGTTGTGCTGGGTGATCTTGAAGGTCTTCGGCTTCGCGGGCGTCTTCTTGACCGACTTCTTCGGCTTGGCCTCTTCCGATCGCGACTGTGCGGCCTCGTCCAGAGAGGCGGCCTGCGCGGTTCCTCCGGCCGCCAGCAACATCGCCGCGCACAGTCCAACCGTGCGGGCCCAGCGAGTCGATCGCATTGCATCTCCTTTCACCGAACGGGGTGCTCTCATGCCAGGGTCAACCGGACGCGGGGTCCGGGATTGGTCGTCCACTCCCGCAGCACGGTGGCGTGCTCGCGGGGCCATCCACACACGACGAGGTGCACCGGGCCGCGGGCGGCCGCCGCCCCCCGCTCGCCGCAGGCGGCGACGCCGGGGGCCGCCGACGGCGGCGGCCCCGCCCCCAAAGACCCACCCCCCCCCC
>JBQTIB010000037.1:0-30369 GCA_052389435.1 Sporichthyaceae bacterium | reverse complement strand
GGCGGCGGCGGGGCGCCGGGGCCCCCCCCCCCCCCCGCGCCCCCCACCCCCCGTCCCCCCCGGTGTGGCTGTCCGCGTTGCGCTCCCGGCCGGGGGGGGCGGGTGGGCCCCCCCCCCCCCCCACTCCTCTTTCGCCGGGCCAGATCGTGTGGAAGCTTGTTTCGCATACCTGGGGGGCGTTGGGGGGCGCAGCCCCCCACCTGTCCAACCGACGTCGCTTGGAGAATTCATGTCCGCGCAGCTCGATGCCCTGCTCGAATCCGCGGTCGCCTCGGGCGCCGTGCCGAACGTGGTGGCCGTCGCGGCCGACCGCACCGGCACGATCTACTCCGGCTCCGCCGGGCCGCGCAGGGTCGGGGACGACGCGCCCGTCGGCCTGGACACCGTCTTCTGGATCGCCTCGATGACCAAGATGGTCACCACCGTCGCGGCCCTGCAGCTGCGCGACGCCGGGCGCCTGGACTTCGACGCCCCGGTCGCCACCTACCTGCCCGAGTGGGACAAGCTCCAGGTGCTCGACGGGTTCGACGGCGACCTCCCGCGGCTGCGAGCCCCGAAGTCGGCCGCGACCGTCGCGCAGTTGGTCACCCACACCGCGGGCGCGACGTACTGGTTCTGGAACGCGGACATGGTCCGCTACGAGAGCCTGACCGGGCAGCCCAACGTCGTCTCCGGACTGGCCGCCGCCCTGCAGGCCCCGCTGGTCGCGGACCCGGGCACGCGGTTCGAGTACGGGTCCAACACCGACTTCCTCGGCCGCGTCGTCGAGGAGGCGTCCGGGGAGTCGCTGCCGGAGTACTTCGCCGCCCACGTCCTGGGCCCGCTGGGCATGGTCGACACCGGCTTCACCGTCCGCGAGGACCAGCGTGCGCGACTGGTGGCCCTGCACGTGCCCACCGAGAACGCCTGGCAGCCCATGGACTTCGAGCTTCCCCGCGAGCCCGAGTACTGGAGCGGCGGCCACGGCCTCTACTCCACCGCGCAGGACTACCTGCGCTTCCAGCGGATGCTGCTCGGCGGTGGCGTGCTCGACGCGCAGCGGATCGTCGCCGAGGCCTCGGTACGGGAGGCGTTCGCCAACCAGATCGGCAGCCTCGCCGTTCCCGAGGTCATCTCCACGGCCTCGCCGATGCACTCCGCGGACTTCGTCGCGGGCCCGGACCGCACCTGGGGCTGGGGTCTGCTGGTCAACACCCGCGACGTCGCCGGCGCCCGCGCCGCCGGCAGCGGGACCTGGGCGGGCCTGGGCAACACCCACTTCTGGGTCGACCCCGCCTCCGGCGTCACCGGGGCCATCTATTCGCAGTTCTTCCCGTTCGTCGCCCCCGACTACATGAAGGTCTACGCGGAGTTCGAACGAGAGGTGTACGCACTTGCCCGTGGATAGACGGCTCACCGCGGTGGCGGCGCTGGGGACGGCCGCCATCGCGCTCGGGGCCGTCGGCTCCGCCGGTTCCGGCCACGCGGCCAAGCCTGCGGCCGCGGCGGCGGTGACGCTCGCCTTCGCGGGCGACGTGCACTTCGAAGACTCGCTGCGCCCGCGGCTCCGCGATCCGGAGACGGCGCTGGCGCCCATTGCGCCGACCCTGCGCGAGGCGGACCTGACGATGGTCAACCTCGAGACCGCGATCACCTCCCGCGGCCGGGCGGAGCCGAAGAAGTTCACCTTCCGCACCTCGCCCAAGGCCCTCGACGCCCTGGCCGCAGCCGGCGTCGACGCCGTCAGCCTCGCGAACAACCACGCCGTCGACTACGGGGCGCAGGGACTGGCGGACACCCTCGCCGCCAAGGCCGCCTCCCCGATCCCCGTCGTCGGGATCGGCAGAGACGCCAGGGAGGCCTTCGCCCCGGCCCGCTTCGACGTGCGCGGCACCGAGGTGGCGGTCCTCGCCGCGACCCAGGTCCCGGATCGCACGGCGGCGGTGTGGGCGGCCGGGAAGAACAGGGCCGGAGTCGCCTCGGCCCGCAACCCCAAGCGACTCCTCGACGCCGTGCGTGCCGCCGGCAAGCGCTCCGAGATCGTGGTCGTGTACCTGCACTACGGCACCGAGCGCGTCGGCTGCCCGACGCGCGAGCAGAAGACGATCGTCGAGCAGTTGGCGAAGGCCGGCGCCGACGTCGTGGTCGGATCGCACGCGCACGTCCTGTTGGGAGCCGGGACCACGGGCGGTACCTACGTCTCCTACGGCCTGGGCAACTTCGTCTGGTACAGCCCGAACTCCACGCCCGAGGCCACCGGTGGCGTGCTGAAGCTGACCTGGGCCAAGGGAGCGGTGACCAAGGAACGGTTCGTTCCGACCTTCACCCGCCAGGACGGCCTCCCGCGTCCGGTCACCGGCCGGGCCGGCCGCGAGGCCGTCGCCGACTGGAAGCGGCTGCGCGGCTGCACGGGGCTCGCCACGCCTGCGTAGACACTCCTTACCGGCGCGCAACACGACGGTAACGAGGCCTCGGCACTCTGCAGAGGAGGGTGAGGGGAGGCACATCCAGTGCTGCTTCGACTGCGTATTTCCCTGCCGGACCGGCCGGGGTCGCTCGCCAAGGTTTCTCGGGTGCTCGGTGCGTTGGGGGCGGACATCCGAGGCATGACGGTGCTGGATCACGGAGGCATTTCGGCCGGAGGCCGCGGCGGGCAGAGTCGCGTCGTCGACGAGTTCACCGTCTTCTGGCCGAACTACCCGGGCCTCGAGCGACTGACCGGCGCGTTCGCCGCACTGCCCGGGGTGACCGTCGAGGGCGCGTGGGAGACCCGCGCGCAGGTGGACGCGTTCCCGGACCTCGACGTCCTCCTGCAGGTCATGGCCTCCACCCCGAACGCCTTCGCGATCCTGGCCGACGCCCTGCCGGGCGTCTTCGGCGCGGACTGGGCCGTCGTACTCGGAGAGCACCCCGAGCGTCCGGTGCTGGCCGCCAGCCCGAAGGCACCGGCGCTGGACGTCCTGCCGGACATTCGCCCGACCCGGCCGCTGGCGTTCACCTCGGCCCCGTCGGTGCACATCGCCGCGGTCCCCGCCGACGCGACCAGCACCGTCTACCTGGGTCGCACCGCAGGTGGACCGCCGTTCCACCGCATCGAACTGGCTCGGCTGGCTCGGCTCGTCGAGGTGGCCGGAACGGTCCTGGAGCGCCGCGAATCCGGCCGCGAACTGACCGGTTCGGGACGCCAACGGCCCTAAACCGGGGGCAGGCGGGCCGATAGTCTCGGCCGCACTGCCACACCGGGAGGAGGGTTCGTGGAAGAGCCCGTCGTCGGCGATCGCGTCCTGACGCTCCCGAACCTGCTCAGCGCGCTGCGCGTGGCCGGCGTGCCGCTGTTCCTCTGGCTGATCCTCGGACCCGAACGCGACGGTCTGGCACTGCTCGTCCTGATGTTCGCCGGCTTCACCGACTGGGCCGACGGCTGGTTGGCCCGCAAGCTGAACCAGACCAGCCGTCTCGGCCAACTGCTGGACCCGGCGGCCGACCGCCTCTACATTTTGGCCACGTTGATCGGACTCACCGTCCGAGACATCGTCCCGCTGTGGCTCACCCTGTTCCTCATCGCCCGCGACGTCGCGCTCGCGGCCTGCATACCTCGACTTAAGGCCCTCGGCTACGGCCCCGCACTTCCGGTGCACTACCTGGGCAAGGCCGCCACCTTCAACCTGCTCTACGCCTTTCCGTTCCTGCTGCTGTCCGACGGCTCCGGTGCCATGACGGCCACCCAGACGACGGCCGCAGTGTTCGGCTGGGCGTTCGCCATCTGGGGTACCGCCCTCTACTGGTGGGCAGGAATCCTGTACGTGATCCAGGTTCGAGGCCTGACGCCCGCGGAAAGCGGAACCGGGCAGGCTGCTCGTTCGTGAACCCCTAGGGGTATGCGCAGTGTGGAGGTGAGGTGCTCGTGAAGGCAGTGGTGATGGCCGGCGGCGAGGGCACCCGCCTGCGCCCGCTGACCGCCGCGATGCCCAAGCCCCTGCTGCCTGTGGTCAACCGGCCGGTCATGGCCCACGTCCTGCACCTGCTGCGCCGGCACGGCTTCACCGACGTCGTCGTCACCGTGCAGTTCCTCGCCTCGCTGGTCCGCAACCACTTCGGCGACGGCGAGGAGTTCGACATGTCGATCTCCTACGCCAACGAGCAGTCGCCGCTCGGCACCGCGGGCAGCATCAAGAACGCCGAGGACGCTCTGCGGGACGGCACGTTCCTGGTCATGTCCGGGGACGCGCTCACCGACATCGACCTCACCGAACTGCTCGCCTTCCACCGCGCCAACGACGCGATGGTCACCACCTGCCTCACCCGCGTCCGCGACCCGCTCGAGTTCGGGATCACCGTCGTCGACGGCGGCGGCCGCGTGGAGCGCTTCCTGGAAAAGCCCACCTGGGGCCAGGTCTTCACCGACACCGTCAACACGGGCATCTACGTGATGGAGCCCGAGATCTTCGACTTCATCCCCGCCGGAGAGATGGTCGACTGGTCCGCGCACGTGTTCCCGGCCCTGCTCAAGGCGAACAAGCCCGTCTTCGGGTACGTGGCGCAGGGGTACTGGGAGGACGTCGGCACCCACGAGAAGTACCTGCAGGCACAGGCCGACGTGCTCGCCGGCCGCGTCGCGGTGGACATCGACGGCTTCGAACTCGCCCCCGGCGTCTGGGTGGCCGAGGGCGCCGAGGTCGACCCGGGCGCCACCCTGCACGGGCCCCTGTACATCGGCGACTACTGCAAGGTCGAAGCCGGCGCCGAACTGCGCGAGTTCACCGTCCTCGGCAGCAACGTCGTGGTGAAGGCCGGCGCGTTCCTCGACCGTGCGGTGGTGCACGACAACGTCTACATCGGTCCACAGACCAACCTGCGCGGCTGCGTGATCGGCAAGAACTCCGACGTCATGCGCGGGGCCCGGATCAACGAGGGCGCGGTCGTCGGCGAGGAGTGCCTGGTCGAGGAGGAGGCGATCCTCTCCGCCGGTGTGAAGATCTACCCGGCCAAGACCATCGAGGCCGGCGTCGTGGTCAACCACTCCGTCATCTGGGAGTCCCGCGGCCAGCGCAGCCTGTTCGGCACCCGCGGGGTCTCCGGCATCGTCAACGTCGAGATCACCCCGGAACTCGCCGTGCGCCTGGCCAGCGCCTACGCCACGACCCTGAAGAAGGGCGACACCGTCCTGACCGCCCGGGACGGCTCCCGGGCGGCCCGCGCGCTCAAGCAGGCGGTGATCTCGGCCCTGCAGTCCTCCGCGATCAACGTCCGCGACCTGGAGATGCAGCCGCCGGCGGTCGCGCGGCTGGAGGCCTCCCGGGGCATCGCGGGCGGCGTGCTCGTCCGGACCACGCCCGGCGTGCCGGACAGCGTCGACATCGCGTTCCTCGACGCCTCCGGCGCGGACCTGACCCCCGCGCAGCAACGCCGCCTGGAACGGGTCTTCGCACGCCAGGAGTTCCGCCGGGCCTTCCCCGGCGAGATCGGCGATCTGACCTTCTCCCCGCGCTCGGGCGAGACCTACGTCAAGCAGGTGCTCAACACCGTCGACATCTCCGGCGTGCCGGTCGGCACCGGCAACAGGATGAAGGTCGTCGTCGACGCCGGCAACGGCGCCGCGGGCCTGCTGCTTCCCGGGCTCATCGGCGGGCTCGGCGTGGACGTGCTCACGGTCAACCTCGGCATCGACGAGGCCCACCCGACCCGGACCGCGAGCGAGCGCGACGAAGCCCTCGAGCACCTCGGAGACTTCGTCGCGTCCTCGCGCGCGGCGTTCGGGGTCATGTTCGATCCGCTGGGCGAACGCATCTCGCTCGTCGACGAGCGCGGCGAGGCCATCGCCGACGACCGCGCGCTGCTGGTGGTCATGGACCTCGTGGCCGCGGAGCGGCGCGCGGGCCGGATCGCGCTGCCGGTGACCACCACGCGGGTCGCCGAACAGGTCGCGGGCTTCCACGGCGTGGAGATCACCTGGACCAACACCTCCCCGACGGACCTCGCCCGCGCGGTCGCCGACCCGCGGGTCATCCTCGGCGGCGACGGACGCGGTGGCTTCGTCGTCCCGGAGGTCGGGGGAGCGGTCGACGGCGCGGCGGCGTTCGTTCGCCTCGTCGGTCTGGTGGCCCGCACCAAGCTGACACTCAGTCAGATCGATGCCCGGATCCCGCGCGCGCACGTGACCTACCGCGTGCTGGACACCCCCTGGTCGGCCAAGGGCAAGGTCATGCGGGCCGTTCTCGAGGCCGCCGCCGGGCGCCAGTTGGACACCACCGACGGCGTCCGGGTGGTGGAACGAGACGGAAGCTGGGCCCTGGTGGTGCCCGACCCGTCGGCCGCCCAGACGCACCTGTGGGCCGAGGCGGGCGACGACGCCAACGCCAAGGAACTCCTCGCCGAGTGGGTCGAGGTCATCGAGCGAGCCCACCTGTAGTTCCCAGGGAGAGGATCATGTCGGGACCTTGGTCCCGTAATGTTCGGCCGCCCAGGCACGACATGGAACTATGAGCGCCGTGGGGACCCCGGAGGCACCGAAACCGCCCAGGCGGCCGGATGCCTCCATGTCTCTGCTCGCCGACCTGACCCGAGACACCATCGACTCCGGGTACCGCCGCCCGGACGCCCCGCGGCCCGAGGTCAGCCGCAGCTTCAGGTTCCGCAGCTCGGTCACGATGATGCTGATCTTCGTCGTCGCCGGCGCGGTCCTCGGCACGGCGGCCGGTCAGACCCGCGTCAACGCCCAGGCGGTGTCCGCCGCGCGCAACACGCTGATCGAGCGGGTGACGGCCAAGACCGCCGAGGCCGACGAACTCGAGCGCCGGGTGCTGGCCGAACGTGCGGGGGTGGACGCCACCCGCTCGGCCGCGCTCGCCCTCACCGAGGCCGGCTCGGCGGCGGGCAGCGAGCTCGAGCGGCTGGCGCTGCTGGCGGGGACCACCGCGGTGCGGGGACCCGGCATCCGCGTCGTCGTCGACGACGCTCCGAACAGTTCGGTCCGGGGCGAGGGGAGCTCCGGGCGGATCCGGGACAGCGACCTGCAGCGGCTGCTCAACGGCCTGTGGCTCGCGGGCGCCGAGGCCGTGTCGATCAACAACCAGCGGTTGACCACCCTGACTGCGGTGCGCTCTGCGGGCGACGCGATCCTGGTGGCCTACCGCCCGTTGTCTCCGCCCTACGAGGTGCTCGCGATCGGCAAGGCCAACGACCTCGAGGTGGACTTCGTCGACGGTCCGGGCGGGCGCTGGTTCCACACGCTCACCGGCTTCGGCATCCGCTTCAGCGTCACCCAGGAACAGAATCTGACCCTGCCCGGCGCCGCCGGCTCCACGTTGCGCTCGGCCGAGGAGAAGCTCGCTCCATGATCGCGGTGATCGGTCTGGCCGTGGGAATCGGCCTCGGGCTGTACTTCGAGCCCGAGGTGCCGTTCTGGTTGCAGCCGTACCTGCCGATCGCGGTGGTCGCCGCCCTCGACGCCCTGTTCGGTGCGCTGCGGGCCCTGCTCGACGGCATCTTCAGCGACAAGGTCTTCGTCGTCTCGTTCATCGCCAACGTGCTCGTCGCGGTCTTCGTGGTCTTTCTCGGCGACCGCCTCGGCGTCGGCGGCCAGTTGACTACCGGCGTCATCGTGGTGCTGTCGATCCGGATCTTCTCCAACGTCGCGGCGATCCGTCGCCACCTACTCTCGGCGTGATGGGCAACCAACCGCCGGAGCGCCCGCCGCAGGGGACGGGCACGCCGCCCGACGCGAGCTTCGACTACGCCCGCGCCGAGGACTCCGACACGGCCGCCTTCGACGTCCTCGGCGAGGACGAAACGATCCTCATCGACGGCCGGACCCTGCGCGGCGCGGGCCTCGGCGCGGTCGACGCGAGCGAGTCGACCGGCCCAAGCGGCCCAAGCGGCCCGACCGGCCCAAGCGGTCCGACCGGCCCCGGCGAGCCCGTGAAACCGGTGGTGGCCCAGCCCTCGGCGCCGGTCGCGTCCTCGGCTGCGCCCGCCGCTCCCGCGCACCATTCGGCCGGGCAGGGATCGGGTCTGCGTGCCCTCGTGCGCGCCGTGCGGACCCCGCGGGCACGCGGACCGCAACTGCTGATCGCGCTGCTGCTGGGCCTGCTCGGTTTTTTCGCGGTCGTGCAGGTTCGGGTGATCGCCGGGGACGACAACCTGCGCAACCTTCGCCAGGGCGACCTGATTCGCATCCTGGACGACCTCAACGACCGTTCCGATCGGCTCGATCGAGAGATCCGGGAGCTGCAGGCCCGCCGCTCCGAGCTGTCCCTGGGTACCGATTCCACCCAGGCGGCGCTCGAGGAGGCGCTCAAGCGCCGGTCCACCCTGGGCATCCTGGCGGGCACCGTTCCCGCCCGTGGGCCGGGCATCACGCTGCGCATCGTCGACCCCGGGAAGAAAGTCGACGGCCCCGTCCTGCTCGACGCCCTGCAGGAGCTGCGGGACGCGGGCGCGGAGGCCGTCCAGATCAACGACGTCCGGATCGTCGCCAGCACCTCCTTCCTCGACGCCGAGCCGGGCAGCGTCCGGATCGACGGTCGCCTCGTGGCCGCCCCGTACGTGTTCAAGGTGATCGGAGACCCCGATACCTTGGACCCCGCCTTGCGCATCCCGGGCGGGGTGTTCGCCGTGCTGAACGAGCGCGGCGCCACCGCGACCGTGGCGGCCACCAACCCGGTCCTCATCGACGCGACGGTCGGCAGCGAGGCGCCGCAGTACACCCGCCCCGTTCAGCCCCAGTCGTAGCGCAGGAGAGCCGCCGATGACCCCGCCCGTCGATCGCCAGTACACCGCCGAGCACGAGTGGGCGCTGGCCCAGCCCGAGGGCGTGCTGCGCGTCGGCATCACCGACCACGCCGCCGAGCAGCTCGGCGACATCGTGTTCGTCTCCCTGCCCGAGGTGGGCTCCAAGGTCGTCGCGGGCGCCTCCTGCGGCGAGCTGGAGTCGACCAAGAGCGTCAGCGAGCTGTACGCGCCGATCTCCGGCACCGTGACCGCCCGCAACGAGGCCGTCGTGACCGCCCCCGAGGTCATCAACGCCGACCCGTACGGCGACGGCTGGATGTTCGACGTCACCCCCGACGAAGAACCGGCCGCAGGGCAACTCCTGTCGGCCGAGCAGTACCAAGCCGGACTCTAGGCTTGATAGTTTGGCCGTCGACCGTGAAGCTTCGGTCGAAGGTTGGGCGCCGGCCTCGGGGGCATCTACCTCCTGGTCGCTCCGCGGCAGGGCGGCGTCGACAGAAGCGCTCGGGGGATGTCTCGCCCGGGTGTACCACCCGGGCGAGAGGCCGCGAAGAATGCCGTTTTGCAGTCAGTGCGGTCACCAGGCCGCCAGCGACGCCCGCTTCTGCGCGAACTGCGGAACCGCGCTTCCCGGACCGCCCGGGCCCGTCCCCTCGGGCGCCGAGGTCACTTCGAGCATCACGATCTCCGGGCTCGAACTCGTCGACGCCGAAGCGGGGCTGCTGTCCCCGGGAGACCAGGCGGCGGTCGACGCGCTGCCGCCGGACTCCGCGCTGCTGATCGTCCAGCGCGGCCCGGACTCCGGCAGCCGCTACCTGCTCGACGCGGACGCCGTGACCGCCGGTCGGCACCCGGACAGCGACATCTTCCTCGACGACGTGACCGTCTCCCGCCGGCACGCCCAGTTCCTGCGGCTGGACAGCGGCGGCTTCTGCGTGCGCGACGTCGGCAGCCTCAACGGCACCTACGTCAACCGGGAGCGGATCGAGGAGATCGTGCTCACCGGCGGAGACGAGGTGCAAATCGGCAAGTACCGCCTGGTCTTCTTCGCGGCGGCGCCGATCGGCTCGGAGCTTTCGCATTGAGCCCGGGCCAGGCGCAGCAGCCACTGCCGACGGCCCCCTCCACCGTCGGCGTGCCGCCGCACGAGCGGCCGACCGGCGAGCTGATGAACATCGGGGACGCGCTCGCCCTGCTCGTGGCGGACTTTCCCGACCTGACGATCACCAAGATTCGCTACCTCGAGTCCGAGGGCCTCGTCGAGCCCTCCCGCACGCCCGCCGGGTACCGCAAGTACTCCGTCGACGACGTCGAGCGGCTGCGATTCGTGCTCACCGCGCAGCGGGACCACTACATGCCGCTGAAGGTCATCAAGGCCCGTCTCGAGGCCCGTGACGCAGGCGAGCCGACCGCCGACGTGCCCGACCGCCTGGACCGCGAGCAGATGCTCGCCACGACCGGCCTGAGCCCCGCCGCGCTCGCCACCCTCGACGACTCCGGCCTGCTCGCGCGCCGCCGGGGCGGGTACTACAGCGCCGACGACGTGGCCGTCGCGCTGCTCGTCGACCGCCTGTCCGCGTTCGGCCTCGAACCGCGCCACCTGCGGGCGTTCAAGGGCGCCGCGGACCGCGAGGCGGGTCTCATCGAGCAGGCCGTCTTCCCCTCCGGTGCGGCCGGTACCAGCGATGCGCGGCAGCACGCTCGCCGGCACGCGAACGACCTCACCGAGCTCTGTTTGGCGTTGCACGCCGCGCTGCTGCGTGCGGGGGTCCGTCGGGACCTCGGGCTGTAGGCGGGCTGCGCCCCGAACGTCCCCGCGGTAGGTACAGTTCCCGTTGTGAATCAGCTCGATGTCGTCGGCGTCCGCGTGGAGATGCCCGCCAACCAGCCCATCGTGCTGCTGCGCGAAACGGGTGGGGAGCGGTACCTGCCGATCTGGATCGGCGCCGTCGAGGCGACCGCCATCGCGTTCGCCCAGCAGGGCGTCGTCCCGCAGCGGCCCATGACCCACGACCTGTTCCGGGACGTCCTCGCGGCGCTCGGGCAGGAGCTGAAGCAGGTGCGCATCACCGGCCTGCGCGACGGCGTCTTCTACGCCGAGCTGATTTTCGACGGCGGCGTGGAGGTCAGCGCCCGCCCCTCCGACGCCATCGCGCTCGCCCTGCGCACCGGCACGCCGATTTTCGGCTCGCCCGAGGTTCTCGACGAGGCCGGGATCGAAATTCCGGACGAGCAGGAGGACGAGGTCGAGAAGTTCCGGGAATTCCTCGACACCATCAGTCCCGAGGACTTCGGCTCCTAGTGCGGCTGTGGACAGCGTGCGTGGCGCCTGTGGAAAACCGCGACGTGCACACGAGGTCTCGATTGCGTAAAGACCGCCTCACCAGGGGTGTTCGCGGCGCGTTGCGTTGACGTTATGCACAGGGAGGCTTAGTTTTCCTGTGGAAAAGTCCCCGGTGTAATTTCAACGCGTGCCACCAAACCAGGTGGCAGCGGACCGCCGGGCCAACCGCAGGAGGACGCGGTGCGCGAGCACAGCGAGGGCGACAACCCGCAGGTCGTCCTGGCGGCGGGTGAACAGGGGTTGTTGTTCGATCCCGAGATCACCCTGCTGCCCGAGGACGTCGGCTACCGCGGTCCCACCGCGTGTTCGGCCGCCGGAATCACCTACCGCCAACTCGACTATTGGGCCCGCACCGGCCTCGTCGAGCCCAGCATCCGCCCGGCAACCGGTTCGGGGACGCAGCGGCTCTACGGCTTCCGGGACATCCTGGTCCTCAAGATCGTCAAGCGCCTGCTCGACGCGGGCGTCTCGCTGCAGCAGATCCGCCAGGCCGTCACCTACCTGCGCCACCGCGGCATCGAAGAACTCGCCACGCTCACCCTGATGAGCGACGGAGCGACGGTGTACGAGTGCACGTCCCCGGACGAGGTCGTCGACATTCTCGCCGGTGGACAGGGCGTCTTCGGCATCGCCGTCGGTCGCGTCTGGCGCGAGGTGGAAGGTTCGCTGGCCGAACTCCCCGGCGAGCGTCCCGGCGTCGAGACCGAGCCTGCGGACGAGTTGGCCGCCCGGCGCGCCCGCCGTACCGGCTGAGCTCGACCTTCCTCAGCCGGCGGCAGCGCCGGCGGAGGTTCGATCGGTCCTGTGCCCGCCGCGATCTGCGGTGCGCAGCAACCGGGCGAGGTAGGCCTCGAAGGCCGCACAGGCGTCCCGCGAGGCCTGCGTCCGCCACCGCTGGACGGGCAGGCCCATTCCCTGGGCCTGGGCGAGGACGATCCGGTCCGGCAACGGAGGCTGCAGAACGAGGGGACCGAACAGGTCGCACAGTTCCTCGTATCGGAAGCGATGTTCGACCATGCGCGCGTCGTACCGGTTCACCACGACGCCCAGCGGCTGCAGGGTCGGGTTGTGCGTGCGCTCCTCCTGCACGGCGCGGAACGCGCGATCGGCGCCGTGAACGGCGAAGAAACTCGGCTCGGTGACCACCAGGGCCCGGTCCGAGGCCACCAGCGCGCTGCGGGTCAACCGTGCGAGGTTCGGTGGGCAGTCGACCAACACGAGGTCGTAGTCGCCCGCCACGTGGGTCAGGGCGCGGGCCAGGTGGAACAGGCGGCCCGGCGCGACGTCGGGAATGTCGTGGCGCAGCAGCCCGGCGTGGCCGAGCAGCACGTCGAGTGCGACGGGGCGGTTCGCCGGCGTCGTCAGTTCCGCGGTCCAGCCGCTCGGCCGAATCGCGAGGTCGACCACGTCGGGGCTGGGATCGTCGAAGACCTCCGCGGCGGTGATCTCGCCGGGGGCTACGTCCAACGCGAGCGTGGCGTTGGCCTGGGGATCGAGATCGACGACCAGGGTCCGCAGGCCGTGGGTCGCAGCCGCTCCGGCCAAGCCGATCGTCGTCGTGGTCTTTCCGACTCCGCCCTTGAGGCTCAGTACGGTGACCACAAACACGGCGCTCAAGCTACCGCCTACCGTGGGGCGGGCGACAGCGCCTTCGTTTGTGACCCCTGCCCGGGACTGCGGCCGCGGACGGTTCGGAACTGACGAGCTTTCAGGCCGACATGCCGGCCATGCGGTCGCTCGGGCGGTGGGAGTTGACCACCGCGCCCGAGGGGAGGATTTCGCCGTTGTCCTCGAAGAGGACTACGCCGTTGCACAGCAGGCTCCAGCCCTGTTCGGGGTGGAAGGCGATGGTGTGGGCGGCGTCGTGGTCTGGTGCGTCGGCAGCCGGGCAAAGCGGTACGTGCGGGCACATGGTGGATCTCCTCAAGCCGTCATCGATGCGGCGTTGTTCTTTCCCGTCGATTCGATTATCGCAGTCACACGTGCATTGTTACCGGCCGCCGGGCCAACCGGAATCAAATTCGTCCGGACGGGCGGGTAGATCACGTCGCGATTGCGTCACAGAGCGGTGCTTCGCAATCGATTCGAGATCGAAAAACGGTGCGGTCGGGGCGTTCGACAGCTCGCCCCGACCGTTCCGACCTCCAGGTCAGGCCTTCTTCAGATCCATCGACATCAGGATCGGCATGGTCGGCGTCAGCGACCCGCCCTTGGGCTCCTCGGTCACCGCGAGCTTGGTGGCGTCGCCGGGGCCGTTGAACAGCACCGGAGTGTGCTTGCCGTCTCGCGGCGTGAAGGTTCCCACCGAACGCGGGTTGCCCTTCGCGTCGATCAGCCACAGCTGATAGGTCTTGCCGGGACGCGTCGCCAGGCCGCTGGAGACGAAGTCCATGCGATTGCTCGCCGCGGACACGGTCGTCGAGCCCGAGGCACCGGCGCCCGCGGCGCTGATCGTGCGGGCGTCCGGCGCGGCCAGCAGCGCGGCGATCTGCTCGTTGTGCTTGCGCAGCTCGCCGTTCTCGTCCGCCAACTGGCTGGTGTACGCGCCGAGGCCGACGGTGAACACGGCCAGCGACGCCGCCGCGGTGAGGCCGAAGCGACGACCCAGACCGCGGCGCTTGCCCGCCTGCTCGCTCAGAGCCACGACGACCGGCGGCAGCTGGCGGGTGCGGGCCACCTCGGTCATCACGGCGGCGCGCAGCGACGGCGGGGCCGCCTCGGCGGTCGCGATACCGAGCAGCGCGGTGGTCTCGAGCAGTTCGCGGACCTCGACGTCGCAGTGCGAGCAGGAGCCCAGGTGCAGCTCGAACTCGGTCTGCTCGTCCGCGTCGAGTGCACCGGCCGCGTAGGCGCCGGCAAGGATGTGTAGATCGCTCATGCGGTAACCCCCAAACAGTCCCGCATACGGATCAGTCCGTCGCGCATTCTGGTTTTAACAGTTCCCAGCGGTACGTCCAGCATCTCGCCGACTTCGCGGTAGCTGTACCCCCCGTAGTACGCCAATTCGATCGACTCCCGCTGGAGATTGGTGAGGGCGGTGAGGCAGCGCCGAACCGCCTCGCGCTCGAGTTGGATCTCCACCGTCTCGGCGACCTCGTCGTAGGAGGTCTCGGCCGATCGCACGGCGAGGCGTTTGACGCGGTCGGTGGCCGACTGTTCCGAGCGCACCCGGTCGACTGCGCGGCGGTGGGCCATGGTCATGATCCAGGCCATCGCGCTGCCCTGGTTCTCGTCGAATTTGGCCGCGGACTTCCAGACGTTGACCAGGACCTCCTGGGCAACCTCCTCCGACTGGGCCGGATCGCGCAGGACGCGCCGGATCAGGCCGTAGACCGGTCCGGACACGCGGGTGTAGACGGCCTCGAAGGCTGCCTGGTCGCCGCGGACCACCTTGGTCATCAGGTCCTCGAGGCGCTCTGGAGGAGCGGTCTCGGGACCGACGGCGTGCAGACGCATCGGGCTCACCCCGGCGCTCGCACTGCTCGTTCGGTTGGCCATGCCTGTCCCGTCTGCTTGATCGCAGCGCGCTCGTACCAACCGGTAACCCGGCGACCTCGGAGCGCGTTCATCGGCTATTCGCCGACGATGCACCGAAGGATTGGTCGGCGTCTCGGACCTTTCGGTGATCGACATCTCGGTGTGGATCAGGGGTTCGGCACAGCTCAGGAGCGGTCGGGGAGCAGGTCCTCGGCCAGGGTCTGGACGGCGCCGGTCAGGTTGGCGACGTAGGTCTTCAGCGAGGTGGAGATGGCGCCCGCGGAGACCTTTCTGTCCGTCACGCCCTCCAGAAATCTGCCGATGGTCGCCCGCTGCCCGTTCAGGGCCGCGACCTCGGCGTCGGCCTTCTTCGCGCTGCCGGTGCGGACGGCTTCGGCGTAGTCCAGGAAGTCGTTGACCGTGGTCCGCCACAGGCGCAGGAACTCGACCTGCGCGCTTGCGTCCGCCGCCGGGCGCAGGCGTTCGGCGAGGTCCTTGGAGTTCTCGTCGAGTCCGAGCCTGGCGATCGACGCCTGGGTGCTGGAGGAGGCCCCGGACTTGCGGTTGACGTAGGAGGCGAGCACGAACGACCCGGTCATCGCCACGTTCTCGGTGAGCAGTCGGGTCAGTTCCGCTCGCACGTCCGCCGCGTCGTCGCGGGCGTCGCCGTCGAGGTCGGCGGCGGCGGCCAGGCCCTGACCGAGGCCTTCGCCGAAGTCGAGCATCGCGCTGCTGGCCTTGCGCAGTTGCTCGGGTCCGGTGAAGTCCTTCGCCCCGAGTCCGTTCATGGCGCGGGTGATGGCCTTGACGTAGCCGTTGAGGCTGCCGCGCAGCGTCCGGGACTGGGCCTTGCCGTCCGCGGCCTGCTTGAGGTTGTCGGCGGCGCCGTCGACCCAGCTTTCCAGGTTCCGCCGGGCGTCGTCCTGGTCCGGCTCGATGCCTTCGCGGGTGGCCAGCGCGTAGGCCGCGAGGTCGTCCACGTGCGTGCGCCACGCGACGAGGAAGTCGGGGGAGCGCCGTGCCGCGTCGTCGTCCACCTCGGTGCCCGGGTCCGACGGGGCCCGCTCGGCCCCGCCCGCCTTGGGTCCCTTGGGGACGAGCTTGGCCAGCGCCTTGGAGTTGCGATCGATCGCCGCGAGCACGGCCTTGGTGCGGTCGCTGTCCGGGCCGCCGCCGGACCCGGTGTCCACGACGCTGGTGGCGAGCATGCCCGCCAGGTGCACGTGCAGGGTGAGCCGGTGGGTCAGCTTGGCGCGCAGCGTGGCGGCGGCGGAGTTGGCCTGGCCGCGTACTCCGCCGGCGGTCGCCAGACCGCGCGCGAGGCGGTCGGCGGTGGCCGGCATCGCCTCCGCAGCCGAGGAGATGGCCGCGAACGCCTCGGAGTAGGTCGTCGGCGGGATGACGGCGGTGCTGACCGGCGTGGCCACCACGGTCTCCTGCGGGCCGGGCAGGGCGGTTTCGCCCTCGCTTCCGCACGCCGAGACCGTGCCGAGCAACGACACGAGGATCAACCCGGCAACGCCGCGTCGTCCAACCACGCTGTATCCCCCCTTCGCGGCCCGTGCTGTGCCGACCACCTGCACGAGTGCTCCGATAGTGCCCGTATCCTCGCCACCACGCGAACCGGGCAGCGACGAGGCCGGACCGGCCGTTGGTGTTTGAGGTGCGGGAGGTGGCGTTGCTCTACCGCGGGATGAAGGTCACGCTCGGACCTTTGCTCAGCGCGGCCTACCGCCCCACCGTCGAGGGCTTGGAGTACGTGCCGAAGGTCGGTCCGGGAATTCTGGCCGGCAACCACGTGTCGTTCTCCGACCACTTCTTCGTGCCGCTGGTCATCCATCGCAAGGTCGTCTACCTCGCGAAGGCCGACTACTTCAACGGCAAGGGCGTGGCTGGTCGCCTGACGGCTGGGTTCTTCAACGCCGTGGGCCAGAAGCCGGTGGACCGCTCCAGCGGCCGCGCGGGCCTGGCCGCGATCCAGACTGCCGTCGACGTCCTCGGCGAGGGCGATCTGCTCGGGATCTACCCCGAGGGCACCCGCTCGCCCGACGGCCGTCTCTACCGCGGTCGGGTGGGCGTCGCGCGCCTGTGGCTGGAGTCCAAGGCACCGCTGGTGCCCTGCGCGGTCATCGGCACCGACGTCGTCCAGCCGCCCGGACGCAGGCTCCCGCGGCTCGCACCGGTCACGGTGAAGTTCGGCCCGCCGCTGGACCTCGGCAGGTACGACGGCCGCAAACGCGACGCGCTGCTGTTCCGCGAGATGACCGACGACATCATGAAGGCGATCCAGGGCCTTTCGGGCCAGGAGTACGTCGACGTCTACGCCACGACGGTCAAGGAGCAGCTCGGTCAGTAGCGACTCAGTACACGTCGCGTAGGTAGCGCTTGGCGGACACCAGGTCTTGGAGCCAGTCCTCGGCGCCGTCGCCTAGGCTGCCGTGCTCGCGGCCGATCTCCAGCAGCGTCGCGTGGACGTCCTTGGCCATCCTGGTGGCGTCGCCGCACACGTACACCTGCGCGCCGTCCTCGAGCCAACGCCAGAGTTCCGCGCCGGAGTCGCGCATGAGGTCCTGGACGTAGACCTTCTGGCGCTGGTCGCGGGAGAAGGCCAGCGACAGGCGCGAGAGCAGGCCGGCGGAGCGCATCTCCTCGAGTTCGTCGCGGTAGTAGAAGTCGGTCGCGGAGCGCTGCTCGCCGAAGAAGAGCCAGTTGCGCCCGGTGTGCCCGAGCGCCCGGCGCTCCTGCAGGAACCCCCGGAACGGCGCGACGCCGGTGCCGGGGCCGATCATGATCATCGGCGTGCCGGAGGCGGCGGGCGGCCGGAAGTGCGCCGAGCGCTGCAGGAACACCCCGACGCTGCCGTGTGCGCTGCGATCGGCCAGGAAGGTGCTGCACACCCCCTGACGGACCTTGCCCTCGTGGGCGTAGCGCACCGTCGAAACGGTCAGTGCGACGCGGTGCGGGGCGACCAGCGGACTGGAGGAGATCGAGTACAGCCGAGGGGACAGCCGACGCAGCACCTCGAGCCACTCGGCCGGTTCCGCGCGCACCGGGAACTCGGCCAGGACGTCCATGGCCTGGCGGCCCCAGAGCCACTGGGCCAGGCTCAGCTTGTTGTCCGGGCGCAGCAGCCGGGCGAGCTCGCGGTTGCCCGGCGAATGCTTCTCGGTGTGCGCCGCGACGAAGCGCAGCAGCTCCGGGGTGATGCGCACGATGTCGAGGTACTCCAGGGCCGCGGTGCGCAGCGTCATGCCCGGCAGGCCGGCCAACGCAACCGGTGCGTCCGGGGCGAGGCCGGTGACCGCAAGCCACTCCTCGACGACGGCCGCGTCGTTGCGCGGCCACACGCCGAGGGCGTCGCCCGCGGAGTAGTGGCAGTCCGAGGAGAGTTCGAACTCGAACGCGCGCACGTCCTTCGCCGAGCCCTCCCCGGTGAGCTGACGATTCGTCAGAAGTTGCGTGTGCAGGGGCGCGCGACGGGTGAAGACCGCCGCGGCGCCCTCCTCGGTCTCGACGGGCGGGGCCTCGGTGCGCTCGACGACGAGCACTCCGGGCGTCGGCGGGGACAGTCGCCTGCGCAGCGCCACCAGCCAGGCGGCGGCGGTGTCCATGCCGTCGGGCTCGACGTCGAGGCGCTCGCACAGGCGGGTCGCGCCGAGGTCGGCGAGCCGGGCGTCGATCCGCCGACCGTGGGCGCAGAAGTCCGCGTAGCTGGAGTCGCCGAACGCCAGAACCGCGAACTCGGTGTGGGCCAGTCGAGGTGCGCCGGGATTGTTGAGGGAGCGCCAGAAGCTCTGCCCGTTGTCGGGCGACTCCCCGTCGCCGTAGGTGCTGCTGACCACCACCAGGCGGGGGACGCCGGGCAGCGTGGCGACGTTGAGGGAGTCCATGCCCACGAGCGTGGCGTCGACGCCGTCGGCGACCAGCGCGCGGTGGATCTCCGCGGCGAACTCCTCGGCGGTGCCGGTCTGCGAGGCCCACGCGACGACCACCGGTGGCGCCGCGGTCTTCGCCGCGGCCGGGCCGTCGTCGGCCGGCGCGGGGACGGGCGCGGCCGTTCGGCTGAACAGGCCCGCGAGCATGCCGTCGACCCAGGCGCGGGCGGTGCCGGTGAACGGGGCCTCGCGCGGCAGGACCGGGGTGCCCGACTTCGCCGTCTCGGTCTGCGTGGTCAGCGCCCAGACCAGGCCGGCCAGGTAGCGCTGCTGGTAGTCGTCCATGGCCGGCAGCGCGGCGGGGCCCAGGCCCAGCGCCGCGATCAGGCGATCGGGAATCGCGGGCGTCGTCGTGGGCTCCGCCGGGGCAACGACGGGTGCGAGGATCGGGGCGACGCGGGCGAGTTGCACCGCGCAGACCTTGAGTTCGGGCTGGGCGGAGAAGGGGTCCACCGCGTCGTTGGTGACCGCGTTGATTGCCAGGTCCTCTCCGCGCGCGTCGTTCCAGTGGAACGGGGCGAAGACGTTCCCGGGCGCGACGGCGTCGGTGATCCGCGCGGGCAGCACCGCGCGGCCGCGGCGGGAGGAGACCTCGACCGGGTCGCCCGCGGCGACGCGCAGCGCCTGCGCGTCCTCCGGGTGGAGCTCGAGGAACGGGCCTGGGTCGAGCCGGTTGAGCTTGGCGACCTTGGCGGTCTTGGTGCCGGTGTGCCACTGGTTGGCGACCCGGCCGGTGTTGAGCAGGAACGGGAACTCCGCGTCGGGGACCTCGGCGGGGGGCAGGTGCGGGCGCGCGTGGAAGCGGGCGCGGCCCTCGGGCAGCGGGAACCACAGGCGCGGGGTGCTGCCGTCCGCGCGGGTGCGGATCGGGCGGGTGGCGCCGTCGTTGACGTAGCGGATCGGGTGGCGGGTCGCCGGGTCGCCCTCCGGCGCGGGCCACTGCACGGGACCCTCGCGCAGCCGGTCGTAGGTGACGCCGCGCAGGTCGTAGTCGGTGTCCGGGTTCGCGGCGGCGCGCAGTTCGTCGAAGACCTGCTCGGCGCCGGCGTAGTCGAACGCCTCGGCGTGGCCGAGCGCGCGACCGAAGCGGGCGATGAGGTCCCAGTCCGGCAGCGCGTCGCCGGGGGCGTCGGCCGTTCCCTGAAGCAGGGTCACATTGCGTTCGGAGTTGACGAAAACGCCCTCGGACTCGGTCCAGATGGCGGCCGGGAGGAGCACGTCGGCGTAGGCGTTGATCTCCGCGTCGGCGAAGGCCTCCTGCACGATCACGAGTTCGGCCTTCTCGAGCCCGGCGATCGCCTGCGCGCGGTTGCCGATGGACACCGTCGGGTTGGTGCAGATCACCCAGACGGCCTTGATCTGGCCCGCGGCCATCCGGGCGAACAGGTCCACGGTGCCCGCGCCGACCTCGGTGCGCAGCGTCCCGGGTTCCAGACCCCACAGGTTCTCGGTGAACTCGCGATCGGCCGGGACGAGCACGCTGCGCTGCCCGGGCAGGCCCGGGCCCAGGTAGCCCATCTCGCGGCCGCCCATGGCGTTGGGCTGCCCGGTCAGGGAGAACGGTCCGCTGCCGAGCCGGCCGATCGTGCCCGTGGCCAGGTGCAGATTGCAGATGGCGTTGGTGCTCCACGTGCCGTGCGTGCTCTGGTTCAGGCCCATCGTCCAGAGCGTCACGAAGTTCTCGGCACCGGCGAGGAACTCGGCCGCGGTGCGCAGGTCCGCCTCGGCCAGGCCGGTGATCGCGGCGACCGCTGCGGGGGAGTACTCGGCCAGGAGCGCCTCGGTCTCGGCCCAGCCGTCGGTGGCCTCTGCGATGAACGCCTCGTCGACGCGCCCGGCCTCGACGAGCAGGTGCAGCAGTCCGTTCAGCAGGGCGATGTCGGTGCCCGCCCGGACGGGGAGGAACAGGTCCGCCTTGGCGGCGGTCGCGGTGCGGCGGGGGTCGACGACGATCAGCTTCGCGCCGGCCCGGACGCGCTCCATCATCCGCAGGTAGAGGATCGGGTGGCAGTCGGCCATGTTCGAGCCGATCACCAGGAACGCGTCGGCGTGCTCGAAGTCGTCGTAGGACCCGGGTGGGCCGTCGGCGCCGAGGGACTGCTTGTAGCCCGTGGCTGCACTCGCCATGCACAGGCGCGAGTTCGACTCGATGTTGTTGGTGCGCACGTACCCCTTGGTCAGCTTGTTGGCCAGGTACTGCGCCTCGGTGGTCATCTGGCCGGAGACGTAGAGCGCGACGGCGTCGGGTCCGTGCTCGGCGACGATCGCCGCCCACTTCGCGGCGGCGCCGGCGATGGCCTCGTCGAGGTCCGCCTCGACGCGCGCTGCCTTGCGGTCGGTCCGGACCTGGGCGCGGGTCAGTCGGCCCGGGGCGGTGGCGGCCTCGGCGCTGGTGGCGCCCTTGAGGCAGAGCCGTCCGCGGTTGGCGGGGTGCTGTTTGTCGCCGACGACGGACAGGACCCGGCGCCCCCCGTTCGCGTCGGGTCCGGTCTCGACGACGATGCCGCAACCCACGCCGCAGTAGGAACAGACCCCGCGGGTCTTGGCTGGGCCGGCGGTCAACGGTGTCTCCGCGCGGCGGCGCGCACAGGTCGAGGGCACGGTCCCGCGCCGCGCCAGCCACACGGATTCACGCGAGTCATTGAAGCCGCGCGAGATTTCGCCCGCGTTTCAGGAGGGGTGTCCAGGACCGCACATATCGTGAGACGAGATACTTTTCGCCTACCGGGCCTGGAGGGCGTCCATGCCGACGACCGCGGCGAGGAGCAGTCGGCGGTCGAGCAGCCTGCCGGTGTCCGGACTGGCGTCGATGTCGTAGGTATCCCGCAGTTTCATCCGCCGGCGGGTGTTGGTGGCCAGGATCTGCTCGTTGCGGACGAAGTCGAAGTGGTACGGGATCGGGATCCAGTTCGCGACGCTCTCGACGAACGGGATGGCGTGCACGAT
Source organism: Sporichthyaceae bacterium (assembly GCA_052389435.1). Taxonomy (GTDB): domain Bacteria; phylum Actinomycetota; class Actinomycetes; order Sporichthyales; family Sporichthyaceae; genus JBQTKD01. Next base: position 8,958 of record JBQTIB010000037.1, on the reverse strand, counting down.
GCGGCGCACCAACGCCACCCAGAGCTTGCGTTCGGTGGCCCGGCAGATTTCGCCGCCGTTGACGTCGTGCAGGGCGTAGGTGGAGCGGAACAGCGAGGTTCCGAACACCTTGGAGATCTGGCCGATCGGCGTCCCGTCGGCCGTGGTGATGTCGTACTTGGCCCGCGGGTCGAAGCGCGTTCGCGCCTTGATCCGCAGCAGCATCTGCGACTTGGAGGAGTCGGCGAAGAAGCCGATGTCCTCCTTGAACTTGAAGCGCTTCTGCTCGACGAAGCAGAAGGGAGTGTTCTCGCCGCCGGGTAGGGAGAACTCGTACTGGTTGATCGCCAGCCGTATGCGCTGGCGCAGGACGAACCGGTCGTGGGCGTTCGGGTCGATCATCACCCGGCCGAGTCTTGCACGCGGCGAGCCTTCCGTGCGGCGTACGCCAGTGCTCCCGCCGCGACGACCGCGGACCCGGTCAGGATCGAGGACGTCGGCAGCGCGAGGGCCAGGGCCAGGCAGCCGGCGAAGCCGACCGCGGCCGTGGGGGAGCGGTGCAGCGTCCAGGCGGAGGCGTTCGCGATCGCGTAGTAGAGCAGAACGCCGAAGGAGGAAAAGCCGATCGCCCCGCGCAGATCCAGCGTTGCGGCCAGGACCGCGACGACGAGACCGACGGCGATCTCGGCCCGCAGCGGTGCCTGCCGGTGCACGGCCGCGAGGGCGCGGGGCAGATGCGCGTCGCGGGCCATGGCGAGCACGGTGCGCGAGACGCCGAGGAGCAGTGCGAGGAGTGCGCCGCCGGCTGCGAGGGCGGCCGCGATGCGTACGACGGGTTCCAGGCCGCCCGCGCCGGCGGCCGCGGCCACGTCGACCAGGGGCGCGGTGGCGGCGGCGGTGCCCGGGGGACCGAGGACGGCGAGGGTCGCCGCGAGGACCACGGCGTACACGACGAGGACGGTGCCCAGCGCCAGCCGAACGGCGCGGGGGATGGTGCGGGCGGGATCGCGCACCTCCTCGCCCAACGTGGCCAGGCGCGCGTACCCGGCGAAGGCGAAGAACAGCAGGCCCGCGGCCTCGAGCGTGCCGCCGAGGTCGACCTTCTCGACGCGCAGGCGATCGACGTCGGCCGCGTTCGAGGTCAGGGCGACCGCGACGACGACCGCGAGCACGAGGAGCACCACGGCCACGATCGCCGCGCCCGCCGCGGCGGAGCGGTGCACGCCGAGGCAGTTCAGCGCGGTCAGGGCCAGGACCACGGCGGCGGCCACGGTGCCGGCGTGGTCCGGCCAGGCGTAGGCGCCGACGGCCAGGGCCATCGCCGCGCACGAGGCGCTCTTGCCCGTGACGAACGCCCAGCCGGCGAGGTAGCCCCAGAACGGGCCGAGCCGCTCGCGGCCGTAGACGTAGGCCCCGCCGGACTGCGGATGCCGGGCGGCGAGTCGGGCGGAGGACTCGGCGTTGCACCAGGCCACGAGCGCCGCGATCGCCAGCGCGATCGGCACCGCGGACCCCGCCGCGGCCGCGGCCGGCGCCGCCACGACGAACACCCCTGCGCCGAGCATCGCGCTCAGTCCGACGACGGTCGCCGAACCGAGGCCGAGACGTCGCGGAAGAATCCTCGGAGCCGGCACGTTGCAGACCATGCCGGCTCAAGGTGAACGACGCGGGAGGCACGCGATGGGCGCAACGGACGTCGTCAAGGACACGCTCGTGAAGACGGTGAGCAAGGCGCACACGTTCCTGTTCCGACGCAGCTCCGGCCGCCTCGGTGCGAAGTTCCGCAAGGCACCCACGCTGCTGTTGACCACGACCGGACGCAAGAGCGGCAAGCAGCACACGGTGCCGCTGCTCTACCTCGCGGACGGCGAGACGCTGGTCGTCGTCGGCAGCTACGCGGGCGACGATCGGACCCCGGCGTGGTTCCTCAACCTGATCGCCAACCCGGCCGTCGAGGTCGAGCGGGACGCCCGGAAGGTACCCATGACCGCCGTTCTCGGGAGCGCGGAGGACAAGGCTCGGCTCTGGCCAGCGCTGGTGAAGATGTACCCGAGCTATGCCGCCTACCAGAAGAAGACCTCGCGGGACATCCCGATCGCCCTGCTGCGCGCGACGTGACGGGGCCTCGGGAGTTCCCCGTGCGCGTCCGCTACCACGAGGTGGACGCGCAGGGCGTGGTGTTCAACGGCTGGTACCTCATGTGGTTCGACGAGGCCTTCACCTCTTTTCTGGAGGCGGGCGGGCTGACCTATCGCGCCATGCTCGACGCGGGCTACGACGTGCAGTTGGTGCGCAACGAGATCGACTGGCGCACCGGCGTCGGCTTCCACGACGCGGTGACGATCGCGGTCTCGACCGCCTACCTTGGCCGGACCTCCTTCGCCATCGACTTCGAGGTCCGCCGCTCCGGGGAGGCCACGTGCTCCGGACGCACGACCTACGTCGTCGTAGCGACCGACGGCTCCGGCAAGCGCGAGATCCCGCCGCCGATCCGCGATGCGCTGGGCTCCCCGGCGCCGCTTCGTCCCGCGTAGTCCCGCGGCGTCCCAGGCGTCAGCGGCGTCCGGGTGTCCGGGTGTCCGAGGAAGTGTGGTCCCCGGGGCTCGTTTCTTCGGACGCCTGCGCGGGTTCAGGCGGCTCGGTTGGGTCCGGGCCAGCCTCGGTCGCGTAGTGCCTGTTCGAGCTGGTCCAGGAACGGTTCCGGGTCGAGCCGAAGGGCGATGTTCGGGATTCGGAGCACGGTGTGACCGTTCAGGCTTGCGACGTTCTGCTTCAGCGCGTCGCCGATCCAGGAGGTCGGCTCGAGGTGCTGCGAGCCGTCGATCTCGGCGATGAGGGCGTAGGGCTCCCAGACGTTGTCGAAGATCCACCGTCCGCCGGCGGTTCTGCGGCTGACCTGCCGGGTCGGCTGCGGGAGGCCACGTTTGGCGCACATTCGAGCGAAGTCGCGTTCGCCGATCGCCTCGATGCCGCCGGCCAACTCAGAACGTAGAGCGCGAAGCAGCCCACGGCGCGCGTCCCTCCGGATCTTCTCGACCTCGTCGCAGAACTCCGCCAGGGTGAACAGCCGTTGTTGGCCTGCCATGAGCACGATCGTCGCGGCCTGGCGATCCGACCGCGCCCACAGGACGGCGTGTACGGCGGCCGTGGCCGGGCGGGTACGCGCAATCCCGTCGGTCAGGATCGTCTCCCTGTCGTACCGCCGGGTCTCGTGGACTACGACGTCGCGGCAGCGGCGCGGATTGGCCGACTTCGGGACCGCGACGTGCACCGCCGCCTCGTCGAAGTGGCGCAGGCCCGAGGCCTGCAACGCGGACACGCCGTCGAGAACCGCGCTCTTCCCCACCTCGTAGAGGGCGCGATTCCATCGAGCGAGCTGCGGGTCGCCCGCGGCGACGCGGACCGTCTGGCGCCCGGGCGCGCTCCACCGCTGCGCCCGGAGCTCGGCGGCGAGCTCCCAGCGGGTGATGCCCAACCGGTAGAGCGTGCGGCGGTCCAGCACCCCGCCGGTGTGCGTGGCCAACTCGGCGACGCGCGCGCGGCGCCGGCGGCGGCGGATCGTCTCCGCGGTGATCTCTCTCATGACGCGGAATCTTCACCGACGGCGCCGACACTTTTGCCCTCTCGCGGCGCAATCTCGGACAAACCGCCCGTCGATCTGACGGGGCGTCCGAAGAGGTGTGGTGCGGGGGGCTCGATTCCTCGGACGCGTCGAGGTGGCGGGGGCTGGGGCAGGGTCGGGGGAGCGGGGCGTCCGAGGAGATGTGGTCCCGGGGGCTCGATTCTTCGGACGCCTGGGTGGTAGGTCAGCTAGCGGCCAGCGGGGCGGTGACCGTGGGGGAGTGCGGGGCGGCTTCGATGTCGCTCTTCGCGTCGAGGACGCCGGTGGCGACGAGGATCAGCACGAGCACGCCGAGCACCACGCGGTAGATCACGAACGGGGTGTAGGTGTGGGTGCTGACGTAGCGCAGCAGCCAGGCGATCGCCGCGTAGCCGACGAGGAAGGCGATGATCAACGCGAGGATCGTCTGACCGCCGCTGTAGGGGGAGTCGCCGGAGGTGACGTCTTCGATCTGGAAGATGCCGGCCGCGACGACCGCGGGAATGGCGAGCAGGAAGGCGAACCGGGTGGCGGTGGCGCGCTGCTGGCCGAGCGCGAGGCCCATCGAGATCGTCGCGCCGGAGCGGGACACCCCGGGGATCAGGGCGCAGGCCTGCGCGAGGCCGCAGAACAGGCCGTCGCGCATCTGCAGGTCCTCGGCGCCGCGATGCAGCTTGCCGATCCGCTCCGCGGCGGCGAGCACCAGGCCCATCACGATGAGCATCGTGCCGACGATCCAGAGGTTGCGGGCGCCGGTCTTGATGTCGTCCTGGAAGGCGATGCCGAGCAGGGCGATCGGGATCGTTCCGACGATGACGTACCAGCCCATGCGGGCGTCGACGTGGCTGCGCAGTTCCGGCTTGAACAGCGATTGCGTCCAGGTCTTGGAGATGTTCCAGATGTCGTTGCGGAAGTAGAGGAGCACCGCGAGCTCGGTGCCGATCTGGATGACGGCGGTGAACGACGCGCCCGGGTCCTTCCAGCCGAACAGGTCGGGGAAGATGCGCAGGTGCGCGCTGGAGGAGATCGGAAGGAACTCCGTCAGCCCCTGAAGCAGGCCGAGGAACACGGCCTGGAACCACTCCACCACGTTGACGCGACCCCCGCCGCTTGCACTGCCTCGAACGGCGAAGACCTGCCCCGCCAGTTTGATCAAGGGTAGGCGCTGGGAGCGGCCTCCCGCAGCGTGACTGGCCGCTCGGGTGACGCACCTCCCGGTGATCGACTGACGCAGCCTCGGATTTCGTTGCCGAGAGCGGCGCCGAGATCGTCGGGATTTTTCCCGATACGGGTGGGTACGTGCGGGTGCGCAACGACAGGCTTGTCCCAGATCGTCCGCGATCACTCGGGTGGGGGCCATGGGGGAGCGTTTTCGTCGTGCGGCCGTGACGGCCGTCGTCGCTGGGTTGGGGTACGTCGTGGTGGCGGGCGCCGTCGCCGCTGCACCGTCGGCGGCCGAGGTTTCGACTGCGCCGGCCGCCGAAAGGCCGTGGGAACTCGTGGCGCACGAGGTGTCGGGAGAGCCGTCGCCTCCCGAGCGGGCCGCTCCGGAGGAGCTGGCGCGGCCGATCGCCGAGGGACTGTCCCAGATCGACTGCAGGGTCGAACGGTGTGTGGCGCTCACCTTCGACGACGGGCCGTCGGAGCACACCGAACGGCTGCTCGGGATGCTGCGGGAGGCAGAGGTACCGGCGACCTTCTTCGTCCTGGGCAGCCGGGTGCGCCAGTTCGCCGAGACGACGAGAGCCGCGGCCGAACTGGGCGAGGTCGCCAGCCACGGTTGGGACCACGCCGCGCTACCCGGACTGACGGACAGTCAGTTCGCCGAGCAGGTCCATCGGACCGACGGCGAGATCGCCGCGGCCGTCGGCGGTCGACCGAGCCTGTTCCGTCCGCCGTACGGCGCCGTGGACTCCTCGGTCGCCGAGGCGCTGCGCTCGATGGGGCTGCCGATCGCGCTGTGGTCGGTCGACCCGCAGGACTGGCGGGACCGCGACGCCGACGTGGTGCACCGCCGGGTGGTGGACGCGGTGCGTCCCGGGTCCGTCGTGCTGCTGCACGACCTGTACTCGAGCACCGTCGACGCGGTGCAGCGCATCGTGGCCGACCTGAGGGCCCAGGGGTACGTCTTCGTGACGATGAGCCGGATGTGGGACGGGAAGTTCGCGCCGGGCGTCGCGCACACCGGCCGCGAGGCAGACTGGCAGGGACCGGCCGGGCCGGTGGAGTAGGAGTTATGTCGGGGAGTGGGCCGGGCTTGGTCGGTCGGCCGTCTCGCGTGGACGGCGCGTCAACCGGCGAGTAGCCGAGCGTGGGCGTAGCGTCGAACGTGAGGGCGCCGCGCATTGTCGAGGTCGTGCGCCGAAGGAGTGCCGGATGGCGGTTCTGGTCTACAAGCGCAACTGGGACACCGGCCAGTACCGGTTGGTCCAGGAGTTCGGTCCCGAGGCCGGCTGCGTCAAGCAGCGGGACGGCGACCTCTACGTGATGCCCGCGAACGGCGAGCGGCCGCTGCTGGTCATCGCCCACGGGCGCTGGGACGCCTGTCTGGTCGACAGAGGTCAGGGTGCTACCCGAATCGAGGCGCGCCCGACCGACCAGGCGTCGGCGTCCGGCCGCGCCGGACTGGCCAGCGCCATGTAACTCGGTCGCCGACCTCGTTCAGCACTCCACGACTTCCAGGTGCGGGTCGATCCGGTGAAGGTCCGCGACGTCGCTGCTGACCGGAACGCCGCCCACCCTGTGCGCGAGCAGGACGACGGACGCGTCCACGACGTCGGAAGTTCCCGTGGCGGCGCACAGTTGCCCGACCGCGCGGGCCTCTTCGCCGTCCAGGGCTGCGATCCGTACGCCGTCGGCGCCGAGCAGGCGGACCAGGCGGACCTGGCGAGCCGGGTTGCGCCACACCTGGGCGAGAACCCCACCGGGAACGTAGACGTCCTCGGCCAATTCGAGCAGTCGCACCATCCGCCGATCCAGGCGTTCGAAGGCGATCAGCGCGCCGGCGTCCAGGACTACAGGCCGAGGGCGCTGCGAGCCCACGCCGTCTCCTCGTCCGTAGCCGGGCCAAGGTCCGCGCGAATCTCGGCCAACACCTCGCGCAGGGTCTCCCGCCGAGCCCGCTGTGCCATGGCCTCGGCGACCCACGCGCTCACCGACGTTGCTTCACCGGCCGCCACCGCCGCCTCGGCTTCCGCGAGGACCGCTTGATCGACGGTGACGGTCACTCGACTCTTCATACTTTGAGCATACTTGCTATGCAGACAGTATGCACGGGGCAACGCAAGACGACTTGCTCGTAAGTGCGATCTGAGGCACCGGGCCTGCCGGCTGCGGATGCTGGAGGTCAAGCCCGGCGACTGCCTCGGCAGTTTGCCCACCGGCGAACATCTCCGGACCGTCGACGTCGTGGACTGCCACCAAAGCGCGCGCCGCGGAGGCCTACGCCCTCTTGGAGATGCCCGCCGGCGCCTACCCGGGCCGTCTCGAGGACAGGAGAGCGGGTCCTTCCACGCTACTGGCGCCGAGGCGTGCTGATGTAGTGCGAGAAGGTTTCGGCGGGAGAGCGTGCGTCGGGCCCGTTGAGGCCGAACTGGCGGAGCGTCGACGCCTCCGCCGGGCAGGGCCCGGCTGCGACAGTTTCGGTTGCGCCTGAGTTGCAGGAGCTACGCCTTCGTCGAAGCAGTGCCTAGTTTCATCCTCGAATCGGCGTCCGAAATGCGCGGTTCGCCGGTATCCGTATCCGTCTCGCCCTTTCAACTGACGCCGGGTTCGCCGAACGTCTAGGACATCGGGGTTTCACCGCGTGGCCAGCCCGACAGGGGCACCCTCGTGATTGTCCGACCAGAAAAGTTGGAGCCTGAAGCGAACGATCCGCGAGGTTCCTGCGTCTTGCAGATGAAGCGGGCTCGTCGCGGGCCCGCCGCCAACAAGGATGACACGATGCGCCCCTCGCTCTCACGCAAGCCGGCAACGGCCTTGTCGCTCACCTTCCTGCTGAGCTTCGCCTTGGCGGGTTGCGGCGGCGACAGCACTTCCGTCGAAACGGCGGGCTTGTCGGGCGTGGGAAGCGACTCGACGAGTGTGCCCGTCGACGATCCGACGCCCGCTCCAGGATCCGAGAAGGCCAAGGCACTCGAGCAGAACGGACCGGTCGACGATGAAACCCTCGCCAAGGGCCGCGACAAGTACAAGAAGCTGAAGAAGGCGGAGAACGCGAATCCGCTATATAGCATCGTGTGCAAATTCCCGGACGGACGATTCGCGGGAATCGTTCTGCGCACCCAGAAGCCTGCCGATCCGAAAAGCCCACCACCCGAAGTTCCCAAGGCGGAGAAGGCGCGAATCCGACACGACTTCTGCAAGCAAAAGTTTAACGCAACCTGGGAAGAGGAAGACCCGGCGTGAGAAATGTATCTCGAGCGAAGCGTATGGGGCGGCGGTCCGCGGTCGCCGCATTGACGCTGCTAGTGACAGTCGGCATTCCTGGAGTCCCCGCTGAGGCCAACTATGGCGATAGCTCCGGTAACCAGGTAAGCCCCGGCCACTGGGAGCAGATCGGCAGCACGCGAGCGCCTGTCTACTTCGTGGACCACACCGAATCGACCTGGCCGGTCGGAAGCGCAGTCACCGAGTGGAACAAGGCCTATCCCAACTACAGCGTCCCCATTAGCGTGTACTACCGGACCTCCTGTAACGCGGGCTCGGATCAGTGCGTTCACGTGTATCCGAGAAACAACACGAACACGATCGCGGAGTGCGGACAGCCCGATCCGGGCTTCGAGATGTACGGCTGCATGCGCCCGCGATTCTGGGTCGACGGCCACTTCATGGGAGCGGGCGTCGGAGAAGACCCGCCGATCGGTACCATGATCTATCTCAACACCACCGTGAACGACACGGCAGCCGAGAAGCGATCCACAGCGTGTCACGAGCTGGGACATGCACTCGGGCTCGGCGAACGGGGAACCGCGACTGCGCGAGCGAACACGTGCATGGATGCGATGCAGAACGTTCTAATCCCCGACTCACACGACTACATCGCGCTGCGCGACGAAGTCTATCTGCACTCGGACTGAGTGAAAGCCGCCTGCTCGAAGTTCGTCGAGTGGGGCGGCTGTCCGTGCGCTACGAATGTGCTCATGCTGTCGGCAATGTCGGCAATGTCGGCGCCCGATGGGAATAAGTAGTCCAGCGGGATCCCGCGTGCCTTGCATGGCCTTCAATGCTAGCTGCGCCGAAGCCCAAAACAGGCTCTTCCTACTTGAGGTGGGGGCTGGACAGTCCGCCGCCGATCAGCAGCATGCGTAGCCGGTAGTTGTCCCGATTGCGGAAACCCCGAGCGATGCGTCGATGCAGTTCGATCAATCCGTTGATCG
>JBQTIB010000036.1:0-16729 GCA_052389435.1 Sporichthyaceae bacterium | reverse complement strand
GGCGATTCGCGTCGCCGGCGGCGGGAGGCCCCATGCGCCCTTGCGGACCGGTGGGCAATCGTGGGGAAGCGCCTGACGAAACCGGCCGCCGGGGGCCCTTGCGACATGGGTCGGAACGCGCCGGGGGTCGCGACCCCCGGGACGGCTGCGCCGCGAGGCGCTGACCTGGGCAGATTCCTGCAGGCGGACGACGGGGCGCCTCGAGGGCCGGGGGCGGCGGCGCCGTGCACCGCCGAGGTTACGGAGACGCACTGAGTCTGTTGTGACGAGTGTTGCGACGAGGTGTCGCGACCCCAGGTCGGCGTCCGATTTGCCCCGGCTTGACGCAGATGACCCGATCCCAACCGATGGGCGGCGCAATGCGACCCAATGCCCCGTTGCGAGCCGAGGAAAGGGTTACCTAGCCTGACATTGCGTCATTCAACGGCTCCGCTCGGTCACCGAGCGCACGGGGTCAACACCTGGGGGGGTGAAGATGCGCAGATTTGCTGTTGCTCGTGCGAGCGGTCGGGGGGCCGCGTACGCAGGCAGCCATCCGCGCGTGAACTCTGCGGCCGAGCGCCGACAGAGTGTGGAGGGGACATCGTCCGCCTCGACGGGTCCAGCGTCGGCACCGATGATGCCGCCGTTGCGGCCCTCGACCGCCGCGGCCGCGACCGCTCCGATGGCACCGGCGCCCGCACCGGTGAACATCGTGGCTCCGGCCGTGCGCGTGCTCGCTCCGACGCCGAGCGCCGTGGAACGCCCGGCTGCTGCGACTGCGGTTCCGTCCGGGTCCGTCGGCATCCGCCGGCGGGGTCGGTTCGGCCCCGCCCGGATGCGCCGCGCCGCCGGCCCGGCGGTCGAACTGCCGGCTCCGGGCGCGGACCTCGTCCGCGTCGAGGACATGCGCCGGCCGTTCCGGCGCCCGATGACCGTGCTCGTCGCGAACCCCAAGGGCGGTTCGGGCAAGACCCCGCTCACCCTCATGCTCGCCGGCACGCTCGCGCTGATGCGCGGCGGTCACGTGCTGGCCTGGGACAACAACGAAGCCCGCGGCGGTCTGGCCCAGCGCTCGGACTCCCGCGGGGACCGCACCGTCCGCGATCTGCTCGCCGATCTGGAGGCGTTCGAGTCCCACCGCGCCGGCATGGGGGAACTGGCCGGGTACCTGCGTCCGCAGGACGACCTGTTCGACGTCCTGGCCGCCGACGACGACCCGGCCTCGCTGGCGCAGATCGCCACCGAGGACTTCGCCCGTCTGCACGCGGTCCTGCGTCGGTACTACCGGATTCTGGTGCTCGACTCCGGCAACAACGTCCGCTCCGAGGCCTGGCAGGCCGCGGCCGCCGCCGCCGACTGCCTGGTGCTGGCCACCGGCTACGACGCCGACGGTCTGGCCTCCGCCGACTGGACGCTGCGCCACCTCGAGGCGATCGGCCGGGCCGACCTCGTCGAGCGGGCGGTCACCGTGCTGACCGCGGCCACCGCCCGGGTGGAGGCCCCGATACGGGCCGACGCTCTCGCACGCTTCGCCCGGACCGCTGCGATCGTCGAGGTCGCCCACGACCCGAAGCTGCGAGCCGGCGAACGCATCGCCCGCTCGGTGGTCTCCGAGGCGACCGTCGCGGCGATGGTTGCCGCCGCGCACGCCGTCGTGGACCAGCTCGCAATCGTCGACGAGCGCCCCGCCGACCTCCCGGATTCCGGCTCGACCTCGAGCGCCTACGACGACTGCCCCACCGCGGAGATCCAACGCTTCGGGCACTGGGCCGTCCAGGCCGCGCCGGCGGCGGAGCGGACGGCCGCGACCGCGGCCGAGGCCGCACCGGCCGCACCGGTCTGCGCTCCCGACGAGCTCGAGCTCGCGTCCGAGCCGGCCCTCGCCGAACCCGCCCCGAAGGCGCCGCGCTCCCGCAGGCCCGCGCCGGCCGCAACGGCCTCGACCAAGGCGGCCTCGACCAAGGCGGCTTCGCGGAAGGGGCCTTCGGCGACGGCGGCCTCGACCGAGACGGCCTCGACCGAGACGTGCTCGTCCGCGCCGCAGACTCCGGCCAAGCCGAAGCGCACCCGCCGTCCGGCCCAGTCCGTGGCGGCTCGGCCCGCCACGGTCGAACCGGCCGTTTCGGAGGCCCTGCTGGACGAGGCCGCCGCCCTGCTCGAAGAGGCGGCGGCGTTCATGGCCGGCGTCGAAAGCCAGGCGTTCACCGGACAGGTGACGCACCCTCAGGCGACCCCGGAGGTCGTCGTCGCTCCTCGCACGTCGAAGGAGCCCACCAGCACTCGCCGGATTGCCAAGCCCCGGACGGACGCCCCCGTTCCGGCACACCCCCCCGCCGCGGACGCCCCCGCGCCGGCCGGGGCGGCAGCATCCGGCGAGGTTGTCTCGATCGCCGCCCCGACGCCGTTCGCGCCGACCGGCACCGCCGGTCTGCCCGAGCCGGTCGAGGGGCGGCGGTCATGAACTCGCACGTCGCCGTGCTCGGCGCCCACGGGGGCGCCGGAGCACGGACGATTGTCGAGATGCTGCGGATCGGCGGCGTTCCCGCCGTCGATCTGGAGATCGGAGAGCACCTGCCGTCGGCCGCCGTTCCGGCGCTCGTGGCCCGCTCCACCGCCTCGGGGATGAACGCCGCGGCGTCGCTGCTCGCGCAGTGGCACCCGGAGGTGCCGTTGCCGTGGCTCATCGTGGTCGCGGACGTTCCCGCTCCGCCTCCCCCGCCGGTCCGCTACCGGCTACGGGTGGTGCGGGGCATGGCGCGCGGAACGATCGAGGTGCCGTTCCTGTGGCCGTTGCGGGCGGTGGACAGCGCCGCCGAGGTCGCGGGCGCCAAGCCCGTCGGCCGGGCCATCGCCCGGCTCTGCGCCGCCTTCGCCGCCCCACGCGAGGCCGACGGCGGGTTCGCCACCGTCGGCTCGCAGTACGACCCGAACCGAGGCCAGCACGGATGAGCGCGACCCTGCAGGCCATCACCGCCCTGGCGACGGCGAACGTGCCGAACCCGGGCCCGATCGCCCCGCCCGGCACCGAAATCATCGTCGGCAACTGGATCGGCTACTTCAAGTGGTTCGCGCTCGTCGCGGGCACCATCGGCCTGATCACGTGCGGAATCATGATGATGATCGGGCGCCGGCACCGCTCGGCCCTGGCCAGCGAGGGCGCGGCCGGAGTGCCGTGGGTGATCGCGGGTCTGATCCTGGTCTCGCTCACCTCCACCATCGTCGCGACGGTCCTGCCCGGGTGAACGCGATGACCGCCACCGAATCGAACGCGCCGCGTCCCACCCGGCGTCGGGCGCTGCGCGTCGGAGTCGGGCTGGCCGTGGTCGGCGTCTGGGCGGCGGCCGTGATCGCCGTCGTGGGCCAGACGGGCGCAACCGACCCGGCCCCGGCCGAGCCGACCGAAACGACGGGCCGCAGCCTCGCTCCGGCTCCCGTCGCCTTCGCCGCTCCGGCGAAACGGATCGTTCTCCCGGCCGGCGCCGAGCAGGTCGACGAGTACCCCTCCCGGTTTCCGCACCGCCCCGACGGAGCCGCCGCCGCGGCCGTGGCGCTGACGCGCTATTCCGCGTCGCTGGACTACCCGGTGGTCGACGAGGTCATCCGCCTCTACGCCGCACCCGGCGCGGAGGCGGCCGAGGCCGCCGACGGCGCCGCGGCGATCGCCGTGTCCGCCGGCCGCGCCCGCCTGGAGCTGCCGATGACCGGGCCCGCGCCGCTGGACGCCTCGGTGTTCGCCGAGCCGTTCGCGGTGCGCTGGACCGCGGTCGACGAGGACACGGTGTTCGTCAGCGTGCTCTCGGCCGTCGAGTACCGCAGCGGCCCCAGGCAGTTTCGCGAACTCGTCGCCGCCACCACGCAGTGGCGCTGGATCGCCGCCGCACAGGACTGGCGCGTGGTCCCGGGCGAAACCGAGGACCCTCCCGCCGTCGCCGAACTCGGGTCCGTCGAGTTCAACGAGGCCGGCTGGACCGCGCTGGCGGAGCGTCGACCGTGACCTCTCCGACGTCGCTGCGCCTGTTCGCCGCCTACCCGGCCGAGCCGACCCCGACCCCGACCCCGACCCCCACAGCGAGCGTCGAGGGTGGCGCCGCCGCGCCCGCGTGCGGCTTCGGCGTCGTCACCTGCGCCGCTCCCGGCACCGCGGCTCCACGGCCCGAGATCGCGCCGGCGCAGCCGAACACCGTCCTGCCGAGCGGTCCGACGACCCTGGACGAACTGGCCGCGCAGACCGCGCAGGGCGCCCGCGAGGTGCTCAAGGACACCTACGGGGCCTGGCTGGACGCGCCCTCGCTGTCCGCCGGCGCCGACAACGGCCTCGGTTTGCAGGCGCTGATGCTCGGCCTCGCCGCGGCGGGACTCTCGCTCGTCGCGATCTGGCAGGGCATCCGCCTCATGGTCACCCGGCGCGGCCTCGTGCTGGCCGAACTGCTGCGCGGCCTGCTGATCGCCGCCCTCGTCACCGCGGCCGGGATCGCCGTGATCGACTCGGCGCTGTTGGCCGGCGACCAGATCTCCTCGGCCGTCACGGCCCGGGCCTTCGGCACCACCGACGCACTGGTCACCCGCATGGGCGAAGTCCTGCTCGGGACGCAGACCACCGACCGGGCACCGGTCTTGGTGCTGTTCTTCGCGCTGCTGGTCCTCGTTCTCGGCATCGCCCAGGCGGTGTTTCTGGTGCTGCGTCAGGTGGCGATTCCGCTGCTCGGTGCGCTGCTGCCGATCGCCGCGGTCGGCCAGGCCGGCCCCCGCTACACCCAGACCTGGCTCACCAAACTGCTGGCGCTGGTGCTGGCGATCTGCATCTACAAGCCGCTGGTCGTGATCGTGCTCGCCATGGGCTTCGCCGGTCCCGCACCGGCGGAGTACCGGGCCATGGACGCCACCCGCGGCCTGGTGTCGCTGATGGTCGCCGTCGCTCTGTTCCCCGTCGTGGTCAGGCTTTTCGCTCCGGCCGCACGTGTCGTGGTCGAACGGGGCATGGACCTGCCGAGCCGCGGATCGCGCTCGGCACCTGCCGGGGCCGGCACACCGGGGGAGTTCAGCGCGGTGCACCACGCGACGTGGATGGCCGGCGCGACCGGCTCCGCTCCGACGGTCCTGGCCCCTCAGCACGAAACGGGACGCGCCGGCGCTCCGCCGGTACCGGGACAGGCGACGGGCGTGGCGGCCGCCTCCGGCGGCGCGGTGTCGGTGCCCTCGACCGTCGTGGTCCGCGAGGCCGTGGGCCGCGGGGCCTGGGCGGCCGCCCGGGGCACCGGGAACGAACGTGTGATCGGACAGGGCGCGCGGGGGGAAGGCGGACGATGAGCACAACGAGTTTCGTCGAACAGCAGAGCACGGTCCGGACCTACGGCGGGTGGCGACGCACTCGCGGGCTGGGCCTGGGCAGCCTGGACACGCGCTCCAGCGGGGCGGTGATCCTGCTCGTCGCGGTGCTGACGGCGGCCACCGCCGTCGGCGGCGTGCGTGCCGGGGCGATGCTGCTGCCGGTGGTGGTGCCGACGCTGGCGGTGCTGCTCTGGCGCTACGACGGCGTTCCCCTGCTCGACCACCTCATCGCCAGGGACCGCTACCGGCGCGCCGCCGGCCGCGGGGAGACCACCTACCGCGGCTCGGTGCTGCTGCCGTGGCCCAAGGCCGGGAACCTGCCCGGCGTGCTCGCGCCGACCGAGCTGCTCGACGTGGAGATTCCCGGCCGCGCCCGGTGCGGGATGGTCTGGGATCGGCGCACCGGGCTGATGTCGGTGACGCTGCTGCTCTCGAGCGCGGGCACCCTGCTCTCGGACCGCGACACCGCCGACGGGTACGTGTCCTCCTGGGGTTCGCTGCTCGCCTCCTTCGCCGACGTGCCCGCGATCCGCTGGGCCGCCGTCACGGTCGAAACCACGCCCGACGCGGGAAACTCGCTGCGCCGGGACATGGACGCGCGCATCGACCCCGACGCCCCCGAGTGGGCGCGCGCGGTCATGGCCGATCTCGTCGAGGCCGCCCCCGCCGGTGCCGCACGGGTCTCGACGCGCCTGACCCTGACGGTCGATCCGACGATGTGCGGCGAACGCATCGTCGAACTGTCCGACGGGGTGGCGGCGACGCTGCGGGTCCTGGAGTGCCTGAACACGGCCGGCTCCGGCGTCGAGGTCCTGCGGGCCGCCGGCGCCGCCGACCTCGCGCGCATGGTCCGGGCCGCGTTCGACCCGAGCTCTCGCCAGGTGGGAACAGAGGACTGGGAGCGGATCGTGGACACCCCGCTGTGGGGCCTGGCCGGGCCGGCCGGAGCGAAGGAAGAACCCGACCGCTACGTGCACGACGGCGCCGTCTCGGTCAGTTGGGCCATGCTCGAGGCGCCCCGCCAGCGGGTTGCCGCCAACGTCCTGCTGCGCCTGCTCGCCCCGGGACGCTTCGCCCGCCGGGTCACCCTGCTCTACCGGGTGCTCGACCGCGAAGAGGCCGGATCGCTGCTCCAGAAGGAAAGGACGGCCGTCGAGGCCCGTGCCGCCTACCGGGTGCGGACCAAGCGCGACGAGACCGCCCGCGAGCGCAAGGACCGCGTCATGGCCCACGGGGCAGCGGAGGAGGAGGCCGCCGGCGCCGGGCTGGTGCAGTTCTCGATGTTCGTCACCGCGACCGTCGCCGACCCCGAGGATCTGCCCGCCGCCCGCGCCGAGGTCGAGCACGCCGCGGGCGCGAGCCGGGTGAAACTGAGGCTGTGTCACTACGGACAGGCCGCGGCGTTCGCCGTGGGGCTGCCGGCCGGGGTCTACCCGCCGTTCGCCAAGGCCTCCAAGGCGGCACGGTGACGCGGCGGCTGAAGGACTGCGCCGTCGAAGTCGCGCCGCGTCGCATGGCCACCCAGCGGCGGCGCGGATCCGCGCCCACCGGCTTCGTCGCCCCGTCCGGCGGCTGGCCTGGCGAGGGCCACGGCCGCGCCGGGCACGTCGACCCCGGCGCGACCCACCTGGGCACCACCAACCAGGTCGCGGGGCTCTACCCGTTCGTGCAGGCCAACGGCCTGCCGCCGACGGGCGTGCCGCTGGGCCGGGACCTGCTGACCAACGAACTCGTGTGCCTGGACCCGCCCGGCTGGGTCGGGACCATGACCGCCAACCCCGGGGTGTGGATCCAGGCCTCGCCCGGCGTCGGCAAGTCGGCCGCGGCCAAGCGCGTGATGATCGGACTGTGCGCGCTGGGCTACCTCGCGCTCAACCCGGGCGACGCGAAGGGCGAGTACTCCACCGTGGTGGAGGCGCTCGGCGGGCAGGTCATCCGCATCGGTCGCGGACTGGACCGGATCAACCCGCTCGACGCCGGACCCCTCGGCCGCGCACTGCCGACCCTGGACGAAGCGGCCCGCGAGGCGCTGACCGTCGAGATCGCCGCCCGCCGCAGCGAACTGCTGCTCGCGCTGCTGGCCGGACCGAACGGCCTGGACCGGCGTCCCGACGCAGCCGAGCGGTACGCCCTCGAGGTCGCCGTGCGGCTGATCACGGCCGCCCACGCCGGGCGGGAGGACCCGACCGTTCCCGACGTCGTCCGGGTGTTGCGCAACCCGCCCCGCTCGCTGTGCGACGCCCTTCAGGTCGCCGGGGAAACCGAGGCGTGGAAGACGACCGCGCAGATCACCTTCGGTCTGGAGAACCTGTGCGCCGGTCCGCTCGCGGGCCTGTTCGACGGCCCGACGACCCGCCGCGTCGATCTCGACGCCCGCGCGATCAGCGTGGACCTGTCCGCGCTGCTGCCCGCCGGAGACCACGTCGTCGCCGCGGGCATGATGGCCGGTTGGGCCTACACCTACGGCACGCTGGACGCCGCCGCCGCCCTGGGCCTGAACCGCCGTCCCATGGTCATCTGCCTCGACGAACTCTGGCGGGCGCTGCGGGCCGGCACGGGGATGGTCGACTCCTTCGACGCCCTGACGCGGTTGAACCGGGCCAAGGGCGCGGTGACGATGATGATCACCCACTCGCTGCGCGACCTCGAGGCGCTGCCGAACGCCTCCGACCGTGCGAAGGCGGCGGGGTTGATGGAGCGGTGCGACACGGTGCTGCTCGGCGCGAGTTCTCCGAAGGAGCTTGCGGCGATCTCCGAGCGGCGCCTGCTCACCAGCGAGGAGATGCGCCTGGTCGCCAGTTGGGGTGCGCCGACCGGGACCGCCGTCGAGGGTCTGGACACCCCGCACCCCGGGCGCGGAAAGCTGCTGGTCAAGATCGGGCACCGCATGGGCGTGCCGACGCAGATGATGCTCACCGGCGCCGAACTTCTCCGCTACGAAACCGACGCCGCGATCCGCCGCCGACCGACGGCGAGGATCTAGCAGCCGCTGAGCGTCGCTGATGGTTCGTCATGCCGTCCAGAGGGCGGAGATGGGCAGCGAGGCCAGGCGATCGCCGAAGGCGAGCTGTTCCGAGCCGCAGTACAGGACGATGCCCGCTCGGAACCGAGTCCCGATCCGCGTGCGCAGCGCACGCAGTCCACGGAAGTCTTCTGTGCGCAGGGACTCCGCTGTTTTCACCTCGATGGCGAACACGTCGCCGTTGCGATGTTCGAGCACGGCGTCGACCTCGTAGCCGTCCCGGTCGCGGTAGTGGTACAGCTCGAGCGGTTCCTCGCACCAGGTCAGCTGCCGGCCCAGCTCGCCGAGCACCAGATTTTCGACGAGACCGCCCGTTCGGCCGGACGCGTCGCCGCCGGCGAGATGGGCGGCCAGCCCGGAGTCGACGAAGGCGAGCTTCGGGGTGTGAATCGCCCGGCCCGCCGCGCCCGGAGTCCAGGCGGGCACGCGCTTGATCAGGAAGACCGTTTCCAGAATCTGCAGATAGCGCTTGACCGTCGGTCCGGTGATGGAGAGTTCGCCGGCCAGCCGTTCGGGACGCACCAGGGCGCCGACCTGGGCCGCGAGCAGCGCGATCAGCCGGCGCATGTCCGCCACCTGATCGATCTGGGCGGCCTGCCGCACGTCGCGGTTGACCAGGTCGGCGACGTAGGAGTCGAAGAACGCGCCGCGACGCCGCGCGGTGGAGCGTCGGACGGCTTCGGGGAAGCCGCCCCGTTCGGCCCGGGCCAGGTAGTCACGGCGCACGAGATCGAGGGACGGCACCCGTAGGTCGACCCCCTGGCGCACCAGTTCGTCGACGAAACGATCGGTCCCACCGTCGATCTCTCCCTGGGAAAGGGGCCACAGCTCGACCGTCTCGCTGCGGCCCACCAGCGAGTCGGGAAGGCTCTGCAGCGCCAGCAGCCGAGCCGAGCCGGTCAGGAGGAACCGACCGGGCGTCGGATCGACGTCCACGGCGTGCTTGAGCGCCAACCACAGTTCCGGAACCCGCTGGACTTCGTCGATCACCATGAGGCCGCCGTCGTGGCGCAGGAACGCCACGGGGTCCTCCGCCGCGGCCAGTCGTACGTCGGGGTGGTCCAGGTAGCGCAGCGTGCTGCCGTCCCGAGCTCGCGCTACCACCGCCGCCAGGGTGCTCTTTCCGACCTGGCGGGCGCCATTGACGACGACCACCCGGGTGTCTGCCAGCGCCTCCTCGACACGGGACGCTGCGCGGCGCGGCGTGTACGGCGCGGAGGTCGGCATGTCGAAACCATAGCCCTGCAATTTCGATTCTGCCGGCCACTCATTTTGATTCTGCCGGACGTAGACTTCGATTCTGCCGAGCAGAGGGGCTTGTCTCAGCCGGTCATGTCGTCACCGTAGACCGAGTCGACGTCAGTCTCCGCGCATCGTCCGGCCCGAGCGAACGCCGCGGCCGCTTTAGGCCCAGCCGCCGGCCGTGCGGCGGGCGCGCATGAGCAGCCAGAAGAAGAACGGCCCGCCGATCAGGGCGGTCAGCATCCCGATGGGCAGTTCGGCGTAGTCCACCGCGGTCCGCGCGACGAGGTCGGCGACGGTCAGCACCAGCGCGCCGCCGATGGCGCTGGCCGGGACCAGGGTGCGGTGCGAGGGACCGAGCAGCATGCGGACCAGGTGCGGCACGACCAGGCCGACGAAGCCGATGATGCCGGAGAACGCGACGGCCGCCGCGACGCTGAGGGTGACCGCGACGATGGCGACCAGGCGCACCCGTTCGACGTTCACGCCGAGGTGGCGGGCGGCGTGCTCGCCGAGGGCGAGCAGGTCAAGCTTGCGGGCGATGAGCAGCATGCCGACGAGGCCGAAGCCGATGAACGGCGCGACGATCGCGACCTGGTCCCACCGGCTTCCGTTGAAGCTGCCGAGCTGCCAGAACACGATCTGCTCGCGGGAGGCGGTGTCGCCGAGGAAGACCAGGTACCCGATCAGGCCCCCGCACACGGCCTGTACGGCGATGCCCATCAGGACGAGGGTGACGACCTCGGTCTTTCCGTCGCGCTGGGACAGCACGTAGATCAGCAGCGTGGTGAACAGCGCGGAGACGAACGCAGCGGCGGCGATGGTGAAGATGCCGAAGAAGGTCCAGCCGAAGACGATGACGGTGCACGCGCCGACGGCCGCGCCGGAGCTGACGCCGATGACGCCCGGATCGGCGAGAGGGTTGCGGAACACGCCCTGCATCACGGCGCCGGAGGCGCCGAGCGCGGCCCCCACCAGCAGGCACAGCGTCACGCGCGGGAAGCGGATGTTCCACAGTGCGGCGTCGCCGTTGGGGTGGGTGGGCATGGGCCCGAGGTCGAGCCCGAAGTGGTGGAAGAAGGAGCCGAGAACCTCGGGGAGCGGCACGTGGAGTTGGCCGGTGCCGGCCGAGGCGAGCGCCGCGACGACCAGACCGCCGACGAGGGCGAACACGAGCAGCGAGGCGCGCCAGGCGCGGACCGGGGGCAGCGCGGCCGCCGGGGCGCTGCCGCCGCGGGCGCCGCGGGCGATGGACCGCGGCTTGGTGCCGGAGGTCCAGGCGGGGGAGTGCGGCTCGAGCGTCGGCATGGACAGCGACGGCGCCGCCGCCGCTGGTGCCAGGGGTGCCGAACGCTCTGGGGTCACGCGGGAGCCGCCTGGGTGTAGATGGCCTCGGCGAGCGCGGTGAGCACGGCCGGGTAGATCGGCCCGAAGCTCAGGATCTGGTAGTCGATCATGTCGACGACGCACGAGGCCTTGCCGGCGTCGGTGTCGCCGATGCCGGCGATCTTCTTCAGCCCGTCGATGCCGCCGACGGACTCCAGGCCGTGGGTCATCATCAGGAACATCTCCGGCCGTGCGGAGACCAGGCCCTCGGCGTTCAGCGGCCGGTTGCCGGGGACGCCGGCCTCGGAGGCGACGTCGACGCCCTTGAGTTCGGCGATGAGTTCGTCGGCGCCGCTGCCCTTGCCGAACCAGGAGTACACCCCGGCGGTGCCGCGCATGTAGAGGAAGGCCATCCGGATGCGCTGGGCCGGGTCGGCCGGAGCGAGTTCGGCGACGCGGGCGCGCGCGGTGGCGAGGTCGGCGTCGACCTTGGCGGCGAGCTGGTCGCCGAGTTCGGCGAGGCCGAAGACCGACGCGACTCGCTTGACCTCCGAGCCGATGGCCCCCAGCGAGGAGTTGTTGCCGAGGATGACGACGGGGACGCCGGAGTTCTCGAGCTGGAGCTGCACCTCGAGGGGACCGACGCTGTAGTTGGAGATCAGCAGGTCCGGCTGCAGGTCCAGGATCGCCTCGGCGTTGAGGTTGTGGCCGTTGACGGTCACCAGCGGGCGGTCCTGGAGTTCCGGGACGCCGGTGGAGATGTCCCGGCCCACGATGCGATCGCCCAGGCCCAGCGCGTACACCGTGGTGGCCAGGGTCCCGGACAGGTCGAGCGCCAGGATCCGATCGGCCTTCTGGATCGTGACCTGCTTGCCGCGGTCGTCGGTGATCGTCGTCGGGAACACCGGCTGGGTCCCGGTGGCGATGGGCGTGACGGCCGTGTTCGCCGTCGCGGTGGCCGCGCCCTTGCACGCTCGCTTGCCCGCGGAGGTGTCGACGGCGCCCTCGACGGCGACCGGGGAGGTGTCGGCGGCCGTGCCCTGCACGCCGCCGCACGCGGCGAGAGTGCCCGCCAGCGCGAAGGCCAGGGCGAAACGCGCCACCCGCATCGGACCCGCCATCAACAACAACCCCTTCCGGCAGCCGACCCCGTGCGGTCGACAGGGCGCTGTGATCGCCTCGCCTGAGGCAACCCTTACTCGCGCGCCAATGATTGCCCAGGTACGCCGGAATGACAAACGGTCGTGAAAGTCGGTGGGTCGGCGCGGGTGCGGGGGTATCGCGGCGTCGGGTCGGCGGTCGCGGGCGGGCCGAGAGCGTCAGCCGAATAGGCCCTCGACGGTCTCCGCCGTGATCGCCCGCTCGCCCCAGGCGTCGAGTTGGGCCAGGTCGGTGCAGGTCTCGATTCGTTCGCGGGTGGGCCCGTCGACCTCGAGGCCGCGCGCGGCGAGGATCCGCAGGACCATCGCGGCCCGGCCGTGAGCCTCTCCCTCGGCCCGGCCGCGGGCTTCGCCGCGGGCTTCGCCGCGGGCCTCGAGTGCGCGGGTGAACTCGCTTTGGTATTCGAAGGTCTCGGTGGCCATCAGGCCCTCCAGGTAGCGGCGGGGGAGGTCGGGCAGCGCGGCGAGTACGAGTCGAGCGTAATCGACCGCGCGATCCGTCGGCGTGCGGTCGAGAGCGGCGACGAGGGCGTCGAGGACCTCGAGGGGGCCGTCGTCCGCAACGTGGGTGAGCGCGGACAGGACCGCCAGTTCCGCCGGAGGGACGAGTCGTGGCGGCCGGGTCGTGCGGCGCCCTGGCGACGCGCGGAGACCCGGCGCGGGACTAGCTGAGCGCGGTGAGGGTGAGGACCGCGGAGTAGGTGCCGGGCGGGGTGTCGGCGGCGACGCGGGCGGTCAGCGCCGCGCCGATGCGTACGTCCATCGGCGGGTGTCCGACGGGAGCGGAGGCGAGCAGGCGGGACTGGAGCAGCCCGAGGTCGACGTCCGAGCCCTGCGGGAGCGCGGCCTGCACTACCGGACCGGCTACCGCCGCGGCGGAGCCCAGACCGCTCAGGACGATCGGGTCCCAGCCGAGCAGGCGGCCGGACAGGCCGCCGGAGAACTCGTCGACGTAGCCGGAGATGGACCACTTCGGTCCGCCGAGGCGGGTGTCGTGGACAAGGACGGGGTCGATGTCGCCGAAGAACTCGGTGTAGGCGCCTCGATCTTGACGATTCGTCAGATTGACGAATCGGTCGCCGGAGATGGTCCACACGAACTCGCCGAGCTCGAAGTTCGGCACCACGACGCCGAGGCACTGCGTTCCCGGCGGGCCCGCGCCCGGCGGGGCGGAACAGGGTGGCGGCGGGGGAGCGGTTGAGCCGTTGACGGCCAGGACCAGGCCCGGCGCTTCGATTCCCTTGCGCACGCCCGCGGCGTTCGGCGCACGCCAGGCCTGCGCGATGGTCTGCAGGCCCTCGGTGTAGACGGCCTCGACCCAGAAGCCCGGGGCGGGCGAACCCGCGGCGCCGAAGGACACCGGCTCCTCCGAGACCGGCGGTGTCGCAACGAGCGAGACGACCAGGCGGGTGTCCGCTGGAGGCGCCGGGGTCGGTACGGCGCCGGTCCAGACGATCTCGGTGCCGCCGTCGACGACGGTCGCACTGCACGTCCAGGCGGCGAACTGGGCGGAGGCCGTGGACGGGGTGTGGAAGGCCGCGCTGCCGCAACTCTGCTGGGTCCACCCCGGCGGAAGGTCCAGCCGCAGCCGAGTCGTCCGGCCGGGAACGGCGGGAGAGAAGTGGGAACCGAAGTGCGGCACGGACAGGGCCATCGGCCGCGCGAGGCCCGGGCTTAGCGCGCCGGACGGATTCAGGAACCAGGCCAGGCCCGGCGAGGAGTTGGAGGTGGGGGTGCCCCCGTCCGCGAGGGTTGCGTGACCGTCCGGGGACGCGACGACGGAGGCGGCGACGACGGCGAGAACCGTGGAGATAGTTCTGCGGGCTTTCGCCATCGTGCCTCCTTCCCGGCCGAGCGGTTCGGCTTCTCCGACTACGGGGTCGGAGCGTCCGTCAGGCGTGCGGCGATCGCCTCTTCGACGCGCTGCTCCTCGCGCTGCTTCTGCATGTGCCGGGAGAACACGACGGCCGAGGGGATCGCGGCGGCCAGGATCAGCACGATCAGGTAGCCCCACGGCGGGGTCCAGTTCGCGCTGCTGGCGTTGGCGAGGCGGACTCGGTCGAAGTTGTCGCCGTCGCGCGAGGGGACCGGGGAGAGTTGCACCTTGACCGAGGAGCGGACCGCGGGCAGCACGCCGGGGACCACGGTGTTGAGGGTCAGGGAGTTGCCCGGCAGCAGTTCGGGCATGTCCTTGAGGTTCACGGTCTTGCCGCCGATGCCCAGCAGGCCGGAGACCTTCACGCGCTGGCGGGCGGCCATGCGGACGTTGCCGGTGTTCTTCACCGTGTAGGACACGACGGTCTTGCCCTTGCCCAGGGGGTTGAGGGTGTTCTCGTAGCGGGTGTCCATGCCGGTGACGACGATGCCCGGGTTCAGCGGGCCCTCGATGCGCACCTGTACGCGGGTGCCGAGCCGCCGGTCGAGCTTGACCGGCTGGCCCTCCGAGGTGCCGGGGGCGACGTAGGAGGTGACGATGCCGCCGACGTGGTCGCCGGACTCGGCGTTCTCCGGC
Organism: Sporichthyaceae bacterium; assembly: GCA_052389435.1. Lineage (GTDB taxonomy): Bacteria > Actinomycetota > Actinomycetes > Sporichthyales > Sporichthyaceae > JBQTKD01. Next base: position 2,157 of record JBQTIB010000036.1, on the reverse strand, counting down.
ACGGTCATCGTGAACTTCACGTCCGTGGTCTCCCCGGGCGCGATTTTCAACTCGGACTGCTCGAGCACGATCCAGGCGCCGACGTCGCGCGGCTTCTCCCCGGCCGGAAGCAGGTCCAGCGCGCCGCTCTCGGTGGTGCGGGCGTCGCTGGCGTAGATCGTGACCGAGAGTTCCCGCTTGCTGAAGTTCTTGACCCGCACGGAGTCCTGGACGACCGCGCCGGCGGGAACGTCGACAAGGAAGTTCGGGCGCAGCGGCTGGCCCTCGACGGGGGTGGGGCGCACCGACCAGGTCAGGGTGTTCTCGTCGGCCGGCGGCGGGTCCTCGGCGGGAACGGAGCCGGCGGGAACGGAACCGGCCGTCGGGGCGGCGCTCGCCGTGGGGGCGGCGGCCAGCACGCCCGTGCCGAGCAGCATCGCGAGCGCCGAGGCCCCGAGGCGGATGCCGGCCCGGCGGGTTCGGCTGCGGGCGGGGGCGGCGCGGGGGGCGAAGCGACGAGACATCGAGCGGGTTCCTCTCGGCCGCTGCAGGCGGCGCAATTCGGCAGGTACACAGCAGACGTGCGGCGGGCGTTCAGGTGCTCTCTCACTGGAACCGGGCCGGGGGGACTGGCCCCCCGGCCCGGTGCGAAGCTGATGGTGCGTCAGACTGCCGTGCTCAGACGATGAGACTGAGCGTCAGCGTGCCCGAGTAGTCGCCCGGCGGAGTGCTGGTGGGCATCTCCAGGGCGAGGTCGCCCCCGGCGGTGCCGGTGGCGTCGGTGTCCGGTGCGGAGGTGGCGAGCGGCTCGGACTCCGAGAGCCCCGTGCCGGTCGGGAAGCCGGGAGCGACCAGCGCGCCCGGGGTCAGGCCGCCGGTGGCCTCGGGGGTCCAGCCGAGGTAGCTGGCCGGCAGCGCGGGGACACCGGTGGCGGTGAACTCGCTGGTGGAGCCGGACAGGCCGAAGCTGGGACGACAGCCGGGGCCGTTGCCGACGCGGCCGTCGGTCACGGTGATGTTGTTCAGCGCACCGTTGAACCGGAGCCGATCGGTGACGGCGGCGTCCTGCACCAGCGGCAGACCGCCGGCTCCGTCGATGACCCAGACGACCTCGCCGCCGCAGTCGATCGACGGCACGGCGACGCCGATGCTCTGACCTTCGGAGATCCCGCCGAGGGTGCCGTAGGACAGCTCGATCGCGGTGGGGTTCTTGAACCGGTCGGTCAAGGCGAGCGTCGAGCTGGAGTTGTAGAAGCGGGATCCGTCGCCGCCGGTCATGGCGTCCATCCACGACTGAGTCCACGCGCCCCAGTTGGCGACGCCGGCGGTTTCGCCGTAGGCGGCCTGCACGGCGGCGGTCGGTTGGGTGACCCCGGCGACGGTGACGGTGCGGCCGAAGAACGACGGGGTGGCGCTGTAGGCGGCCGGGTTGTTGACCGTCACGCCGGTGAACTCGCCGATGACGACGTTCGGGGTGCTGACCGCGGCGGCCTCGGTGTTGCCGACCTTGAGCGTGGCCTTCAGGGTGCCGGCGCCTGCGCCGTCGACGGTCAGGACCGGGTCGACGATGCGAATGGCCTGGCCGCTGTACTTCATCGAGGCGGTGCCGACGAAGGAGACGGTGCTGGCGCCGGTCTCGACGTCGCGGGTGCCGGTGCCACCGGTCCAGTTGATGCGCTGATTGGCCGGGGTGCCGATCGGACTGGCGCCGATGCCCGTGAAGCCGTTGCACCGGTCGGCGTAGGTGCCGTCGAGCGCGTCGCTGGTGCGGGTGATGGTGACGTTGCCGTCGGCGATCTTGTACGAGGCGGCCAGCGTCGTGCTGTTGGTCGAGTCCAGCGAACCGGCGGACAGGAAGTGGCAGCTGGCGCCGGTGCCGTTGTACTGGATGTAGTCGTGCACGCCCCAGTTGAACGAGGCGTTCGAGATCGACTGGGTCGCGGCGGAGGCCTGCGGTGCACCGACCAGCAGCGTGGCTGCGGTCAGGGTGCTCGCTCCGGCCACCGCGATCAGCCGGCGCCGGCGCGGCTGCGCCAGCGGCTTCCGATGGGTAGTCATAGGGAACTGCTCTCCGGCCGAAGGGGGCTCCGGCCTCTGATCGTGCGAGTTGGTGGGGGATGGGCGACGCGGGGCGGGATACCGGGGACCCCCCCCCCGGCGGCCCCTGATAAGACAAAC
>JBQTIB010000035.1:0-3582 GCA_052389435.1 Sporichthyaceae bacterium | reverse complement strand
ACCTGCGAAGTGCCTTTCGGGTCGGTTTTCTGATGACGTCGCAATCACCAGAATCCCCGACCGGACAGGCACTTTCGCGCTTCAAGACCCGCCGGCACGCCGACGATCGTGAAACGGCGAGGTTAGCAGATCCCGACACCGCAGCCCAGCTGCGAGCCGCCCACGCCGCCGCCGTCGAGGCAGCCCTGTCCTACCTGGACGCGCACGCTTCCTGGTCGCGCCGCGGTGTCGACGGGACCGAACAGGTCGCGTCGGGTGGGTTGGCGGCGGCGTGCTTCGAGCACCGCACCTCGCGGTGCGCAGACCCGCAACTGCACACCCACGCGTTGGTGGTGAACAAGGTCCTGTGTGCCGACGGCACCTGGCGAACGATTGACGCCACAGAATTCTTTCACCATAAAAAGTGCGCCGGAATGGTCTATCAAGCCGCACTGCGGAGCGAAATCCACGCGCGCACGGGACTCGAGTTCGACGTGGCGGACAACAACGGTCAGGCAGAGATAATTGGGGTGCCTGACGGTCTATCGAAGATGTGGTCCAAACGGACCGCGCAAATAGACTCCGAGGCATCGACGAGAATTGCCGAATACGAGAACTCTCTCGGTCGAACGCTTACGTCGAACGAAAGTACGGCGGTCACGAAGACCGCCGTGCTGAAGACCCGGCCGGCGAAGGAACCGCACGACGCCGGAACGCTGCAGGAGCGCTGGTACGCCGAAGCCGTGGCGGCCGGGTTCGATCCCGGCGCGGTCGTGAACGCGGTGCGGGAAGCCGCCCGCGAGGCGGCTCGGCAAGCATGCCGGCAACCGGTGCACGAGGCGGAGCTCGCCGCCGGCGCGGTGCAGGCGGCGGCCGCGGCGCGCGCCGTGTTCTCGCGGGCGGACGTGGCGGGTCAGGTGGCCGCGCTGTTGACGGTCGACGGACGCGGCGCCGCAGCAGTCGTAGAGGCCGTCGAGACGCTCACCGACCAGGCCCTTGGCCTGGCAGGGGCGGTGTCGGTGGGAGAGCATCCGAGCGGTCGGACGCCGCGCGCCTCGGACGCGCGCTGGGCCGGCGCGGACGTGCTGGCCGCCGAGGCCAGGGTGCTCTCGCTCGCCGAACGCGGCCGGGCACGGGGCTACGGCCGCGTCCTCGTCGCCTCGCTGATCCTCGCCCAGAAGGACACGGGTCTGGACTCCGGTCAGCAGGAGGCGGTGCGCGCACTGACCCAGGGCGGCGACTTCCTCAACGTCGTGACCGCGCCCGCGGGAGCGGGCAAGACGCGAATGCTCGGAGTTGCCGCGGACGCCTGGCGCCGGGACGGGTTCCGGGTGGTCGCGCTCGCCCCGTCGGCGCGTGCAGCGGCGGAACTCTCGGCGGCCACGGGCGGGCCGGCGGACACCTTGGCGAAGTGGATCGTGGAGCAGGACCGTCGCGGACTCCTGCTTCCCGATGCGCGGGCGAGGTTCGTGCTCGACGAGCGGGCGGTGGTCGTGGTCGACGAGGCGTCGATGGCGAACACGCACGACCTCGACCGACTCGTCGTCACCGCTGGCCGTGCCGGAGCGAAGGTCGTCCTGGTCGGCGACCCGGCGCAGATCGGCGTCGTGCGTGGGCCGGGCGGCATGTTGGCCGCGCTAGCGAACGCCGGTCACGGCGTCGAACTGGAGACCGTGCACCGGTTCCTCAACGACTGGGAGGGCGAAGCCTCGCTCGGCCTGCGACGCGGCGACCCCAACGCGCTCGAGACCTACGCAGATCAGGGCCGGCTCCACGCACACGTCGATGTCGACGGTGCTGTTGAGGCGCTGCACGAACGATGGGCACGCGAACACGCGGCCGGGTTGCAGGTGCTGATGATGGCTCGCACCCGAGCCGACGTCGACGCACTCAACCAGCGAGCACGGGCGAGTGCGCTGGAGGACGGGGAGGTCCACGGTCCGGCGGTGCGGCTGGGGGAGCGGGACTGGCAGGAGGGCGACCTGCTTCGTACCCGACGCAACGACCGCACCGTCTCGGTGGGCGAGGACGGGCACGTGCGCAACGGCGACCGCTACCGCGTCGTCGCAGTCGACGAGTCCGGTCTGCACGTTGAGCACCTCGACCGGGCAGAGCCTGCGTTCCTGCCTGCGGCCTACGTCGCCGCGCACGGTGAGTACGGGTGGGCCACGACCGTGACCGCCGCGCAGGGCGCGACGGTGCAGGTCGGCTTGGTCCTCGTGCGACCGGGGATCGACCGCGAACACCTCTACGTCGGCATGACCCGCGGCAGTTGGGCCAACCACGTGTTCGTCGCCACCGACGGCGAACCTGGCAGACATGGACCGGCAGGCGAACGCCCGGCGGAGAGCGCGGCGGTGGACGTTCTCGCCACCGCGCTGGCTCGCAGCGGTGCGCAGGACGCCGCCCATACAGCGCGCGACAGCGCCCGCGACCGCGCCGGTAGGGCCACCCGACGCGCAGCCGAAGAAGCGGCACGACGAGCCGCGGAACCGACCGTCCCCGACGAGCACCTCGCCCGCGCCGCAGATCTGACGCGGCGTCGAGGCGAACGCGCCCGTCTCGCACAAGAACAACAGCACCACAGCCAGGCCGCTACCAAGGGCCGGGAGGAACTCGCCGGGACGTGGAGGCTGCGGTCCGGGCGGCGGCAGGAACTCCGAGAGGCCGTCGCCCGCCACGACTACGCCGTGGGCGCAGGCTCGACGAGCCTATGGATCTTGGATCGCGAGATTGAGGCCCTGTCCCGCCGGGTCGACCTCGACAGAAGGTCCTGGGAAGCCGAGAAACGTGCTCACGAGACCCGGCCCATCCACGTCCCCAGCAACGAGCCGCACCTCGCGCGGCCACGGCCCGGCCGCGTCGAAGGGCACTCTGCCCCAGCGCAAGCGCCGGCCCTCACGCGCCAGGCACTCGACGAGCAGCACGCCGCCGAGCTTCGCCGGCGGCCTGTCCAAGACCAGTCGAACGGGCGAGGTCGCGACCGCGCCCCAGGCATTGGCTGGTGAGCTCCGGTGCTGCTCCGAAGGTCAGGGAGCGACCACTACCGGGCCGCGGCTCACTCGGTGATGGCGGCTAGAAACGCCGCGCCTTCAACCTCGTCCAGGTCGGGAATCGCCATCTCCGACAGGTCGTCCGGCAGTGGGCGGACGCGAGCGAGCAACTCGGCAACCGGCCGCTCGAGGCTGACCGGGGGAGTCGGTGCGACGGGTTGAGTGGTCATCGGTCTCCACGGTACCCGCAGACGTCCGTGGTGGGGATGCCCATGACTGCCCGTCAGTTCCCGCCGACGGCCGTTCGATCTGGCCATAATCTGGCCAATCGGGTCACCGCGGAAGGGTCGAAACGCCTCTGACCTGCGAAAACATGTGTGCCCCCGGCAGGATTCGAACCTGCGCTTTCGGCTCCGGAGGCCGACGCTCTATCCCCTGAGCTACGGGGGCTCGGGACGCGGGGAACCCTATCAAGCCCGCGAGGGCGTTCGGTTCGGCGCCGACCGGGCAGAAGCGGGGGGGGGGGGGTGGAACCCCCCCACCCCCCCCGGGCCGGGGAAGGGTAGGGGGGGGGGGGGGGGGGCCCCCCCCAATGGCCGGGGGCGGACCC
>JBQTIB010000034.1:0-8562 GCA_052389435.1 Sporichthyaceae bacterium | reverse complement strand
CACCTGCGAAGTGCCTTTCGGGTCGGTTTTCTGATGACGTCGCAATCACCAGAATCCCCGACCGGACAGGCACTTTCGCGCTTCAAGACCCGCCGGCACGCCGACGATCGTGAAACGGCGAGGCTAGACCTCGGCGTCGATCTGGGTGCGCAGCGAGGCCAGCGTCCGGCTCAGGAGCCGGGACACGTGCATCTGGGAGATGCCGAGCTTCTCCCCGATCTGAGCCTGCGTCATGTCCTCGTAGAACCGCAGCTGCAGGATGGTCCGCTCGCGCGGAGCCAGCGCCTCGATCAACGGGCGCAGCGTCATGCAGTCGGTGGTCAGGTCCAGGCGGTCGTCGGACTCGCCGAGGGTTTCGGCCAGCGTCCAGCTGTCCTGCTCGTCCGAACCGACCGGGGCGTCGAGCGAACGCGGGCTGAACGCGTCGTCGGCCGTGATGGCTTCCAGGACGAGTTCCTCGTCCACCGCGAGACGGGCGGCGAGCTCGGGCACCGTCGGAGTCCGACCCAGCTCGTGGGTCAGCTTCTCGGTGGCCTCGCGGAGCACGGCCTTGGTCTCCTGCAGGCGGCGCGGCAGGCGAATCCACCGACGCTTGTCGCGGAAGTAGCGGCGGATCTCGCCCTGCACGGTGGGCTTGGCGAAGGCGGCGAAGTCGCACCCGCGCTCCGGGTCGAAGCGCTGGATGGCGAGGACGAGGCCGACGAAGCCGACCTGCGCCAACTCGTCGATGTCCACGGCGGGGTTGGCGTAGCGGCTGGCGAGCCAGCGAACGAGTCCGGTGTACCTCTCGACCAGTTCCGCCTGGATGCGCTCGCGACCGGCCTCGTCGGCGGTCTGCAGGGCGAGGAAAAGTTCGTGGTCGTCCGTGGTGGAAACGAACGTACGGTCGTGGAGGGCGGCAGTGCTGGACACTGTGGAGCTCCTTGCTGCTGGACGTGCGCGCCGTGGTCTCGACGCTGTGTGCCGCCTCCTTTCATGAAACTCTGTGGACGAAACCGCCGGGACCCTGTGCATGCCTGTGAGCCGGACAACTTTGCCGGCCCGTAATCGCTCCCGTTGCCGGTGTGGCTGGTGGGAAAGACCGAACGAAACAGTCGCGGGTCCAAACCTCGGACCCGCGACTGTTTCGTCATACCTCTTGCGTGAGGTTCAGCCGATGGCGCTGTCCCTGCCTGCCCAGTAGGGCGCGCGCAACTCGCGCTTGAGCACCTTCATCGCGGCCGACAGCGGCAGCGGCTCGCTGCGCAGTTCCACCGTGCGGGGAACCTTGTACCCGGCGATGGACGCCCGCGCATGCGCAATTATCTCTTCGCCCGTCGCCTCCTGGCCCGGCTTCAGGACGCAGATGGCGTGGACCGCCTCGCCCCACGTCTCGTGGGGAATGCCGATGACCGCGACCTGCAGCACCGCGGGGTGCGAGGCGATCGCGTTCTCGACCTCGACGCAGTACACGTTCTCGCCGCCGGAGACGATCATGTCCTTCGCGCGGTCGACGAGGAAGAGGAACCCCTCGGTGTCCAGATAGCCCACGTCTCCCGTGTGGTACCAGCCGTCGCGTACCGCGGCGGCCGTCTCCTCGGGCTTGTTGTAGTACTCGGTGAGGAAGTTGCCGCCGCGGGCGCAGACCTCGCCGGCCTCGCCGGTCGGCAGTTCGTTGCCGTCCTCGTCTCGAATGGACAGCTCGATGCCCGGCAGCGGTCGGCCGCACGACGCGAGGCGCCGCCCGGCGCGGGGCTCCGCGCCCGGCAGCATCGTCAGCACGGTGCAGGCCTCGGTCATCCCGTAGCCGTGCACGATCTCGAGCTCCGGGAACGTCTCCAACAGCGTGCGCAGCAGCGGCACCGGCATGGGCGACGCTCCGTAGACCAGGCGTTTGACGCTGGCGAAGCGATCGGGGCGGAACTCCGGGTGGTTCACGACCATGCCGATCATCGTCGGCACCAGGAGCGTGGTCGTGGGGCGGTAGGTCTCGGTCGCGGCGAGGGAGGCGTCGGGGGTGAACGCCGGAAGCACGACCGTGGTGTTGCCGTACATCGCCGCGCCGAGGATGCCGAGCATCGTGGCGGCGTGGAACATCGGCGTCTGCAGAAGGAAGGTGCCGTCCTCGTGCCAGGGCAGCATCATCGCCACGTGGTATTGGTTCAGGACCTGGGCCCGCTGGGTGGTCACCACGCCCTTGGGGCTTCCGGTGGTGCCGCCGGTGTACATGAGCACGCAGGGCGAGTCCTCGTCGGGTTCGGCCGGCAGGCGCTCCTCGGAGTTCTTCAGCAGGTCCTCGTAGCGAATGTCGCAGGCGCCGTCGCCGGAGCCGATCAGTACGACCTTCTTCAGCGGCGTGCGGGCGCGGATCGCCTCGATCATCGGCGCGAACGTCGAGTCGACGAAGCACACCTCGCTTTGGCTGTCGTTCAGGACGTAGACGAGTTCTTCCGCCGAGAAGCGCAGATTCAGCGGGTTGATCGACGCGGCGCCGAACATCGCGGCGTGCCACAGCTCGATGAACGGAACGCTGTTCATCGCGAGCACGGCGAAGCGCTTGTCCGGCGTGAGGCCGAGTTCGCCGTTCAGGGCGCCGCAGAGTCGGGCGACGCGGGCGAGGTGTTCGCCGTTGGTCGTGGTCGCACCCGAACCGGCGTCGACGAAACCGACGCGGTCCGGCGTGCGGGCCAGGGCCGGCAGCAGGGAACGGTGAAAGACGAGTTCCTTCAAGACGGCCTCCGGGGGACGCGGCGGTTTCGCGTGGTCGGCTAATTCATCTGGCAACGGACGGATCGAGTGCGGCGGTTCCCCGCGGGGCTCAGGCGTGCGCCGGAATCGGGGTGTCGGCCAGGGCGTGCAGCGCCATCGCGGCGAGCAGGGGCGCGGCCCTCTCCCGCGGCAGTTTGCTGGTGAACTCTGCGGCCGACTGGATGAGCGAAATCGCTCCGTGGCACATCGCCCGGACGGATTCGACCTCCACCTCCGGGCGCAGGGCGCCGACGGCGCGCACCCACTCCTCGGTGTAGAGGCGCATCAGGTACCGGAGCCGGTGGCGATCCGGATCCGGCAGGCTGCGGACCTCGGTCCGCCACGTCACGATGTCCGCGGTGTGGTCGAACACGAAGCCCACGTGGTTCTCGACGATCGCGGTCAACGCGGCCATCGGGTCGTCGATGGAGCGGCCGAGATCGCCGACCTCCTCGAGGTGGGACACCACGGCGTCCTCGAGGATCGCCACCAGCACGGCTTCCTTGCTCGGGTAGTGCCGGTAGAACGCAGGCCCGGTCAGGCCCAGGGCGCCGCTGATGTCGTTGATCCCCACGGCGTGGTAGCCGTAGCGCGCGAACAGGTCCGAGGCGGCCGCCAACAGCTCGCGCTGGCGCGGCGTGCGCGCTATCGCCTGGGGAGCGGAGGTCACCTAATTCTCCTCGTCGGCCCGACTGGCTTTGTCGGGCGGAATGACTCTAGTGTTTATAGTCGTTAACGTCGAGTCTGAAGATGGAAGGTCACCGCATGGGCGCCGAGCGAGCAGAGTCGATCGTGATCGCGAACTGCGGAGGGTTCTGGGGAGACGATCCCAGTGCCGCCCGCCGCCAGGTCGAGGGTGGCCACATCGACTACCTCGTCATGGACTACCTCGCCGAGGTGACCATGGCGATCCTGCAGAAGCAGCGCGCCCGCAAGCCCGAACTCGGCTACGCCGGAGACTTCCTCACCCAGATGCGCGACGTGCTCGCGCCCTGCATGGACAAGGGCGTCACGATCATCGCCAACGCCGGCGGGGTGAACCCGCACGCGTGCGCCGCCGGGCTGATGGCCGTCGCCGAACAGCTCGGCGTTGCGGACAAGGTGCGCGTCGCCGTCGTCGCCGGCGACGACCTGTACGCCGACATCGACCCGCTGCTCGCCGGCGGCCAGACACTGACCAACATGGAGACCGGCCGCCCGCTGTCCGACGTTCGCGACCAGGTGCTCTCGGCCAACGTCTACCTCGGCGCACCGCCGATCGTCCGGGCGCTCGAGCTCGGCGCCAACGTGATCATCGCCGGCCGGGTCACCGACACCTCGGTCACCCTCGCGCCGATGATCCACCGCTTCGGGTGGGCGCCGGACGACTGGGACCGCCTCGCCGCCGGCGTCGTCGCCGGGCACATCATCGAGTGCGGCTGCCAGTGCACCGGCGGCAACTTCACCGACTGGCACAAGGTTCCCAGCCACGCGAACATGGGCTATCCGCTCATCGAGGCCCACGCGGACGGCACGTTCGTCGTCACCAAGCACCCCGGCACCGGCGGTCTGGTGTCGGTCCACACCGTCTCCGAGCAGTTGCTCTACGAAATGGGCGCCCCCGGGTACCTCTCGCCGGACTGCGTCGCCCGCTTCGACTCCATCCAGCTCACCCAGCAGGGCCCGGACCGCGTACACGTCTCCGGGATCGTCGGCGGCCCGCCGCCTACGATGTTGAAGGTCGCGATCTCCGTTGCCGACGGGTACCGCTCCGTCGGCCGACTGCTGGTCACCGGCCCGGACACCCTGCGCAAGGCCCGCAAGGCCACCGAGGTGTTCTGGGGCGTCGCCGGCGGCGCGGACCTCTACGAGGAGTCCGCGCACTGCTTCATCGGCTGGGACGGCAGCCACCCGCCGCTGGGCTCGGAGGAGCCCTCCGAGGTGCTCGTGCAGTTCGCGGTCCGCGACCACGATCGCGCGAAGATCGACACGAACTTCGCCCCGATGGTCGTCGGTTCGATGCTCCAGTCCATGCCCGGCATGACCGTCCCGGCCGACCAGGGCCGCCCGCGCGTCGCGGACGTCGTCGCGCACTGGCCGGCGCTGATCGGCCGCGAGGTCGTGCAGCCGACCGTCACCTTCGCCGGGCAGACCGAGTCCGTCTCCGCGGGCGCCGCGGCCACCGTCGACCCGGCCACGATCTCCGGGGTCGCCATGGGCGTGGAGAACATCGCCCCGTGGACCGCGGACGACTCCGAACCGGTCACCGTGCCCCTGATGCGCCTGTGCCTCGGTCGGTCGGGCGACAAGGGCGACACCTCCAACGTCGGCATCCTGGCCCGCAGCCCGGAGATCTTCTCCTGGCTCGTGGAGTTCCTCTCCGCCGACGTGGTGAAGTCGCACTTCAAGGAGATCTGCCACGGCGCCGTCGAACGCCACCCGCTGCCCAACCTGCTGGCGGTGAACTTCCTGCTGCACAACTCCCTCGGCGGCGGCGGCACCTCCTCGCTGATCTTCGACGCGCAGGGCAAGACCTACTCCCAGTACCTGCTCTCGATGCAGGTCACCGTGCCGTCCTCGCTCCTGGCCACTGCTTCTTGAGCGAGCTCCGGAACGCCCTGCGGGCACGCGCGGCGGCGGCGCCGAAGCGGGTCGTGCTGGCCGAAGCCGACGACCCGCGGGTGCAGGCCGCCGCGAAGGTGCTGGCGGGGGAGGGACTCGCCGTCCCGATCCTGCCCGACGCCTCCGTGGTCGCCGGGCACCGCGAGGAACTGACGCGGCGTTACCTGATGGGGCGTCGACGGCAGGGCGTGGAGCCGTCGGCCGAGGAGTTGGCGGGGATCTTCGAGGACCAGCCGACCGTCGGGGCGCTGCTGGTGGCGGCCGGACTCGCCGACGGCTGCGTCGCCGGGGCCGTCGCCACCACTGCGGCGACGGTGCGCGCGGCACTGCGGGCCATCGGCCCGGCGCCGGGGGTCTCGACGGTGTCGAGTTTCTTCCTCATGCACTGCCCGCACGCGCAGGGCGGGCCCCGTTCGCTGGTGTTCAGCGACGCGGGCGTCGTACCCGACCCGACCGCGGAGCAGTTGGCGGACATCGCCATCGCCGCGGCGGCTAGCGCGGCGACCTTCCTCGGCGAGGTCCCGCGGGTGGCGATGCTGAGTTTCTCCACGCACGGCAGTGCGCGGCACCCGTGCGTGGACAAGGTCGTGGAGGCCACCCGCATCGCGCGCGAGCGGCGTCCGGACCTCTGCATCGACGGCGAACTGCAGGGCGACGCCGCGCTCGTGGCCGCCGTCGCCGCCGCGAAGGCTCCGGGCGGTGCGGTGGCCGGTCGGGCCAACGTGCTGGTGTTCCCCGACCTCGACGCCGGCAACATCGCGTACAAACTGGTGGCCCGGCTGGGCTCCGCGTCCGCGGTGGGACCGATCCTGCAGGGTTTGGCGCAGCCGATGAACGACCTGAGCAGGGGCGCGGACGTCGAGGACATCGTCGACGCCGCCTGCATCACCGCGCTCCAAGCCACCTCCTGACCCCGATGGAGAGGACCACCCGTGGACTTCGCCGAACCCACCGAGCACTCCGACCTGCGCGCGGCGGTTTCCGCCCTGGCGGGCAGGTACGGCGGGACGTACTACGCCCGGCACGCCGAGGCCCGTACCCCGTGCACGGAACTGTGGGCGGACCTCGGCAAGCACGGCTTCCTCGGCGTCAACGTGCCCGAGGAGTTCGGCGGGGGCGGAGGCGGGCTGACCGAACTCGCGATCGTCTGCGAGGAACTCGGCGCCGCGGGCTGTCCCGCGCTGCTGCTCGTGGTGTCCGCTGCGATCAACGTCGAGGTGCTCGCCAAGTTCGCCTCGCCCGAACTGCAGCAGCAGTTCCTGCCCGGCCTGGCCGACGGCAGCAAGACCCTCGTCTTCGCGATCACCGAGCCCGACGCCGGGACCAACAGCCACAACCTCGCCACGACCGCCGTCAGGGACGGCGACGACTGGATCCTGCGTGGCACCAAGTACTACATCTCCGGAGTCGACGAGGCCGACGCGATCATGGTCGTCGCGCGCACCGGCACCCATCCCGAGACCGGCAAGGCGCTGCTGTCGCTCTTTCTCGTCGACGTCGACTCCCCGGGCCTGGTCGCCCAGCCGCTGCCGGTGTCGATCACCCTGCCCGACGGACAGTTCACCCTGTTCTTCGACGAGGTCCGCGTGCCGGGCTCCCGTCTGGTGGGCGTGGCGGACGAGGGCCTGACCCAGGTCTTCCACGGCCTCAACCCGGAGCGGGTCACCGCCGCGGCGCTGTGCGTCGGCGTTGCCCGGTACGCCCTGGACCGTGCCGCGAAGTACGCCACCGAGCGGTCGGTCTGGGGCAAGCCGATCGGCACCCACCAGGGGGTCGCGCACCCGCTGGCGAAGGCGAAGATCGACGTCGAACTCGCCGCGCTGATGACGGCGAAGGCGGCGTGGCTGCACGACCGGGGTCTGCCGGCGGGCTCGGCGTCCAACGCCGCGAAGTACGCCGCCGCGGAGGCGGGGGTCGCCGCCATCGACGCCGCGATCCAGACCCACGGCGGCAACGGCCTGTCCACCGAGTTCGGTCTGCTGCCGCTCTGGGGCCTGGCTCGGCTGCTGCGGATCGCACCGGTGAACTCGGAGATGATCCTCAACCACGTCGCCCAGCACGAACTCGGCCTGCCGCGCTCCTACTGATCGTCAGTTCAAGTGTGTCCGAGCGGCGCCGAGATCGTTGGCCATGAAGCCGTCCACGCCCTGCACCCGGGCGTCTTCCAACGTGATGCGGCGGGACTCCGTGGGGACCACCGCTTGGCCGCGGGCCTGCGCGGCCCGGACCAACGCCGTGGTGATCGCAGTGTCGTAGGGGAGCAGGATGGGGTACTTCGAGGCCCATCCGCTGCTTGCGCGGCTGTCGACGAAGGTGAGCCCGACGGCGGCGGCGCCCTCCTTGCGCAGTTCGTCCAGCACCGCGGTACTCGAGCTGTAGAAGACGACATGTCCGTCGCGGTTGAGGCCGTACTTGTTCACCGCCTTCATGTAGCCGGCGGCCAGGCCCTTCCCGGAGGAGGTCTTGACGTGGACGTACGCTCGCCTGCCCGCATCGCGCACCACGGTGAGGGCGTCGTAGAGGTTGGGAACCTGCGCCCCGTCGAGGGTGCGGCAGGCGCGGACGTAGGCGTAGCTGCGATCCCGGACCAGCCCGGTGCAGTTCTGCGTGTGTGCAGCCAGTTCGCCGTCGTGCATGACCACCAGGCGGTTGTCCTTGGTGGACAGAACGTCGAACTCGACTGCGTCCGCGCCGTTGGCGAAAGCCGCCCGCAGGGCCGCCGGAGTGTTCTTCGGTGCGACGGACAGGTCGCCCCCGTGGGCGATCACTTCGGTGCCGTAGGGAACCCACGTGCTCGGGCGGGGAGCGGGGGCGGTGGTGGCCGAGTAGGCCGCCAAGGTCCCCGCCGCCAACGCGCCTGCGGTCGTCGCTGCAATTCCTACTGCGGCCAGCATCCGACGACGACGACCAGACGGCAACGCAAACTCCCCGGGATCGGCCCCAACGACCGAGTGGCCGCCGGACGATGTGCTCCCGGATAGGACGTAGCCCAACGCTCGTGCAGGGCCGTACCTTCGGCTGGAACCGCCTCAGCCGAACGGCGGACCTTCGGTGAACACCAGAGCCCGGCTCCGCCACCAGGCTGCCGGGCGGCGCTCGCCGAAGGCGCGACTAGAGCGTGTCCCGTGAATGACGGGCTCCGGGTGCGTTAAACCTGGCAGATGCGCGATAGACACGACCTGACCGACGAGGAGTGGGCCCGGATCGAGCCGTTGTTGCCCGATCGCACCCCGC
>JBQTIB010000033.1:0-25464 GCA_052389435.1 Sporichthyaceae bacterium | reverse complement strand
GGCCCGCCCGTGGGTTGCCCCGCGCGCACCACCACGGCAGGCGGACGGCCCGACGGTCTACGCGTTCTCCAGACGTCGGCCAAGCTTCAACGCGATGCGGTCGACGGTGGCGATCATCTGCTTGGCGCCTTCGGGGCGTACCCAGAACAGAACGCGGTCGACTCCCGCCGCGGCATAGGCGTCGACATCGGCGAGGTCGCCCTCGAACAGAGTGACGGGGATGGGGCTGTCGCTGCCGGGCTTGCGCGCGGTCTTCTTGAACTCGGCGATCTGGTCGAGCACGCCGGGGCGAAGCATAGGGATCCATTCGTCGCCGTAGGCCACGACGCGGCGGGCGACGTTCGGGCCGTTGCCCGCGACCAGGATGGGCGGGTGGGGCCGCTGGACCGGCTTGGGCCAGGACGTGATGCGGTCGAACTCGACGAACTCGCCGCTGTAGGACGCCTCGTCCTGCGTCCAGATCCGTTGCATGGCTTCGACGCGTTCCTGCATGACGCGCCAGCGATCGTCGGGGTTGGTGCCGTGGTTGCGCATCTCCTGCTTGAGCCAGCCCGGACCTACGCCAAAGAGCATCCGACCGCCGGATAGCACGTCGATGGAGGCGACTTCCTTGGCGGTGACGATCGGATCCCGCTGGGTCACAAGCAGCACGGCGGTGCCGATTCGCAGCGTGATGGTGGCCTGCGCGACGGCGGCGAGCACGATCAGGGCGTCCATGCCGTGCTTGAACTCGGTCGGCAGGTTCGCCACGTCGTCCCGCTCGGGGGTGATCGCCGGAATGTGGGTGTGGTCGGGCACGAACATCGACTCGAAGCCGCGGTCCTCCAGGAGGCCGCCCAGATCGCCCGGTGGCATGCCGTCCCGGGTCGGGAACACGTGCAGTCCGAACTTCACCTGGCGGTCTCCGTTCTCGTTGCCCTGCGAGCCCGTCGTTCCACAGCGGGGTGCGAACTGTCCAGATCTTCGTCGTCGTAGGCCAGCGGTGGGAGCCAACCAACCTTGGCCGCGTGGGTCCTGGCACGAGTGGCCGACCGGCCGGGTGGGGCGTGGCGCATGCACAGCAAGGCGTAGACGGCACGGACGGCCCGGTCGAACTGCGGCCTCACGCCCACGTCGGTGCGACCGCTGCGGATCGCGTCGAGGGTCGACTCGCCGACGGGATCCTGATCGGGCAGCTCCGCGATGCACGCGGCGACCTCGGCGACGGACCAGCCGAGGCAGGCCAACGCCCGCAGGCGTCGCCGCGCCCCGGCAACGGGTACGTAGCCGCCTTGCGCCTGTGCCGCGACGTCGAGACCGAGCAGCAGTTCGGCGTAGCCGTAGGACCAGGTCGAGGGAAGTCCCGTTGCTCTGCGACGTCGGACAGCGGCGAGCACGGTGCGGGGCGCCATGCCGGCCGCGGTGGCGATCGCGGTAGGGGTCCATCCCGCCTGCAGGAACAGGTCGATGCGCTCCCACGCCTCGGCGCTACGGGCCGGAGGAAGCACACCCGCGTTGCGATGCTTCTGCACCCTGCGCAACTGCTGGATGCAGGACCCGCACGGACAGGTCGTCCAACGGGAGTACCGGCGCCGGGAACACACGAGGATGTCGGCCTCGCGCACCTGCGTCGTCTCGACGAGAAAGGTGAACATGCGTATCCAGGGGTGACGGGGGCCGGTGCGGTGGCGCGGACCCGGCCGATTCGGTGTCGCCGCGAATCGGCCGGGGCCGCGAAGACGAAGCGAAATCCCGGTTCGCTTCGTCCGTGGGGAGAGCCTTGGCTCCTGGGTTTAGAGGTCCCAGTCGGTGTCGAGCTCGCCCCACGACTTGAACATCGCGTCGACGGCGCGGTAGTTGGCGGCCATCGCCTGCTTCTTGGTGTCCTTCAGCTTGAGCTTTCGCTCCATCAAAAGAAGCGTCGCGTCGCGTTCGCCCTCGACGACGCTGCGCCAGGTCTCCAACGGTGCACTGAAGGTCGCACCGGTTCGATCGACGCTCCCCCAGGCCGTGCCGGCCGTCCACGCCGTCACCTCGCCGGAGGCGAAGTCCATGCGGCTGCCGACGCCGGCGTGGTCGCTGCACTCGAACATCACCGGGGTGTTGAAGCTGCTCGGGTCGACCAGTCCCTCGCGAATCCCGTCGTTCGTGTTGACGACTCGCAGGGCCTCCGCGCACCACTGCGCGGAGAAGAACGTCAGCGACATCAGCGAATCCATCCGACGGAGAGCGACTCGGGCTTCCGACGAACAGTACCGCCTGCTAGCCTAAATGTCCGACAACAAACATTCGACGGGTTGCGTAAAGCCCAACGACTACAGGAGGACCCCATGGCGTCGGAGTACAACTCGTTCTACATCGACGGTGGCTGGGTCGATCCGTCGACCGACGCGACCATCACCGTCGTCTCCCCGCTGACCGAGCAGGTCATCGGCCGCGTGCCCGAGGGCGTCGAGGCCGACGTCGACCGTGCCGTGGCCGCCGCGCGCCGCGCCTTCGACGACCCGAAGGGCTGGGCCCACTGGGCGCCGGCGGACCGGGCCACCGCGATGGAACGCCTCGCCGACGCCCTCGAAATGCGCGGCACCGAGACCGCCCGCGCCGTCACGGAGCAGAACGGCATGCCGATCGGTCTGGCCGGCGCCGCCGAGGCCGGTTTCCCGATGACGCTGCTGCGCTACTACGCGGGCCTGGCTCGCACCGCGTCCTTCGAGGAAGAGCGCGCGGGCATGCTAAGCGATGGCACCGTGCGCGTGCGCCGCGAACCGATCGGCGTCGTGGCGGCGATCGTGCCATGGAACTTCCCGCAGACCCTCGCCTCGTTCAAGTACGCCCCGGCCCTCGCCGCGGGCTGCACCGTGGTCATGAAGGCCTCCCCCGAGACCGTGCTGGACAGCTACATCCTCGCCGAGGCGCTCATCGAGGCGGAATTCCCGGCGGGCGTCATCAACATCGTGCCCGGCGATCGCATCGCCGGCGCCTACCTGGTGGCACACCCGGGCGTGGACAAGGTCGCCTTCACCGGCTCGACGATCGCGGGCCGTCAGGTCGCCGAGGCGTGCGCGCGTCTGCTGCGTCCGGTCACCCTCGAACTCGGCGGCAAGTCCGCCGCCATCATCCTGGACGACGCGGTCTTCGACCTCACCACCATGAGCGAAACGCTGTTCATGGCGACGCTGATGAACAACGGGCAGACCTGCCACAACTGCACCCGCGTTCTCGCGCCGGCCTCGCGCTACGACGAGATCGTCGACGTCTTCACCGACCTCGCCAAGTCCGTGACCCTTGGCGACCCCATGGACCCGAGCATCCAGATGGGCCCGCTCACCAGCGCTCGTCAGCGCGACCGGGTCGAGTCCTACATCGCCAAGGGCATCGGCGAGGGCGGGCGCATCACCACCGGCGGAGGCCGACCGAAGGGCCTCGAGCAGGGCTACTTCGTCGAACCGACGATCTTCGCCGGCGTCGCCAACAACCACACCATCGCACAGGAGGAGATCTTCGGCCCGGTGCTCGCGGTCATCCCCTACACCGACCTCGACGACGCCGTCCGCCTCGCGAACGACAGCGAGTTCGGTCTCGGCGGCTCGGTGTGGACGGCCGACCCGGAGCGCGGCCTGGAGGTCGCCCGCCGCATCGACACCGGGACCATCGGCATCAACAACTACCTTCCGGACCCGGCCGGACCCTTCGGCGGCACCAAGTCCAGCGGCATCGGCCGCGAGCTCGGCCCGGAGGGCCTGTCCTCCTACCAGAAGTTCAAGTCCATCTACGTCCCCGCGTAACCGTCGAAGCAGGGCCGGGCATCGGGAAGGATCCGATGCCCGGCCCTTCCTCGTTCACCTTGAGCGGCCACTCGCCCAGAACGTGGACGAGGCCCCACCGGATTTGGCGGTTTCAAGGGGTCGTCGCAACACCACCCGGTTCTATGTGGTGGTGAGTAGATCACGCAGACGCTCGGCTGGGGTTTCCCAGTCGAGCGTTTTGCGTGGACGGCCGTTGAGTTTTTGGGCGACGAGTTCGAGGTCTTCCGGTCCGTGGATCGACAGGTCGCCGCTCTTGGGGAAGTACTGGCGCAGCAGGCCGTTGGTGTTCTCGTTGGTGCCGCGCTGCCAGGGACTGGCGGGGTCGCAGAAGTAGATCTGCATGTCGCTGGCCAGGGTGATCTGGTGGTGTTGGGCCATCTCGCAGCCCTGGTCCCAGGTCAGCGATCCGCGTAGATGTGCGGGCAGCGTCGCGATGGTCGCCAGCAGTTGGTCGCGGACGTGCTCGGCGTTGTGCCCGTTCGGTAGGTGCACGAGCATCGTGTAGCGGGTGCTGCGCTCGACCAGGGTGGCGATCGCGCTTCGGTTGTTCTGACCCATGATCAGATCGCCCTCCCAGTGGCCTGGGACGGCCCGGTCCTCGACCTCGGCCGGGCGTTCGCTGATCATGACCATCGGCTCGACGAAGCGATGGCGGCGCTCCTCGGGGCTGCGCTGCGGTTTGCGCATGGCTCGGCCGGTGCGCAGCGCGACGACGAGTTCGCGCTTGAGGCCGCCGCGGGCCTGGAAGTAGAGGGACTGGTAGATCGTCTCGTGACTCACGTGCACGCTCGGATCGTCGGGGTAGTCCAACCGCAACCGGCGCGAGATCTGTTCGGGCGAGTGCTCCTGGCGCAGCCCCTTCTCGACCTGTTCACGCAGTTCAGTGTGGACGGCGAGCTTGCAGGCCTTGGGCCGGGCCCGCGCCGCGCGCGCTCGTTCGTGCGCGCGGTGGGGCAGGTAGACCTCCTCCACGCTGTGCGCGGCGACCTCGCGCGACACGGTGGAGGTCGGTTTGCCGATCGAGGCGGCGATGGACGTAAGGCTCTGGCGGTTGACCAGCCCGTCGGCGATGGAGATGCGCTGGTCCAACCTCAGGTGGCGACCGGAGGACTCCGATTCGGGCGCGCTGTGATTCGTCACGGAGCCGAAGTAGCGCATGTGGCTGTTCGAGTCCACGACCAGACCGTTGGGATAGATCCGCGTGTTGCCCGAGCGCTTGACCCCGCGGCGCCAGTCCTTCGCGGTCCGCTCGTTGACCCCGACCTCCCTCGCCGCCGCTGCGCTGGAACGGCCCTGCGCGAGCAACTCGAAGCACCGTGCCCGCGCTTCGGGCTTGCCGCCCCCGCCCGGCGCCGGCTCTGTCGGCACGCGCCCGGCATCCACCAGAATCCGCCGGGCCGCACCTTGGCTCAACCCGGCCGCTCGAGCCGCCGCGGCGATACTTCCGTTCTGGGCGAAGGAAGCCAGCACGCCCTGTCGGTGCTCCTGCCCGATCACGGTCCTCGCCCCGCCGGCCGGCGCACCGGCCAGGCGCAACAGCTGGTAGGCCCGACCGCGGCCGATCCCCAAATCGGCCGCCGCGGCAGAGACCGCAACACCGGCGTCCACCAGCCGAAGCAACCTGCCCGTCAAGCCTTCCTGCTCCTCCGAAAACGACACGGTCGCCGCAACTCCTCAGATCGAGGTGTTGCGACGACCGTGTGAACCCGCGATTTCCGGTGGGGCCTCTCTCTGCATTCTGACTCAGGGTCAGCGTTCGCTGGTGAGCGTCCATTCGGCGTCGCGAATCAATGCGCGCGCCTCGCCAGAGGGAAGGAACCCAAGGTTGTCGCCCCAGGCGCCGCCGTTGGCGACGCCCGCGTTCTCCAGCAGGTAGACCAGGACGTGGCCGCACGGCCCCCGGTTCGAGTTGCGGGTGTAGTACCTGGCCGCCACAACGCCGGGCACTGCGGCGGCTCGGGCGAGTTCGGAAGAACCGAGCCACTTGCCGAGTTCTGCGTCCCGACCGTCGATCGCGTTGCAAGCGATCGTCAGCACCGCCCCGGCCTGCAGGCCCGCGGGGCCTTCGGCGGCGACGAGGTCGAGGGCGTAGCGGTCGAAGCGCCGGGTCCGCGCGAAGATCCGCTTGGACCACGGCGAGTAGTTCTCCCCTGTGGTGGCGAGGTACTCGGGACTGGCGAGCACGTCCATGTCGCGCAGTTCGTAGAGCGCGACCGAGAGCGTGCCGCCGTCGGCCGAGACGAACCGCTTGAGGTCGTTGAAGCCGTCGAGGACTTCGCGCTCGGGGGTGTGCTCGTTGTTGTACCAGTCGTTGAACTCGTCTTCGGCGACGCCCTTGTAGTCGATGATCGCGAGCAGGGCCGCCTGGCCCACCGCTGCCGTCATGGTGCGTGCCTCTCAGGCGAAGACGAGGATCGGCTTGACCGCGGCGCCGGATTCGGCGTCCTCCGCGGCCTTGTTGACCTCGTCGAGCTTGTAGTTGGTGACCAGCTTCTCCAGCGGGAACTTGCCCTGGGCGATGAGCTCGACCAGACGCGGGATGAAGATGTCCGGAACCGAGTCTCCCTCGACCATGCCCTTGATTGTCTTGCCGGGCAGCATCAGATCGTTCACGTCGAAGCTGTACTCGGTGCCGAGTGCGGTGGCGCCGATGCATCCGACGGTGCCCAGCGGGCCGAGCGAGTCGATGGCGTTGCGGAAGACCTTGCCGTTGGCGGTGAGCTCTAGGGAGAAGTCGACGCCGCCTCCGGTGAGGTCGCGAATGGCCTCGACGACCTCGGTCGTGGAGGAGGCGTTGATGCCGTGGGTGGCGCCGAGTTCGGCGGCCAGGTCCAGGCGGCTCTGCTTGAGGTCGACGGCGATGATCGTGGTGCAGCCGACGGCCTTGGCGGCCATGACCGCGGAGAGCCCGACGGAGCCGGCGCCGAAGACCGCGATGGACGTGCCGGCCTTCGGGTTGAGGATGTTGAACACGGCGCCGGCGCCGGTCTGGATGCCGCAGCCCAGCGGGCCGAGCAGCTCGAGCGGGGCGCTGGGGTCGACCTTGACGACGCTGCGCTCGTAGCCCATCGCGTAGGTGGCCCAGGAGGACTGAGCGAAGAAGTGTGCGGAAAGCGGCTCGCCGTTCGCGGACAGTGCGCTGGTGCCGTCGGGGCGGGTGCCGGAGAAGTTGCGCTCGTAGAGCTCCGAGCAGTAGGCCGGGTGGCCGAGCCGGCAGCTGTTGCACTGCCCGCAGGACATGAAGCTCATGACGACGTGGTCGCCCGGCTTGAGCTTGGTGACGTTCTCGCCGACGGCCTCGACGATGCCGGAGCCCTCGTGCCCGAAGACGGCCGGCTGCGGGACCGGGTACCACTGGTCGCGGCAGATCAGGTCCGTGTGGCACACCCCTGCGCCGACGATCTTGACGAGGACCTCGTCGTGGCGCGGTTCGGAGATGTCGATCTCCTCGATGGTGAAGGGCGCTTCCTTCTCCCGGCTGACTGCGGCGCGGATCTTCATTGGCGCGTCTCCTTGTTATACCGACTGCTTAATGTTGGACAGTAACGTATATGGCGAATCAACTTCGGACAAGGGCGACGGCCATTCCGGCGACCGCGATCGGCGCGACGCGTTCGTCGAAGAGCACGTGTCCCTGCAGGGCCGTCGCGGGCGGGACGAGGTAGAGCAGGCTCGCGACTTTGGCCGCGCTTCCCCTGCGCAGCAGCCAAAACAGCAGCAGGATCGCGCCGACGGACAGTCCGAGCACCAACCACCCGACGGCCGCAACGAACTGAACGGACCAGCGAACCTCGTGCGGTTCGACCGACAGGGCGACGAGGCCGGTGAACGTCGCCGCGGCGGCGTACTGCAGGGCCGTGCCCCACAGCAGGGGAATCGCGTCTCCGTGCCGCTTCTGCCACAGCGTGCCGACGGCGCCTGCGCTCAGAGCGAGCACGCATGCGATCAGGCCGGCCGCCGAGACGGTCGCGTTGCGGAGCCCGGGTGCGAGCACGAGCACGACCCCGCCCAGACCCATGGACAGGCCGATCCACTGACGCCGGGTCAGCCGCTCGCCGAGCGCGCCGGAGGCGAGTGCGGCCACTGCCAGCGGTTGCAGGCCGATGACCACGGCCGCGACGCCGGTCGAGACGCCGCGCGAGAGCGCGTAGAACGTTCCGCCGAGCAGTCCGGCGTGCAGCAGCAGGCCGCCGAACGCCGCTCGGGCCGCGTCCGCGCGACTTCGGAGCTGTGGGGCGTGGCAGGCGATGGCCAGCAGCGCGAGGACGACGGTTGCGACGGCGAGCCGGATGGACAGGAAGGTGAAGGGGCCCGCGTACGGCAGTCCGTAGCGCGCGCCGATGTACCCGGTGCTCCACAGCGCGACGAAGGCCGCGGGGGCGATGCGCTCCAGGGCCCTGGCCGGGCCGGGGTTCACACCCGTTCGACCAACAGGGAGACGCCCTGCCCGACGCCCACGCACATGGTCGCCAGTCCACGCGTCCCGCCGGTGCGTTCGAGGCGGCCGAGCAGGGTGACGACGAGGCGGCATCCGCTGGAGCCGAGCGGGTGTCCTAGGGCGATCGCTCCGCCGTCGGCGTTCAACCTGTCCTCGTCGAGTCGGAGGCGGCGCGCGCAGGCCAGGACCTGGACCGCGAAGGCCTCGTTGAGCTCGACGGCGTCCAGGTCTCGAACTTTGAGCCCGACGCGGGCCAATAGCTTCTCGGTGGCCGGTACGGGGCCGAGCCCCATCAGGTTGGGCTGGACGCCCGCGGACGCGGCGGCAACCACGCGCGCCCTCGGTCGCAGGCCGAATCGTTCGACGGCCGCGGCCGAGGCGACCACGATCGCCGAGGCGCCGTCGGACAGGGGGCTGGCGGAACCCGCGGTGACCACGCCGTCCGGGCGGAACGAGGGGCGCAGGGCGGCAAGGGCCTCGAGGGTGGTGGCGCGCGGGGGCTCGTCCTCGGCGACCAGCACCGGCGTGCGCCCCGCCGTTTCGACGGCGACGATCTCGTCGCGGAAGGCTCCGGCGAGCATGGCGGCGGCGGCGCGTTCCTGGCTGCGCAGGGCGAACGCGTCGGAGTCGGCCCTGGTGATGCCGTCGAGTTCGGCGACGCGTTCCGCCGTCAGGCCCAGGCTGATCGTGTGCTCCGGATGGTGGCGCGGGTTGACGAAGCGCCAGCCGAGCGCGGTGTCGTGGGTCTCCCCCGGCTTGGCCCAGGGGGTGCCGGGTTTGGCCATTACCCACGGTGCTCGGGTCATGGACTCGACGCCGCCGGCCACGACGAGGTCCGCCTCGCCCGCCCGGATCGCCTGGGCCGCGTTGGAGATGGCAGTCAGGCCCGAGGCGCAGAGGCGGTTGACCGTGTAGGCGGGGGTGCCGACCGGCAGACCGGCGAGCAGGACGGCCATGCGGGCGACGTTGCGGTTGTCGTCGCCCGCCTGGTTGGCCGCCCCGAGGATCACTTCGTCGACCGAGGACGGATCGATGCCGGCGCGTGCCACGGCCTCACCGACCACGAGCGCCGCGAGATCGTCTGCGCGCACGCTCGCGAGGGCGCCGCCGTAGCGACCGACGGGCGTGCGAGCCCCACCGATCAGGAAGACCTCGGTCATCGCGCGGCCAGTGCGTTGTCGGCACCGAGGCTCGGGTAGCCGAGCACGGTTTCGGGGCGGCGCAGGCTCGGTGCGATGGCCACCGGCAGCGCGGGGATTTCGCGGCCGGCGTCGTCGGCGATGCGTCGCTCGAACAGCCGCCGGGCGGCGAACTGAGGGTGGCTCAGGGCCTCCTCCGTGCTGAGCACGACCGAGCAGCAGACATCGCGCTTGGCGAACTCCCCCGCCCAGTGCTCGGCGGTCTGTCCGGCAAAGACCTCGGCTATGGCGGCCCGGGTGGCGGCGGGGTCCGCGGTGTCGTCGCGGACGGCGTCCGGGAGGTCGAGCATGGTGCAGAACTCGCTCCAGAACCGGTCCTCGAGCGGCGCTGCGGCGAGCCAGCGGCCGTCGGCGGAACGATGGATGTCGTAGCGGGGCGAGCCGCCGGTGACGAGTTCGCCGCCGGGGCGCGGGGCGTCGCCGCCGGCCCACATGCCGCCCATCGCCCAGTACAGGAAGCTCAGCACGTTGTCGGCCATGGCGATGTCCAGCGACGTGCCCTCGCCTGTGCGTTCGCGCTGCAGCAGCGCCAGCAGGATGTTGACGACGGCGGGGTAGGTGCCGCCGGCGATGTCGGCGATCAGCGCGGGCGGCAGCACCGGTGCGCCGTCCGCTCCGGTGGACAGGCCGAGCATCCCGGCCTCGGCGACGTAGTTGAGGTCGTGGCCCGCGCGGTCGCGGTACGGGCCGTTCTGGCCGTAGCCCGAGATCGAGCAGTGCACCGCTCGTGGATTGACGGCGTGGACCGATGCCGCGTCGATTCTAAGGCGGGCGGCGACGCCGGGCCGGAACTGTTCGATGACCACGTCGGCTCTCGCGAGCAGCGGGGCCAGCCGTTCGCGGTCCTCGGGGTTCTTCAGGTCCAGCGCGATGCTGCGCTTGCCGCGGTTGAGCAGTGCGAAGTTGACGGCCGCGGATCCGAACTGTGGCTCGTAGGTTCGCATCTCGTCGCCCATCCCGGGCCGCTCGATCTTGACGACCTCGGCACCCGCCTCGGCGAGCAGAAGCGCGGCGAGCGGGCCGGGGAGCAGGGTGGAGAAGTCCAGGACGAGGATGCCCTCGAGCGGTGTCACGACAAACCTTCGGTCTCGACGGCAGCGGCGACGAGGCGCCGGATCGCGGCCTTGTCCACCTTGCCGATGGTGGTGACGGGCAGGTGCTCGACGATCTGCAGTCGTTCGGGGAGGTAGTGCGCGGACAGGCCCTGGATCAGCAGCCAGTCGCACAGCCCCCGCAAGTCCAGCTCCGCTCCGGGTACCGGGCGGACGACCGCGCAGGCCCGTTCGCCGAGGCGTTCGTCGGGATAGCCGACGACGGCGACGGCGGTGATCTGCGGGTGTTCCTGCAGCAGTGCCTCGACCTGCTGGACGGGGATGTTCTCCCCGCCCCGGATGACGATGTCCTTGGTGCGACCGGCCAGGGCGATGAAGCCCTCGGGGGTGGTCAGAGCGGTGTCGCCGGTGTGGAACCAGCCGTCGGCGTCGAAGGCGCCTGCGTTGGCGTCCGGACGGTTCGCGTAGCCGAGGAAGACGGCGGGTCCGCGGATCTGAAGGTCGCCGATCTCGCCGTGCGCGGTCGGGTTCCAGGTCGCGTCGACTACCCGGGCCTCCATGCCATAGGTGGGGGCGCCGTCGGTGCGCAGCACGCTGTCCGCGAGGTGCGGGGCGCACGAGATGGCACTGCCGCACTCGGTCATTCCGAACCCGGGCGACATGTATCCGCCCAAGGCAGCTGCTGCCGCGGCGGGCAGGCTGCGCGGCACCGGGCCACCGGCCAGCATCCAGATCCGCAGCGGCGAATCTGGATGTCCTGCCAACTGAGTGCCCATCAGATCTTGGACGAACGTCGGCGCGCTGAACGAGGCGGTGACGCGCTCGGCGAGGATCACCTCCGCCGCCCAGTCGGGCTTCCACCGGTCGAGGAACACGGCGGTGCCCTGACGGAAGGCGGTCATCATGACGCCCCACAGGAACCCGGTGTGATGCCCGATCGGCGAGGCGATCAGGTTGACGAACGGGTCGCCGAGCGATTCGGGGCGGACGTGCTCGACCCAGTTGCGAATGACGGCGAACAGGGTCTGCGAGGAGTTCAGGACGCCCTTGGGCGCGCCGGTGGTGCCGGAGGTGAATCCGACGTGGCAGACCGCCCCGGCGTCCAACGGCGGCAGGTCCACGACGGGAGCGTCGAGCAGAGCCGCGAACGGCGTCTCGTCGGGGCCGAGCACCGCTCCGTCGGGGGTGTCGTCGAGGACGACGAGATGACGCAGAGAGCCGTGTTCGCGCCGCAGTGTGCGTGCGGTGTCCAGGGTTTCGCCGCGTCGGTGCGCAGCGGGGACGACCAGCACCTCGGCGCCACTGCCGGCGAGGATCGCCCCAGTCTCCCGTTCCCCGTAGGCCACGGGGATTCCGGTGTAGACGCCGCCGGCCTCGAAGATCGCGAACACCAGGGCAGCGATCTGCACGCTGTTGGGAAGCATGAGCGCCACCGAGGTACCACGCCCGACGCCGAGGGCGGTGAGTCCATGCGCGAGACGGGTGACGAAGGCGTCGAACTCCGCGTAGGTCATGCGAGTGGGTTCGCCGGTACCATAAGCATAGGAGACGACGGCGACGCGGTCGGGGTGGGCTGCGGCCGCGGCGGAGAGCAGACCGCGCAGCGAGGTGTCGTCCCACATTCCCGAGTCGAGGTAGGACGCGATCAATTCCGGGGTGAGCCGGCTGTCCGCGCGTAGGCCCGGATGGGCGGGCGGGGCCTGGGGGCTCATCGCAGCACCGCGGCCGCGTCGAGCACGGGCGCCAGGGCAGCTGCGGCACGAAGCGACACGAGGTCGCGGAACGCGCGTTCGACCGGGTACTCCTGCAGGTAGCCATAGCCGCCGTGCAGTTGGATCGCTGCGGTGGCCGCGGGAATCGCGGCGGCGAACGCCGAGCGGAGCGCGGAGGCGGCGGCGAGTGGGTCGATCCCGCCGGGGGCGGTCGCGACGGCCAACGCTCGATCGAACGCGGCGGTCACGTCCGATCGAGCGTCGAAGACGGCACGCGCGATCGTCGGCAGGGCCGCCAGCGGAGCGCCGAACTGGTGGCGCTCGCCGACGTAGCCGGTGGTCGCTTCCAGGGCGCCGGCGGCAATCCCGCAGGCGATGGCGGCGACCTGCAGGTGCAGCAGGGCGAGGGCGCCGGCGGCATCGCTGTCCAAGGTCGACGCGCCCAGGGGCGGGAGGACCTGAGAGTCCGTCAGTACCGCGACCAGGGCGACGGGGTGGGTACGTGCGCCGGCAAGCCCCGTCCGCGCGACGACTGTCTTGTGGACGATCCCGAGCTCGGAGGCGGCGACAAGCAACGCACGGGAGGCCGCGGCGTCGACCAAGAGAAGGGACGGCGCCACGTCTGCGACGTCCACGCGGGAGACGGTCCCGTCCACCTGGGTGCGCTCTGGACCGTGACCGACCGTCAGCTCGGCCATCGGACCTGCGGCGTCGACGACCGCGATCGGCGACCCGGCCGCGACGGCCGCTGCGACGGTCGTCCAGTCCTCGTGGTGGGCCAGGATCGACACCGCGGCGTGTGCGTGGGCGCAGCCCAGCGCGAGGGCGGGCCAGCCTCGGGCGATGCGGGCCAGCGCGTGCAACAGCAGTGGCGTCGGACCTTCGCCGCCGCCGACCTCTTCCGGCATCGCGATCGACCAGAGTCCCTGCGCCACCAGCAGCGCGCGCCCGTGGTCGGTGGCCGAGTCGCCGTCGTCGAGCGCGACGTCGTGATCGGCGAGCAGGGCGTCGATCATCTCGTTCAGCGCGGCGACGTCCGGATCGCCTGCGCCGCTCTCCCAGGCGGGTGCGGTGCGCACTGGGCCGTTCACTGCCAGAACTTCTCGTCGTCGGGCGCGCGGCGGGCGCCGAAGGACTCGCTGACCTCGTGGGCCTCGGCGGTCATGAGGTAGTAGCTCAGCATCTGGTCGTGGCCCATCCGGGCCTGACCGGCGACGCCGGTGTGGCGGGCGGAGAACGCGCCCTTGAGCGCGGCGAGCGCGAGCGGGCTGCGCGCGAGGAGTTCTTCGGCGATCTCGCGGACGCGGGCCATCAGCTCTGCCGCCGGGACGACCTCGTTGACCAAGCCCATCCGCTCGGCCTGCTCGGCGGTGTACTTGCGGTTGAGGTACCACATCTCCTTGGCGCGTTTGCGCCCGATCGTGTCCTCGAGGTACCAGGTCCCATATCCGGCGTCGAAGCTGCCGACCATGGGCCCGACCTGGCGGAACACGGCGTTGTCGGCGGCGATCGTCAGGTCGCAGAGCATGTGCAGGACGTTCCCGCCGCCGACCGCGAACCCGTTGACCGCGGCGATGATCGGCTTGGAGACGGTGTCGATCAGCTCGTAGACGTCGACGATCGGCAGCACCTGGCCGTAGTCCAGGGACTTGAGCGGATCGTGCTCGCCGCCGATGCAGAAGAACTTCTCCCCCGCGCCGGTCAGCACGCCGACCCGAGCCGACGGGTCCTCGCGAAACGCCCGCAGGGCCGTCGCCAACTCCAGCGCCGTCTGACGCCGGAACTTGTTGCCGTTTTCCGGACGGTTCAGCGTGATGGTCGCGACGCCCTCGGCGACCTCGTACTGGATGTCCTCGTAGCTCATTTGGTGTCCTCGGTCCCGACGACGAAGCCGCGGCCGGTCTTGTGGCCGTGGTACCCGGCGGCGACCATTTGGCGCAGCAGCGGGGGCGGCGCGAACGCCGGGTCGAGAGTGGCCGCGTAGGCGCTCGAGGTGGCGTGGCAGTGCACGTCCAGACCGATGACGTCGAGCAGCGCGAGCGGGCCCACCGGGTAGCCGAGGCCGAGGTGCAGTGCGGTGTCGATGTCGCGGGCGGTGGCCAGGCCGTCGTCGTAGGCCTGCACGACGTCGTTGAGGTAGGGCATCAGCAGGTGGTTGAGCAGGAACCCGGGGCGGTCCGGTGCCTCGATGGCGGTTTTGCCGATGGCGGCAGCGAATTCGAGCAGTGTCCGAGCGGTGTTCTCGTCGGTCTGTAGGGCGCGGATCACCTCGACGAGTTCCATCACGGGCACCGGGTTGAAGAAGTGCAGGCCGCCGACACGGTGCGAACCGGGCAGGGCCGAGGCGATGTCGGTCACCGAGAGCGCGGAGGTGTTCGTCGCGAGCAGCGCCTCGGGCCGAACCACGGCGGCGACGGCCCGCAGGAGCTCGACCTTGACCTCGAGCACCTCGACGACGGCCTCGATCACCAGGTCCGCGCCGGACAGCGCGGCGACGTCGAGGACTCCGGTAATGCGGCTCAGCGCCGCGGTGGAGTCGGCCGCCGAGATCTTGCCGCGCTCGACCGCGCGGGCCAGCGACTTCTCGACGCGGGCGTGGCCGGCCGCGAGGCGATCGGCGTCGGTTTCCAGGACGCTCACCTGGTGTCCGGCGCGGGCGCAGATCTCGACGATGCCCGCGCCCATGGTGCCGAAGCCGAGCACGGCGACGTGCTCGATGGGCCAGAATGCCGTGCCGATCATCGGTTGCTCTCCCATGTCAGGCACCGAAGTGTGCGCTGGTGGCGTAGTCGTAGAAGCCGTGACCGGACTTGCGGCCGAGGGTGCCGGCGGCGATCATCCGATCGACCATCGGCGGCGGTGCGAACCGGGGATCCTTGAGTTGGTCGTAGAGGCTGGTCGCGACGGCCTTGTGAATGTCCATGCCGACGATGTCCAGCAGCGTGAACGGGCCCATCGGGTAGCGCAGGCCCTTGGTCACCGCGAGGTCGATGGACTCGACGGTCCCGCGCCCGGCTTCGAGGGCGCGGATGGCAGCGTTTTCGAACGGGATCAGGAACCGGTTGACGATGAACCCCGGGGAGTCCTTGGTCGTGACGGTTGTTTTTCCCACGCTGGCGAGGAAGTCCAGGCTTCGGCGGTAGGCGTCTTCGTCGGTCTGGTCGCCCTTGACGACCTCGACGAGCTTCATCAACGGGGCGGGGTTGCAGTAGTGCGTTCCCACCACGCGGCCCGGGCGAACGGACCCGGCGGCGATGGCGGTGACGGACAGCGTCGAGGTGTTGGTGTGGAACAGGGTGTCCGGCTTGCAGATGTCGTCGAGTTCGCCGAAGGTGCGCTGCTTGAGCGGGACGTCCTCGAAGATGGCCTCGATCACGACGTCGCACTCGGTGAGGCCGTCGAGCTCGGTGGTGCCGGACAGGCCGCGCTTGGCGGCGTTGGCCGCCTCGGGAGAGAGCTTGCCGAGCGACAGGCTCTTGTCCAGGAAGGCGACGATCCGCTCGATCCCGGCGCCGACTCGAGCGTCGTCCAGGTCGCGCACGATCACGCGGTGCCCGGCGCGGGCGGCGACGACGGCGATTCCGGAACCCATGGTTCCGGTGCCGAGCACGCCGACTGTCTGTGGGGTGAACACCTGCAGTCTCCTAACGGGCCGTCAGGCCGCCGTCGATCACGATCGATTCACCGGTCATGTAGTCCGATGCGGGTGAGGCCAACAGCAGCGCCCAGGGGACGAGTTCGTCCGGGACGCCCATGCGTCGTGCGGGCACGGTGCGCACGATGCGGTCGTTGGCCTCGGTGTCGGAGCGCACTCCGGCGTTGAGGTCGGTCTCGAAGTAGCCCGGTGCCAGGGCGTTGACCTGAATGTTGTGCCGGGCCCATTCCACGGCCATGCACTTGGTGAAGGCGATGACCGCGGCCTTGGAGGCGCAGTACGCGGCGTGGTTCGCGACGCCCTTGAAGGCGAAGTTCGAGCCGATGTTGATCACCTTGCCGGAGCCCTGCGCCACCAGGTGCCGGCCGGTGGCCTGCGTCACGAGGAACGTCCCGCGCAGGTTGGTGTTCAGGACCCGGTCCCACTCGTCTTCGTCGAGTTCGAGCAGGGCCTTGCTGGAGACGATCCCGGAGTTGTTGACGACGATGTCGAGGCGCCCGAGGCGTTCGACCGCACCGTCCACCATTGCTCGCACGGCGGGGCCGTCGGCGATGTCGACGACGTTGAAATCGGCGCGCGCGCCGACGGCTTCGATCTCCTTGGCGACGGCGCTCAGGGTCGTGGTGTCGCGTGCGGCGAGGACGACGTCGGCACCGGCCTCGGCCAGGCCGAGGGCGATGGCGCGGCCGATGCCGCGGTTGCCGCCGGTGACGAGGGCGACTTTACCCTTGAGGTCCACGGTCACGACTGACGCTCCGTCAGGCGGCGGTGGGTGTCGCGGGCGATCAGCAGCCGTTGAACTTCGTTGGTGCCGTCGTAGATCTGGGTGACCTTCGCGTCGCGGACGTACCGCTCGACGCCGCACTGGACCAAGTCGCCTTCGGGGCCGAGCAGTTCCGCGGCGGCCAGGGCCACGTTCAGCCCAAGGTCGGTGCACGCGAGTTTCATCATGCCGATCTCCGCGGTGAGCGGGTCGTCCGGACGCGAGTCGATGGCGCGGGCGACGCCGTGCAGCAGCAGCCTGCCCTGGGTGATGGCGGTGCGCAGTTCGGCGAGGCGGAAGGCGACGGTGGGCACGCGGCGTCGCACCGGGCCCAGCACGGCGAGGGTCTGCGCATAGGCGCCGCGGGCTAGTCCGACACCTTCGGCGGCGGCGCTGACCCGGGACTTCACCACCGACTTGGTGACCAGGTCCCAGCCCTTGCCCTCGGTCCCGAGACGGGCCCCGGCGGGCACGCGGACGCCGGAGAAGAAGACCTCGGCGGTGGTGGAGC
This sequence comes from Sporichthyaceae bacterium, assembly GCA_052389435.1. GTDB lineage: Bacteria > Actinomycetota > Actinomycetes > Sporichthyales > Sporichthyaceae > JBQTKD01. The sequence continues at coordinate 8,349 of JBQTIB010000033.1, read as the reverse complement.
CGTGCATCCCCATCTTGTGGAAGGGCCGGCCCCGTTCCACGCCGGGAGTGTCGCCCGGGACGGCGAAGGCGGTGATGCCGCCGCGCCCGCCGGTGCGGTCGGTGGTGGCGAACACGACGAGGATGTCGGCGCGGTCGCCGGTGGTGATGAAGGTTTTGGAGCCGTCGAGCACGTAGTCCTCGCCGTCGCGGCGGGCGGTGGTGCGCATCGCGGATGCGTCGGAGCCGGCGCCGGGCTCGGTAATGGCCAGCGATCCGTAGGTCTCGCCGCGGTTGAGGGCGGGAACCCAGCGGTTCACGATGTCGGGCGATCCGCCGAGCAGCAACGGGTAGGCGGCGTGCACCTGGGTCATGTAGACCAGGCTCGTGGCGCCGCAGCCGGCGGTGATCTCTTCCATCACCAGCGCGTACTCCAGCGTGGACAGCCCAGCCCCGCCGAGCTGTTCGTCGAAGATGGGCCCGCCGAACCCGGCTGCGACCAGGGCCTGGTAGCTCTCGTTCGCGAAGGTGTGTTCGCGATCCAGGGTGGCGGCACGCGGGGCCACCTCGGCGGCGACGACCTCGCGGGCACGGTCGCGGACGGCGAGCTCGGCCGCAGTGAGGAGACCGTCGACGACGATCTCGTCGGTCACGTCGGTCTGACGCTCGGTCACGGTCGTCACGGCTTCCCCTCGAACTCGGGCGGGCGCTTGGCGCGGAAGGCGGCGATGCCCTCGACTGCGTCGGGCGAGGCGACGGCGATCCCCGCAAGAGCGGACTCGAAGGCGAGGCCGGTGTCCAGATCGGCGTCGAAGCCCCGATCGACCGCGCGCAGGATCGCGGCGGTGGCCGTCGGGCTGCGCCCGGCGATGCGCTGGGCGATCGCGAGGGCGTCGGTCAGCAACTGTTCCGGAGCGCTGGGCGGTAGCGGCACTAGTCCGCAGGCGTGGGCGCGATCGGCGGCGAGACGGTCGCCGCTGAGCATGAGGTGCAGCGCAGCCTGACGTCCGATCAGCCGCGGGAGGCGCTGGGTGCCGCCGTACCCGGGCATGAGGCCCAGGCCGTTCTCCGGGAGACCGAACGCGCCGCGGGTACTGGCCACCATGAAGGTGGCGGACAGCGCCAGTTCCATGCCGCCACCAAGCGCCAGACCGTTGACGGCGGCGATCACCGGGGTCCCGCAGGTCTCGATCGCACGAAAAACGCGCTGGCCCAACGCGAGTGCCTCGTAGGCGAGGCCCGCGGTGAGACCGTCGAGTTCCTCGAGATCGGCGCCCGCGCTGAACGCCTTCTCCCCCGATCCGGTCAACACGACGGCGCGAGTGGCGGGGTCGGCGGCCAGCGCGGCGACCGTGGCGCCGAGCTTCGCGACCAGGGCGGCGTCGAGGGCGTTGTACCGCTCCGGGCGGTGCAGGGTCAGGACTGCGACCGCGCCGTCGTAGGACAGGTGCAGCGGACCGTCGGCGGTCTCGGCCGGCCGGGCGCTCACGAGGCACGTCCGCGAACGGCAACGCCTTCGGCGTCCAGCAGGGTGAGGATCTCCGCTTCCGTGCACCCGGCCTCGGTCAACACGGCGCGGGTGTCGGCGCCGAGCGCGGGAGCGGGGCTCGGGTTGTACTCGGTCTGGGAGCCGAGCCGCCACGGCGGTCGGACGCCGTGCAGACCGGAGCCGTTGCCGGACAGGATTGCGCCGCGGGCGACGACCTGCGGGTCGGCGACCACCTGGGACAGGGACTGCACGGCGCCGGCCGGGATTCCGGCGGCGGCGCACCGCGCCAGCCAGACGGCGGCGGGCTCGCGCTGGAGCGCAGCCTGGATGCGGGGCAGGATCTCGCCGCGCCCGGCCTTGCGGTCGGCATTGCAGGAGTACCGGGGGTCGGCGGCCATGTCGGCGTCCCCGAGGACCTCGCACAGCCGGCGCCAGATGGCGTCGTTGCCGATGGCCAGCACGATGCGATCGTCGGCGGTGGCGAAGGACTCGTAGACGGCCAGGACCGAGTCGGTCCCGCCGCTCGGTGCCGGCTCGGGCTCGCCGCCGAGGTAGCTGGCGATGCGCGGGGCCATGAGCGCCAGGTCCGCGTCGAGGAGGGAGACGTCGATGAGTTCGCCGCGTCCCACGAGCAGCTGTCGGTGCAGGGCGGCCGTTACCGCCAGTGCGGCAATCATTCCGGTGACGATGTCAGACAGGGCTGTGGAGACCCGCTGCGGCGGTCCGCCTGCCTCGCCCGTCACGCTCATCAGGCCAGAGCGGGCTTGTGCGACCAGGTCGTAGCCGGAGAGTTCGGCGTCCGGCCCGGTGAGGCCGAACCCGGAGATCGCGCAGTAAACGAGCCGGGGATGACGCGCCATCACCTCGTCCGGTGCCAGGCCGAGTCCTGCGAGCTTGCCCGGATTGAAGCTCTGCACCAGTACGTCGGCGGTGGCGAGCAGGCGCTCGAGCGCGTCGCGGCCGGCGGGGTCCTGCAGGTTCAGGACGATCGACTTCTTGCCGCGGTTGGCGGAGGCGAACCATGCCGAGACGCCGTCGACGAACGGCGGGCCCCAGCCGCGGCCGTCGTCTCCGGCGCCGGGCCGTTCGATCTTGATGACGTCGGCGCCGAGCTCGGCCAGGTACATCGTGGCGGTGGGTCCGGCGTAGGACGTGCTGAGATCCAGGACGCGCACTCCGGTCAGCGGCAGCGTGGTCTGGTTCGTCATGCGATGCATATTGTCCAACATTTAGCCGACTGTCAATGGTTGTGCAGTCGGGTCGGCCACCTGCAGCGATTCGAGCGGGTTCACCGGGATCGAGCGCGCACCGTAGTAATGTTCGACAGATGACGACCGTCGAATCAGGCTCCGACACCGTGCGGTTCATCGGCCAGCGCGTGCTGCGCCCGCGTCAGCAGGTCGAGGAACACATTCGCAGCGCGATCCTCGAGGGCTCCCTCAAGAGCGGCGAACGGCTGCCCTCGGAATCCGAGCTCGCCCGCCAGTTCGACGTTTCTCGCACCACCGTGCGCGAGGCCCTGCGCTCGCTGTCCACCCAGAACCTGATCCGCAAGATCCCGGGCGCCGGCGGCGGCAGCTTCGTGCGCAGCGTGGACCACTCCTCGCTCACCGACGCCGTAGGCGAGTCGATGTCCAATCTGCTGGCCCTGGGCAACATCGACTTCGAAGAGGTGGCCCTGGTTCGCCAGCACCTCGAGGTCCCGGCCGTCCGCCTCGCCTCGCTGCACCGCAGCCCCGAGGACCTGGCGACGCTGCAGGACATCGTGGCCCGACAGAAGGTCATCTCTATCGACGACCCCGATGTGCCCCAGCTGGACAAGGATTTCCACGGCACGATCGCGAACGCGTCGGGCAACCGCGTGCTCGCGAGCCTGATCGTCGCGGTGCACCGCGAGACCGAGCCGGTGCACTACCTGGACCTCTCCCCCGAGGTCGGCCGCAACACCGTCAAGCAGCACCAGAAGATCCTGCGCGCCGTCGACGCGCAGGACGCCGACGCGGCCGAGCTCGCGATGATCGAGCACCTGACCTACCTGCGCAAGCACTTCGTGGCCTACCGCAAGAGGTGACCCCGCCTCAGCGGGCGATCTCCAGCACGACCTTGCCGATCGCGGTGCCCGCGCGAACGGCGGCCAACGCGTCCCCGGCCTTCTCCAGCGGGTAGACCGCGGCGATCGGCACGTCAAGGCGGCCTTCGGCGATCAGGTCGAGGATCTCGCCGAGCGCCAGGCGCACCGATTCCGGCTCGCGGTCGCGGTAGTCGCTGACCTGCAGGCCCAGCACGGCGATGTTCTTCACCAGGACGTGGCCCGCCTTCACGGTCGGGATCTCCCCAGAAGCGAAACCGATCACGACCACGCGGCCTTCCCAGGCGGTCGCGCTCAGCGACGCCGCGAAGACCGCACCCCCAACGGTCTCCACCACCACGTCCACGCCGCGCCCATCGGTCAGCGCGCGGATCTGGTCCCGTAGGTCCGCGGCGTCCGAGCGCACGACGTGGTCGGCGCCCTGTTCGAGCGCCAGTGCGGCGCGGGCGTCGTCCTGCGCGACGGCGATCACGACCGCTCCCATGGCCTTGGCCAGTCCCACGGCGCCGGAGCCAACCCCGCCGCCGGCTCCAGTGACGAGCACCGTCTCCCCTGCCCGCAGGTGGGCTCGGCGCACCAGCGCGAAGTGCGCGGTTAGGTAGCCCAGCCCGCACGCGGCCGCCTGCGCGAAGCTCACTCCGTCGGGCAGAACGACGACGTTCGACGCCGGGACCGCGACGGCCTCGCGGTAGCCGCCGTACTCGATCTGGGCCAGAACTCTTTGCCCGACGGCAATTCCGGCCACGTCGGCGCCGACGGCGGACACGACGCCCGCCACCTCCTTGCCGGGACTGAACGGCAGGGCGGGGAGGATCTGGTAGGTCCCGTCGACCACGAGCAGGTCCGGGAAGTTGACGCCGGCCACCGCCACGTCGATCACGACCTCGCCGGGGGCGGGCGTGGGCTGGGGGAGCTCGACGAGCACCAGGGGCTCGCCGAAGGTCTCTACTCGCATCGCCTTCATGACGCCGGAGCGTGCCATAAATGTTGGACATTCGCTAGCCTGACTCCTTGACAGTCCGACCTTGACCAGCAATCGTAATATTCAACATTTACGACGAAGGAGCGTCAATGACGATCGCGCCGGAAGCCGCGCCCGCCTCCCCCGCCGACAGCGCCGGTGAGTTCTCCGCCCAGGTCACGTCCTCGGCGCAGATCATCCCGGGCAAGACCCTGCTGACCGACGAGGCCATGGGCTGGCTCGCCTACATGGACCGCAAGTCCACCCTGAACAAGACCTGGTTCAAGGAGGAGGACCCGCACGAGTCGTGGGACAACCTATCCAACGGGCCGACGAGCGTGTTCCACCGTTACGACCTGACCTACGCCTCCTACGCCCTCGGCCTGATGTCGGAGAACACCCCCGCCTGGCGCGAGCAGTACGGGAAGATCCTCGGCCACATGGCCGACCGCTACATGGAGTACTACGCCATGTGGGACTGGGTGGAGTGCTCCGGGCCGGACCCGAAGCGCGCCGAGTACGACCCGGCGTACAAGGCCATCTTCCCCGAGGGCTACTTCGGCAAGTACGACCTGCCGGGCTGGCCGGGCAACGGCCTGGAGCCCTACTCCTACGACCCGGACCCCGTCCGTGGCAACGGCTCCTGCAACCTCATGTACAAGGGCTACCTCAACGTCGTCCTGAGCTTCTACAACTACGTGACCGGCGACGCCAAGTACGACGAGCCCTTCAAGGTCGGCTACGACGCCGACACGATCTACACCTACGACCACGGCTCCATCAACCGCATGATCGCCAACCAGCTCCGGTCCAACCCGGCCGGCATCGGCTGCGAGGTCGTCAAGATCTACCCGTGGTGCCACATGCTCACCGGCATGGCGAACCGGCTCTACGACGTCATGCACGGCACCGAGCACATGAGCGCGTTCGAGGGCTGGAAGCGCTACTTCCGCGAGCACTACATCTCCCAGGGCTACACCGACGCGCCGATCGACAAGATCGCCCTGTACTACGACTCCACCATCGACGCCAAGGTCGACAGCCCGGAGGCGCAGATCGCGTACAACTACTTCGGCACCGCGGCTCAGCTCGCCCCGCTCGACAACGAACTGGCGCACCGCCTGTACCTGGGCGGCAAGGAGCAGTTCATCCAGTACCAGCCCGACGGCAGCGCGTACTCGATCGGCCTGCCGGGCATGGAGGGCGACTACCAGTTCGCCACAATTACCGCGGCCACCGCGGCGAAGATCTTCGGCGACACCGAGACCTTCGAGGCCCTGAACCAGCACATCCAGAACACCTACCAGCCGACGTGGGACGCCTCGCGCGGCGAGTTCTACTTCCACTTCGGTCTCGGCGAGGACTGGCCCCGCGGTCAGCTCAACGACTGGATGATGCCCGCGTACACCATCACCCGCCCGAACCAGTGGCAGGAGATGTTCACCAAGCCCAACACGGCCAAGTTCACCCTGCCGACCCTGGAGGGCGTGGACTTCCCGACGCTGCGGGTGCGTCAGGCCGTCTCGAACGAGTCCGTCTTCGAGGGCTCGTTCACCAGCGTGGACAAGGATCGTCTCGGCGACCCGACGACCTACCGCATCACCCAGCTCCTGCCGGGCCTGCGCTACCACGTCGCCGTCAGCGGCTCCCCCGCCGTCGTCGCCGAGGCCAACGCGGCCGGCGAGATTACCGTGCAGGCGAAGATCGGCACCCACACCACCGTGGTCCGCCGCCTCGCCTGACCTGCAAGGCCCATCGAATTAGTCCCGGGCCGGCGCTTTCGCGCGCCGGCCCGGACCCCTGCGGCATCGTGTCCGCCGTCCAACCGTTATCTCGGGAGGACACCGAAATGGCTCTGCTGAAGAGGGAAGACTGGCACGACATCACCCGCGCCACCGACTGGGAGTTCTCCTACGTCGACGAGGCCGCGGTGTTCCCGGAATGGATGACGGGCCTCGGCGCGACCGATCGCGAGAGCTGGCACGGCTGGCGCGAGGACTACCGCAGCTCCTTCGGCGAGTACGTCTCGACGCAGCGCGAGAAGGACGCCGCGGCCTACTCGGTCAAGGCCGCCCTGGCGCGCTCGGACGTCTTCGACGAGCTCACCGAGGGCTGGAAGTCCAACGCCAAGGCGCACTTCGCGGCCACCACGCTGCTTGAGTACCTCGCCGTCGTCTCCGAGCTCAAGATGGCGCGCTTCGGGCTCACCGGCGGGTGGCGGAACATGGCGGTCATGGGCGCCATGGACGAAATGAGGCACAGTCAGATCGATCTGTGGTTCGCGCACGAGCACGTGTCGAAGGACCCGCAGTACGACTGGGCGCACAAGGCGTACTCCACGAACAACTGGGTCATGATCGCCGCTCGGTCGCTGTTCGACGGGTTCATGGCCCTGTCGCCGGCCGTGGACATCGCTGTCCAACTGCCCTTCACCTTCGAGACCGGCTTCACGAACCTGCAGTTCGTCGCGCTGGCCTCCAACGCCCTGTCCACCGGGGACGTCAACTTCGCCAACATGATCAGCTCGATCCAGACCGACGAGGCCCGCCACGCCCAGCAGGGCGGCCCAACGCTCGAGGTGCTGATGGAGGACCAGCCCGAACGCGCGCAGTGGCTCATCGACCGCACGTTCTGGCTCTCGGCACGCATCTTCGCGATTCTGACCGGCCCGACCATGGACTACTACACGCCGTTGGAGTCCCGCGAACAGTCCTATCGGGAGTTCATGGAGGAGTGGATCGTCGACCAGTTCGCCCACTCCATCCAGGACTACGGCCTCAAGCTGCCGTGGTACTGGGACGAGTTCATGGCCAACCTCGAGACCGCCCACCACTCCCTGCACCTGGGCACCTGGTTCTACCGCTGGACCCTGTTCTGGAACCCCAACGGCGGCATCTCCCCCGACGAGCGCGAGTGGCTCAACTCGAAGTACCCGACCTGGGAGGAGAACTGGGGTGGGTACTGGGACACGATCATCGGCAACGTCAACGACGGGCGCACGGACCTAGCCCTGCCCGGCGCGCTGCCGTGGGTGTGCAACATGTGCAACCTCCCCCTGATGACCACGTCCGCGCCGAACGCGAGCACGTACCCGGCCCGGCCCGGCTTCAAGCTGGTCCACAACGGCAACCCGTACTGGTTCTGCTCCGACCCGTGCCGCCGCATCTGGTGGGAAGACCGCAACCAGGCCATGCACCAGCAGAGCATCATCCAGCGCATGCTCTCCGGCGCGGTCTCGCCGCCGGACCTGCCAGGGCTCTTCGCCTACATGGGCCTGGACTCCAGCGAGATGGGCGACGACGCCTACAACTTCGCCTGGGCCGCCGGATACGCAACACCGGCGACGCCCGAGCTCGGCCGCACGACCTAGCCCGGCCGACCCACACGCCCGGGATGGCGCGGCGAGACACGCGTCCGCCATCCCGGGTCCTTCGGCCGCAGAGTCCCAGGTCAGCGGCTGCCCGCTCTCCAGCGATGGGCCAACTCGGCCCGTCACGGACTGCTCGATCCGACTCACCCCGATGCACACCCTGGCGGACGGATCTACGAGCCGGCGACAGCGCCAGTCTGTCGCCGTCCGGTCGTGTCCGGGCGGTTACGCCCGAGTCCGGCGACCTCTGGGTTATGAGCTGGAATCAAGGGGCCCTTCGCGCGCACATACATGCATGAGATGTCGACGTTTCCGCAGGTCAGAGGCATGTTCGCCGTCCGCCGGGGTCCACCACGGTCCGCTTGCGTGTGGGCAGGTCTGCCCACAAACTGCCCACAAGGACGGGGCGGAGGTGCGGGCATGCCGTGGGTGACGAAGCGCCGCGGCGCGACCGGGACGCGG
>JBQTIB010000032.1:0-98504 GCA_052389435.1 Sporichthyaceae bacterium | reverse complement strand
TTCAACGTTTTCAAGCAGTGGCGAGGATTGGCCACCCGCTACGACAAGCTCGCACTCACCTACCGCGGTGGCGTCGTCCTGCGAGCCATCACCATCTGGCTACTCGAATAAGGAGACACGCCCTAGCGGCTTGCGTCACGTTCGTGGACTCGCTCCGGCGCGCGGCGGATCTCTGTCCAGTACTCGACGCGCACGTCGTCGTCGATCTCGACGGGGACCCTTTCCCCGTACAACCGGTCTCCACCGTCGCGCTTCGGCCCGCCTGCTCACGGCGTAGCCAACTCGCTAGCGTCCGACCAAGTGGTCGTCATAGCGACCGTTTGGTCGGACGTTAGATCGGCAGAAACTTATACAGAGGTGCGAATCGGGGCGCGGCGGGCGGCCCAGGCGCCCACCGCCATCGCCACCGCGGCGGCTGTGGCCTCCGTGAGGCCGCCCGGAAATAAGGGGCCCCTCCCCAGGACGAACAGCACGCCGGCCGCCGCGAGGAGTGCCCGGCCCACGGCAATCCCGCGCGCGCGGTCGGTGAGACACAGGAGCGCGGCCGTAAGGCACACCGCCAGGATCCAGGCAAGCGTGATGGCGGCCGAGGCGAGCAGAAGCGTGCCCTCGCTGTACGGGCTATAGACGGCGACTCCGTCCGGCGGCTGGAAGGCCTCCGGGTGGGTTAGAGCCACCAGGTTCACGAAGGTTCGAAGGCCCGCGACGAGCAGCGCCAGCCCGGAAAGGACGAGCGACAGCACCGCCGCCACACGAAACCCCACCGCACACCTCCCCCGGTCCTCCGGGTAAGGGTGCGGCACCACGGAAGCCCCGCGCGAGCGAATCGCCCGGGACTGTCCGTTCGGACGAGGGAACTACGACCAGTCGTAGAAGCCCTTGCCGGACTTCTTGCCCAACTCCCCCGCCGCGACCTTGTCGATGAGGACCTGCGGCGGAGCGAAGCGCGGGCCCAGGGTCTTCTCGAGGTGGCGGGCGATGTCGAGGCGGACGTCCAGGCCGACTAGGTCCGTCAGCTTCAACGGGCCCATCGGGTGGCGGTAGCCGAGCTCCATCGCCTTGTCGATGTCCTCGGCGCTGGCGACGCCCTCCTCGAACATGCGCATGCCCTCGAGGCCGATGCAGACGCCGAGGCGGCTGGTGGCGAAGCCGGGGGCGTCGTTGACGACGATCGGGTCCTTGCCCAACCGCCGCGCGAGGGCCTGCGCCGACTCGACGATCGCCGGGTCCGTTTCCGAGCCGCGCACGATCTCGACGAGCGCCATGACCCAGACGGGGTTGAAGAAGTGCAGCCCCAGGAACCGCGAGGGGTACTGCAGGCACGTCGCGATCGACGAGATCGAGATGCCGGAGGTGTTCGAGGCGAGCATGGCCGGGGCGCAGTGGTCCTCGACCTGACGCAGGATCAGGTGCTTGAGGTCCAGCTTCTCCGGCACGGCTTCGACCACCAGGTCGGCCCCGGAAACGGGCAGGTCCGCGATGGACGCCGCCGTCGAGAGCCGGCCCAGCAGCTCCTTGGCGACGGACTCCTCCATCTTCCCGCGCGCGACGGCCCCGCCCGCGACGCCCGCGAGGGTGTCCAGGGCGGCGTCGCGACGGGCGGCGTCGGGCTCGACGAGGATCGCGGTGTCCCCCGCCGCGGCGAGGACGTAGGCGATGCCGAGACCCATGGTCCCGGCGCCGACGACGGCGCTGTAGTTGGTGGCGCCGCCGGTCACGCGGACTCCCACAGCGAGGCGATGCCCTGGCCGACGCCGACGCACATGGTGGCCGCGCCCCGGCCGCCGCCGCGACGGCGCAGTTCGTGCAGCAGGGTGGTGACGATGCGCACCCCGGAACAGCCGAGCGGGTGTCCGATGGCGATGGCGCCGCCGTTGACGTTCACCCTGTCCGGGTCCGCCTTGAGTTCGTCGACGACGGCGAGGGCCTGCGCGGCGAAGGCCTCGTTGGCCTCGATCAGGTCGAGGTCGTCGATCGACCAGCCGGCCCGCTCGAGCACCTTGCGGGTCGCGGGCACCGGGCCGATGCCCATGTAGTCCGGGTGCACCCCGGCGGAGGCGCCGGTGACCCACCGCCCCAGCGGCTCCAGGCCCAGACGCCCGAGAGCAGCCTCGGAGACCAGCAGCAGCGCGGCGGAGCCGTCGTTGAGCGGGGAGGAGTTCCCGGCGGTGACCGAGCCCTCCTTGCGGAAGGCGGCCTTGCGCGACTCCAACTGATCCAGGGTCAAATCGACCTTGACGCTCTCGTCGACGGACAGCGCGCCCTCGGGCAGGTCGACGGCGACGACCTCGTCGGCGAAGCGGCCCGCGGCCCACGCCGCGGCGGCGTTGCGGTGGCTGCGCAGCGCGAAAGCGTCCTGCCGCTCGCGGGTGATGCCGTACCTGTCGGCGACGTTCTCCGCCGTTTCGCCCATGGACAGGGTGTTGTACCGGGCCCTCATCCACGGGCTGATCAGCCGCCAGCCCAGGCGCGTGTCGACGATCTCGACGCCCCGCGGGAACGCCTCGTCGGTGCGCGGCATGACGAACGGTGCGCGGGTCATCGACTCGGTGCCGCCGGCCACGATCACGTCGGCGTCGCCGGCGGCAATGGCCCGGGCGCCCGCGGTGATGGCCTCCATGCCGGAGCCGCAGAGGCGGTTGACCGTCGCGCCGGGGATCTCCACCGGCAGGTCGGCCAGCAGGGCAGCCATGCGGGCGACGTTGCGGTTGTCCTCGCCGGCCTGGTTGGCGGCGCCCCAGTACACGTCGTCGATGGTCGCCGGGTCGAGGTTCGGCACCCGCGCCAGCAGGGCGGACAGGACCGTCGCGGACAGGTGGTCGGGCCGCACTCCCGCGAGCGCACCCTTCACCTTGCCGATCGGTGTCCGACACGCGTCGACCACGTAGACCGCCGGCATGAGCGCCTCCTTCTACAACTGATTCGCGTTACGTTAGGAAACTGTAGCTTGTCTTGAGTCCGGACGCACCCTCGGCTTCACGACATTCTTGCCCGCCGGGGCGAAAGACCGGCCGATCCGCCTCAAGTCGGTCGCGACGGCGGCCGACACCTTCTGCGTGGACTGGGCAATCGTCTTTCTCGTGGCCAACGTGCTCGTGGCGTTGGCGTACTTCGGAATCACCGGCGCGATCCTGGTGCCGTTGCTGCGGAGCCGCCAGCTGAGCTCGAATCGCCTCGGCGCGGCCACGGCGCTGATCTTCTTCACCTGCGCGGTGGGCCACGGGATGCACGCGGTGCACACGTTGAACGCGGCGAACGCCGAGGGCGCCGTCGTCGTCGACATCGGCTGGCACTCGGCCCTGTGGGAGATTTTCACCGCGGGCATCGCCGCCTACTACTGGACCCTGCGCCGCACGTACGGCTCCCTCATGCGCGGCGCCACGCTGTTCGAGGACATGCGCGAGGCGCAGCGAGTCGCCGCCCTCGAGGCCGAGAAGGCCGTGGCGGACGCCCGACGGACGGCCGAGGCCGAACGCGACGCGCACGCGGCGATGCTGCGGGAGGTGATCGCGAACAACCAGTCCCTGGTCTACGTCAAGGACCTCGACGGCCGCTACCTGCTGGCGAACGAGGCCTTCGAACGGGCGATGGCGGTGCCGGCACAGCAGGTCCTGGGCCACACCGACGCCGAACTGTTCGCCGACGTCGCCGCCGAGTGGCGCGCGGCGGACCTGCAGGCACGCAGCGGCGCCCACCGGTTCGAGGAGTTCTCCAGCGGGTCCGACGGGCGGCGGATCTACTCCGCCACCAAGTTCCCGCTCTTCGACGCGAACGGCGAGCTCTACGCGACCTGCGGCATTTCGCTGGACGTGACCGAGGAGCGGCGCGCCGCCCAGGCCATGGCCGACGCCCGCGACGCGGCGCTGGCCGCGGTGGCGGCCAAGTCCGCGTTCCTGGCCACGATGAGCCACGAGATCCGCACCCCGATGAACGCAGTGGTCGGCATGACCGGGCTGTTGCTCGACACCGACCTCGACCCGTCGCAGCGGGAGTTCGCCGAGACGGTCCGCATCAGCGGCGACGCACTGCTCGACATCATCAACGACATCCTCGACTACTCCAAGATCGAAGCGGGCGAACTGCAGATCGAGGAGGTCTCCTTCGACCTGGTGGAGGCCGTGGAGGCCGCCGTCGACCTGGTGACCCCGGCGGCCGCGGCCAAGGACCTCGACCTGATCAGCCACGTCGACACCGACGCTCCACGGCGGGTGCTCGGGGACGTGACCCGCTTTCGGCAGGTCGTGGTCAACCTGCTCTCGAATGCGGTCAAGTTCACCGAGTCCGGCGAGGTGCTCGTGACCGTGCGCTGCATCGGCGCCGGCACCGAGTTCGACGACGACCTCGTCCTGGACGTCCGGGTGAAGGACACCGGAATCGGCATCCCGGCCGGCGCGATCGCCCGCCTGTTCGACCCCTTCAGCCAGGTCGACGCCTCCACGACCCGCGTCTACGGCGGAACCGGGCTTGGACTCGCCATCTGCCACCGACTCGTCGAGGCCATGGGCGGGGAACTGACGGTGTCCTCCGAGATCGGCATCGGCTCCGAGTTCGGTTTCACGGCGAAGGTGCGCGCGTGCCACCAGGCCGCCGAGGTCCTGCGGACCGCCGGACCCGACTCCCTGGCTGGACGTCGGATGCTGATCGTCGACGACAACGCCACCAACCGCAGGGTGCTCCGACTGCAACTGGAAAACTGGGGCGTGGTCTGCGGGGAGGCCGACAGCGCTGCGGCGGCGCTCGAGCTGGCCTCCGACGGGCCGTGGGACGTGGCGCTGCTGGACTTCAACATGCCCGACCTCGACGGAGCCGCGCTCGCGGCCGAACTCAAGCGCCGCCCGGACTTCGCCGACGTCCCCCTGGTCCTGCTGACCAGCTACGGAAGCAAACTCGCGCCGGAGGAACGCGCCAGGTTCCGGGCCTCGATGTTCAAACCGGTCAAGGTGACGGCGCTGCGCGACACGCTGGACCGAGCCTTGGGGATGGCCCGGCCCGCGGTGCCCGAACCGCGCGCAGCCGCGGACGGCATGCTCGGCGCGGGAGCGCTGCGGATCCTCTACGTCGAGGACAACCTGACCAACCAGAAGGTTGGACGCCTCATGCTCCGGACGTTGGGGTTCACCACGGTCGACACGGTCGGCAACGGGCTCGAGGCCGTCGCAGCCGTCCGGGCGCGCCCCTACGACGTCGTCCTGATGGACGTTCAGATGCCGGTGATGGACGGTCTGGAGGCGACCCGCCGCATCCGAGCCGAGGTGTCCGCGAGCCGGCAGCCGCGCATCGTGGCCATGACCGCGAGCGCCATGCTGTCCGATCGCGAGGCCTGTCTCGCTGCCGGCATGGACGCCTACCTCGCGAAGCCGGTTCGCGAGCGGGAACTGCGAGCCGTGCTCGGCGGCGCGGCCGTCGTGGCGCGGGCACGCAACGAGGCCTGGATCGATCCGGACGGACCGGCCGTGGACGGCTCCGTGCTGGCGGCACTCGCCGATCAGTTGGGAATTGCGCCGGCCGATCTCGGCTCCACGCTCCTCGCGGCCTACCTGACCGATTCCGACGTCCGGATCGACGACCTCCGCGTTGCGATCGCCACCGGCGACTCCGCCGCGGCCGTGCGGATCGCCCACGCCCTGCGGGGAGCCTCGGCCACGCTCGGCGCTCGCCGACTGGCGAGGCTGCTGACGGAACTGGAACGAACGGCCGGCTCGCGCGACGTGCGCGCCGACCTGGGCGTGCTGGGCGGCGCGGTACTGGTGGAGTACCACCGAGTGGCCGACGAGCTGCGCGCGCTCCTGTCTCCCACCACGACGAGCTGACCGCCGTGCCTGGACACGAAGGGCACCTGCTGGTCGCCCTAGCCGTGCTGGTCTTCGGCGGCTGGGTCGCCCTGGCGGCTCGCAGGCCCGACAACGCAGTCCCGGTTCCCGCAGTGCCGGGCGCTCCGCCGGCGGCCGCATTGGCGGTGGCCTCGCTCGTCGCCGCCGCGGCGCACGGCTACGCCGCGCCGCACCACGTCGCGGAGTTCTGGCTCTACGGGGTGTTCTTCGTTTCCGTGACGCTGGGTCAGGTCGCCTGGGCCGTGGCGGTTGCCGGCCCGGGACGGGACTCCGTGGGCCTTCTGCGGATCGGTGTGCTGGCCAACCTCGCCGTGCTCTGCACCTGGGCGATCAGCCGAACGGCGGGCCTGCCGGTGGGCCCGCATCGGAGGCCGGAGGCCGTCGAGCCGGTCGACCTCGCGGCCGCGGCCGCCGAACTGCTGATCGTCGCGCTCGTGCTCGTGTGGTTCGCGGTGCGTGCATGCGCTGCGCGGGCGGCTCCCGCCGTCGCGGGCCTGCGATCGCCCTTCCCCAGCTGAGGTGGCGGCGAGCTAGCCGGAGGTGTCGAGCAGCGCCTGGGTCGCCCAGGCGTTGGTCCAGGTGTCGACGGCAAGGGTGACGGTGTCGGCGCGCAGGCCGCGGCGCAGCGTCTCGAGGCCGATGACGTCCTCCGGCGCGACGTTGCCGAGATTCGCCTCGGCACCGAGCCGTTCGACGAACCACGCCTGCTGGGCCTTCGTCGGGGCCTCGAAGATGATGCGCTCGGCTGGGACGCGTTCCAGGACCGTCTCGATCAGGTCCCCGCGCGGCTTGCCGCTCGCGTCGTAGACGCCGACGGTTCCCGACTCGCGGCCCTCGGCGATGACGTAGGAACAGCCCGCGTCGAGGTCCTCGAGCATCAACTCGGCCCACAGCAGCGGGTCGATGTCGACGGTGCTGTCCTTGCAGCCGACTTCGGCGACGACGCGGAAGTCCGCGGTGAGTTCGCGGATGAGCTTGCGGCGCCTGGCGGGGCCGAGGTCGACGGTGCCGTCGGAGATCTCGATGGTGTCGAAGCCGATGCGCGCGGCCCAGGCGGCGAACTGCGCAACCCGGTCCTGACTGACGGCGATCTCGAACAGGGTCCCGCCCGGACTGACGTGCACGCCCGCGGCCAGACAGCGGGCCACCTTGGCCGCGGCGACGTCCTGCGGAGTCACGTACGCGGTGCCCCAGCCGAACTTCACGATGTCGATGTAGGCACCGGCGATGTCCAGGACCGAGGCCAGCATCGCCTCGGGCAGGCCCTTGTCGAGCATGTGCGTCCACCCCGAGCTGCGAGGCTTGCCCGAGCGCGGCGGCAGGGCGAGGAAGTCCGGCGGCTGGTGTTCGGTCATGCCCCAGTCTCGCGCAGCTCGGCGCGGACCACGGCGGCACCCGCGGAAAGCGCGTGCAGTTTCGCGCGGGCCACCTCGCGCGGCAGCTTCACCAGACCGCAGCTGGTGGTGAGCCCGACTCGCTCGGCGGGCACCGAGGCGAGGACGGCGCGGATGCGATCGGCCACGATCTCGGCGCTTTCGACCTTCTCGGTGCGCACGTCTATGACGCCGGCGACGACGTCGCCGGGCCATGGCGACTCGCGGAACGCGGCGAAGTCCTCCGCGTCGAGGGCCTCGGTGTTGAGCACGCGGACGTCGGCGTCGAGCACCGTGGGCCACAGCGCCGCCATCGGCCCGGGAGCGTGGGCGGCGTCGGTCGGCTCGTCGCCGAGGGTGTAGCGCTTGAAGCCGTGGCGGCCGCCGCTCACCAACAGCGGCCGAGGCCGGGCGCTGCCGGCCCGGCAGACGTGGACCCAGAACTGGGCGTTCACCCCGCGCACCGCGCGGTTGAGCAGCTCGACCTCCCAGTCGCTGACGCCGTGCGACCAGAGGAACTCGTCGATCTGCACGATGTCGACCCCAGCGTCGGCCAGGCGTAGGAAGTCTTCCCGCAGCGCGTCGGCGAGCGCTGTTCCGAGGTCGCGTTGGGAGCCGTAGTGGGCGTCCTCGGCGAAGAGGGTGAGGACCTGCAGGCCGGTGTAGGACACCTTGACCGGCAGCGTGGTCGCGCGGCGCACCGCGGCGAGGGTCTCGAGGTGCAGCGGCGCTCGCAGCGAAACCGGCCCGGTGCACCGGGGTGCGGTGAACTCGCTGCACTGCGGTACGTCGAAGCCGCGCAGGCGCTCGTAGTAGTGGAAGAAGATCTGGCCGTAGGCGCTGGCGCCGCCGTAGACGCGGCCGTCCGCGATCACGTCGAGACCGGCGTCGACCTGGTCCTGCACGATCGCGGCGACCGCGTCGTAGAAGGCCTCTCGCGGCAGCGCGTTGGGGTCCGCGGCGGCAGGGTGGCCGGGGCGCGCTCGGACGGCGGCTGCGCCGGCCTCGTCGGGAAACACCGCCCAGGGTTGGTCCACGTACCAGGACGGGTTGGGGTAGTTGCCGACCATCGTGGTCGGCAGCAGGCGTTCCTGCCCGGCGATCAGCACGGCTAGAGGGTGGTCGACATCGCGCCGTCGGCAAGCAGGTGCATGCCGTTGAGGTAGGCCGCGCCGGGGGAGGCCAGGAAGACGACCATCTCGGCGATCTCGGCGGCTGATACGACCCGGCCCTGCGGAATCTTGGCCAGCAGGGCCGGGCCGAGCTCGGGGTCCTCCAGGCGCCAGCGGATGAACGGGGTGTCCATCCAGCCGGGCCCGATGGCGTTGACGCGCAGGCCGCGGCCGGCGTACTCGGCGGCCATCGCCTTGGTCAGGTGCACCAGCGCGGCCTTGCTGGCGCAGTAGGGCCCGCGCCCGCGCAGGGCCAGCACGCCGCCCACGGAGGCGACGTTGACGACGACGCCCGAGCCGCGCTCGAGCATTCCGGGCGCGACGGCCTTGGCGACGAGCCAGGGGCCGGTGAGGTTGACCCCCATGATCGCCTGCCACTCCTGCAGGGAGGTCTCGAACAGCGGCTTGGGGTCGCCGATCCCGGAGATGCCGGCGTTGTTCACCAGCACGTCGATGCGCCCGAGTTCGGCCTCGGCGGCGGCGACGCCCGCCGCGACGGACTCGGGGTTGGACACGTCCATGTCGACGCCCCAGGCGCCAAACTCCTTGGCGGTCACCGCGGTGTCCCGCAGGTCGGCGATCGCCACGCGGGCGCCGGAGGCGATCGCCAGCTCGGCGACCTCCCGTCCGAGGCCCTGGGCTCCGCCGGTGACGAGCACGGTCTGGTCGCTGAGGTCGTAGGTGTTTGCCACGTGCCCGACGGTACGCAGTCGGTCCCCTGTGGGTCTCAGTCGAAATCGACTAAACGACCGGGTCCACCTTGGCCACAGTGCAGTAATGGCAATGCCTATCGAAGTGGGCGAGTTCGGTTTGCTGGTCGTAGCATCGCCCGCGTGGACGCAGCGGGCATCGTCGTGGTCGGCGGACAGTCCTCGCGCATGGGCAGCCCCAAGGCCCACCTGCCCTGGGCCGGTTCGACGCTGGTCTTTCGCACCGCGGCCATGCTCCGGGAGACGCTGAGCGGCCCCGTGGTGGTCGTGGGCGCGCCCGGGCAGGTGTTGCCCGACCTGCCCGACGGCGTGGAGGTCGGCGTCGACGCGGTTCCCGGCCGCGGGCCGTTGGAGGGTCTGGCCACCGGACTCGCGCTCGTCGGGGATCGGGCGCCGATCGCCTTCCTCGCCGCCACCGACATGCCGATGCTCCATCCGGCCTACGTCCGCCGGGTGCTCGCCGAACTCGCCGACCCCGCCGTCGACGTCGCCCTCCCCTACGTCCGCGGGTACCGCCAGCCGCTGGCCGCCGGATACCGGGCCAGCCTCGCGCCGCTGGTCGGGCGCCTGCTCGAGGAGGGGCGGCGGTGGCCGCACGCCCTGTTCGAACACTGTCGGGTGCGCGCGCTGGAAGAGGCGGACCTCCTCGCGGACCCGGAACTGGCCGCCGCGGACCCGGCCCTGGACTCGGTGGTGAACCTGAACGACCCCGAGGAGTACGCGGCCGCCCGAGTGCGCTTCGAGTCGTCGTGACCGCCGGCGGCTACTTCGGACGGGCGCTGCTCGTCGACGTCGACGGGGCCGCGGCGTCGACCTCGACCCTCCCGCTACCGGACGCGGTGCTGCGGCAGTACCTCGGCGGCGTCGGGCTTGGAACGTGGCTGCTGCACGAACTCGCGCCGCCGAGGGTCGATCCGCTGGCTCCCGAGGCTCCGCTGCTGTTCGTGTTCTCGCCGCTGGTCGGCACTCCGCTGACGACGAGCGCGAAGTTCGCCGTGGTCGGCAAGTCCCCGCTCACCGGCCTGCTCACCGACGCCCTCGCCTCGAGCCGCTTTGCGATCGCGGGCAAGCTCACCGGCCACGACGCGATCGCGATCCGCGGCCGAGCCGACGAGCTGTCGGTGCTGCTGATCGATTCCGGTGGGGTGCGGCTGGAGGCGGCGCCCGAGCTGGCGGAACGCCGCGCCGACGAGGCCGAGGCGATGCTGCGCGATCGGTTCGGCCGCACGTGGCAGGCGGCGGTCATCGGACCCGCCGGCGAACGAGGCGTGCGGTTCGCGACGATCAGCCACGACGGGCGGCACGCGGGCCGCGGCGGGCTCGGCGCCGTCCTCGGCGCCAAGCGGATCAAGGCGGTCCTCGTCCACGGCTCGCTGCGGGCCGAGGTCGCGGATCCGGCGGCCGTCCTGGAGATCGCGCGAGACCTGCGCGAACGCAGCGTCGGCCCGGCGACCTCCGCGCACCGGGCACTGGGAACCCTGGGCAACCTGCTCGCCTACAACGCCGTCGCCGCGCTGCCGGCCCGCAACTTCTCCGAGGTCGAAATCGCGGGCACCGCGCAGCTCGACGCCGCGGAGCTCGAGGCGCTGCGCGGTTCGACCCGGAGTTCGTGTGCCTCGTGCACGATCGGCTGTACCCACATCTACCCGCGCACGGGCGGGCGGAAGTTCCGGATGGAGTACCAGAACGCGGTTGCGCTCGGGCCGATGCTCGGGATCGTCGACGCCGACGACGTCTTGCTCGCCAGCGGCCGATGCGACGACTACGGACTCGACACCATCTCCACCGGCGGCACGATCGCGTGGGCGATGGAGTGCGTCGAGCGCGGGCTGATCGACGAGCCGTGGCTGCGGTTCGGCGATGCGACTGCCGTGCTGCGCGCGATCGCCGCGATCGGCCACCGCTCTCCCGGCCTCGGGCGACTGCTGGCCGAGGGGTCGCGGCGTGCCGCCGAGGTCGTCGGCGGCGGCTCCGCGGACTTCGCCCCGCACGTGAAGGGACTGGAACTGCCCGGCTTCGAGCCGCGGACCATGCAGGCCGCCGCGCTCGGCCTCGCGGTCAACGCCCGCGGCGCCGACCACAACCGATCGGGCGCGGGACAGGCGGACCTGACCGGCGAGGTGGACCGGTTCGCGGGCGGGGCCGAACACGTCCGGGTGGCGATCGACCACGAGGACCGCGCGGCGCTCATGGATTCGCTGATCCTCTGTTCGTTCCTGCGCGGGGTATTCGACGACGATCCGCTCTCCGAATGGTCCGACGTGCTCCGGCCCATTACCGGTTGGGACGTCGACGCCACCGAGCTAAAGGCCGTCGCGCACCGAATAGTGCGAACGAAACGGCTGTACAACCTCCGCGAAGGCGCGACGGCCGCAGACGACACGCTTCCTCCGCGAATGCTGACCAGCACGTTGACCCTGGAGTCCGGACAACACGCGTCGCTGACCGCAGATTCGTTGCAGGAGATGGTTTCCCAGTACTACGTAGAACGCGGTTGGGATCCGAATGGATGTCCTCCATACCAGTCCGAACGTTCCGTTCAAACGTAACTTCGTGCGCCCTTGCGGACCCTGCAGGTCGTCGTTCAGCATGAATTCGCGGCGAAAAATTACTTTTGTGCCGCGCCTCACCGATTCGCAATTCGAGCCTCACGACTTAAGCAGGAGTCCCCCTGATGAAACGCTGGAACACCACCGCCGCAAAGGCGATCCCGCTGGTGGCCGCAGCCTCCCTTGTCCTCGCCGCCTGTGGCAGCGACGGTGGCAACGAGGTTGCCCAGGAGCCGATTGCCCCGGTCGAGGCCGCGGCCCCGGCGGAGGCCGAGGCCCCCGCCGCCGAGGTGGCCGCGCCGGCCACCACGGACAAGGCGGCCAAGGAGGCCGCGCCCGCGGCCAAGGCCGAGAAGGCCGCCAAGGCGCCCGCCGCCGCGACCGCGCCCGTGCCCGCGAGCGAGAAGGCCGCCCCCGCGGCCAAGACCGAAAAGGCCGCCCCCGCCAAGGGCGCCAAGGCCAGCGGCGAGGCCCTGACCAAGATCAAGGCGACCGAGTCTGCCTCCGACAAGGCCGCCAACGAGAAGATCGCCCAGCAGAAGGGTGGCGCCACCGACCAGGGCGTCACCAAGGACCAGATCAAGCTCGGCTCGATCAACATGCACGGCATGGCGCTCGGCAACGTGCTGACGGCGCCTCAGGTTCGCGGCAACCTCGCGACGGCCTCGGCGATCAACGACCGCGGTGGCATCCTCGGTCGTCGCATGAGCATCGTGGACTGCGACGACGGCCCGGGCGAGGTTTCCCGCGCCAAGGCCTGCATCAAGAAGCTCGCGGGTCAGGACAAGGTCTTCTCCCTGATCACGGGCGTGGACTGGGCGACCGCCTCGATCCACGACGACCTCAAGCAGTACAAGCTGCCGTACGTCGGTGCCTGGGCCTACAGCCAGACCGAGTGGCAGGACCCGTACATGTTCCCGACGCACATGTCGATGATCCACGAGGCGATGGCCAACGCGAACTGGGCGAAGAACGTCATCGCGCCGAAGACCTACGGCCTGGTCTGCCTGACCTCCCCCGAGATGCAGCTCGCCTGCAAGGAGGTCCAGAAGATCATGGACGCCTCGGGTTCGAAGCTGGTGAAGAAGGCCGACGTTTCCATCTCCGAGACTTCGATGTCAGCGACCGTACTCTCCATGCGGGCCGCGGCGCCGGAGCACGTCATCCACTACGTCATCAACCCCGCGACGATGGCCAAGTTCATGGTCGAGGCCGCGCAGCAGAACTACTACCCGCCCAAGGGCATCTCGGGCAACCACCTCGCGGCCGAGGTTCTCGGTTCGCTGTTCGGCAAGCACCCGATCGACCGCTACTGGACCAACACCACCTACAAGCTGTGGGGTCCGGAGTTCATGGCGACCATGAACAAGTACGCGCGCGGCAACCGCGGCACGAACCACCACATCGTGCAGGCCGGCTACGCGGCGGTGAACATCTTCGCCCAGGCCGCCAAGGAGGTCGGCCCGAACCTGACCCGCGAGCGTCTGATGGCGGTCCTCGGCAACGGCACGGTGTGGCAGTCCGACGCCTCGCTGGACCAGCGCTTCCAGTACATCGCCTCCGAGCGGACCGGCAACAACTGGAACAAGCAGTACGGCCAGGGCCGGGAGTTCATGTACAAGTACAAGTCGACCAACACCGTCTCGAACCCGGACGGCTCGCCGTCCGGGTTCACCCCGGACGACAAGCAGTTCGTCATCTACACCTGGAAGTAAGGCGAACGCCCCAGGTCGAGCGAAGCGACTGCCTGAAAGTAGGCGACTCCTCCTAGGGAACGCTTCGGGACGCTGACCGAAGCCCGCCACCGGCCCCCGTACTCGCTGCACACGAGTACGGGGGCCGTCGCGTCTGGGTAGGGTCCTGCTGCAGTGACGAACCCTCGGCACGACGGGCGGCCCGCGGCGCTGACGATGGGCACGGCCCAGGCGCGGTGGGTGCTGTTCGCGACGGTGTTGGGCTCGGGGTTGGCGATGCTCGACGCGACCGTCGTCAACGTCGCGCTCTCCTCGATCGGCTCCGACCTCGACGCGGACTTCGCCGACCTCCAGTGGACGGTCAACGCCTACACGTTGACCCTCGCGTCGTTGATCCTGCTCGGCGGTTCGCTCGGCGACCGATTCGGGCGGCGCCGGGTCTTTCTCGTCGGCGTCGTGTGGTTCGCCGCGGCTTCGCTGCTGTGCGGGCTGGCGCCGAACGTCCAGACGCTGATTCTGGCCAGGGCGCTGCAGGGCGTCGGTGGGGCCCTGCTGACCCCGGGCAGCCTCGCAATCATCTCCGCGTCCTTTCGGGGGACGGATCGGGCGGCGGCCGTCGGCGCCTGGTCCGGTCTGGCGGGCATCGCCGGCGCGATCGGTCCGTTCGTCGGCGGCTGGCTGCTCGAATGGAGTTGGCGGGTCGTGTTCCTGGTGAACCTGCCGGTCGCGGTCCTCGTCGTGGCGGTCGCGACCCGGCACGTCCCGGAGAGCAGCGACCCGGCCGCGGTCCGGCGCTTCGACGTCGCGGGAACGCTGCTGGCCGTCCTTGGCCTCGGCTCGCTGACCTGGGCCCTGACGACGGCGGGCGAGGCCGGCGCATCCGCAGCGGTGCTGGGATGCGGCGTCGCCGGGGTCCTGGCGTTGGGCGCCTTCGTGGCGGTGGAGCGCCGCTCGGCTCACCCCCTGCTGCCCACGGCGCTGTTCGCCGACCTCCGCTTCCGGATCGCCAACCTCGCGACGTTCTTCGTCTACGCGGCGCTCGGGGTGATCTTCGTGCTGCTCGTGCTCCAGTTGCAGAACGCCGCCGGATTCTCGCCCGTACTCGCTGGAGCCGCGCTGCTCCCGGTGACCGCGATCCTGGTGGTGTTCTCCTCCCGGGCGGGCAGGTTGGCGCAACGGATCGGCCCGCGCGTGCCGATGACGGTGGGCCCGGGGATCGGCGCCGTGGGGGTGCTGTGGGCGAGCCGCATCGGTCCGGACGCGAGCTACGTCCGCGACGTCGTCCCGCCCGTCGTGCTTCTCGGCATCGGGTTGGCGCTCACCGTGGCGCCGTTGACGGCCACCGTCCTGGACGGGGCGCCGGACCGGTATGCGGGTGTGGCGTCGGGGGTGAACAACGCGGTGGCCCGGGCGGCGGGGCTGTTGGCGGTCGCGGTCGTCCCGGCCCTCGCCGGACTGTCCGGAGCCGACTACCTCGACCCGGCCGCGCTGACCGACGGCTTCCGCATCGCGATGCGGATCGCCGCCGGACTGCTCCTCGCCGGCGCTCTGCTGAGCGTGGCGCTGCCCTCGAGTCGAACCGAGGCGGCTCAGCGGTAGTTCGGGTTGTCCGCCAGGCGGTTGAGTTGCTGCAGGCCGTAGAAGTCGTAGGCCTCGCCCAGGCCCGCTCGGCCCTCCCACTCCCACCGCACCAGGGAGTTGAACCCGACGACGTTCGGCCACGCGGGCCACGGGAACGCGGTCAGGCACCGGCCGCGCAGGAGCCAGTCGCGACCCTTGCCGTCGGACAGTTCCAGGGTGATCTCCTCGGGCTGGTACCTGTTGCGCCGCGTCGTCGCGCGGCCGCCGGCCAGGCCGATCCACTCGCCCTTCTCGACGGCGTACCCGTGGGTGAAACGGATCTCGGTGGCTCCGGAGGAGTCGTCGAAGTCGCACATCGCGTGGACGGCCAAGTCGACGTCGCCCTCGGCGATGCCGTCGCCGGCGGTGAACGCGGCGTTGAGCCAACTCAGCGTCGTCGGGTGCCGCTCGGGCCGAGGGCCCCAGCTGTGGTCGCGGGTCGCCACGCAGCGGAACGGAATCGTGCGGCCGCGCAGCAGGATCTCGCCCTCGCACACCCCGGTCTGGTCGTAGTGGCCGTTGTAGGCGGTACCCCACGCGTAGTCCGAACCCTCGGCCGCCGCGGCGACCATCGGGTCCATTTCCGGGTCGTGGATGTCGTACCCCGGGTGGAGGGCGTCGTACTGGAAGTGCACCCGCGTGCCGTTGCCGTCGTCGTAGTTCACCTCGTACTTCATCGTCGGTTCGAGGCACCGCACCGAGACCCCGCTGGACAGCGAGTAGTTCTGCAGGTCGAAGTTCGCACCCATCGGGACGTGCACGCTGCTGTCGTAGTACTCCGCGTCCCAGTACGCCGCACAGCGCTTGGAGTTCAGCGCGACGGTCGTCAGGCATACGCCCTGGTTCGGGCGCAGCAGTACGTAGACGTGCCCGTTGAGTTCCTCCTCCGGGGAGTGGAAGCCGAAGAAGTTCGTCTCGGCCCACATGGGCTGATCCGGGTCGGGGGTGTGCAGGGAAGCGTCGTCCGCGGTGATCACGGAGTGGTCCTCTCGGAGAACTTGGTGTCCGGCGGGACCAGGGCGAACGCGCTGTCCTTGGGATCGAACAGCTTGGTGGGGACGGTGACCCGGGCGAACTCGTCGACGTCGAGCTTGTAGTAGACCTCGGCGGCCTTGCGGTCGAAGTCCCAGACCCGCCACTGCTCGTCGAACTCCTCGTACATCCCGAGGGCCCGCATGAACGGGTAGATCATGCCGAGGTAGTAGACGAACGCGCCCTGTTCGATCAGGTGGCGGCGCGGAGTGCGGGCGAAGGTTTCGTAGATCGTGAGGGTGGCGTCCTGGATCGTCTGACCCCACTGGGCGATCGCCTCGTCGAGGTCGACCTCGCGGACCTCGGAGTCCCACTCGTCGCGCACCCACACGCTCCCGCGGGCGATCGCCGAGACGTAGTCGTAGGGCTTGGTCATGAGGGTGCCGATGTCGATGCAGCGCAGTTCCTCGAGGCCCGCCTTCTCCGCGTCGATCTCCAGACCGAAAATCATGCAGTACGGCAGGTCGTCGCACGCGGCGGACCAGGGGTAGATGTCCTCCTTGACGAAGGCGTTGCGCACGATCATCGGGTTGCCGTTCGGCAGGATCCACGGACCCATGTCCATCATCCCGAGCCGGCAGTCGAAGTGGATGTAGAAGGCGAGCAGTTCAGCCTCGGCCATGAACGACTTGTAGCGCGCCAGCCACGCGTCGTCGCCGGACTTCAGAGAGTCCTGGAACCGCTGCGGCCACGGGTCGTCGAGCGTGCGCTGCAGGTAGTTCGCCTGCGAGCCGAGCACGTACCCGTCGCCGCGGTAGCCCCAGGAGGCGGCCTGCCAGAACTTCATCGCGTCGTTCAGGTCGCCGGACAGTTCGCCCGGCTCGATGTCCTCGAGGATCAGATAGGCCGCCCGCCCGAGCAGGGTGACGATGCCCATGCTCCAGCAGTGCAGCATGTTGATCTTCGAGCCGGGTTCGCGGTTGCGGGCGGCCAGATCGACGATCCCGTCGAGGCCCCCGGCCTTCTCGACCATCGCGCGCATGAATCCGGGCCACCGGTTCCACGCGTTGACGAAGGACATCAGTTCGTATTCCTGACGGGGGATCAGACCCGAGACGCCCTCCTGGGCGCGGAGCACCAACTGGTCCCAGAAGTTCCACGGGAAGTACTGGATGACGTCGTTGAGTTCGTCGGCGGTGAACGTCGGTTCGACGACGTCCTCCCGACCGATCAGACCCTTGAACAGGTGCGTGCGCAGGGCGTCGCGCAGGGTCCGGTCGCCCAGGGTTCCATCCGGGATCGGCGGCAGGCCGGAAAGGTTGAGTTCGACCCCGGGCATGAAGCGCAGGCCCACGTCGGACGGTTCGTAGCGCTTGAGGTACTCGCTCATCGTTGCTCTCCGCTCAGCACGATGCCCTCGGTCGGGTCGGTGCAGTCCAGGATCACTCGGCGCCCGTCGAGGGTCTGGGCGAGCAGATCGAGGTAGGCCTTCGTCGGGACGCCGTTGGAACCGAGCCGTTCGATCGGGGCGTCCTCCAGGAGCACGGTCATGATGGCCGGCAGCCCGAACTCGCGGGACAGAATCCCGAGGTGCGACTGGGGCATGCCCTCCATCGTCAGAATGCCGACGGGCTTGCGCGGCAGCAGCGGCCCGAGGAAGGTCACCGTACCGGCGCGGGCCAGCAGCACGCTGTCGGCGACGTCGCCGCCCTTCAGCAGGGCGATCACGTCCCTGGGAGTGCGCATGTACCGGACGACGCCTTCGCGGGGCGGTGCCACGATCACGTTCGTGCCGCGGCCGATCACCTGGTTGCTCGTCATGGCTGGACCCTCGTCCGTAGGCGACCTGCCGGACGCTACGAAGCGCCGGTTGGCCGGACAAGGGGGCGCCGGGACAGTCGGTTCGCGGGGCAGCTATCCCGCCGGATAGCCATCGAGAGTGCTCGCAGGCCGAACGGTGGACGGAACGCTCCCTCGGCGCTATACCTGGGGTATGACGCAGCCGTCGGCCACAGGTCTCGCCGTGCCCGCCGCCGGCGACCGCGACGCGGAACTGCGGGCCCTTCGGGACGTGGCGCGCGCGATCCTGTCCGTCCACGAACTCGACCAGGTTCTGCTCACGATCAACACCCACCTGCTGCACCTGCTCGAGGCCGACATGGCCGGCGTGTGGCTGCGCGAGGGCGAGGAGTTCGTCATGGGCAGCGTGACGGGCAATCGGATGGTGGAACTGCCCCGCGTCCGGATCCAGCCCGGACAGGGCGTGGCCGGACGGGTCTGGGAGACCGGCGGCCCGATCAAGGTCGACGACTACGTCGCCGCGCAGCAGATCAGCACCCACTTCGTCGGCCTGGCGGAGGCGGAGGCGGTCCGTTCCGCCCTGGCCGTGCCCCTGCTGGACGGGACCGTCGTGGTCGGCGCCCTGGAGGTGTGGCGGCGGCGTACGTCGCACTTCACCGCGTGGGACGTCGAACGCATGGAGGCCTTCGCAAGCCTCGCCGTCGTCGCGATCGCGAACGCCCGCCTGCACGAAAGCAGGCAGCACTCCCTCGACGAACTCGCCGCGGCCCGCCGCTCCCTGCAGACTCAGGTCGACTTCCTCCAGCGCTCGATCGCGTTGCAGAGCCGCCTTTCCGACCTCGTCCTGCAGCACGCCGGCCCCGCGAGCCTCGCCCAGGCGGCCGCCGAGGAAACCGGGGCCGTCGCGGTCATCGTTCCCGTCGGCGGCGGCGAAGAGGTCGTTCGGCCCGCCGAGCGGACCGTGCCCGGCCTGGCGGGCCTGCTGCGATCCGTCGCGGCCCGCTCCGAAACGGACTCGGTCCCGATGCAGGAACGTCGGGGGGATCGGACGAGCACGTGGACCCAGCGCGTCCACAACGAGCGGGGAGTTCCCGGAGCCGTCGTCCTGCTCGGCGACCCAACCGGGGCGGAGTCGGGCGCGTTCCTCGAGATGGCCTGCGGCCAGGTGGCCACGGCCCTACGACTGCACCACCTCGAGGAGGAGGCCGCGACGGCGGCCCGGGACGAGATGCTCGACGACGTCGTGTGGGACCTGCTCACCGGCGACTCTCCGCGCCGCCGCGCCGCCGCCACCCGGCTGAGCCGCCTGCACGTGGTGCTCGAACCGAACTGCCGGGTGTTGCACGGTGCGCTGCGTCGTACCCCGACCTCCACGGAGGACTCCGAGCGCCTGCGGACCCGGATCGGAGGCGCGCTACGACTGGCGGGCCGTCGGTTCGGCGTCGAACTGGTGATCGCGCGGGGCGACTGGGTCGTGTTGATCGGCCCCACCGCGGTGGCGGCGTGCCGCGACCTCGCGGCCGCGGTGGACGAGACGCTGCGCCGAGACCTCGACGACGTGGTCGTCGACTGGGGCATCAGCGGTGGCGCGACCACGGTGCACGAGCTGCACCGCGCCTATGGAGAGGCCCGCGCGGCCGGGTCCGTGGGACGGCGACTTCCGTCCGCCGGCGTCACCGCCTACGACGACATGGGCGTCGTGCGGTTCCTGCTGCCGGACTCTCCCGCCGGGGACATGCAGCGGTTCGTGGACAGCCTGCTCGGTCCGCTCGTGGAGTACGACGGGCGCCGCTCGGGTCGCGGTGAACTGCTGAGCACCCTGGAGGCCTACTTCCAGTCCGACTGCTCCGCCCGGGACGCAGCCGAACGCCTCTGCATCCACCCCAAGACGCTCGGCTATCGGCTGCGTCAGATCCACGACCTCACCGGCCTGGACCTCACCCGCCACGAGGACCGCGTGCGCGCCGACATCGCCCTGCGCATCCACCAGATGTCGGCGGACTAGCCGCCCGCAATCGCGTCCAGCATCGCCGGGGAGCCCTGGATCGCGCTGCGCTG
Organism: Sporichthyaceae bacterium; assembly: GCA_052389435.1. Lineage (GTDB taxonomy): Bacteria > Actinomycetota > Actinomycetes > Sporichthyales > Sporichthyaceae > JBQTKD01. Next base: position 78,725 of record JBQTIB010000032.1, on the reverse strand, counting down.
CATGTGGTGCACCACCCCGCGCAGACCGCCGAGTTCCTCGCCGCCGCCGGCGCGCCCGGGGCCGCCGTGGACCAGGGTCGGCATGACCGTGCCGTGGCCGGTGTTCTCCGGAGCGCCCTCGGCGTCCAGCACGAGCACGCGGCCGTGCCACGGCGCGAGGCCGCGGACCACCTCGCGGGCGATTGCTGGGTCCGCGGTGACGACGGAGGCCGCCAGGCTGCCCCTGCCGCGGGCCGCGAGCTCGATCGCCTCTGCAGTCGAGGAATAGGCCAGCACGGTGCTGACCGGACCGAACGGCTCGACGTCGTGGGGCTCGGTGGAGCCGGCTTGGGCGCGCAGCAGAATCGGCGACAGGAAGGCGCCGCGGTCGGCGTCGCCGTCGACGACGTCGACCGTGTCGGGACTGCCGAAGACCAGTGCGGCCGAGCTGCGCAGGGCCTCGACCGCCTTGCGGACCTCGTCCCGCTGGGCGAGGCTCGCGAGCGCGCCCATGCGCACCTCTTCGTTGGCCGGGTTGCCGACGGTGATCTTCGCGAGCTTGGCGCCGATGGCCTCGGCGACGGCGTCGGCCTGCGCCTCGGGGACGAGAACACGGCGGATCGCGGTGCACTTCTGACCGGCCTTCACCGTCATCTCGGTGACGACGCCCTTGACGAACAGGTCGAACTCCGGGCTGCCGGGCGAGACGTCCTCGCCGAGGATCGAGCAGTTGAGCGAGTCGGCCTCGACCTGCAGACGCACGCCGCGGCCGGCGACGGCGGCGCTCGAGCGCAGGACGCCCGCAGTGTGGGCCGAGCCGGTGAAGGAGACGGAGTCCTGCTCCCCCAGCGCGTCGAGCAGGGAGCCGGCCGAGCCGGAAACCAACTGCAGCGAACCCTCGGGGAGGATCCCCGACTCGACGATCAGTCGGACGACGGCCTCGGTGAGGTAGGCGGTCTGGCTGGCGGGCTTGACGATGCTCGGCAGGCCCGCGAGGAAGGCGGGGGCGAGCTTTTCGAGCATGCCCCAGGTCGGGAAGTTGAACGCGTTGATCTGCACGGCGACACCTGGACGCGAGGTGTAGATGTGCCGCCCCAGGAACACGCCGGTCTTGCCGAGCTGCTCGTCGCCGCCGTCGACGAGGACGACGTCGTCCGGGAGCTCCCTGGCGCCCTTGCTCGCGTAGACGAACGCGGTGCCGATGCCGCCGTCGATGTCGACCATCGAGTCGCGCTTCGTCGCGCCGGTGCGGGTGGACAGGGCGTAGAGCGCGTCGCGGTTCTCGTTCAGGTGCGCGGCCAGCTGCTTGAGCAGGGCGGCACGCTGACGGAACGTCAGGGCACGCACGGCGGGTCCGCCCGCGCTGCGCGCGTGCTCGACCATCGCGGCGAAGTCGAGGCCACGCGAGGAGATACGCGCGACCTCCTCGCCGGTCGCGGCGTCGAGCAGCGGGTCGCCCGCGTCGGTCGAGGTGAACCAGGATCCGGCGGCGTAGCTCTGCAGCAGGGTGCTCACGGGGAGTCCAATCTTTGGGAGGCGGCGCTTTCGATGCGCGCGGGCACGAGCACGTGGCTCGCGCACTCCGACGCGTAGAGGTCGGCCACGAGCGCCTCGCGGCGCTCCAGCACGTTGCGCTGGTTCACGTAGCCCTTGTCGGTGATCTCGCCGGCGTCCATCACCGGCGGTTCTTCCATCACGATCAGTCGTTCGATCCGAGCGGCGGAGCCCTGGCCCTGGTTCAACTCGGCGAGGACGGCGCACAGACGAGAACGGAACGCCTCGGACGCGATGCCGTCGGCGAGGGCCTGAGTACCCGTCAGCTTTTCGACGGCACCGGGGTGGGGCCACGCCAGGGCGGAGACGTAGTCGGTGTCGTGCCCCGCGATCACCGCGTCGGTGAGCAGGCCGCCCGCGGCGGACACGAGGGCGGTGCGCAGGTTGCCGACGCTGACCCAGGTGCCGGAGAGCAGCTTGAAGTCCTCGGCGATGCGGCCGTCGAAGATCAGGCCCAGGTTCATGTCGTCCGGGTCGACGAAGCGAACGGCGTCGCCCGTCAGGTAGAAGCCCTCGTCGTCGAACGCGTTGGCCGTGGCGTCGGGTGCCCCGACGTAGCCCTCCGTGATGTTCGGGCCCTTCACGCGGATCTCGAGCTTGCTGCCCGACGGCACGAGCTTGACGGTGTCGCCGGGAATCGGGACGCCGATGCAGCCCGACGGCGACGGGTCGTAGTGCGCCGAGGTGACCGCGGGCCCGGTCTCGGTCGTGCCCCAGGAGGAGGTCAGCGGAATCTCGCGGCCGATCGTCTCCTTCGAGATCGCCCGGAGCCGGTGGTAGAGCTCGGCGGGCAGGGACGCCGCGGCGTAGAAGAGAATCGAGACCTGACCGAAGAACTGCTTCGCGAACTCGGGATCGCTCTCGAGCTTCGGCGCGAGCATCTGGTAGCCCATCGGCACGTTGAAGTACGCCGTCGGGGCGTGGGCCGTCAGCGCCTCCAGCGTCTTGCCGAACAGCGCCGGAATCGGCTTCCCGTCGTCGATGTGCAGCGTGCCGCCGTTGGCCAGGATCATGTTGAAGTTGTGGTTGCCGCCGAAGGTGTGGCTCCACGGCAGCCAGTCGACGAGCACCGGCGGCGTCTGTCCGAGGAAGGGCCAGACCTGGCGCATCTGCTGCTGGTTGGCGCAGAGCATCCGGTGGGTGTTGAGGACGCCCTTCGGCGCGCCGGTGGAGCCCGAGGTGAACAGGATCTTCGCGATCGACTCGGGCGTGACGGCAGCCGCGGCGGCCGCGACGGCGGAGGTTGCCGTCGTCGCTTGCAGCTCGGCGAAGTCGGCGCGCTTCGCGCCGGTGGCCTCCACGACCGACAGCGCGGCGTCGTAGGCCACCGCGTCGTCGGCGTAGACCAGCCCCGGGTTGACGAGTTCGGCGATAGAGCGGACGCGCGCGTGGTCGGAGGAAGCGAGGGAGTAGGCCGTCGAGATCGGGACGATCGGCACGCCCACGGTGTAGGCGGCGTAGGTCAGCAGCGCGTGCTCGACGGAGTTGCCGGAGAGCACCATCAGCGGCCGATCCGCGCCCAGGCCGCGGTCGAGCAGGGCCTGGCCGATCGAGTCGGCGGCGGCTTTGGCCTCACCCCAGGTGTAGCTTGCGCCGGTGGTCACTCGCGTGATCAGGACGCGGTCGGGATGGGCCTCGGCGCCGAGCGCGAGAAGGTCGCCGAGGGATCGGCCATACGGGCGCAGGGGGTCTCTGGAGTCGAGCAGGATCGACCCGTCGGGGCGGTCGACCCTGGCGATGTCGGGGGCGGCGAACAGCGTCATGGTCGACTCCTCGGGGACTAGCTGACGGGAGGTCAGCTCGATTCGACTCGGGCCCGGCCCGCTTCGGTGATCTGGCGGAACTCACCCGCGGTCACCAGCAGCGGCGGCTGGGCCTTGAACAGTCCGGCGACGACCGCCGGGGCAATGCCGACCTCGCGGGCGGCCTGGTGGGCCTCCAGCTTGTGCAGGCGACCCTCGGGGGCCGAGACGTAGCGGCGCAGCAGTTGCAGTTCGACGTCGTCCGGGGCGGAGGTGACAGTCTCGACCGCCCCCGCCGATGTGCGCACTGGCGAGTGATTGGCGAGCAACTGCTCGACCGCGGCCGCGTAGGTCCGGGTGAGGTGACGGACCTGGGCGAGGGTGTCCTCCTCGGCGAGGTCGACTCCCCCGCCGGTGCCCCCCGAGCCCTGCCAGGTCCGCTTGGGGAAGCGACGGATGTACTCCTGCTCGAGTTCGAGCATCCGCTCGGTGTGCCGGCGGAACTGCTCGGAGGTGCCGTGCAGGAATACCCAGTTGCGGCTCGCGTGCGCCTGCGTGCCCTGCTGGGCGAGTTCGGCGTCGGAGAGTTCGCGGGCGGGGATGCCCTTGGACGAGGTCTGGTCGCTGCTCATCGCGTTCCTCCTACCGTCCGGCTACGAACTCGGTGTCGACGCCCAGCGCGCCGACCATGTGCGAACCCCCGGGATTGCCGATGGGCTCCTCCCGACCGGGCAGCACCTCGAGGAAGAACCGTCGGCTGTCCTCGACGTGCTCGGCGAAGTCGGGGTTCACGCGTCGGTCCTGCGAGATGGCCTCGACGGGACACACGGGCTCGCAGGCGCCGCAGTCGATGCATTCCTTGGGATTGATGTAGAGCTTGCGGGCGCCCTCGTAGATGCAGTCGACGGGGCACTCGTCACGACACGAGGTGTCCATGACGTCGATGCAGGGCTCGGCGATGACGTACGGCACGGATCTGTCCTTCCGCGAAACTTAGACGGCGGCGCCAATAGGAGACGGCACAGCCGCGTCGGTGGAGTGACCCGGGAACACGGGAGCCTCCGGGTCGAGCAGTGCGGCGGCATTGTTCACTGCCGTCGCGACCTCGCCGAATCCCACCACGATCAGCCGGACCTTGCCCGGATACTCGGTGATGTCGCCGGCGGAGAAAATGCCACGAACGCTCGTCGACATGCGGGTGTCGACCAGGACGTGGCGGCGGTCCTGGATCTCGATACCCCACTCGAGCAGCGGGCCCAGGTTCGCGGTGAAGCCGAGCGCGGCGACGAGCGCCTGGCACGGCAGTTCGGTGGTTTCCCCGGTCTTGGCGTGCGAGATCACGACCGATTCGACCCGGCCGTTGCCGTCGACGCTCTTGATCTCGGCGTTGACGACGATCTCGACGTCGGTCTTGCGGACCTCGTCGATGGTGTGCGCGTGCGCGCGGAACATCTCGCGACGGTGGACCAGGGTGACGGACTTGGCGATCTCGTGCAGGCCCAGCGCCCAGTCGAACGCGCTGTCGCCGCCGCCGACGATGACGACGTCCTTGCCGGTGAGCGCCTGCAGGTCGGGCACGAAGTACGCGAGGCCCCTGCCGAGGAATTCCGAGCCGGCGGGCAGCGGGCGCGGGGTGAAGTTGCCGATGCCGCCGGTGACGATGACGATGCCGCAGCGCACGACCGTGCCCTTGTCGGAGGTGACCTCGAAGCGCGGAGCGCCGTTCTCTGCATCGGGCAGGCGGACCAGGTCCTGGGCCCGATGCCCCGTCAGATACACGGGGGAGAAGCGATCCGCCTGCGCCTTGAGGTTCGCGACGAGCTCACGTCCCTTGACGGCCGGGAAGCCGGCGACGTCGTAGATGAGCTTCTCGGGGTACATGGCGCTGATCTGGCCGCCGAGCTCGGGAAGGGAGTCCATGACCGCGGTGCGCAGGTTGCGGAAACCGGCGTAGTAGGCCCCGAAAAGGCCAACCGGACCCGCACCCACGATCAGAATGTCTACTTCGTGGATGTCGGTCATCGTCTATCCCTAGGCCAGGTGGACGTACTCGAACTCGAACGGCTGGCCGTTGATGCCGACCTTCGGCGGGGCGACCCAGCTCGCGATCTTGCCCGGCTCGTACACCGGGTGCATGAGCGAGGAGATGTGCGCCTTGTCGTCGGCCGTCGGCAGGTACTTCTCGACCGAGGCGTCCCAGGTGTCCTGGGAGACGATGCGACCGTCCGGGGTGATGCGGTGCCCGGAGAAGGTGCCGACCTGGCGGTTGAAGCCGACGTTCGGCAGTGCCAGTGTGGCGTCGATGCCGGCGTCGGCCAGGATCGAGTTCCACCGGGTGACGCCGTTGCCGCAGTCGGCGATGTACTCGTGGCGCAGGTCGACGTTCAGGGCGGTGAGCGCCGCGACCTCCTTGTCGACGAGGGTGTCGCCCTCGACGAACGGGATCATCACGGAGAGGTCGCGGAGCTGGTGGTCGTCCTTGCGACGCTCTTCCTGCCAGCGACCCTTCAGACCCGCGGTGTAGTAGTTCGCCACGTTCGTCGAGGTGTCGCCGCCGAACAGGTCGAGCGAGACGCTGTAGTGGAAGTTGATGTACTTCTGGATCACGTCGAGCGGAACGCCGCCGTGCTTGGCGATGTCCTCGGTGTCGTGCTCCTTCATCAGCTCCACGGTGCGGGTGACCACGCGGTCCACGCCGGTGGTGCCGACCATCATGTGGTGGGCCTCCTCCTTCAGCATGAACTCGCACGTCCGCGAGAGCGGGTCGAACGCGCTCTCCTTCAGCGTTCCGAGCTGGTACTTGCCGTCCCGGTCGGTGAAGTAGGTGAACATGAAGAACGAGAGCCAGTCCGGGGTTTCCTCGTTGAAGGCGCCCAGGATGCGCGGTGCGTCCTCCGAACCGGAGTTGCGCAGCAGCAGGTTCTCGGCCTCGTCGCGGCCCTCACGGCCGAAGTAGGCGTGCAGCAGGTAGACCATGGCCCACAGGTGGCGGCCCTCTTCGACGTTGACCTGGAAGAGGTTGCGCAGGTCGTACAGCGACGGCGCGGTCTGGCCCAGCCGACGCTGCTGCTCGACGGAGGCCGGCTCGGTGTCGCCCTGGATCACGATGAGGCGCTGAAGGTCGGCGCGGTACTCGCCGGGAACCTGCTGCCAGGCCGGCTTGCCCTTGTGCTCGCCGAAGGCGATCTGACGGTCCTTCTGCTGCTCGGCGAGGAAGATGCCCCAGCGGTACTCGGGCAGGGCCACGTGGCCGAAGTGCGCCCAGCCCTCCTTGCCGACGTCCACGGCGGTGCGCAGGTAGACGTCTTCGGTCGGCAGCGCCGGACCCATTTCCTTCCACCAGTCGAGGAACTTCGGCTGCCAGGACTCCAGCGCGCGCTGGAGCTTGCGGTCCGAGGCCAGGTCGACGTTGTTGGGGATGCGTTCGGTGTAGTCGATCGTCGTCATGGTGTTCCCTCTCTCAGACGCGCTTGCGGTCGAAGACGGCCTTCTGGCCGGTGCCGAACTTGCGCAGCGCACCCTCGGGTCCGACGGCGTTCGGGCGGATGAAGATCCAGTTCTGCCAGGCGGTGAGGCGAGCGAAGATCTTGCTCTCCATCGTCTCCGGGCCGACGAACCGGTGGTTGGCCTCCATGCCGGTCAGGGCGTCGGGGCTCATCGCGGCGCGCTCTTCCAGGACGATGCGAACGTCGTCCTCCCAGTCGATGTCGTCGAGCGCGTAGGTGATAAGGCCGAGCTTCTCGGCGGTGCGAGCGTCGAGGCGTTCGCCGCGAACCGCCTTCACGGCCGCAAGGCTGTCGTCGTCGCCGTAGAAGCGGGACTCGAGACGGTTCAGGCCGTTGCTCATCGGCAGCGCGCCGAAGTTGATGTCGGTGACGATCAGGGTCGCCGGCACCTGGCCCTCGGGGCCGTCCTCGAAGGTGCCTTCGAGCATGTACTGACGGTCGCAGGCGAGCAGCAGCTCGAGGAACGGGCCGGCGAAGACCGAGCCCGGCTCGACCAGCGCAATGAGGCTGCGGCTGGTGACGTCGAGGCGCTTGAGGGTGCGCTTCCAGAAGTGCAGGACCTCGTTGACGTACCAGTCGTCGGCGAAGTCGGCTAGGCAGTTCTCGTAGGACAGCAGCGCGTCGGCGTCGCCGACGGTGCGGATGACCCAGGTGCCGGCTTCGAGCTCGTTGGTGCGCAGCCGCAGGATCGCGTCGTCGAGCTCGCGGGTCAGGGCCATCGGGTAGAAGTCGACGCCCTGGGCGTGGACGTCGGCGGCGCTGGTCGGGGCGGGGCCTTCCGGACCACGGATCGTCAGATTCACCAGGCCGCCGACACGGTCGATCTCTGCGGTGACGTACCGGTAGGTCAGGGCGTTCTCGGAGATGTCGCGGTGCAGCGCCGTCAACGCGACGCCCCCGGCCGAGGCGGGCCGGTGCGAGCGCTCCCCGGCCGCGAGCGCCAAGCCGCGGACGGTATCGGCGAACTTGCTGCGCGGCACGGAGACGTCGACGAGCTTCCAGTCGACGGCCGTCTGGCCGCGGAAGCCCTCGGTCTTGGTGGCGAAGACGTCGGCGCGGTCCTTGCGGACCTTGCGCTTGTCCACCACGCGGGTGAGGCCGCCGGTGCCCGGGAGCACCGCGAGGAGCGGCACCTCGGGGAGTGAGACGGCGGAGGAGCCGTCGTCGATGAGCACGATCTGGTCGCAGGCCAGGGCGAGTTCGTAGCCGCCGCCGGCCGCGGTGCCGTTGACCGCGGCGATGTAGGTCTGACCGGAGTTCTCGGTCGCGTCCTCGATGCCGTTGCGGGTCTCGTTGGTGAACTTGCAGAAGTTCACCTTCCACGGGTGCCCGGACTGGGCCAGCATCCGGATGTTCGCCCCGGCGCAGAAGACCTTCTCGAGGCCGCCGGTGATCACCACGGCCTTGACCTCGGGGTGCTCGAAGCGCATGCGCTGCACGGCGTCGTGGAGCTCGATGTCCACGCCGAGGTCGTAGGAGTTCAGCTTGAGTTCGTAGCCCGGCACGAGGCCGCCGTCCTCGGCGGTGTGCAGCGAGATCGTGGCGACCGGGCCGTCGAACTTGAGCGACAGGTGCCGGTAGGAGTCCGGGCTGGCGTCGAAGGAGACCACGGGCGGCTTGGGGGCAGCGACGGCGTCGGGGCCGGTGTCGGAGGCCACTGGGCGCTTCCTTTCATCGGGGCGAGGGGTCGAGACGAAGGTGCGAACCTCTCGACGTCTCTATTGTCGACGTTGTTAGCGCGTTCCGTCAAGTATCTGTAGAACGTCAGTTCTGGGAGGCGGGTTCCAGACGTACGACGACCGACTTGGACGTCGGCGTGTTGGACACCTCCGCGGTGCTGTCGAGCGGCACGAGGGGGTTGGTCTCGGGGTAGTAGGCCGCGGCGCAGCCGCGAGGCGTCGGGTAGGAGACGATCCGGAAGCCCTCGGCGACGCGCTTGATCCCGTCGTTCCACTCCCCTACGAGATCGACCATCGCGCCGTCCGCGAAACCCAACGCGACGATGTCGTCGGCGTTCACGAACACGACCCGGCGCCCGCCCTCGATGCCCCGGTAGCGATCGTCGAGGCCGTAGATCGTGGTGTTGTACTGGTCGTGCGAGCGCATCGTCTGCAGCAGCAGGCGGCCCTCGGGCACCCGGAGGACCTCGAGCGGGTTGACCGTGAACTCGGCCTTGCCGCTGGCTGTCTTGAAGGTGCGCGAGTCCCGCGGCGCGTTCGGCAGCGCGAAGCCGCCCTTGACCCGGATGCGCTCGTTGTAGCGGTCGAAGCCGGGGATCACGGCCTCGATGTGCTCGCGCACGACGTCGTAGTTCTCCTCCATCGCCGCCCACCCGAGGTCGGGGACGGTGCGCCCGAAGACCGGTTCGGCGAAGACGGCCCGAGCCACGCGCGCGACGATCGCCGGCTCGGACAGCAGGCGGTCGCTCGCGGGAGTCAGGCGCCCGGTCGAGGAGTGCACCAGGCCCATGGAGTCCTCGACGGAGACGAACTGACGTCCGCTCGCCTGCAGGTCGGTGTCGGTGCGGCCCAGGGTCGGCAGGATGAGCGCGGTCTCGCCGCAGACCAGATGCGCGCGGTTGAGCTTGGTCGAGACCTGGACGGTGAGCTTGCAGGTGCGCAGCGCCGCCTCGGTCACGTCGGTGTCCGGGCTGGCGGAGACGAAGTTGCCGCCCATCGCCAGGAAGACCTTGGCCCTGCCGTCCCGCATGGCCCGGATGGCCTCGACGACGTCGTAGCCGTGCAGGCGCGGCGCGGAGATGGCGAAGCGGGCGTCGAGCGCGTCGAGCAGGGCCGCGGCGGGCTTCTCGTAGATGCCCATCGTGCGGTCGCCCTGCACGTTGGAGTGCCCACGCACCGGGCACACTCCGGCTCCGGGGCGGCCGACGTTTCCGCGCAGCAGCAGGAAGTTGACGACCTCGCGGATCGTCGGCACGGAGTTCCGGTGCTGGGTCAGGCCCATCGCCCAGCAGACGATCACGCTTTTCGCCGCGAGCACGTCGTCCCGCAGCTCTTCGATCTGACGCCGGGTCAGTCCGGTGGCCTCGAAGACGTCGTCCCAGGAGAGGTTGCGGACGTCCGCGGCCCACGCGTCGAAGCCGGCCGTGTGCTCGTCGACGAACGCGCGGTCCAGCACGGTGCCGGGCGCCTTGTCCTCGGCCTCGAGCAGCAGCAGGTTCAACGCCTGGAACAGGGCGAGATCGCCGTTGATGCGGACCTGCAGGTAGCGATCCGAGAGCGAAGTGCCCTTCCCGAGCACGCCCTTGGGCTTCTGCGGATTCTTGAAGCGGATGAGCCCGGCCTCGGGAAGCGGGTTGATCGAAACGATCCGTGCGCCGGCGCCCTTGGCCTCCTCCAGCGCGGAGAGCATGCGCGGGTGGTTGGTGCCCGGGTTCTGACCGGCGACCAGGATCAGATCCGCCTTGTGCAGGTCCTCGAGGCTGACCGTGCCCTTGCCGATCCCGAGCGTCTGCCCCAGCGCCGAGCCCGAGGACTCGTGGCACATGTTCGAACAGTCGGGCAGGTTGTTCGTGCCGTAGGCGCGAACGAACAGCTGGTACATGAACGCGGCCTCGTTGGAGGTGCGTCCCGAGGTGTAGAAGACGGCCTCGTCCGGCGAGTCGAGCTCGCGCAGGTGACGGGCAATCAGATCGAAGGCGTGGTGCCAGGCGATCGGTTCGTAGTGGTCCTTGCCGGGCGGCTTCACCATCGGCTCGGTGAACCGGCCCTGTTGGCCGAGCCAGTAGCCCGACTTCGTCGAGAGTTCGGAGATCGAGTGGGCGCGGAAGAAGTCCGCGGTGATGCGGCGCTTGGTCGCCTCCTCCGCGACGGCCTTCACGCCGTTCTCGCAGAACTCCGCGAGGTGGCGGTGGTCCCCCTCGGGCCACGCGCAGCCCGGGCAGTCGAACCCTTCCTTCTGGTTCAACTGCCGCAGGGTGGACAGGCTGCGGCCGATGCCCATCTGGTCGTTGGCGTGCCGCAGCGAGATCGCGACGGCCTTGAGGCCCGCCGCGTGGTCCTCCGGGTGGCCGACCTTCAGGCCTTCGTCGCCGACGTCGTCGATCGGTGGCTTGCGCATGTCGAGCCCTCCGGAGCAGGCGGTGCGGTGGCCTTGAGTTTTTCGGGGGGTCGCCGGGGTGAAGCCAAGACGGTCAGGCTAGCCCGACCACATTGTGCGACAGAATGTTTGCGTCGCACCAGATAACTGTCTACTTTGGTAGCGTCTTGCGTCCAGGCCCAGAGGAGTGTCCATCGTGCGGTTCGTCGACGTAGCCATCCCCGCCGGAGCGGCGTGGAGTTCCCCGTTCGCCAAGTGGCAGGGCACGCTCGCCTCGGTGTCCAGCCTCGACCTCGCCGCCGCGGTCACCACCGCCGCCCTCGCCGAGCGCGGCATCTCCACCGAATCGCTCGAAGGCCTCGTCCTCGGGTGGACCATTCCCCAGCGCGAGGCGTTCTACGGCGCCCCGAGCCTTGCCGTGCGCATCGGCGCCCCCGGCCTCACCGGCCCGATGGTCGCCCAGGCGTGCGCCACCGGCGTCGCCGCGCTCGCCGCGGCCGCCGGCCAGGTCCAGGGCGGAGCGGGCCCGCAACTCGTCGTCACCACCGACCGCACCAGCAACGGTCCGACCCTGCTCTACCCGGAGCCGGGCGCCATGGGCGGTTCGCCGAAGACCGAGACCTGGGTGCTCGACAGCTTCGGCCGCGACCCCTCCACCGGCAAGGGCATGCTCGTGGCCGGGGAGACCGTCGCCGCCAAGCACGGCATCACCCGCGACGAGTGCGACGAACTCACCGTCCTGCGCAGCGACCAGTACCAGGCCGCCCTCGCCAACGACCGCGAGTTCCAGCGCCGGTACATGGTCCCGGTGCAGATCGCCGCCAAGCGAGGCCGGGGCACCGAACTGCTCGCCGACGAGGGCATCCGCCCGGCCGTCATGGAGGAGATCGCCAAGCTCTCCCCCGTCGACCCGAACGGCGTGCTCACCTTCGCCAGCCAGACCCACCCGGCCGACGGCACCGCCGGCGCCGTCGTCACCACCGCGGACCGCGCCCGCGAGCTGTCCGGCGGCCAGGGCATCGTGCGCCTGCTCGGCGTCGGCTACGCCCGCGTCGGTGCCTGCCACATGCCCGAGGCGCCGGTGCCCGCCGCCAAGGCCGCCCTGGCCGCAGCCGGCATCGACATCTCGCAGGTCGACGCCATCACCACGCACAACCCGTTCGCCGTCAACGACATCATTTTCGCCCGCGAGACCGGCGTCGCCCTCGAGAAGATGAACGCCTACGGCTCCAGCCTGATCTTCGGCCACCCGCAGGCCCCGACCGGCCTGCGTTCGATCGCCGAACTCATCGAGGAGTTGCGGCTGCGCGGCGGCGGCATCGGACTGTTCACCGGCTGCGCGGCCGGCGACACGGGCGCCGCGCTCCTCCTGTGCGTCGAGGACTGACTCCGACGGCGCATGATTCGGTCGCGAGCGGGTAGTACCCGCGCGGTCGATCTCGTCGGTCGCCGTGGGTTGGTGCGAGCGAGAGGGCGGTGGGCGGTGCCTCAGCGCATCCGGCTGTCCTTCGCGGCCCTCGCCCTGACCGTGTCGCTCGCCTCGTGCGGCCCGGGTGGCCGTGCCGAGGAGTCGACGGCGGCACTGCGCGACGAGATCGGGGCAGCACGCACCGCCTTGGTCGCCGGGGACGAACGGGCGGCTCGGGACGCGCTCGAACGATTTCGCGATCAGGCACGAGCACAGGCCGCGAGCGGCGACCTGAACGAGGACGACGCGGCCGTGTTGCGCACCCAGGCCGAACGCATCGTTGCCGACTTGGACCGGAGCGTCGCAGCCGAGGATCGTGCCGCCTCCGAGGCAGCGGCCGCCAAGGCTGCAGCCGCGCAGGCCGTCGCCGCGAAACTCCAAGCCGCCCTCGACGACGACGATGGCGACGACGACTCCGACAGGGGCAAGGGCAAGAAGAGCAAGGGCAAGGGCAGGGGCGAGGATGACTGAGCCCGCCGCCGCACCGCGCAGTCCCGGCCACCCGGGTGCGCTGATGGCGGGCGTCCAATTGGGCGCCGAGGGCAGATACACGCTGACCGACCTACTCGGCACCGGCGGAATGGCCTCGGTCTGGACCGCCCGCGACGCCCGCCTCGACCGCACCGTGGCCATCAAGATCATTTCGGACAACCTTGCGTTGGATCCCGCCTTCGTCGAGCGATTCGCGCGAGAGGCGCGGCTCGCCGCGGGACTCGCCCACCCGCACGTGGTCGCCGTGCACGACTACGGGAACGACGGCGGACGGCCCTACCTGGTCATGGAGTACATCCCCGGCGGGACGCTCGCGGACCGGATGCGCGAGGGGCGTGCAGGTTGGGTCCCGTCGGTCCTGGCCCGAGAATTGCTCGATGCGCTCGGCTACATCCACGCCGCGGGAATCCTGCACCGAGACCTCAAACCCGCCAACGTGCTGATCGGTAGCGACGGCCGCGCGCGGCTCACCGACTTCGGCATCGCCCATCTCGTCGACGGCACGCGGATCACCAGCACCGGCTTGGTGATGGGCACCGAACGCTACGCAGCTCCCGAAGTGCTGCGGGGTTCGCCGGCGAGTACGCGCAGCGACCTGTACGCGTGCGGCGTGCTGCTGAGGCAGTGCGCCGGCGCCGACCCCTCGCTCCGTTCGCTGCTCGACGCGCTGACCCGCGAAGATCCCGACCAGCGTCCCGCCGATGCGGCCGATGCGGCGCGCCTGATCGGCTCGATCGCCGGACCGGACGAGGCCCAGACCGCGCTGCTCGTCGAGACGCCGGTGCAGCTCGGGCCGGAGGCGACCAAGGTTCTCCCTCCCACCCTCGCGCAGCCCCGCTCGCCGGCGGGTCCGTCGTCGCGACCGTCGCCCGGTGCCGCGCCGGTGGCCGCGGTCCGCCGCGCGCTGCCCTGGGCCGGTGCGGCGGTGGTGCTGCTCGTCCTGGGCGCGCTGGCGCTCGGCGGCGGCGACGAGCCACAACCGCTCGAACTCCCACCCGACTCCGGATCGGTCGCCGAGCAGCTCGACTCGCTGGAGCGGTTGGTCGACGGCGCCCGACGCTGAGGACTCGGCGCGGCGCGACGATCTCTCTAGGCTGTCCCCATGAACGAAGACGTGTGGGGCGAGGCAGCGCCGGCCCTCTGGGGCGGCGGGCCGCACGAGCCCATGACCGCCCTCGAGACGCTGATGTGGCGCGTCGAGGAACGCTCGACCATGCGCAACACCTGTGTGGGCGTGGAAATCCTCGACGGCACGCCGGAGTGGATCGACGTGCTCGCCGCCCACCAGCACCTCGTCGTCAACGCCCCGCGACTGCGCCACCGTGTCGTCGTGCCGCCGGGCGGCCTCGCTCCCCCGCGGTGGACTCCGCACGCGGACTTCGACCTCGGGTTCCACGTGCGCCGCACGCGCCTGGCGACCGGCACGCCCCGCGAGTTGATGACCGCCGTCGAACACACGGCGATGAGCGGCTTCGATCGAGCGCGTCCGCCGTGGGTGGCCTACCTCTTCGAGGGTCTGCCCGAAGGGCGCTCGGCGTACGTGCTGAAGGTGCACCACTCGATGTCCGACGGCCTCGGCCTGCTCGCCCTGTTCGCGCTCCTGCACGCCGGGGACCCGAACTCGACCGCGACCATGCCCTACCTGCCGACCTGGACCTACGACGAACCCGAGATCGGCACGATCGGCGCGCTCGCCCTCGACGTCGTCGACAACGTGCGCCAGACCCCGGGGCGGGTGGCCAAATTCGCCACCGGCGCCTTCAACGCGCTGAAGACACCCGGCCCGAGCCTGAGCACCGGCACCGAGTACGTCCAATCGCTGCGCCGCGTCCTGACTCCGCCGCGGTGCGAGCCCTCCCCGCTGCTCTCGGCGCGGAGCACGACGTGGCGCTTCGCGGCGATCGACGTCGACTTCCCGGCGTTGAAGGCCGCGGGCAAGAGCGTCGGGGCCTCGCTGAACGACGCCTTCCTCGCCGCCCTGCTCGGTGGCTACCGCCGCTACCACGAGGTCATGGACGAACCCGTCGACGCGGTGCCGGTGACGATCCCGGTGGCGACCCGCACCGACAGCGCCTCGCTCGGCGGCAACGCGTTCGCACCCGCGAGGCTGGTCGGGCCGGTCGGCGCCATCGCCGACCCGGGCAAGCGAATGCTCGCGATCCGGGAGCAGGTCAAGGCCGCTCGAGCCGAACCGGCGTTGAACCACGTCAACGCCCTCGCGCCGCTCGCCGCGCGCCTACCCGGGACGGTGATCGGGCACGTCGGCCCCGGCTTGATGAGCGGCAGCGACCTGCAGGCCAGCAACGTGCCCGGCGCCCCGCACGAGCAGTACCTCGGCGGCATCCGGGTCGCCCGCATGTACGGCCTGGCGCCGAACCCCGGCTGCCCCGCGATGATCACGATGGCCACCCACGGCGACGTCGCCTGCGTCGGGGTGAACTTCGACCCCGCCGCGTTCTACGAGCCCGAACTGTTCGTGAACTGCCTGCTCGTCGGGTTCAACGAGGTCCTGGCCCTGTCCGGCACCGACGCCGAGGCAGTGCGCTTCGCCTGAGACCGGGCGATTGCCGAATCGGATTCGGGGTAGCCCACCCGGGTGATCGTCCAGTCTCGCCACGCCCTGCGAGCGGCCGCCGCGCTCGCCGTGCTTGCGCTGTCGGCCTGCGGGTCCACGCCCCGCGCAATCGACGCCGCGACGGCCGCAACGCTGCACGAACGAGTTCAGCAGGTCCGCACCGCGGCGGCCAACGGCGAAAACTCCACGGCACGGGTGGCGCTGAGCGCCTTCGGCGAGCAGGTCCGACGCCTCACCGCCGCGGGCGCGCTGGACCCCGCCGACGGCGAGGTCCTGCTGGCCCACGCGGCCGCCCTCGAAGGCGCGATCCCACACCGCGCGCCGGCGGCGACACCCGTCGTGCCGGAACGGTCCAGTCCGGTCTCGGTCGTGCCGCAAAGAACGCAGGCTCCGGCCGCCGACAGATCCGGCGTCGCTGCGAACGAGGCGGCCGAACCGGCGAAGGCGCCGACAGTGCAGGCCGAGGACCGGGCCGAACGCGCTCCCGGACGCACCCCGCCGCGGCCCGCGCCGAAGCAGTCGAACCCCGAGCCTCCCGCCGCCGAACTTCCGGCCGAAGAGCCTCCCGTCGAAACTCCTCCGGCTGCGGAGCCGCCCGCCGAGCAACCCCCGGCGGCGGAGCCTCCCGCGCAAGAACAGCCCGAGCAAGAGCCGCCCACCGAGGAACCGCCCGCGTCGGAGCCGCCCGCCGACCCCGGATCGGGCACCGACGGCGAAGCAGGTGGGCCATGACCGACGTCTCGCTCTCGGCACCACTCGCGCCGAGCGCCCGCCTCGGCGAGGACGGGCGCTACGAACTCCTCGACCTGCTCGGCGCCGGCGGAATGGCGTCGGTCTGGTCGGCCCACGACAAGCGGTTGGACCGGACCGTCGCCGTCAAGATCATGGCCGACACCCTCGCTCTCGATCCCGCGTTCGTCGCGCGGTTCGAACGCGAGGCGCGCCTCGTCGCCGGACTCTCCCACCCCCACGTGGTGCAGGTCTTCGACTTCGGCACCTACGGCGGCAGGCCCTTCCTGGTGATGGACCACATCGGCGGCGGCACGCTCGCCGATCGGATCGCCGTCGCGGGCGGCAACTGGAATCCGGCGGCCCTGGCCCACGAACTGCTCGACGCCCTCGGCTACGTCCACGCGGCCGGCGTCCTGCACCGCGACCTCAAGCCCGCCAACGTGCTCGTCGGCGTCGACGGGCGCGCGCGACTGACCGACTTCGGCATCGCGCAGATCGCCGAGAACCCCGGACTGACCGGCACCGGCCTGGTGATCGGAACCCCGAAGTACCTGCCGCCCGAAGTCGAACGTGGCGAAGCGCCGACCGCTCGCAGCGACCTGTACTCCCTCGGTGCCCTGCTGCGCGAATGCGCGCCCGACTCGCCGGCTCTCGCGCCGTTGATCGACGCGCTCACCCAGCCCGACCCGGCGCACCGCCCGGCCTCGGCCGCCGCCGCGCTGGCCCTGCTGTCCCGCCGGGCTCCGGAGCGCCCCGTCGCGACGGTGCCCACCCCGGTCCGAGACCCGAACTCCCGCCCGGACGGGGCTCCGCGGCCACGCGTGGGCCGGGCGCTGCTGCTCGTGTCGGCGATCGCGGCCGTGGCGATCGCCGCCCTGGCCCTGCTCGGATCGCGCGGCGACGCACCCGCGCTGGACGATCCCCCGACCGGGGGTAGCGTCGCCGACCGACTGGACGTCCTCGACCGTATGATCGACCGCGCCGACCAGCCCTGAACGGGCCGCACCATATTCGACACCAACATCGCCTTGCGCGATACGGATGTCCAATGTTGGCTCCACTGCCCTCCACCCGAGGAGCTTCACGTGAAGCCGTTCACGATCAACCGGCACGGCCGGATCGTCTTTCCCTCCAGCTACTTTCCCGAGCTCGACTTTTCGCTGTTCTCGACGCTGGAACAGTACGAGGCTGCGGTTCACCGCGACTTCGAGGAGAAGATGCCCAGCGGCACCGACATCGCCGAGCGCATCGCCGCGGGGAAGTACACCAACCGGTTCCAGCTACTGCGGGACCTCGCGCTGAATCTGTTCTGGGGCAACCGCTACGCCCTGACGATGTACCAGCCCCGGCCGATGCGCTGGCGCGACGTGCCCCGCCGCTCCAACGACCTCTACCTCCCCGTGCTCACTCCGTGGGAGGACGGCCCGCGCAAGATCGCGGCGGTTGCCGAGGCGTTCCGCACGCTGCCGACCGCTTGGGACGAGCCCGCGGAGGAAGAGGTCTACGACCTGCTCTTCGACATCTTCGGCCACAAGCTCTTCCACGCGACCTCCATCCCGGCCCTCAAACCGACGGTCCCTCAGATGCTTGCCGATCGCGAGGCGCTGACCTTCGTGATCGAGGACCACGCGCCGGACTACCCGGTGTTCTCACGCGCCGAGATCCTCGACCACTACGCGGAGGTCCCGGAGCTCGAGTCGCTCGGCCGCTGGGCCCGCGTGCTGCACAACGTCTATCCCTGGCCGCGCGCCACCACGCGCCTGGCTCCCCTGCACGAGGTCGACGACGACCAGTTCGTCGTGCTGCTGGTGCCCCGCGACCCGGCGGTGGTGGACTTCATCGATCGCGTCCGCACCGCCGCGTCGAAGCCGCCCGTCGCCCGACAGCCCGCGCCGATCGTCGAAACCGTTGCGCCGGCACGGCCGTTCCCGCCGTTGGACGTCCGCCGCAGCGTCCGGGTGCAGCCCAAGATCGCCGCCCTCGCCGCGCTGCGCGGGGAGTACGTCTGCACCAACGACGACGTCATCCGCAACACCGCCTACAACTGGTCCCCCATGACTGCGGCGGACATCTCGGCCAAGACCGGCATCGACTCCCGTTGCTACACGGCGAAACCGCTGGAACAGCTCGCCCTCGAGGTCTCCCGCGCGGCGATCGCCAAGTCCGGCTACCCGGCACAGGAGATCGGGGCAGTCCTCGTCGCGACCTGCACCAGCGACCGGCTCATTCCCTCCATGGGCGCCTACATCACCGGCCAGCTCGGTCTGGGCCGCACGTACATGTCCGCCGACATCGTGTCCGCGTGCGCCGGCTTTCCCTACGGGCTCGCCGAAGGCGTGCGTCTGCTCCAGGAGATCGAGCGGCCCGTGCTGCTGGTCTTCGCGGAGAAGTTCTCCGACAAGATCGGCACGGTGCGCCCGTCGCGCATGCTCTTCGCCGACGGCGCCGCCGCCGTCGTCCTGCGCCCCGCGGATCCGGGTACCAGCGGGGACATCGACTACCTGCAGACCTACGCGGGCGGCCCGGTCAGCGAGGTCAACTCGATCCTGTGGCCCAACCCCGAATTCGACGGCAACATCACCGTCTTCGGCCCCGAGGTGAAGTCCCTCGCAGGGCGCTACCTCAAGCAGATGATCGACGAGCTCAGAAACCTGCCGGACCCCGACACCCAGGGCCACCTGCTCGCCGCCATCGACGCGATGGTGCCGCACCAGGCGAACAAGGTGATGGTCTCCGACATCGCGAAGTTCGTCGGCATCCCGGCGGAGAAGGTCTACTTCAACATCGAGCGCACCGGAAACGTCTCCGCCGCCTCGATCCCGCTGGCCATCCACGACGCGGTGCTCGAAGGCGTCATCGACCGCCCGATGCGCATCTTCTGCCCTGGCTTCGGCGCCGGCGCCGTCGCGGGCTACGCGGTCCTGCGCCTCGACCCCTCGGTCGTGGCCCGCAACTGGACCCCCGACCCCGAGCAGAACACTCCACCTCTCCACGCCGGGACGAGCGAAGACGCTGCCCAAGCCTTCGGCTAACGCCCAAGCCCCACCCGCATCTCCGCCCATCGTGCAGTTCGGGTACGCGAATCGCCGGTTTGGCGTACCTGAACTGCACTATCGGGAGTGTTCGTGCACGCCGCGGGTTTCGGGCCGCTCGGAGCAACAGGAACATGATGTGGCGAGGACGCCGGCGCATGCGGACAGCATCAGCGCCGCGCTGACCGCGATGGCAGCACGAGCAAGGCGCGTCGTTGCGCGATGGATCTCATGACTTCTCCTCGACAAACGGCGATCCATCTCGGCTGAGGCAACTCGTGCCGTCGGATCGCCAGAACCGGGGATGAGAGGGAGGCGGTCGGTGCGTGCGGAGAACGCTGACGCTCCACAGCGAGTCGAGAATCGGATCGAGGGCGTCGGTTCGACTGGCACGACCTGGGTCGTGGACCCATGGCCCAATACGACCGCTGGCGACGAAATCGGGAATCATCCCGCGGGGGTGCACGTCTGTCCCTGCCGGGGTGAATAGGTGGCTGCGACCACACGTTCGGCCTAGTTTGGCTCCGCCGCCGCCTCGACCGGGATCTCGCACCCGGACATGGATCAGGCCGCCGCGGGAGCGTGATCGCTTCGCTCAACAGGCTCAATCGGCTCGGAAGGGGGGACCCGGCGCGTTCCTCACCGGGGCCCCCCATCGCTCGCCACAATAGCCGGTAGGTTCTCCCGCGGCGGCCTGAGTCTGGCGTCGAGTTCCTATTCGGAGCGGAACTCGATCAACTCGTAGGGCACCATGCCCAGCTCGCCCAGCGTCGAGGCCGGGTCGAGCAGGGTGTTGTTGCTGGCGCGGTAGGCGTTCACCGTGCCGGGCAGCTTGCAGTACAGCGAGCGCTGGCCGAGCTTGGTGAAGAACTTCACCGTCCAGTCCGGCGGCGGGTTCATCAGCAGCGGAGGCGTGGCGCCGCCGACCGCGCGTCCGTAGACCAGCAGAGTTTCTTGGTCCTCCACCGCGCTAGACATCCTGTTCCGCCGTCAGCAGACCGCCGATGTTCGCTTCGACGCCCATCCGCTTGCGGATCTCCGGCACGTCGAGGCCGTTGAGCGTCTTCTCCATCGTCACACGGTGCTCGTAGCGGTGCGGCTCGTGGTCGAAGATGTACTGGCAGCCCTTCGAGCAGAACCAGAAGGCGTTGCCCTCGTACATCGAGCAGAACACGTTGGCCCGCTCGGGCACCGGGAACACGCACGGCAGACCACACATCTGACACAGCATCGGAAGCTGCGGCAGGTCCTTCGGGTCGCCGTCGCGGACTTCCTGCCAGAACTGGCCGTGGTTGGCTTCGAAGTCCGGGTAGTGGTCGGTGAAGAACTCCATGTCGTGATCGGTCGGCACGAACATCTTGTTGAACAGGACGTTCTTGTACTGGAACAGGGTCCGGTACAGGGTGTGGCTGTAGTCCGGGAGCTCGGCCTTGGCGTCGTCGAGGAACCGCGGCGGCTTGAGGCCGAACTCCGCGAGGTCGTCGACCATGCCGGCGATGAAGTTGTCGATCACGTAGCGCTGGTACATCTGCTGGTAGGGGATGTACTTCCGCTTGGCGAAGTAGTCCGGGATCATGCCGATCGGTCCGGCGACGGCGCGGTGCTGGAGCCAGAACCACTTGTCGAGCCAGTACTGCAGCTGCTCGACGTTGCGGTCGTCGCGCAGCAGGGTACGCAGCGTCGACTGGCCGATCGCCATGTGGCGGGTCTCGTCGGACTGGGTGGTGAGCATTTCCTGCGCCATGGCGGTGTCGCCGTTGAGCGCGCCCACCGACGGGATGCCGACGAAGATCAGGTTGGTGAAGACGACCTCGACGCAGATGTTCAGCGCCATGATCGACTCGAAGATGTTGTCGCTGTTCATCAGGTCTTCGTAGATGTACCGCGCCGGGCCCATCGAGAAGTGGTTGTCCCGCCAGACCGCCCAGTTGTCGAACCCGGTGTCGGCCTGGTTGTAGGTGCGCATCTCGTAGATGTGGTTCTGGAAGTGCCGCATCTCGTCGATGGACTGGTAGAACGCGGCGGCGCGGAGGGCGGGTGCCGGGGCGTACCGCGCGGTGCGAGCGTGGGCACGGCCGGCGGCGACCTCGGCGGTCTGCAGGAACGGGAAGGCCAGCTTCATGCCGTCGTACCAGCGCGCGGGCACGTGCTGGTCGCCCTTGTACCGCTCGAAGGCGTCGCGGACGGGGTGGAAGCCCAGTTCCTTCTTCGCCTGCAGGTCGATGTACTGGCGGTAGGAGATGTTGAACGGGTCGTCCCAGGCGTCCCAGTCGTCGAAGTGGATGCCCGCGGAGGCCAGCGGCGGGTACATCGCGTCCAGGTCGACGTAGGACGGCTTCCAGTAGAGCTGCTTGGCACGGCTCTGCGTTTTGGTGCTCACGTGTCCCCCTATACCGAGGTCGGGTCGGTGCCGGACTCCAACGCCGCAACGACGTCGTCGGACAACTTCACGTTCAACGTGCTCAGTCTGCCGTGTAGCTCGCCGGATGCAACGTTTCTGGCGCGTTTTGCGACGTTTCCCGCCGGATGGGCGGCCACGATCGCGTCGATCGCCGCCGCGGCCGCGGGAAGGTAGTGGTCCACCCAGCCCGCGATGACCGTCGCGTTGGCCTCCTCCGCCATGCACTGGGCGAGGAAGGCGTCGGTCCAGACGACGGCCCGCTTGGCGTCCTTGGCCAGGTGCGTGCCGAGGGCCGAGGTGGCGAAGTCGCCGTAGGCGCGACCGCCGGGCACGTACAGCTCGCGCAGGAACGGCTCGAGTAGCCCGCCGAGCACGAGGTTGACCGCGACCAGGACCTTGCCCCAGTCCTTTTCGACGAGAATTTCCTCGATGAACCGGTGCAGCGGCTGGATCTCCGGGACTTCGTCCCAGAGGCCGTGCAGGTCGTCGACCGAGAGTTCGGGGTTCAGCAGTTCGAACCACTGCACGCTGCGTTCCGCGGCCCGCAGCTTGTCCATGATCTGCAACTGCACGGCGCACGCGACGGTCGGGGAGAGGGTGAAGCGCAGCACGTGCTGCAGCGCCATCGAGGAGCCCCACTGGACGAAGCTCATCGTCCCGACGGTGACTTTGAGGGACTCGCGCCACTCGGGGTCGATCGCCGAGATGAAGTCGGCGTCCGAGGTCAGGGCAAAGGCCGCGTCCAACTGCTTCTCAACCGCGTCCTGGCCGACGACGTAGTTGCGGTAGTACATGCCGCCCGGGTCGCGGAAGGCGTTCCAGTCCGTGGACAGCTCGGTACTGTCCTCGCTCCACTGGCCAACGGTGGTCTTGGAGACGGGCAGGCCGTTCCACTGGATGCCGGTGGACAGCTCCTCGTACTCGCTCGGCGGCCGCTTGCGGCCGGAGAGCCAGACGAACGTTTTACGAGCGGCCATTACAGATCCTTCAGGGTCTTCTGCCCGGCCCGCAGCCGGTGCAGCTGCGGGAAGCCGTCGTTCAGGAACAGCTCGTTGACCTCGGCCATCTGGTCGATGGTGAAGCCGCCCGGCTGCTTGATCAGCACGTCGAGGTACTGGAAGGAGTTCTTGTTGCCGAACCCGGCCGAGTGCATCCCGACGATCTTGCGGGTGTCCGCGTCGATGATGGACTTGATGATGCCGTTCAGGCCCGGGCGAAGGAAGGAGAAGAACATCGACCCGTCGGTGGCGGGCAGGCCGCAGTCCTCGGGGGCGACGCCCTTTGGTGGCATCTGAATGACCATCACGTTCTCGTACTTCTCGCGGGCCTCGGCCTCGGACAGGCCGGTCCACGCCACTTCGTAGGTGGTGTGCAGGAAGTCCGGGAAGTCGGAGTAGTCGAACTCGTAGTCGGTCTCGCCCATGATCTGGCGGGCTGCGCAGACGCCGGCCTTGCGGGCCTTGAACATCTCCATCGGGCCGTCGATCAGGTCGCCCGCGGCGTAGACGCCCGGAACGCTGGTGCGCATCTTCCGGTCGACGACGATCTGCTTCTTGTCGTTGAGTTCGAGGCCCAGGACGTCGAACTGGTGCGACAGCGCGGTCTCGCCGAGCCCGAGGAACACGAAGTCCGTTTCCACGATGCGGGTGTTGCCGTCGGCGTCGCGGTATTTCACGCCGGTGAGCTTGCTGGTCGGGTCGTCGGACTCGCCGAGGAACTCGATCGGCTCGACGCCTTCGTGCACGTCGCTGCCGCGGTGCAGGATCATCCGCTTCACGAATTCTTGGATGTCCGCGTCGACGTGGTGCAGGCCCTTGGTGCCCATCAGCGGCGAGCGCGAAAGGTAGGTGGTGTGGCAGCCGGTGGCCTGGAAGAACGAGCCGTACTCCAGCGCCGTCTTGCCGCCACCGATGACGACGCAGCGGTTGGGCTCGTAGTCGAGGTGGTCCAGGATCGAGGACCAGTCGAAGACGCCCGGCCGGTCGATGCCGGGGATCGCCGGCGGGATCGGACGCGCGCCGACGCACAGGACGAGGTTGTGCGCCTTGAAGATTTCGCCGTTGGCCTCGACCTCGAAGTAGTCCTTGGTCTTGGGCTGGACGTTCGCCCACGCGCCGAGGATGAACTCGAGGCCAAGCTGCTCCTTGGACTGGAAGTTCATGATCGAGTGACCGGTGTTCCGGTTCTTCATGAACATGTCCCGGACCTCGAGGATCGAGGCCTTGGTCGCGTCCCACTCCGGGTACCAGAACTCGCCGGCGAACTCCCGGGCGTAGTCGAGCTCGCGGGCCGCCTCGGAGAAGATGTGGTGCGGCACGCAGGCCTCGTGCGGGCAGGAACCGCCGAGGAACGGCCACTTGTCGATGACGAGTGCCCGGCCGCCGCGGGCGGTCAGCGCCGCGGTGCCGAAGCGACCCGAGGCGCCGCCGCCGACGAAGATCGCGTCGTAGACGACCTCGCGGGCGTCGGGCTTGAGGTTGTAGAACGGCTCGAGCACCTCACCCGCCTCGGTCCTCTCGAGATGGTCGTCGATCAAGACCTTCCACTCGGCGAGCGAAACGAACTTTCCGTACACGTCCATGGGCAGTGGACTCCTGTAGCAATCGGCTTGTGGGGGCGTGGGGCGCAGCCCCCGCTGTTCTAGACGGAGCCGGGGAGGATCCCGGCGTCCAGCACGGTGAAGATCAAGTTCTTGGTGATGCTGTCCGAATCGGCGGTGTAGTCCGCCACGGGAACCCCGCCCTCGAGGTGCTCGGCGACGATGCGGTCGGCGCCGTCGTCGGGATCGACGCCGGAGTACCAGATCCGGTCTTCGACGACGACGACGTTCGGGCCCTTTTCGCAGGCCGAAAAGCACAGGTAGTCCCGTACCTCGACCTGCAGGTCGGTGTTCTCGACCGCGTCGTAGAGCTTGTCCAGCAGCCGCTCGGAGCCGCGGTCGGCGCAGTCCACGTTGTTGCAGACGAGCACCGTCTTGTGTTCGGACATTCGGTCAGCCTCCGTCCTTGCGCATCCATTCGAGGATGATCCGCTCGTCGTCCAGCTGCCTGATGAAACCGAAATAGCTGGCCATGATCACCTGGAGGTCCGGGCCGGCCCAGTCGTCCCGGCCGAGGTGCTCGCGCACCACGGCGGGGTCGATCTCCAGACGGCCTGGAGCCGAGACGATGAGCACGGCGGCGTTGCGGTCGACGACCACGGTGTCCTGCGCCTCCTGAGCCGCCAGCAGGACGGCCTCGGCCTCGTCTCCGTGCATCAGTTCCACGCCGACGAGCGGCGTCGTGGCGGTGTCGGTCATGCGCTCACTCCGGCGTCCGCGGCCGCCTTGGCCTTGATCTCTTCTCGCACGATCTTGGTTCCCTCCACCAGCGAACGGAGCTTGGCGAAGGCGATCAGGCGCGGCAGGTTGATCAGGCCGCAGTCGGTGGTCACGCCGAGGCGTTCGGCGGGGATCACCTCGAGGCAGTCCCGAATGCGGTCCGCGACGACGCTCGCCGGCTCGACCTCGAGGGAGCGGACGTCGATGACGCCGGCCACGAAGTCGCGGTCCCAGTTGGCCTTCTTCAGCGGCTTGAGGTCGCCCGAGCCGGTGTTGCCGATCTCGAAGTTCAGCGCGTCCATCTTCATGGCGTGCGCCCGCGGGAAGCAGGCCCTCGAGCGGGCGGTGACGTCCTCGGCGTCGCGCAGCGCCGGAATGTAGTCGGTGCCCTCGCGCTCGGGGTTGTCGCCGTGCATGGGACCCGACGGCAGGTAGCCCTTGGTGCCCATGAAGTTGCCCCAGCAGACGTGGGTCAGAATCTTGGCGTTGACGCCCTCGACGGCGGTGTTGAAGACGTCGTTCTCCCATTCGCCGAGCCGCAGGCCGTAGTGCCAGGCGAACTCGTCGAGCTGGATCATGGCCGCGCCCTCTTCGGAGATCTGCTTGAACTCCTCGTTGTAGGCGCGGGCGAGGGCGAAGGAGAGGTCCTTGATGTCTTCGTAGTGCTTGTTGTTCGTGCCCATGGTCACCCCGGCCAGGCCGAGGTACTGCATCTTGATCGGCTTGTCGGTGAACTTCTTCACCGACTTCAGCTGTGCGGACAGCCACGGCACCCCGCGGGACACCGGGCCGTCGCACGTCGGGCTGTACATCGAGGAGTACTGCGGGAGCTGCAGCGGCGGGCCGTAGGGCGAGTAGCCCTTCAGCCGGTCGGTGAAGTAGTAGAGGATCCCCGCGTAGGGGGTGTCTCCGCCGTACACGCGACCGTCGGAGATCACGTCGATCCCGGCGCGTTCCTGATCGCTCACGATCGCCGCGATGCAGTCCTCGAACGCCTCGTAGGAGATCGAGTCCGACACGAAGCTGCCCTGCGGGACCGTGGCGTACCCGGCGCCGTTGTACCAACGGGGCTTGGGGTAGTTGCCGACCATCATGGTCGGAATCAGGATGTCCTTGCCGTCGATGATCACCTGGTGCACCTACTCCTATGTGTGGGGGGCGGTCAGCCGAGAGGGACTAGCGCTCGGGCTTGTAGTCCCCGTCGTAGGACTCGGTCACGCCGCGGGAGAGGGTGAAGAACATGTCCACCGCGGGGACGAACATCGCGATGTAGGAGGTCTTGCCGGCGCGCAGCAGGATCGATTGGTCGAGCAGGGACGCGACGAGGCCCTTCTTGCCCTCGTTGACCGCCCACCAGTCCTGGTAGGTGCCCTCGATGATGTAGTCCGCGTTCGGGTCTTCGTTCTTGTCCGAGGCCCACACCGTGGTCATCGTCGGCGGGTTGAAGCCAACGAAGTGATCGCTCTCCACGCCCTTGGCCGGGTCGGCCAGGATGTGCAGGACGGTGACTCGGTCGTAGCCCTCGGCCTCGTCCTGGAACTCGGCACTGGCCTGACAAACTTCCTGCTGCTTGAGCATCCACTCGTTGGTCCATGCGCGCGCCATTGCGTTCTCCTTCGGGACGTTCGACAAAACTCTGTCGGGCTACTAGTAAAGTGTAGAACTCTGGGGTGTGGAGTGTTCCTCTAAAACCGACGAACTCCGCTACTTCTTCTCCGTAGGTGGCACTGAGAGCACCTGGAGGATGCGGATCGAGACGATCGGGTGCCGCACCAGGCCCTTCACGACGATGTTGCGCCTGAGCAGGTCCTTGGTGACCTCGAGCCCGCCGCCGGTGTAGAGCCCGGGCAGCTTCGCGACGCCCTGCGGGATCTTGAGGAGTTGGTAGAACTTCTTCTGTGGCAGCACGACCGTGACCTGCGATTTCGGGCCCTGGTTGCTGACTGCGATGGAGCCGTCGGGCTTCTTCCAGATCGTCGTCAGGTCGTTGTCGCGGTCCTTGAAGTTGACGCAGACGGCAACCTTGCCGATGCCCGACAGGGTCTTGCCCTTCCAGGCCGCCTCTTCGAGCTTTTCCTCCAGAACCGTGTGCACGATCCGGCCGGACCCCTTCGGTTCGCCCTCGAGCGCAACCTTGGGAATGCTCACGTCGTTGCTCCTGTCCTGTTGCCGATGTTCCAGTCGGTGCCGAGCATGGCCTACGTGTTCCGCTCCGCTCCAACGGGCTTCAATCGGCTCGGAAGAGCGAAGACTCGTTCCTCGCCTTCGCTCTTCTCTCGCCTCAATCGCCCGTGTCCTCAATTCGCAGGGACTGCTCGCGGTGGATCAGGCCGCAGTCCTCGCCGGCGAGGTGCTTGGCGAAGTCGTCCGGAAAGACCTCGCGTGCCGTGGCGAGCGGCGGCAGCGCGAAGGCCGGCAGGGAACAGGCGGTGTTGGGGCGCACCTGGGCGAGCAGGGTCGGAGCGGTGTCCAGTTGAGCCGCGGTCGCCTTGCCGACCGCGAGCGCCTTGCCGACGTTGTGGATGAACTGCGTCGCCATGCGGCACGGCGGGCACTTGCCGCACTGCTCGCGGGAGAAGAACTCGGTCGCGGAGACGACGGCGTCCACCGAGCAATGCCCGGCGGGCAGTACGCGGACGGCGCCGCAGCCGAGCGTCGATCCGGCGACCGCGACCTCGGCCGGGTCCATCGCCACGTGCAGTTGGTCGGCGTTCAACCAGCCGGAGGCCGGTCCGCCGACCTGCACGCCGCGGGCGGGGCCGTCGACGAATCCTCCGCCGCAGCCCTCGAGCACCTCGTCGAGGAAGGAGCCGACGGGTACCTCGTAGACCCCGGGACGGTTCAGTTCCACGGGCAGCGTGATCAGCATGGTGCCCGGGCAGTCCGGGGTGCCGTGGCTCCGGAAGGTCTCGGCGCCGTCGCGGACGATCAGGGCGACGTGCGCGAGCGTTTCGACGTTGCCGACGACCGTCGGGCGGCCGTTCAGGCCCGCCTCGGTCGGGAACGGCGGCTTCTTGCGCGGCTGGGCGTTGCCGGTCTCGAGGAACTCCACCGCGGCGGAGTCCTCGCCGGCGACGTAGGTGGCCGGAGCCTCGGTGATCGAGACGGCGATTCCGGCGAACAGCCCGGCGTCGAGCGCCTCGGCGAGCGCGGATCGCATGGCCGCGAGCGAGGAGGCTGCGTGGCAGTTCACGTAGAGGTGGATCGTGTCGGCCTCGATCGCGATCGCCGCGGCCAGCGCGCCGTCGAGAACCAGGTGTGGGGCATTGGCCATGAGGTGGCGGTCCTTGCGGCTGCCGGGCTCGTCCTCCGCACCGTTCGCGACGAGCACCCGAGGGCCGGGCATCTCGCGGGCGGCGAGCCACTTGCGCTCCACCGGGAACCAGGCGCCGCCGCGACCGCGCAGACCCGCGGCGGAGACCTCCTTGACGATCTCCTCTGCGCTGCGTCCGTCGGCGACGGCGTACCCGCCGCAGGCGCGGTAGTCGGCCAGAGCGTCGGCCGGCTGAGTCAGCAACATGCTCGTGACGATAGAGAAGTCCCGTCCCGGCGTATTCCTACCTAACCGAGCACCAGCGCGCCGGTCTTTGTATGGTTCCTAGCAATGGCGCTCGTTTCGTGCGTGTTGCCGGAAGGAGACCCCGTGGCCGTGGGACAGGCGGGCGTGGAGTGGCTCGTCGACGTGCTGCACGAATTGGTGCACCCGGGCGGCGGTCCGAACGCGGTCTGCGCGTTCCTTCCGGTCGACGAAGATCTGTTGGCAGCCGAATGCTCCCTGTGCGACAGCTTGACCGCAGACGCCCGGACGGCGCTCCTCGGCGAACTCGCCGACAACGGCGTGCAGGCGGCCGAACAGCGCGAGGCGGCGCGGATGCTCTTTCCCTCGCTCGGCGCCCTGCAGCACGCTCTTCTGCTTCCGGTGGTCGCCGACGGCCGGACCGCGGGCGTCCTGGTAACGGTGGGGGCAACCGCGCCGCTGGCCAAGACCGGACTGAACCGGGTGATGGACCTCGCGACGAACGGGCTTCGTCAGGTGTGGACCGCGGAGAACGACGCCGCGGCCCTCGCCGAGTCGAACGCGGTCAACGCCCGCACCGACCGGGAGCTGGCCGAGACCCGCCTGTTCCTGGACCTGCAGGAGCGTCTGGTGGCCGCGCGCACCACCGCCGAGGTCGTGGGAGCGCTCTCGTCCTGGCTGGGCGCTCCGGTGGCGATGCAGCTGCCGAACCTGATCGTCACCGAAGCCGCCGGCGACGGGGCGCGCGATCTGGCCCTGTCCCCCGACCGCACCCCCGTCGAGCACGAACTGCTGACCCGCCGCAGCGTCTCCTCCGGGATCCACGTCCTGCCCGCCAGCGGCCGCGCCCCGCTGCGCGTCGCCGCCCCGATCCCCGACACCGAGTCCGGCTGCGCCGGCTTCCTGCTCGCCGGCGTCGGCCAGTGGGGCCGCGAGGTCACCCGCCGGGCGCTCGCCGTCTCCCGCGGCCTCATCGCCTACCAGCTCTCGGTGCGGCAGGACATCGAGGCCTCGGTCGCGACGCTGCGCCAGCGGCTGATCTCCGACGTGCTCGAGGACCGGCCCGCGGATCAGCTCGCCACTCGGGCCGCGAAGCTCGGTCACGATCTGACGCTGGCTCATATCCCGCTGACGGTGGGGTTCCGCAGCGGCGATGGGCCGGACGGAGCGTCGGAACGCCTGCTGCGGATCGTCGAGCAGGCGGCCGCGACCGCCTCGGCGTCCTCGGCCGCGAGTCTGCTGGGGATCGTGGAGGACTCGGTGCTCGGCCTCGTCCCCGAGCCCGTTCCGGCCGGTCCTGCGGCGCTCGGCAAGACGATCGTGGCCGAAGCGGCCGTCGCCGGCCTGGACGTCGTGGTCGGCTTCGGTCCGACCTGCTCGAGCCGCACCGGCCTGAGCGAGCCGACCGCCCGCGCCCGGTGGGCGGCACAGATCCTCCGCGACCCCGCGGTGGGCCAAACCTCCCCCGTCGCGCACGTGGACGACCTCGGCATCTACGGTCTGCTCTTCGACCACCACCGCTCCGGCGAACTGCACTCCTTCGCCCTGCGTTGGCTGGGACCGTTGCTGGAGTACGACGGCAAACACCGCAGCGAACTTGTCCTGACGCTGCGTCAACTCTTTCGTCAGCGGAGCCTCACCGACGCCGCCGCGGCTCTGCACATCCACATCTCCACGCTGAAGTACCGCATCGGCCGCATCGAGGAGATCCTCGGCCGCAGCGTCGAGGACTGGGACAACGTCTTCCACCTGGAACTGGCGTTGCGAGTCCTGGCGGTAACCGATCCCACGGCCTTCGGCGAGCGTTAGCCCCGTCGTCGGCGTGCAAGCGCTCAGGTCGCGGGCGGGCCGACGGCCTCGGCGAACGCCTCCGCGAAGTCGGGTTCCAGGAAGCCGCCGAAGGCTCGGATCCACGTCGCGGACAGGTGACTGCCGTCGCGGTAGACGAGCATGCCGCCGATCACGGCGGGGCACTGGTGGGCGGTGCACATGTACCGCGAGAGGTCGGCGATGCGGAAACGTTCGGGATCGACGACGCGAGCGGCCTCCACCAACGGATCCGGCGGGAGCCACTTCGCTCGCTCTCCCGCGCAGACCGAATAGCGGTTGGGGTTGTTCAGCAGACAGTCCGGGACCGACGTGCGCGGCACCGGACTGTCGCGCACCACCAGCACCCTCCGTGCCTGCTCGGCCCACACCTGCAGGTACTTCTCGTACCCGCGCTGCCACACCGCCGCGTCGCCCTCGGCCGAGCGGTTCAGCGGCCGCTTGTAGGTGCGCTCGGAGGTGACGATCAGGTCCGGGTCGATGTCCTCGACCTGCTCCTGCACCCACTCCCCCCACGCCAGGCAGCGCTCGGTCATGCCGGGCTTGGCGAACACGATCGGTTCGGTGGTCGCGAAGCACTTCGGGATGAGGAAGGTGTGGAGCGTGTAGTCGTAGCGCTCGGCCCAGGCCCGCAGCGGAGCGAGGTACTGCGCGGCGTGGGAGTTGCCCACCAGCGCCACGGAGTGGGTCGCGGTCGGCGAACCGAAGGTGCAGGAGGCGAAGAACACGAAGTCCCCGTCGGTCCAGCAGCCCTCGGTCTCGCCGTTGCCGGCACGGTCGTTCTCCGCCAACGGCGGAAGCGGCATGACCAGACCGGAGTCCTCCACCGGACACCCGCGCTCGACGGCCTCCGCCCCGGCCCGAGCGCACTCCTGCGGCGTCGGGGCCGTCGTCGGCGTCGCCGAGACCGGACTCGGCGGCAGCGCGGCGAGAAGTACGCCGGCTACCGCCGAGGCCAGCCCGGCGCGGAACGATCCGCGTCGGGCGCCGCTCACCCCTTGTCCTCCTTGCGGTTGGCCAGGACGTCGGCGGCCTTGCCGAGGCGGTCCTTGGCCGGGTCGGGCTTCGGCGCCTTCGGCAGCTTGGCGCCGGAGGGCAGCTTGCCCGTCTTGGGGTCCAGTTCGAGCTTCTTGGCCACGATCGGGCGGAGCACCGGCGCGAGACTGCGCGAGTAGGTCGCCGTCATGTGCGAGGCGTCGAAGTAGACCGTCGCCCGACCGATCACCGAAGGGCAGCGAGCCTTCGAGCAGAACCAGTCCGACAGGTTCGCGACGGACACCCGCTTGTCCTCGATGGTGCGGGCGGCGTCGGCCAGGGGGTCGGTCCGGATCCACTTGTTCCGCTCGCCCGAGCAGGCGGCCGGGTTCTTCGGGTTCTGTGCCAGGCAGTCCGGGACCGACTCGAGGGTGGCGTCGGGCAACGGGGTGTCGCGAATGACCAGGACCTTGCGGTCGGAGTCGAGCCACTGCTCGACGAACTCCCTGTAGCCCTTCTGGAACACCTCGTTGCGCGGACCCTTCTCGACGGGCTGCTTGTAGGTGCGGTTCGAGGTGACGACGAGGTCGAAGGCCTTGGAGCTGGTCTCCTTGAGCACCTGGCTGCCCCATCGGTGGCAGTTCTCCGTCTGTTCCGGAGTGGAGAACTCGATGCGCACGGTGGTCGCGAAGCACTGCTCGGTGAAGTAGGTCGTGATCTTGAACTTCTCCTTCAGCGCCACCTGGTGCAGGCCCGGGAGCCAGTGGATGGCGTGCGAATTGCCGACGAGGGCGACGTTCTTCTCCGCCGTCTTGTCGCCGAAGACGCAGCGCTTGACGGTGTTGAACGGGACCTTGGTCTGGCAGTCGTGGGCGTAGGAGAAGGATCGGTCCCGCGGCGCGAGGGCCGGGCTGGGCACGGACTTGGGCACCTCGCCGATCGAACAGTCGTTGTCGGCCCGTAGGGCCGAGGAGGCGAAGCAGGGGTCGGTGGATGCAGCGGCGAGCTGAAGTTCTCGCACGGCGGCCCCCTCGTTCCGGTCGACCTCGGAGATCTGCAGCATGCCGAGCGCGACCACGCCCGCCATCCCGACGGCTGCCCAACGGAACGGGACCACGACCTTCTGACCCTTCTTGGGGCGACGGAAGCGGTCCTCCACCTGGAACTTGGTCAGCACGCCGAGCGCGATGCCGGCCGCGGCGACGACGAAGGACTCGACGAAGGTCAGCTCGTGCCCGGTCGCGTACGGCACCAGGACGATGAGCGGCCAGTGCCACAGGTAGACCGAGTACGAGGTGTCGCCCAGCAGCTGCGACGGTCGGTTGCGCAGGAGCAGGTTCGGGTTCGGGCCGCGCTCGGAGTAGCCGGCGATGATGGCCGCGGTGCCGAGGACCGGCAGCAGAGCCTTGTAGCCCGGGTAGTCGGTGCCGTGGTAGGTCACCAGGCCGAAGGCCAGTGCTGCGTAGCCGCCCCAGACGAGCAGTTCGCCGTAGACGCGCTTGTGGCGGGCGGCCGCGGCGCGCTTGCCGAAGATGGCGACGAGCGTCGCGAGCAGGGCGCCGGTGGCGAACTCCCACACCCGGGTCGGGGTGACGAAGTAGGCCTTCTCCGGGTTGGTCTGGGTGTAGAGGATCGACCACGCGAGCGAACCGAGGAACAGCATCGACACGCCCGCGAGGACCGTGGTCTCGAGGCGAGCCTTGAGGCGGCGCGCGGCGACGACGGCCGCGACGACGAGCAGGGGCCACACGGCGTAGAACTGCTCTTCGACCGACAGCGTCCAGTAGTGCTGCAGGGCACTGGCGGCCCGGTCGGCGGCCATGTAGTCGACGGACTGGTTGGCCAGTTCCCAGTTCTGGAAGTAGAGCGCGGACGCGATGCCTTCGGTGGCGTGGTTGCGCCACACGGTCTCCGGCGCCACCAGGCGAGCCAACAGCATCGTGGCGACGAGAACGAAGAGGGCGGCGGGCAGGAGGCGGCGGACGCGCCGCATCCAGAAGTCGATGAGGTCGCGCCCGGAGCCGGGAGGCTTGCTCAACAGGTGCGAGGTGATCAAAAAGCCGGAAACCACGAAGAAGACCTCGACGGCGACGAAGCCGCCGTGGAAGGACTGCGGCCAGAGGTGGTAGACGATGATCAGACCGACGGCCAGAGCACGCAGGCCCTGGATGTCGGTGCGGACCCCTGGCTTGAACTTGTTCTTCTTGGCCGGTCTTCGCTGGCCCGGCTGATCAATCGATTCGGTAATCGTCGCCATGCAAGGAGTTCTGCCCACTGCACAAGCGAATCCAAACCGCAAGCCCTGTGGCCTGGTTCATGTTTGAAAACCGACCGGAACCGTTACCTGTGGATAAACCTGCGCGGTCACCTTTTCAGAATTTTCATGAAAGGCCGCTTCAGGTAGGGCTCGAGGGCCGCAATCCAGGTCCCCGAAAGGTGGGAGTGATCGCGGTACACCGAGATGCCGGCGAGCACGGCGGGGCAGCGCGAGTCGTCGCACATGTACCCGGTCATGTCCAGGACCTCGACGAGGTCGCTGTCGAGCGATTGCGCGGCCTGCACGACCGGGTCCGGGGGGACCCACGCGTCGCGATCTCCTCCGCACGCGGAGAACTTTCGCGGATTGCGCTCGAGGCAGGCGGGGACGTCGAACTCGGGCACCGGGTTGTCTCGGATCACCAGCACGCGGTGCCCGCCGTCGACCCACGCCTTGAGGTAGTCGCGATAGCCCTTGCGCCACGTCGCGTTCTTGCCCGCTGGAAGCTCCTCGACCGGTTCGCGATAGGTGCGTTCGGAGGTGACGATCAGATCCGGGTCGAGCGCCGCCGCCTCTCTGCGCGCCCACTGCCCCCATTCGTAGCAGCGTTCGGAGAGTCCCTTGGCGTCCTTGCGTCCGGAGAAGTCGATCTTCGCCTCGGTCGCAAAGCACTGCGGGATCAGGAAAGTGACGATCCGAAGGTCGCGTTTGCCGGTCCACCCCGTGAACGACTTGAGGTACTGCGCCATGTGGGAGTTGCCCACCAGGGCCACCGTGTACTTCGCCTTCTTGGAGCCGAACGAGCAGGACTTGAACCTCTTGAAGTTCAGATCGGTCCAGCAGCCTTCCTTGTTGCCGTTGCCGCGGTAGTCCTTGCCTGCCACGTCCGGCGTCGGCTCGAAGGCCCCGTCTTCGGGAGGCGTGCAGCCTCGCTGCAGCGCGTCCGCCTGGGAGCAGTTCCGG
The DNA here is from genome assembly GCA_052389435.1 of Sporichthyaceae bacterium. Lineage (GTDB taxonomy): Bacteria > Actinomycetota > Actinomycetes > Sporichthyales > Sporichthyaceae > JBQTKD01. Next base: position 44,330 of record JBQTIB010000032.1, on the reverse strand, counting down.
TCGACGTCGGCGGTCGGACTCGACGCGCCCGCACGCGGTGTCTCCACGCAGGCGGCGGTCCCCGCCAGCAGGCTCACGCTCAGCAACGTTCGGACGAGCACGCTCCGCATCGGTTCTAAACCCCCACAGGTACGGACGACGACGACGGCGCAGGCGCGCTGGACTGGGCCGGACGCGGGCTGCGGTACCGGAACCGGTCCTCGACGTGCCGCTTCGTCGCAGCGGCGAGGACGAGACTGGCGATCGCGATCACCGCCCCGTCGCCGAGACGAATCGGCTGCCCGGTGACCTGCGGCCACAACACGATCAGCGGCACGTGCCACAGGTAGATCGAGTACGAAAGATCGCCGAGGTACCGGCCGGGGCGGGTGCCGAGCACGCGATTCGGGTTCGGGCCGCGCTCGCGACCCGCGGCGATGATGGCCATGGTGCCGAGCACCGGGGCCAGCGCGATCCAGCCGGGGAACGGACGGCTCTTGTCGAAGGTGATCAGGGTGAGCACCAGAACACCAAACCCCGCCCACACGGCAAGTTCACGCACCCACACCGGAATGTCGCGACATCCGTTGCGCGAGCGGTGCAGCAGAACGGCTGCGAGCAGCCCGCCGGCAGCGAGTTCCCAGATGCGCGTCGGGGTCGCGAAGTAGGCCTGAGAGGGATGGCGCTCGGTGTAGTAGATCGAGAACGCGAGGGACAGCGTCACGACGGCGGCCATGGTCAGGCCACAGGACTTCAACACTCCCCAACCTCGGCGCCGCGCGAGCAGGACGGCGCCCACGAGCAGCACCGGCCACGCGACGTAGAACTGCTCCTCCACCGAGAGCGACCAGAAGTGCTGCACGACCGGCGGCACCTGCGCGGCCGTCAACGGGTTCGCGGAGGTTTCGGCCAGGTTCCAGTTCTGCAGGTACAGAATCGTCACCAGGCCGTCGATCCCGCCGAACCTCGCCTGGTCGGGCGGACCGAGCAGCTTGGCCGCGACCATTGCGGTGGTCACGACCACCAGCGCGGCGGGCAGAAGTCGTCGGATGCGTCTGGACCAGAACACCAGCAGATCCGACGGGCCGGTCGGCGGGCGCTGCAGCAGTTGGTTGGTGATGAGGAAGCCGGAGAGAACGAAGAACACGTCCACGCCGATGAAGCCGCCGGGGAGCGTGTGCGGCCACAGGTGGAACCAGAGCACCAACGCCACGGCGAGCGCGCGCAGGCCCTGGACGTCGGAGCGGAACGCATGGGACGCCGAGGGCCCCGCCTCACCTTCGCTTGCGACACGGGCCGTCATGCACTGGAGGCTGCCTCGTGTTGCGAAGGTGCAAACTCTTCCGAAGCGAGGCTCACCTGTGGCCTCCTCCATGTTTCGCAGTCGCGAATTCAGGGCACGGCATCGGCTCGCCCAATGGTGTTCGGCCCGCCGCAGGTCCACAATGGGCGGGCGCGGCCCATTCCGAACAGTCCGTCTCCTACTGCGGAGGCACCATGGAAACCGTTGTCGTATCGCGCACTTTCCCCGGCGATGTGGACAAGTTCGTCGCCTACACCCGCACCCTGGACTCCCGGACCTGCTGGCCGGGGACGGTCCTGGAGTACTCCCAGCCTGCGGCGCTGCACTACGCGGTGGGCATGCGCCTGTCCGCGGCGGCGATGACCGACATCAACGTCGAGGACCGCCTCGGCGACGTCGAACGTCTCGAGGACGGCGAGGTCCGGTATTCGACCTCGCAACGCGTGCTCTGGCCGGACGGACACGCCGACGCGATCACCGAGTACCGGTTCGTCCCCGGTGAGGACGGCGGGGAGAACCTGCTTCAGTTCACCTACAGCTATCCGCCGCCGAGCACCAAACTGGTGAAGACCAAGGCCCTGCCCGCGTTCCGCGCGGCCATGGAGAAGGTCTCGAGTCGCTACCTCAAGATGCTGGTCGACGCCGGCGGACGCTAGCTTCGGGTGCGGGCCAGGACGAAGGCGGCGAGGTCGGAGAGGACCTCCTCGCGGTTGGTCTCGTTGAAGACCTCGTGGCGTGCGCCGCGGTAGACCCGGCTGAGCACGTCGTGGCCGAGCACTCGGTCGACCGCCGTCTTGGTCGCCTCCAGGGGTGCGAGCGCGTCGTCTTCTCCGTGCATCCACAGCACCGGCAGGCGCAGTACGGGTCCGGCGGCGATCGCGTCGATGCCCGCGAACAGCGCGAGCAGCGTCTCCCGCTTGAACGGCCCGTGCCAGACGAGTTCGTCGGCGAGGTAGGCCTCGCCCACCGCCGGATCGCGCGAGAGCACGGCCGGATCGATCAGGACCTCGGGCATGGGGTCGAGTTGCAGCAGCATCGCGATCGCCGGGTTCCCGCCGATGACCGGACCGGACAACGCCAGCCCGGCGAAGCCCGGGTACAGCTGGGCGTACCGGGTGGCCATCACCCCGCCCATCGAGTGGCCCACGACGACAGTCGGCAGCCCGGGGTGTGCCGACGCGGCGGCCAGCGCCACCAGGTCGACGTCGCCGACCGCGGCGTCGAGGTCGGAGATCAGCACCCGTTCACCGGCGGATCTGCCGTGGCCTCGGTGGTCGGGGGCGTAGACGACGGCACCGTCGGCCACCAGCCGCGCGGCCACGTGCTCGTAGCGGCCGGAGTGCTCGCCGTAGCCGTGCAGAAGCAACACGATCCGCTGCGCGGGACCGTCGGGCGCCCACGTGCGGACGACGACCTCGCCGGCCGAACCGTTCAGGACCAACTCGTTCACAGGACCTCTCCTCGCGCTCGCACGGCGTCCACGCGCTTGGTATGCGCGAGGACCGTGCGGGCCACGAGGGCCGGGTCGTCGTAGACCGGCACGTGACCGACGCCGCGAAGGCGCGCCACCTCGGCGTGCGGGATGCCGGCGACGAACGGGACGCCGTAGCGCTTCCAGGGAATGGTGCGGTCCCGGTCGGGCCAGGCCACCAGGACGGGGCAGTGTGCGGGGATCGACTGGGTGCGCAGCGGACCGCTGGTCCGCAGGTGCGCCAGCAGTCCGTCGAGCACGGTGCAGGCTGCGAGGTCCGCGCTCATGCTCTCCAGGCCGTCGTCCACGACGAGGTCGCCGCGGTTCATCGCGGTTCGCAGCAGCGCCTTGCGCATGCCCGGCTTGGCCATGAGTCGATCGACGCGCGGCTTGCCGGCCGAACGCTGCGCGACCTTCAGCAGCAGGGCGATGCGGCGCAGGTCCCGTGGGTTGGTCCAGCTGCCGGCCGGGGCGAAGGCCACGACCGACTGGGCTCGGCCCCGGGCGGCGAGCTCGCAGGCCAGCCACCCGCCGAGGGAGTTGCCGACGAGATGTGCACTCGAGATCCCGGCGGCGTCGAGGCGGCGCTCCATGTCGTCGGCGATCGGTCCGATTCCGCTGGGCCCCGGCGGCATGGGCGGCCCGCCGCGGTGTCCGATCAACGTCGGCGCGAACACGGCGTGGTGCTCCTCGAGCGCGCCGAGCACGGGCTGCCAGATTCGCCAGGAGGAGTTGAGCCCGTGGAAGAGCACCACCGGGGTGCCGGTGCCACCGGTGTAGGCGTCGGTCACGGGCGAGGTCAAGACGTCCTCCGAGGAGCTCAACGGTGGGTGGTGGGCGGGAAGTCCGAGCCGCCGACGGCCAGGACTTCGTCGAAGCCGGCGCAGAGTGCGCGGACGAATTCGTCGCCGTCGGTGAACGACGCGGCGTCGTAGTTGACGCCCACACAGGCAATCTGACCGTGCGTCACCATCGTGATCATGGCGGGGCAGCCGGGCAGGGGCCCGTAGCCGTAGAGCCGATCGACGCGCACCCCGGCGAGGTGGACGTCCTCGCGTGGGCCGGGAACGTTGCTGGCCTGCAGATCGTTGGAGCGCGTCAGGTTGCCGACGATCCCGGCGATCGCACCGGCGGGGAGCCGGGCGAGCATCGGCCCGAGCAGGTTGAGGTTGTTCATCGCGGGTTCGGCCTTGGCCGCCCGCACCTGTGCGCCGAGGATCGACATGCGCACGACCGGATCCGCGACGTCCACCGGACCTGCGAGGCGTGCCGACGCGATGGCGTTGCCGCCGTCGTCCGCCGCGTCCACCGGACGCAGCGAGATGGGAATGGCGACTGGGATCGGTCCGACGGGCACGCCCATCGCCTCGTGGTAGCGGCGGTAGCCGCCGAGCAGTGCGGCGAGGTAGGCGTCGTTCAGCGAGGCGCCCGCCGCCTTGGACGCCCGGCGCAGCGAGTCGAAGTCCACGTCCAACGCGGCGAAGCGCCAGTTCGAACTGCGCTCGGCGAGCAGCGGCGAGGCGCATGCCTTCGGCGGGGTGAAAACCCGTTTCAGCGATCGGGAGTAGGCCACGCCGGAAAGCATCGACGGCAGCGGCTCGCGCAGGGCCCGGCCGCCGAGCGCACCCGCCCGCACGGCGAGCCGCGGCGCGGAGCGCAGTCGCTCCCGCGCGTCCGCGGCGAGGGCTCCGAACGGACCGAGCGACGCGGTCGACGGCATCGCGGCGGCCCCGGACGGGCCGTCGAGCGGCAGGTGCAGGTAGCTCATCATCCGCAGGATCCCGAGCCCGTCGGAGATCGAGTGATGGAGCTTGAGCAGGTAGGCGGAGCGTCCCTCCGGCAGTCCCTCGACGAGGACGCCCTCCCACAGCGGGCGCGCGCGGTCGAAGGCGCTCATCGCGGTCTGCTCGGCGACCTCGAGCAGTTCGCTCCAGCCCGCGCCGGCGGGCAGCGAGATCCGGCGCAGGTGGAAGTGCAGGTCGAAGTTCGGATCGTCGGCCCAGCGCGGCGGAGCGAGCCCGAGCGGGGGCTGCACGACGCGGTGGCGCAGGCGCGGCACGAACCGCGTGGCTCGATCGTGGACGGCGACCACGTCCTCCCACGCCGGGGTGCCGTCGAGCAGTTCCACGCCCAGGCACGTCGAGCGCAGGGTCGAGACCTCTTCGGCCCGCCACATCAGGGTTTCGAAGGCGTTCATCGCGTCGGCGCCGACACCCCAGCCGGCGGCCTCGCTCACGAGGACTCCTCGTCGGGTTCGGGGGCGGCCGGCCGGCCGGGCCAGCGTTCGAGGGTGGCGAGGTACAGGTTGCGCACGTCCTCGACGTGGCGGCCCATGTCTTCGGTCCGCCAGCCGTCGGTGGAGATCGGCGGGTGGACGACGACCTCGATCCTGCCCGATCGCACCGACTTCGAGCCGCGCCACTGCACCTTCGCGACGTCGCGAAGCACGATCGGCACGACGGGCACGCCCGCCTGGCTCGCGAGGTGGAAGGCGCCCTTCTTGAACGGGCCGAGCTTGGGCGTCGGAGTGCGGGTGCCCTCCGGGGAGATCACCATCGACAGGCCCTCGTCGCGGATCTTGTCGACGGCCGGGCGCATGGCGTCGATGGCCTTGCCCGAGTCGGCGCGGTCCAGGAAGGCGACGCCGGCGATCTGGAAGAACTGCCCGAAGCCGGGGATCTTCTTCGCTTCCTTCTTCGCCATGCCGCTCATCTGCTCGCGGACGAGTTTCATCATGACGACGGCGTCGACGTTGCTCTGATGGTTGAAAATGAACACCGCGGGCCGGTGGGACCAGAGGTGTTCCTTGCCGGACACGATGTCCACCTCGACCCCGGCCAGCGCAAGGCTGACGTCCGAGCCGAGGCCGAGCACGGTGTCCACGCCCTGCTGCCTGGACTTGTTCAGCAGGCCGACGCCCAGTCCGAGACCGAACGCCGCGGCCCACGCGCCGTAGAAGGCGCCGGTCCGGGCGAGGTCGACCACGCCGGGCCGCTTGCCGCGCGGCACGCACTCCAGAACGTCCCAGCCGCGCTGCTCGGCCACGTAGGCCAACCGGTCGTCCGGGGCCACGGCCACGGGATGTCCGACGGCGGCGAGGAACGGAACGTCCTCTCCGCCGTTGCTGTAGGCGAAGCACGCGTCGAGGTCGATGCCACGCTCGGCCGCGTACTCGACGATCGCCCGAGCCTTGCTTGGTCCCCAGAGGGCGGGGCCGTCGGTCCGGCCCGTGAGCAGGCCGTCCTTCACCTCCAGCGGCGTGCACAGCACGCGGTCCGCGCCGATCGCCTCGGCCATCGGTTCGACCTGGAAGCGGGTCGCGGAGGAGGCGAGGACGACGGTGTGGCCCATCGCCCTGTGCGCAGCCGCGAGGTCCCAGGTCTCGTGGTGCAGCTTGCCGGCGATCTCGGACTTGAACAGCGAGGCCCCGAGCTTTTCCATCTCCTCCTCGGATTTGCCCGCCCAGCACTTCAGGGACATCTCGAGCAGGGCGGCGAACTCCTCCTCGGTGTCGATGCCGCGCAGCGTCGTGATCAGCGTCTTGGCGAGTTCGCCCGGACCGATCTCGAAGTTCTTGATGCGGTGGTTGTAGAAGGTCGTCGCCGAATAGCCGGTGATGACGGTGCCGTCGTAGTCGAAGAACGCGGCGATCTGCGGGCCGCGCGGTGCGTCGAAGACGTCCGCCAGCCGTTCGTCCAAGGTCACGGGGTGTGCCTTCCTGTGGGTTCCCAGCGGTCCAGCACGACTTCCAGCAGGCCTTCTTCCAGGCGTGCGATCTCGCTCAGTCTGTCCAGCACGCCCGACACCTCGGTCAGGAACTCGCGCCGGCCCGCCGCCACGCTCTCGCCTCCGGCCGCGACGAGCCCGCGGTGCGCGGCGAGGCGCAGCGCCGTGGCGTAGAGCTCGCGGGAAACCGAGTCGGCCTGTTCCAGTCGCCCGCGCAGGTACATCTGCTGCCCCAGGCCCAGACAGTGCGTCAGAAACTCTTCACCCGGCTCGACCCCGGGGGCGAGGTCGGCCAGCGCCCGGGCCAGCACGAACTGCGCGTCGACGAAGGACCGCAGCGCGCGGTGGGCGACCAACAGGTTCGTGGCCGACAGCAGCTCGCTCGCACCTCGCTGCGGGTCCCCCCAGTCGGGAGCGATCAGCTCGAGCTCGGCCAGCAGGTCGGCACGGAACTGCTCGGTGGGCGGGAAGAAGAACTCGAACTTCAGCAGGTCGCGCAGGCGACGTGCTTCGCCGTAGGCCTCCTGAAGGGCATCGTCGATGGCGAGCCCACGTCCGGCGACGTGCAGCAGGGCGAGCTCGGTGATGCCTCGGGTGACGAGGTGGTGGATCGCGCCGTTGCGGTAGAAGGCCGCGATCCGGTCCTGGCCGGTGCGGATCGACCACACGGGTTCGGGTCCACCGGCGAACTCGGCCGCCACGCCAACCGCTACGAGCCGGTCCAGGGCGTCGCGCAGGCCCGCGGCGGTCCGCAGCGAGAGCCCGGTGTCCGCGCACGGGACGCTGCGGCGTTCGAAGTAGTCCAGCAGCGGCGCCGACACCCGCTCGACCTCGCTGAGCGTCAACGCGCGGCCGGGGCTGCCGAGCAGGGCGAAGGTGACCAGCGCCGTCGGGGTGACGGGGGTGGCGCGGTTGATGCCGTCGCAGATCTGGAAGCCGACCTTCTCCAGCCGGGTGGGTCCCTCGCCGGCGTTGGCGAGCGCGTCGCGCAGCGAGAACGGCTCCCCGAACCGCACCCAGGCGTGCCCGCGATCGCGCAGTTGGGCCCGGACGTAGTGGGCGAGCCAGCGCGTGCCCTCGGCGGCCTTGGCGGCCCCGGCCTGTTCGGCGTCCATGGCGCCGACTTCGTTCAACTGGTCGTAGGCGATCGAGACCGGGACCAGCGCCACGTCCTCGGTGGCGCCGGAGTCCAGGGCCCGCACGAGGTAGGCGAGCAGGCCGAGCTTCGGCGGGCGGAGCTTTCCGGTGCGGCTCCGGCCACCCTCGATGTACCACTCGAGGTTGAACCGCTTGGAGGTCAGATAGGCCAGGTACTCGCGCAGCGCGAACTTGTAGACCTCGTCGTCGGCGTTGCTGCGCCGGATGAAGACCAGGCCCGCGCGTTTGCCCAACGGCCCGATCGGCCAGAACTGCATGTTGTTGCCGCCGAGGACGTGGTTGCGCGGAAAGTCGTGGGCGTGCAGCACCTCGGCGAGCACCAGGGGGTCGACGTAGGACCGGTGCGCGGGCAGGAACACCACCCCGGACTTGGCCGTCGCCGCCCGCACGCGTTCCAGGCTCTCGGTGTCGACGTGCACGTTCCAGGTCCGCGAGTGCATGGGCGAGAGGACCGTGCGGAACGCGTCGATGGCCGCCGGACTCTGCACGGTGGCCAGCTCGCCCAGACACCCCGTGGCGTCCGTGGCAACGTCGGCCACCGGCCGGCCGAGCTTCTGCGCGAGCGTGGCCACCCGTTCGGCGAACTGGCGCGACGCGGTGATCTGCTCGACGACCTGGCGGGGCACCTTGTAGCGGTCGCCGATGAGGCGTCGCTCCGCTCGATCGCAGGCCAGCGTGGCCGCGCGGGCCACGAACGAGCCGAAGGAGGACTGCCCGCCGGTCTCGGCGGCGAAGCGGGATCGCAGGTCCGCGACGGTGGCGGACTCCCCCACCACCACGTCCGCTCGCCCGGGGGCGTTCTTGATCAACGCCTTCTGCAGCATCGACGGTGGCCGGTGGGGCATCAGCGTGACCAGCAGCTCGGCCGGACGCCGGGTCGGCGACGGCACCGACACCCAGGAGATCCGTACCGGCACGAGGGTGGTCGCGTCGGACCAGGATTCGGCGGGCGCCCGGTCCCGCACCTGCACGACCGCGGCATCGGGGTGGTGGCTTTCCGCCCACTCGCCGACCAGGCGTCGTTCGGTACGTGTTCTGGTGCGCGCGAGGACGACCACTCGAGCTTCGGTGCTCTTCATGGTGCCCATCGTCGTCACCTCCGGGCAGCCTGCGGAAGGTGGTGACCGAACCCAATGTGCCCGGTCACCACCTATTTTCCGAGCGCTCTAGTCGTTGAGCTCTTCCGGCGCCAGCAGGTACTCGCCGATGTAGGTGTAGGTCTGGTCGGCGTTGAGGGGCTGGAACATCGAGGCCGCGGCGTCGCGGTAGAACCGCTCGAAGACGGTGCCCTTGCGGAACGAGGACCCACCGACCAGGCTCATGGCCTTCTTGGCCATCCAGAGGACGTTCTCGGCAACCGCGATCTTGGCGACGCCGATGTACGGAACGCGCAGCTCGACCGGCCACTCGTCGTCGTAGCCGTTGACGATGTCGGTGCAGGTCTGCCACACCAGGCGCCGGTTGATCTCGCACCGCACGGCCATGTCGCCGATGCCGTCGACGATGTGCCCGATGTTCGCGACCTTGGTGTCCGAAGCGGCGATGGCACCGAACGTGGCGCCGAGGGTCTTCTTGGCCAGCAGCGCACGCGACTCTTCGAGAATGCGCAGGGACATGCCGTAGTAGATGCTCGCGAACAGCAGCGTGGCCCACTCCAGCGAGCCGAACAGCCCTTCGCGGTTCGGGCAGACGTAGTTCTCCTCGGGCACGTAGAAGCCCTCGAAGTGGATGACCTGCGTGCCGGTGGCGTGCATGCCCAGGGCGTTCCAGGTCTTCTCGACGCGAACACCGTCGCCGATGCCGTTCTCGTCGACCTTGAAGTCGGCGATGTAGGCCATCTCGGCGGCGACGCGCTCTTCGAAGTCGGTGGGGATGTTGCCCTCGGCGTCGGTGATCGTCGCGCTGCTCATCATGATGTCCGCGGCCTCGCCCAGGGTGCCCCAGGTCTTCTTGCCGTAGATCTTCCAGCCGCCGCCCGGCTGCGGGATCGCCTTGGTGTCCGCCAAACCGGAGAAGCCGGCGCGCTGCTCGGACCACGGGCCGAACACGATCTCCCCGTCGGCCACCCGGGGCGCCCACTGCTTCATCATGGGTTCGCTCATGTTGGCCATGGCCAGACCGAAGGAGATGTAGTGCATGTTGTAGGCCAACGCGATCGCCGAGTCGCCGCGGGACAGCTCGGTGATGACCTTCGAGATCTGCATGATGTTGGCGCCGGGACCGCCGTACTCCTTGGGCACGAACAGCCCGCCGAGCTTGCTCTCCTTGAACGCCTTGATGCTGGGGTAGGCGAAGGTGTTCTCGGCGTCGTACTTCATGCCGATCTCGCGGAAGAACTCCGAGAGCTCCTGCGCCTTGGCGAACCAGGGTGCGAAGTCTTCGTCGGACAGAGTTTGGTCGTGCTGCAGCATGGAGTACTCCGATTCGGGCCAGGAACGGTCGGGGATGCGCAGGGCGGTGCGGCGCGAGGCTGTGCGGGACGGTCTAGGAGACGAGCAGGTCGTCTCGACCGTTCGCCTTCAGCGCGGCGATGTACTGCTCGAACAGCGGGCCGGTCAGCGGCAGGAGCTTGAGGGCGACCGAACGCTTGCCGTCGAGCTTCACCTTGCGCTGGGCCATGGCCAGGGTGAAGTTGAGCTTGCCCTGCCAGAACTTGTTGGCGTTGTCGCTGGACATGCGCAACTGGACGTTCGAGGGAGCGCCGTCGGCGGCCGCGCCGGTGAGGACCTTCTGGCCCTCGAAGTCGACGACGATCTCCGCCGCGGGATCGGTCTGGACGATGCGAACGACCAGGCCGGTGCCCTTGGTCGCCTCGATGAACTTCGGGTCGTGCACTGCGGCAGTGAAGGCGCCACCGATGTAGGTGTAGACCTCGTCTGCGTCCTTGAAGACGGCCATGGTCGAATCCCTTCCGTGAGTGGTTGTTAACATGGCCCCCATCGCACCGGTCGCGCGAGAGTAGGGGCCTACTCTCTGTGCGTCGGGTCCTCGCCGGGGAGGTGCACCGTGTCGGCAGAGCTGTGGCCGCTGACCGGTCGCGACGCCGAACTGGCCGACCTGCGCACCGCGGTCTCGGCTCCTCGGCCCGCCAGCGTGGTGCTCGTCGGTTCGCCCGGCGTCGGCAAGACCCGGCTGGCGCGGGAGGCCCAGGTGCTGGCCGAGGCCCACGGACGGACCACCCAGTGGATCACCGCGACGCACTCGACGCAGCGCACTCCCCTGGGCGCCTTCGCCCCGCTGTTGCCCGCCGCGGGATCCGGCACGGGTTCGGACACCGTGCAGGACATGCTCCATCGCGCCGCCCGGGCCATCGCGGCCCGGGCGCACGGCAGACCGCTCACCCTGTTCGTCGACGACGCCCAACTGCTCGACGAGTTCTCCGCCGGCCTGCTGCACCAGTTGATCGCCACCGACATCGTCTGCGCGGTGCTGACGGTGCGATCGGGCGACCTGCCCGACCTGGTGACGGCACTGTGGAAGGACTCCCTCGCGCTGCGGGTGGAGGTCGCCCGGCTGAGCCGAGAGGAAATTGCCGCGCTGCTCGCCAGCGTGCTGGGCGGGCAGGTCGATCCGGCCGCCGTGGTGGAGCTGGCCGAGCACAGCGGCGGCAACGTGATGTTCCTGCGCGAACTGGTCCTCGGCGCGCTGGCGGACGGCAATCTCCTCGAGGACACCGGCGTATGGCGCCTGTGTCGCCCGCTGGCCCCGTCCGAACGCATCGTGGAACTGGTGGCCAGCCGCCTGCGCGGGCTCGACGAGCCGTCCCGGCGTCTGCTCGAGCTCGCGGCCTACGGCGAACCGCTGGGCAGCCGAGAACTCGCGGCGTGCAGCGATTCGAGCGTGGTCGAGTCCCTGGAGCGCCAGGGCCTGCTCACGAGCGAACGCGACGGCCAACGCATCTCGGTTCGCCTCGCCCATCCGATCTACGCCGACGTCCTTCGCCTGAGCACCTCGCCCCTGCGGGTGGCAGCCATGGGGCGCGAGCTCGCGGGAGTGGTCGAGGCTGCGGGAAGTCGTCGTCGCGGCGATGCGCTGCGGGTGGGCATCTGGCGGTCCGACGGCGGCGGAGGCAGTCCAGAGGTTTTGCTGCGAGCGGCGCACGAGGCCCGGCGGCGGCTCGACTTCCCGCTGGCCGAGCACCTCGCGCGAGCGGCGATCCGCGCCGGCGCGGGTCTGGACGCACGCCTGTTGGCGGCGCAGGCGGCGGCGCTGGCGGGTCGGCCGCAGGACGCCGTCGCCGAGTACGTGGAACTGCGCGAACTCGCGGTCGACGACGAGGAACGCATGCAGGTGGCGGTGGCGCACATCGAGACGCTGTGGGCCTACCTCGGGCACGCGGGCGAGGGCCTTCGCGTAGCCGGCCAGGCGGAGGGATCCATCTCCGATCCGGTACTGCGCCACGAGCTGTCGGGGCGTCAGACGGGGCTGCTGCTCGCGCTGGAGGGCCCCGGCCCGGCCGCGCTCGCCGCGATGCCGCTCCTGGAGGACGCCCAGGGACCCTCGCTGGTCTGGCTGCGCCTCGTGGCCGCCTACGGCCTCGGGCGGCTCGGGCGCCTGCGCGAAGCCCTGCAGATCTCGGATGCGGGCCTGTCCTTCGCGATGAGCCTGCCGGATCCCGGGGACTGGTACCCCTGGTTCAACGTCTTCACCCGCTGCGAGGCGCTGTCCCACCGGGGCGCCTTCGCCGAGTCGCGCGAGCTGGCCCGGACCGAGTACGCCGCGGGCCTGGAGGCGGGCAGTTCCGAACGCCGGGCGTATTTCCTCTGGCATTTGGCCCGGAGCCCACGCGAGTGCGGCAACCCGGGTGCGGCGGCCCAGCACGCCAGAGAGGCCGTGACGCTGTTCCGGCGCGTGGGGCGGCTGAACTTCGCGCACGGCCTGCTGTCCTCGCTGGCGCTGGCGCTCGCCCTCGCGGGGGACTACCGGGAGGCGAACCGCGCGCTCGTCGCGGCCGACGCCTTCGGCTCCCAGCCTCCGCAGTGGAGCACCACCGACCACCTCGCCGCCCGCGCGTGGACCGCGGTCGCCGAGGGTCGACTGTCCGCGGGCCGCGCCGGGCTGCTCGAGGCAGCCGATGCCGGACACCGCATCGGCGATCTGGTGGGCGAAGCCGCCGCCCTGCACGACATCGCGCGTCTCGGAGCGCCCCAGCAGGTGGAGCAGCGACTCGCCGGGCTGGCCCGCCGCATGGAGGGCGACCTGATCCAGGCGCGGCTCGCGCACGTGCGAGCGCTGATCGCAGCCGATCCGGCGGCACTGTTGCTGGCCTGCGAAGGCTTCGGCGCCCTCGGCGCGGAACTGCTGGCGGCGGAGGCCGCCGCGGACTCCGCGGTCGCCTGGCGAAAGCTCGGGCGCCCGGAGCGAGCGGAGACCGCCCTGCACCGTGCGGCGCAACTGGCAGCCGCGTGCGGCTCCCCCGCCACTCCCGCCCTCGCACCGATCGAGGCACGCGAGCAGTTGACTGCCGCGGAGCACGAGACGGCACTGCTGGCGGTGGCGGGCAGGACCAACCGCGAGATCGCCGCCGAGCTTCAGCTCTCGGTGCGGACCGTGGACAACCGCCTGGCGCGGATCTACGCCAAGCTCGGCATCTCCAAGCGCTCCGAACTCGAGGGTCTGTTGAACTGAGGCTCGGTCAGGCGTCGTCGTAGAGCTTCGCGTGCGCCTCGCGCACCAGATTCTTCTGGATCTTGCCGGTGGAGGTCTTCGGGAGTTCGTCCACGACCACGACGGCCTTGGGGACCTTGTACCCGTCGAGCAGACCCTTGAGCGCCACGATCAGTTCGGCCGGGTCGAGGCGCTCGCCGGGCTTCGGTACGACGACCGCGGTGATGGCCTCGCTCCAGCGGGCGTGCGGCAACCCGACGACGACGGCTTCGGCGATGCGCGGATCGGCGGCGTAGACGGCCTTTTCGACGTCGATCGAGGCGACGTTCTCCCCGCCGGTCTTGATGACGTCCTTGTACCGGTCGGCGAACCACAGCACCCCGTCGGCGTCGAATCGGCCGACGTCGCCGGAGTGGAACCAGCCGTGCGCGAAGGCCTCGGCGGTGGCCTGTGGGTTGCGCAGGTACTCGGTCATCGTCGACGGGCCGCGGTACACGATCTCGCCCTGTTCGCCGGTGGGCAGCAGGGCGCCGTCCTTGCCCATGATCGCCACCTGAACCCCCGTCAGCGGAGTGCCGACGGCGCCGAGGTGGGTGAGTTGGTGCTCGGGTCGGAACAGCGTGGTGATCGGACTCATCTCGGTCTGTCCGAACAGCAGCGCGAAGTCGCACCCGAACCCGTCGAGGCAGGCACGGATCAGCGCGTCGGGCATGGGCGCCATCGCGTACACGGCACGGCGCAGCGAGCTCAGGTCGCGGCCCGCGAAGCTCGGGTGCTCCAGCATCGTCCGGTACATCGTCGGCAGGCCGAAGATCTGCGTGATGCCCTCGCGTTCGATCGCGTCGAGCAGGGACACGGGGTCGAAGCCGCGGTGCACGTGGATTGTTGCCCCGACCAGCACCGCCGGGGTGCAGAACGCGTTGAGCTGCGCCGTGTGGAACATCGGCATCATCGCCACGAAGCGATCGGCGGCGTTCCAGCCGGAGTCGAGCGCGCCGGACATGGACTCGAGGTAGATCGCGAGGTGCGAGCCCACGACGCCCTTGGGAAAGGAGGTGGTCCCCGAGGTGTAGAGGTAGCTGAGCGCGTCGCGGTCGTGCACCTCGTAGGTCGGGCAGCAGGAGTCGTCGGACTCCAGGCCGGCCAGCCCGGGCGCGACGAACACGTCGGTCACCGTGGGCACCTCGGCCAAGGCCGGGTCCATCGCCGCGGCGAGATGGCTCTCCACGACCATCCCGCGCGCACCGGAGTGGCCCAGAACGTAGGCGACCTCCGCGGCCCGCCAGCCGAGGTTGATCGGGACGACGACGACGCCGAGCTTCGCGCAGGCGTAGTAGACGGCGAGGAACTCCGCACTGTTGCCCGACGCGATGGCCAGGACGTCGCCGCGTAGGTAGCCCCGCTCCGCGAGGCCGTGGCACAGCCGGTTGGTCCACGCGTCGAACTCGGCGTAGGTCCAGGCCCGGTCGCCGTCGACGACGGCGAGGTGAGCCGGACGAGCCGCCGCCGCGCGGGTCAGGGAATCGCCGACGTTCACGCGCTGGATCGGGTTCATGGCGCGTGAGCCTCGGCCGTCAGGCGTTCGCGGGTTCGCGCACCGGATCCACCGCGGCATCGGCCCCCGGGGGACCGGCGGGCACCTTCTGCAGGAACAGGCTCAGCCCGTAGACCACGGCGATCGTGCCCGCGATGCTGACCAGCGAGGCCACACCCACGGCGACGGCCGAGGGGTCGTTGAGGTGCAGGGTGATGATCGTCGGGGCACCGACGCCGAAGTTCGCGCCGAAGAAGGTGATCGGGAAGAGCACGAACAGGAGCAGCAACTGGCTCCAGTGCTTGGCGCGGGTGTACAGGGCACAGGCCAGCACGGTGAAGAGCGTGACCTGGCACGCCTCGAGCGCGCCGATGACGATGGGGTAGTTCACGATCCGGAACTCGTGCGGGCCCCAGTAGGTGTAGACGTCGGTCGAGGTGCCGATGACCTCGAAGACACAGGAGGTCGCGAACTCGATGAGGAAGCAGACGAAGAGCACCTGGCGGGTCATCGTGCCCTGGATGATGCGGCGGCCTGCGTACAGCAGCATGTTCGTGTACAGAATGATGTACCCGCTGTGGGACCAGTTCGGCTGCACGACGTCGAACGCGGTGAAGTGGGACCACATGCCGCCCGGCTGGCCGTCGACGTTGTCGTAGAACCACAGGTCGAAGGCCACGTCGTACAGCGGCTCGGCGAAGGCGGCGACGCCGCAGGCGAGGATCGCGAGCACGTAGAACGGTGTGCGGTCCTTCATGCCCATGCGGATCGCAACGATCACCATCGGGATCACGATGGCCCAACTGGCCCAGGTGAAGATCTGCTGCCAGACCTCGTCGAGCTCGCGTGCCTTGACCTCGGGCGGCGTGCCCAGTGCGTAGACGATCTGAGGGAGCGTCATTCCGGGAGTACCTCCAGGTCGGGCTTGTAGCCGGCCTTGCGCAACTGGGCGAACTCGACGACCTGCTGCGCAACGGTCTCGAGTTGGAAGCGGGCCGAATCGTCGATGCAGGCACCGGTGTCGTCGAAGATCTTCTGCGAGGCGTTGATGGTGGCGCCGAGGGGACTCGGCCAGCCGCGCAGCGCGTGGACCGTGGTCCGAATGCTCTGCAGCGTGGTCACGGTGGCCTGCCAGCCGTAGGAGACGGCGACACAGCCGACGGGCATTCCGTCGAGGTAGACCCGTTCCCCGGAGCGCAGGTCCTCGATGTAGTCGAGAACGTTCTTGATCATCCCGGACATGGAGCCGTGGTAGCCGGGCGAGGCCACGATCAGGGCGTCCGCCGAGGCGATCGCCTCGACGAACCGCCGAGCCTCGGGGGTGCGCTCGTCGGTCTCGGTGTCGTAGATCGGGAACATCAGGTCCCGGCTCACGATCACCTCCACGACCGCTCCGACGGCCTCGGCCGCCGAGGCGCACACCCGCACGGCCTTTTCCGAGCTCGAACCGGGGCGGGTGGAACCACCGATGCACACCAGACGAACGGGGCTCGACGTCACGACGACAGCCTCTCGAGGTGGGGACGGAATGCCGATGGGGCGAGGCGCAAGTGAATGCTCACTAACTTAGCCTCGCCCCATCGGGAAAAACAAGCGGCACGCCGCGCTGGAATCGACCTACAGGCTGGTCACCGTCGGGTGATCGGCCGAGAGGTTGGCGCGCAGCGAGGCGATGAGGCTCTCGTCGTACGGGCCGGGCGACCAGTTGAGCTTGGCCAAGTCGGCCGGCATCGGCCGCGGCGCGGCCATGTCGTCGGTGGCCGGGTCGTAGTCGTCGCGCCACATGTGCGGCGTCTGGGGCGGGGAGACGATCGGGTACGGAAGCTGCTTGATGAGCTGGATGCCGTCCCAGAAGGTCCAGTCGCGGACGACCTTGCCGTGCTCGTCGTAGACCTGGACGGTGATGCCGTCGATGAACGGCGTCACGCCGCCGGTGGGCATGCCCAGGAACACGTCGCCCTGGAACTTGGCCTGCCACACCCAGTTGAAGACGCCGAGGCGTTCGCCGCCGAGGTAGTCGGTGGCGACGAACTTGTGGGTGCCGAACAGCTCGCGCATCGACCACAGCGGGAACAGCTTCATCATCCGTTCGTGGCCGACCACGTGCTGGTCGAGGATGGGGTCCTCGAAGATGCCGTCCTCGGTGTAGAAGTCCCGAGTCGCCTCGCCGCTGGTGAAGAACGCGTCGAGCCACGGCTGGGCCTTGGTATCGATCAAGTCCATGCGGGCAACGGATTCCGCCCCCTTGGGCACCACGCGCAGCTGGTCGAGAACGTCCTGGGTGTACGGACCCGGGGACCACTCGAGCTGTTCGAGGGCGGCCGGCATCGGCCGCGGGGCCGTCATGGGGTCGGTGTTCTGGTCCCAGCCGTCGCGCCACAGGTGCGGCGTCGCGGGCGGGCTCTCGATCGGGTACGGAAGCTGCTTGATGGTCTGGATGGCGTCCCAGTAGGTCCAGTCCCGGGTGATCTTGCCGTTGGCGTCGTAGACCTGAACGGTGATGCCCTCGATGTACGGCTGGACGCCGCCGGTCGGCATGCCGAGGAAGACGTCGCCGGCGAAGTTGGCCTGCCACACCCAGGTGAACACGCCGAGTTTGTCGTCGCCCAGGTAGTCGGTGGCGATGAACTTGTGGGTCCCGAACAGCTCTCGCATCGACCACAGCGGGAACAGACGCATCATCTGCTCGTGGCCCTCGACGTGTTGGTCGAGGATCGGGTCGGTGAAGATCCCGTCCTCCGCGTAGAAGTCCCGGGTTGCCTCACCACTGGTGAAGAACGCGTCCAACCATGCCTGCGCGTAGTCGATATTCACGGCCAGGTGCCTCCTTGCACTGGGTAGGAATCGCTTGAACCTAACCCACTCCCGGCGCCGAAGGAAGAGCAAATGTGAGTGACGGCTAACGAAATTTCCACCAGTCCGACGCGACGTCGCACGGGAACTCGGAGCACGCGAGGGGCCGCCGCCGTCGGTTCCCGTCCCGGTGGAACCGACGCGGCGGCCGCGTATCGCTGGACCGCGGGGCGCACCACGCTGCATGCCCCGACCCGACGTTTCGCTCCGATCCGGAGAGGCCCGTCGGGGACCGAAGTCCCCCGGCCGGTGGAGGTGCTCGGCCGGTGTCCCTTGCGACGCGACAACGTTATTCCCGGTAAACCGAATGTGTCCAGCGCCACATCCCCCCATTTTGGTGGAGACGGTTCGCGCCCGCCCCGCGCGCTGAACGAACCCGTTCTCTCGGCGCTGTTAATCTGAGGCAACCGCTTCCGGCCCCAGACCCCGGACGCAGGCGGCGAGGGAGAGCCCAGTGACCGGTCCGTTGCGCGAAGGCCAGGTGCGAACGCCTCGGCAGCAGGAGTTGCTCGTCGCCGCGGCGCGCCTGTTCGCCCGCGATGGGTACCACGCCGTCGGCATCAACGACATCAGCGCGGAGGTCGGCCTGTCCGGTCCGGCGCTCTACCGGCACTACCCAAGCAAGGAAGCGCTGCTCATCGCGGTTTTCGACGATGCGATCACCACCCATCTCGAAGAGGTGGTGGAGCTCGCGCGGTCCATCCGGGATCCGCTCGACGCACTCGACGCGATCGTCGCCAACCACATCGACTTCGTCTTCGACCAGACCGACGCCATCGTCACCTGGCGCATGGAGTACCGCAGCCTGCCCGAGGGCGATCGCCACCGCCTGCGCTACCTGCAACGGCTGTACACCGAGGAATGGGTCCGGGCGGTCGCGGCGCTGCGCCCGGAGTGCAAGATCGACCAGATCCGCGTCATGTGCCAGGGCGCCATCGCGATGATCCAGTCCGCCACCGAGTTCCAGAGCCGCCTGCCGCGCGAGGTCGTGGGACCGACGCTGGCCGCCATGGCCCTGCACTCGCTCGTGGGGACCCCGGCCGCGGCCCTGCCCGCCGTCGAGACGGCGACGAGTCCGAACGGCTCGAAGCCCTCGGGCTGATCCGCGGAGCGCGCTGGACAGGCACCTCGGTGTGGACAGTTGTGGCCGAGGCACGTTAGCGGCTATAAACATCTCATCGTTGGACTGCCTGCCCGAGGACTGCGCGTGCCGACTCTTCGTTCCGAAATCGCCGTCAACGGCGACGACTTCCAGACCAACCGAGCCCACAACCTGGGCATGCTGAAGCTGCTCGACGAGCAGCTGGCCACGGCCAACGCGGGCGGCGGCGCGAAGTACATGGCGCGGCACCGCGAACGCGGGCGCCTGACGGTACGCGAGCGGATCGACCTGCTCGTCGATCCGGGCTCGGCCTTCCTCGAACTCTCCTCGCTGGCCGCGTGGGGCACCGACTTCACCGTCGGTGCGAGCGTCGTGACGGGGATCGGCGTCATCCACGGCGTGGAGTGCATCTTCATCGCCAACGACGGCACGGTGAAGGGCGGCACGTCCAACCCCTACACCTGGAAGAAGATGCTGCGCGCGCTGCACATCGCGCGGCTGAACCGCCTGCCGATCATGAACCTCGTCGAGTCCGGCGGCGCCGACCTGCCGACGCAGGCCGACCTGTTCGTGCCGGCCGGCCAGCTGTTCCGAGACCTGACCCAACTCTCCGCCATGGGCATCCCGACGGTCGCACTGGTGTTCGGAAACTCCACCGCCGGTGGCGCCTACGTACCCGGTATGTGCGACTACAACGTGATGATCGACAAACAGTCCAAGGTGTTTCTCGGCGGGCCTCCCCTGGTCAAGATGGCGACCGGCGAGGTCTCCACCGACGAAGAACTCGGCGGCGCCCGGATGCACTCGACGGTCTCTGGGCTCTCGGACTACCTCGCGACCGACGAGCGGGACGCGATTCGACTCGGCCGGCAGATCGTGCAGAGCTGGAACTGGAAGAAGCTCGGCCCCACGCCGCGCCCCGTCGTCGAACCCCTGTACGACACCTCCGAACTGCTCGGCATCGCCTCCGCCGACCTGCGCGTGCCCTTCAGCCCGCACGAGGTCCTCGCCCGGCTGCTCGACGGCTCCGAGTTCGAGGAGTACAAGCCCGAGTACGGCACCAGCCTGATCACCGGGTGGGGCAACCTGCACGGCTATCCGGTCGGCGTGCTGGCGAATGCCCGCGGCGTGCTGTTCGGCGAGGAAGCCCAGAAGGCCACCGAGTTCATCCAGAAGTCCAACCAGGTGAACACCCCGCTGATCTTCCTGCACAACACGACGGGCTACATCGTCGGCAAGAGCTTCGAGCAGGGCGGCATCATCAAGGACGGCTCCAAGATGATCAACGCCGTCGCGAACAGCAAGGTCCCGCACATTTCGGTGATCATGGGCGCCTCCTACGGCGCCGGGAACTACGGCATGTGCGGCCGCGCCTACGACCCGCGCTTCCTGTTCGCCTGGCCCAACTCCCGCACCGCCGTCATGGGTCCGTCGCAACTCGCCGGCGTGCTGTCGATCGTCGGCCGGGAGGCCGCGGCCGCGGCCGGTCGCGAGTTCGACGAAGAGGCCGATCGCGCCCGGACCGCGCAGATCGAGGCGCAGATCGAACGCGAATCGCACGCCTTCTTCATGAGCGGAAAGCTCTACGACGACGGGATCATCGACCCCGCCGACACCCGCACCGTCCTCGGGATCGCCCTGTCCGTCGTCCACAACAACACAGTCGCTGGCGCGACAGGTTACGGAGTGTTCCGCATGTAGACCGTGGGGGGCTTCGCCCCCCCCACACCCCCCAAGGGCAAGGGCAACGGCAACTACGTCACCGGTTGAGGTCGCTCGCTGCCTGCGGGTGAGTGGTGGTTCCCGGCGAAGGAATGCGGCCCTGGGGGCCGGATTCCTTCGCCGGTGGGGCTTCGCCCCAGCCCGCACGTATCGGACAGTCAGGAATGAGGACAGATGAGCGACACGAGCGGCCTGGGTTCTGGCACTGCACCTGCCGCAACCACGGACGACGGCGAACGGGCTGTCCGCAGGACTGCGATCTCGAAAATTTTGATCGCGAACCGCGGCGAGATTGCGCGGCGCGTCATTCGCGCGGCCCGCGAACTCGGCATCCGCACCGCGGTGGTGTACTCCGACGCCGACGCGAACTCCCTGTTCGTGCAGGAGGCCGACGAGGCGGTGCGCCTCGAGGGGACGGCGGCGAGCGACACCTATCTGGTGGCGAACCTGATTCTCGACGCGGCCGCGCGCGTGGGGGCGGACGCGGTGCACCCCGGGTACGGCTTCCTGTCGGAGAACGCCGACTTCGCCGAGGCCTGTGTCGCCGCCGGGCTCGTCTTCATCGGACCGCCTCCGGCCGCGATTCGCAGCATGGGCGACAAGGTCACCTCGAAAGAGATCATGGCCGCCAACGGCGTGCCGACCCTGCAGGGCGTCACGGTCACCGAGGGCGAAGGACAGGATCTGCAGGCCGCCCTCGCGGGGATCGGTCTGCCGGCCATCGTGAAGGCCAGCGCGGGCGGCGGCGGGCGCGGCATGCGCATCGTCGAATCGGCCGACGACCTGCTGACGGCCGTGGAGTCCGCGCAGCGCGAAGCGAAGTCCGCGTTCGGCAACGGCACCGTGTTCATCGAGCGGTACATCTCTCCCTCGCGGCACATCGAAGTGCAGATCGTCGCCGACGCGCACGGCCAGGTCGCCACGCTGTTCGAACGCGAGTGCTCCATCCAGCGCCGCCACCAGAAGGTCGTCGAAGAGGCGCCCTCCCCCGTGGTGGACGAGCAGTGGCGCGCGCGGCTGATGGAGGCCGCCGCCAAGGCCGCGCGTGCGGTGGACTACCGCGGTGCGGGCACCATCGAGTTCATCGCCGGAAACGACGGCACGTTCGCCTTCCTGGAGATGAACACCCGGCTGCAGGTCGAGCATCCGGTCACCGAAGCCATCACCGGCCTGGACCTGGTGGCCCTGCAGATCGCGGTGGCCAACGGCGAGCCCCTGCCGGCCGAGGCGCTGAACCCGACGATCACCGGGCACGCGATCGAGGTGCGCCTGTGCGCCGAGGACCCGGCCGCCGGTTACCTGCCGGTGTCCGGCACCTTCGACGTCTTCGAGGTCGGCGGCCCCGGCATTCGCGTGGACACCGGCGTCGTCGGCGGGTCGGAGGTTTCGCCCTACTACGACTCGATGGTCGCGAAGGTCATCGCCCACGGGCCGACCCGCGCCGCGGCCGCCGGCCGCCTCGCGGACGCACTGTCCCGCGCCCGCCTGCACGGCGTGACGACCAACCGCGATCTGTTGGTGCGCATCCTGCGCAGTGCGGAATACCTCGCCGGCGACACGACCACCGACTTCCTCGATCGCGTCGAGGGTCTCACCGAGGCTCTGACCACCCCCGAGACCCACGGTGTGCACGCCATCGCCGCGACGATCGCCCTGGCGAACGCCCGCGGCGCCGCCCGCACCGTCCAGGGCGGAATGCCGCTCGGCTGGCGGAACAACCGCCACCAACTCGAATCGCTGGAGCTCAAGGGCGAAGGCGACCCGATCAAGGTCGCGTTCTCCCTGGCCGGCCCGACGCCCGTCGTCGAACTCGACACCACCCCGCAGACCGTCGAGATCCACGGGATCGCGGGTGAGGAGCTCGATGCGACCATCGGCGGCATTCGCCGCCGGTACCGGATCACGCTCCTCGGCGAGAAGGGCACGGACGGCGCGCTGGTCGACAGCGAGCGCGGCTCCTCGCAGTTCGGCTTCGTCGACCCGCTGCCCAAGCCCGGGGCCGGCGGACCGCAGGGCGGGCTGATCGCCCCGATGCCGGGCTCGGTGGTCCGGCTCATGGTGGCCGAGGGCGAGGAGGTGACGGCGGGTCAGCCGCTGCTGGTCCTGGAGGCGATGAAGATGGAACACACCATCTCCAGCCCCGCGGACGGCACGATCGGCAGGCTCAACGTTGCCCAGGGCACCCAGGTCGAACGCGGCACCGTCCTCGTCGAACTGACGGAGAGTGAGTGATGGACAGAGCTGCCGCCTACCGCGCCGACCGGACCGACATCCTGGCGCTGTTGAAGGACCTCTCCCCCGACGAATGGGCCAAGCCCAGCAGGTGCGACGGCTGGACCGTGCAGGACGTCGTGGCGCACATGTCCGCCGCCTGCCACGGCACCTTCGGCCCCTGGGTCGTGAAGCTGATCGCCGGCAAGGACGTCGAGGCGGGCAACGACAGGGACGCCGCCAAGCGCAAGTCGTGGGCGCCCGCGAAGGTTCTCCAGGAGTACGAGGTCTGGTCGGGGCGCCTCGCCGCGATCCAGCCTCTACTGCAGAAGGCCCCGCTGAAGTCGCTGCCAATTCGCGTGTCCGAGGTCGGGGTGTACCCGGCCAAGCTCCTGACGAGCGCGTTCGTCTTCGACCACGGCCTGCACGCCCGCTACGACATCGCCGCGGCCCTCGGCCGCAGCATGCCCAAGCCCGACGCCAACCGCGTCGCGGTCGCGAACGAGTGGATGCTCGCGGGCATCGGCGCAATGAGCGGGGACCGCCTCAACTGGCTCGACCGCAAGGTCCAACTCGTTCTCACCGGCCCGGGCGGCAGCACCTACACGGTCGAGCACGGCAAGAAGAAAGTCGTCGCCGCCGCGGGCGGCGCCCCGGACGCCGCGGTGACCGTCGAAGGCCCGGCCGAGTCCTTCCCCGAGTGGGGCACGGGCCGGGAGTCCTGGCGCAAGCTCGAGGTCACCTGCACGGGCGACGAGGCTCTCGGGACCCGCTTCCTCGACACGATGCGGATCATCTGACGGTCCGTATCAGCTCTGCGTTCTGGGGACTGTGAATCCTGCGTTTTGCTGGATAGCAGATCTGCGTTTTGTGGATTAGCATCGCCTCGTGACCACGTTGATCCGGCGCAACCTGGTGCCGGTCGTGCGGGAGATGCTCGGCGGATTCCGCCTGGTGATCCTGGGCGGCGCCCGCCAGACGGGCAAGTCCACGCTCGTGGCCGATTTGCTGGACTTGCCGCGCTCGGCTCGGCTGAGCCTCGACGACCCCGCGGCTCGCCGGCTCGCGACAGAGGACCCGGTCGGGTTCCTGCAGTCGCTGCCACGTCCTGCCGCCATCGACGAATTCCAGCGAGCAGGCCAGGACCTCTTGCTTGCGATCAAACAGGCCGCGGATCGAGATCGCACGCGGGGTCAGTTGCTGCTCACCGGATCCGCCAACTACTTGGCGGGGCGCGAAGTAACCGAGACCTTGGCGGGACGAGCCGGTCGAACGGTCCTCTGGCCGCTGTCCTGTGGCGAACGCCGCGGTCTGCGCGAAACCTTCGTGGACCATCTCTTCGACCCCGCCGCTTGGCCGCCGCCGGACGGCGAGAGCCCGAGCCGAGGCGACGTCGCGGAGTGGACTCTTCAGGGCGGATATCCCGAGGTCGTCACCGAGTCGCTGTCGACGCGTCAAAGGGGCCGGTGGTTCGACTCCTACGTGGCCGACGTCGTCTCGCGCGAGGCGCTGCGGCCGTTGGCCGACGTGCGCAGGGAGCTGGAGCTGCGCAGGGTTCTGCGCCTGCTCGCCGCCCGGACCGCCCAGGAGCTGGTCGTCGCCGACCTGGCCAGAGACGCCGAGCTCGATCGAGCTACGGCGACGACGTACGTAGGGCTGCTGGAAGCACTCTTCCTCGTCGTCCTCCTTCCGGCCTTCGCCACCAGCGCGACCACGCGTGCCAAGCGCCGACCCAAGGTGTTGTTGACCGACCCGGGCCTGGCCGCACGTCTCTCCAACGCCGGTTCCGCGACGTTCGGCCCGACCGGAGACTCCGCACAGGCAGGCGCCCTTTTCGAAACCCTGGTGCTGACCGAGATCGCCAAGCAGTCCACCTGGTGCGACCGCCTCGTCGATCTGTCGCATTTCCGAGACCGCGCCGGCGCCGAGGTCGACCTCATCGTGGAAGACCGCCGCACCGGCTCGATCGCAGGAGTCGAGGTCAAGCTCGGCGCTTCGCCGAGCGCACGCGACGCCCGCCATCTCGCCATGCTTCGCGACGCTCTCGGCGCGCGTTTCTCTGTCGGTGTCGTGGTGCACACCGGCGAGCACACCCTGCCACTGGGCGAACGGCTCTGGGCGGTACCGGTCGGCGCACTATGGCGCCACGATCCCTAGGCCAGAGTTCGCCGTCCAGTTCCACGTGCCAGTGCAGGGTCACCAGCACCGCCGAGGCCAAGCCGACGAAGCGCACCCGTACGTCGAAGTTGCGGCCGAGGTGCTTGACCTCCTCCACCGCCGCAGCGACCAACGGCGACGGAAGATCGCGCACGGCCGAGGCCAGGTCGTAGCGGCACGTTGCGGAGAAGCAGGCCGCGGTCGCGGCCTGCAGGTCGCCGTCGACAACGCATTGCACGTGCCGCTCGACCGCATCAATCACGGCCTCGACCGCCAGGTGGACCGGTGGACGAGTTGCCGTCCGGGAAAGCGTGGACGGGGTTCGGTTCGACGCCATGCGCGGGTCCTCCTGGGCTGGATCGCATACAGAGATGCGTTCCGAGCGATCAACGCCCGACACGCCTGCGGGCTACTTGAGAGTGACGTTAATGCTCGTTTACTGCGCCCCGCCGCGCCGGCCTACTAGGCCGGTGTGCCCACGCGCTCCGGCCCGACCGGGGGCATTGTCTCGAGGAGGCCTGCCGCCGCGCGATCCTCGGCCATACGCCCGCGGATCTCGCGACGCAGGTAGAAGGCGTGGGTGTCGAGCCAGATGCCCCAGATGAAGATCGGGACGTAGAAGCCGAGCAGGCCGTCCCAGGCGAAGGTGCCGGTCATGGTGAAGGCGCAGCCGTTCGCCATCGGCACCAGCAGCGCGCCGCAGATCGACGCGACGCTGACCCACTTCGGAACGAGCGGTTTGGCGCGGTTGTCGCGGATGGTCACGGCCGCGACGCACAGCATCTGTTGGGTCAGGCCGACCCAACCGACGAGGAAGCTGAACCAGGCCGCGTCGTTCAGCGCGACCATGATCTCGGGGTCGGCGATGGTGTCGGCGCGGTAGGCGACGCCGATCCACAGACAGTTGGAGACGAACACGTAGACGACGACGGCGAAGCCGCCGAGCATGGAGGAGATCGCCATCAGTGGCGAGCCTTCGTACCGCCAGAGCCAGATGCCGAGCTGCACGCTGAAGATCGTCAGGAACGCGGTCGCGACGCAGAAGATCGACAGGCCGAGGATGACCTCGAACTGTCGGCCGTCGTACCACTGCCGCAGTTCCTCGGCGCTGAGGTTCGCCCCTGCCGGGTCGTACCAGTGGGCGAGGAAGAACCATCCGCCGAAGGCGAGGACGGAGAAAATCGGCGCGCACCAGGCGCCGAACAGTTCGTGCTTGAGGCTGACACGGTTCGAGAGCATGAGGCGAGATCCCTTGCAGCGAAAGGACGGTGGGGCGGGACGCCGACCTGGCCGACGACGCCCGCCCCACGTTCTTGGGGTGCAGCGCAGCGCGCTGCCCGTGCTACTTCCAGGTGTAGATGACGTCCTCGAGTTCGAAGCCGTTCGGGGAGCCGTCCGGGTTGGAGCGAGTGTTGGACGAGGTGTACCGGTACATGAACTCACGGCCCTGGCCCATGTTTCGATCCCAGTTCTCGCCGAATCTTTCGGACTTGCGGTAGGAGAATTTCTGGTCGAGCGAGGCGTCCGCGGCGTAGATGTCGCCGTTGTTCAACTGCGCCATCAGCCGTTCGCGGGTGAGGTTGGGACCGACGGCCTTTGCCGCCTGCGCGAAGACCTGTACGCCCACGTAGGCGGCCTGGACAATGTGGTGGTTCGTACCGGCGTTCTGGCGGGCGTACTTGTTCATCGTCGAGGTGAACTCCGGGCCCCACATGCGATAGGTGGTGTTGGTCCAATACCGCCCCACCGGGTGCTTGCCGAAGAGCGTGCCCAGGACCTCGGCGGCGAGGTGGTTGCCGGAGATGCCCTTGGAGGGCCAGTAGTTCTGCTGCGAGGACTCCACGACGAACTTCGCCGTCGTCGCGGGGTTGATGACGTAGTGGAGGATGTGCTCGGGATTGGCGGCACGCATCGCAATGACCTGTGAGGACATCGAGGTCTCGGAGATGGAGACGTCGGCCTTCTTGACCAGCTTCGCGCCCGAGGCGTCCAGGATCTTCGCAGCCGCGGCGCAGGCGAGCTGCATCTCCGGGGAGTTGAGGCAGATGAGGCCGTAGGTCTTGACCTTCATGACGTTGCGAACCCAGTTCGCGTTGGCCATCGCCTCGTGGATCATCGACATGTGGACCGGGAACATGTAGGGGTCCTGCCACTCGGTCTGCGAGTAGGCCCACTGCCCCACGGCGGGGATCTTGTGCTGGGCCAGGTCGTCGTGGATCGAGGCGCTGCCCCAACTGGTGATGCCGATGAAGGAGAAAATCTTGTCCTGGGCCACCATCTTCTTGATGCAGGACTTGGTCCGGGACACCTCGCCCGTGGCGTCGTCGCAGTCGATGACCTGCATCCGCCGCCCGAGAACGCCACCGCGGTCGTTGATCGCGTTGGCGGTACCCACGGTGCCGTTGGCCAGTTGACGCACGAACACGCCCGCCAACGGCAGGCTGTGCATGTTGATTGTCCCGACCTTGATCTGATTCTTCGTCACTCCGGTGTCGGTCAGGCCCTGCTTCGCCTCCGCGATGCGCGCGTTCTCCACGGCCTCTTCGGCCGAGTCGATCGACACCATTCCGGGAGCGAGTTCCGCACCGCCGGCGGCGGCCTTCGACGCCGGGGCGGCCTTCGCCGCCTTGGCGGCCGGGGCGCTCTTCTCCCTTGCGGCGACCGCCTTTGCCTTCACGGCGGGAGCCGCCTTGGGCGCGGCGACTACTGCGCGAGGAGCAGTCCGCTCTGCCGCCTTGGCTGCGGCGGCCGGCGCCTCGGGTTGCTGGGAGTCGTCGGCGTCCGCCGGGGCTTGGGCTTCGATTGGAGCCTCGGCTGCGGTGGGGGCGGCGGGAGCCTGGGCGACCTCGGCGTCGCCGCCGCCGCATGCGGTGAGCACCAGCGCCGCGCTCACGGCCAGCGGGATCGCGATCGCCGAACCGCGTTTGATTGAAGTCATGTGGGACATCTCCTGAAAGTCGAGCCTCGGGGTTGACTCCGGACCAGGTGAACAGTCGCTAACCAGTGACCCAATCCTTATGAGGCAGATCACCGCCCACATCTCGCCAAGGGGACATCTTCGAATAACCCTTTGGTGCGAGACCGGATCCCACGTATCACTATGGAGATATCGCGCCTAACACCCTGGGATTAGACGCCACTCTCGGCATCCGCTCCGCCTGCTTGGAACCATCGGACGACCGCCTCGGAGCGGTTGGTGACGTTGAGCTTTCGCAGCACGTGCTTGACGTGCTGCTTGACGGTGCCGTCGGTGATGAACAGCTGTTGGGCGATCGACAGGTTCGTTCGACCGCCGGCCATCAGTTCGAGCACCTCCAACTCGCGTGGGGTCAGCGTGGCGGGGAGCGGATTCGGCGTGCGCGGGCGCGAGCGCACCACCATGCCGTGCGGCAGCTCCTCGGGACTGCGCTCGAGGCCGACCCGCGGTGTGCGGTGAACCTGGTTCCGTGCGGTCCCGAGCGCGTCGGCCAGCTGCGCCAGGAGTTGCTCGGCCGCAGTGAGGTTCTCCGCGAGCGCCGCGCGGCTCAGGGCCAGTTGGAAGACCTCGGCGAACGCCGCCAGCAGATCGCGGTCCAGCTCGTCCACGTCGCGCCCGGAGGCATACCGATCGCCCGTCAGAATCCCGACGACTTCGCCTCCGGACATGATCGGAGCGGCCACGTAGGAGTTCGTCTTGGACGCGGCGACCATGCCCGGGTGTCCCCAGTGGTCGGTGTCGTGGCGCTGCGCGTCGAGCACCAGGATCGGACGGCGCTCGAGCACCAGCGTCGTTTCGTGCAGGCCCGGTTCGAGCTTGAGCGGCGCCTCGGCGCCGGCCGAGCCGATCTCCCTGGCCCACGCCGGATCGCCCACGATGTACATCAGCACCGGGTGCCACACGCCGTTCTCGACGCGACTGACCAGTCCACGGTCGAAGCCGAGTTCGCAGACGAGCTCGGGTGCGAGGGCCACGAGGTCTGGAACCGTGCACGGAGCCGCCTCCAGCGAAGGCAGCACGGCGAGGAGGGCGCGCATGTTGGTGACACTCCGCGCGAAGGCGTCCGATGCGACTTCGCGCTCGTAACCGTCCAGCTCGTCTGCCATCTGCACTGCCCTTTCGAATGGACCTATCCCCTAGGTGTTACAGGCCCGCCTTTTCGGTGACCACTTGCGACAGTTGTAGTGAACCGCCATTTACATCGCGTCTGTTCGGTCGAAGAATGAGCCCTGACGCCACCACCTGGCTAGTAGACAATCGAGAGGATCCGTCATGGCGCAAGACCTCGTACCCATCGTCGAAGAGCTTTTCGCGGCCTGGGGCAAGGACTGGGACTCGTTTCTGCAGTCCTACCGCGACCACCTGGCGCCCGACGGCGTCTACATCGCGCACCCCAACATCCCGGCAGTCGTCGGGCCCAACGCCGCCATCGAGATCCTCGCCCCGTTCCGTTCGATGGGCGTGGAGTCGATCGACGTCGAGTTCTCCAAGATCGTCCAGGTCGGTGACGACGTGTGGACCGAGCGGATCGACTACATGAAAAACGCCAAGGGCGAGCGGTACCTGCCCATCCCGATCGGCGCCGTGTTCACCTTCAACGCCGAGGGCAAGATCTCCCGCTGGGCGGACTACTGGGACATGCAACAGGTCGTGGCCGCGGCCACGCCCGCGCAGTGAGGGGAACTGCGATGACCACCTACGACGAACTCACTGCGATCTCCCTCAAGCGCGCCGCGACCCTGTCGGAGACCTTCCGGGAACTCGGCCCCGCGGCGGACCGGGAGAACCGCTTCTCCTACGAGTCGATCGACGCGTTCAAGAGCAGCGGCCTCGTGCCCCTGGTCGTACCGACGGAGTACGGCGGCGACGGGGGAGACCTGTGGCTGTGCTCGCAGGTCATGACCGAACTGTCCCGCGGCGACTCGGCGATCGCGCTGGCCTACAACATGCACATGGGCCTGGTCGGCATGATGCTCGGCCTGTTCGACGAGGAGCAGAAGAAGTACTGGTTCAACCGGATCGTCAACGACGGAGACATCGTCTTCGGGCCCATCTCCGAAAAGCGCGCGGGCTTCTCCGGGCTCGCGGACGTGAAGGCGGTGCCGCAGCCCGAGGGCGGGTGGCGCCTGTACGGGCAGAAGAACTGGGGCACGCTGTGCGAGGCGGCCGACATCATCGTCACGGTCGCGACCATCACCGACGCCGAGGGCAACATGCCCGAGGCCTACGAGGACTGGGTCGACGCGGAGTTCTCCTTCATCGCCGAGTTCACCGTCGATCGGGACACCGGCCAGGGCGACGGCGTGCGGATCGAGCGTGTCTGGGACGCGATGGGCATGCACGCCACCGGCACCCAGAACATCGTCTTCGACGGCTTCTACATCCCCGAGAACGGCCGCGGCTGCGAGTGGCGCGCGGGCGCGTTCCTCACCCTCGAGTGGTTCGTGGTCCTGTTCGCGAGCATCTACCGCGGGCTCGGGCTGCGCTGCTTCGAGGAGTCCAAGGCCCTGCTCGCCAAGAAGACCCTCGGAGCGACCTTCGGAGCGATCGCCGCCGCAGACGTGAAGGTCGGTCAGATCGGGCACATCGTCGACGGCGTCGGGGACATGGCGGTGCGGTGCGAGATCAACCGCAGGCTGATCCAGCAGACCTGTCACGACCTGAGCTCGGGCCACGACGACGAGCACTGGACGGCGGAGGAGCGGTTCCCGTTCATCTGCATCGCCAAGACCGAGGTTGCCAAGAACACCCTGCACATGACGAAGGAGGCCATGAGCATGGTGGGCGGCATGTCGTTCCGCTCCGGCACGATCTTCGAGCGGATGTACCGCGACGCGGCCGCGTCCATGTTCCAGCCGCTCAACGCCGCGCAGAACCGTGCGTTCCTAGGCGAGTACTACCTCATGGGTGACCAACTCGCCGAGTAGGCAACCGGCACGACGAAGCGGGCGGCTCCCAGGTGGGGCCGCCCGCCTCGCGTAGCGATCTGGCTAGGCCTCGCCGGCGGCCACCAGCCCGGCGCTCGCGGAGGCGCGCGCGGCGGGGGCGGGAAGCTCGTGACTCGCGGGTCTGCGGCCGGGACCGGCGGCACCGGCGAACGCCTGGGCGATCTCCATCCACTCCGCGGCGACCGGACCGGTGATCTTGAGGTTCGTGTCGTGGTGGTGGCGCCGCTGGGCGACGACGAGGCAGAACTCCAGGGCGTTGCCGGCGACTCGATCGACGGCGTCCTCGGGACCCCAGGTCCACAGGGCCGCGTCGGGCCCGGTCAACTCGACGCGGATCGGAGTCTGCGGCACCTCGAGGCGGCGGACCTGGTAGCTGTAGGGCAGCGCGCGCACGCCGAGGTGCGCAACGTGCCTGAGCCGCGCGCTCGGCTCGCGGTGCACGCCGAGCGCGTCCGCCACGTCCTGGCCGTGGGCCCAGGTCTCCATCAGCCGAGCCGTGACGCACGAGGCCAGGCTCATCGCCGGGCCGTACCAGGGCACGCGTTCGGCGGCCTCGCGAGCGGAGGACTCCCGAATGAGGCTGCGTCGCGCGGTGCGAAACCAGGCGTGCAGTTCGGCCACCGGCATGTCCCGAAACTGCGCCGCGAGGCGGTCGGGAAAGTCCATGCCGCCGGCGATCTGCGCGTCGGCCTCGCGGCGAAACCGGTCGGCGTCGGTCATCGCCAGCACGCTCATCTCGTCGAAGTACGCGAGATGGCTGATCTGATCCCGCACGGCCCAGCCGATCGCCGGCGTGGGCACCTCCCAGACGTCGGCCGGAAGACCGGCGAGCATGCCCTCGAGTACTTCGGTCTCGGCCTGTAGGTCCGCGACGATCTCGTGCACGGACGCGGCCACCGGCGCCCCTTTCGATGGGCTGGTCTGTGCGGCGTCCCCCCGGGAAACCGCGGTTACCGGCCATGTACCTCAGGCGAGAAACTGCCACGCACCAGGCGGATCGGTGAACCGGAATCCATGTTAGCGACGACTTACCCGCGATGGAAGGGTTCGGGGATGCGGATCCGTGACCAACCGTGCATCCTGGACTCATGACCGACGTCTGCCCGGTGCGCGGCGACCTGCGCCCCCATCCCTCCATGGCGCGCATTGCCGCCGACGAGCCCAGCACCGTCGACGGGGTCTCGATCGGCGAGTGGACACTCGCCCGCGCCGCGTTCACCGATCGCCACCAACACGCCGAGGTCAACGTCGTCGTGGCCGGCGAACTGCACGTGACCTGTGCGGGGGCTACGCACGTGCTGGGCCCCGGCGATCGAATCGTCGTGCCTGGAGGCCAGTTGGCCCGCTACAGCGCCCCCGAGTACGCCCACATGGTGTACGTGTACGGGCCCGGCATTCCCGGCATCGCCGATACGCACTACGAAGAGTTCTGACCCCGCGTCATCCCCTACGATCGGTCTCGGAGCGGACAGTGAAGTCGGCGGGAGCGCACGTGGATCGCAACGACTGGTCGCGGCTGATCGTCGGCCGCGACCGCGGAGACGTGGTGCAGCGCGCCGCGGGCCGGCAGTGGCTGCGCTGGTGGGGCCTGGGCGGAGTCTTTCTGGCCATCGCCGTCTTCGCCCCCCTCGCCGCCGCGAACAGCTACTCCTACGACCAGAAACTGCGCGAACTCGGCCAGCCCCGCGAAGTCCGCGTGATCGCCGTGGAGCCGACCAACGTGGGGTCCACCTTCACCGTCCGCCTCGACGATCGGGACGTGGCACTGGAGAACCCCAAGCTGGTCCCGAAGGTCGGCGACGAGGTCACCGTCGTGGTCAACCCGGCCGGCCGAGTTGTCCTTGCAGACGACATCGGCGCGAAGAACAAGGCCGTCGGCGACGCCCTGTTCGGCGTCTTCCTCGCCTTCGTGGTGTTCATCGGCCTCGGCTGGGGCCCCGGCATGGCCCCGTACCGGGCGATGCGGTCCATTCGTCGGCCGGACAAGCTCGAGCAGTCCACGATCGTCCGGATGGTCGAGGTGGCGAAGGCGACTCCCCCGCAGGGTCGCCTGTGGGCCGGGTGGCGCCGCGGCACCGGCCAGTTCTACCGCGCCACGCTGGTGATGCCCGACAGGCGTCGGGTGCTTTGGCAGGGACGGCTGCCGCGGCCGGTGGAGGACGGCACGAAGGTCCGGGTCGTGGGCGGTGGCTTCGACGGGGACTGGGTCGCGCTGGTGGTCAACGTCAAGGGGACCACGGAAGAGGCCGTCTGCTGGCCGGCCGCGAGGCTGCGCGATGCGAAGTAGGTTGGACGAAGTCACCTAGACCTTGGACGGATTCATGGCAAAGTCCCGGCCCGCACCGGGCTCCGCACAACGGTCCCCATGGAGCAAGCCGACGGTGTGGGGCAGCGCCGTACTGGTCGTCGCGATCGCCGCCGGCGGTGGCGCCGCCTTCGGCATGCGCGGCGACGACGACGGCACCAAGCCGGCCGCTCAGGCCACCAGCACTCCCGGCCAGGTGTGGCGCGACGAAATCCTGCGCGACACTGCGGGCGCCGGTCAGGGCACGCTGGACTACCTCAAGGTTGTCTACGACTGGATCGGCGGCAAGACCGACGCCGCGAACGTCGGTACGGCCGCCGATCGCGCGTTCACCAACTACATGGAGGCGTTGGACTTCCTGTCCAAGCGCACCGCGTTCGGCCCGGCGCCACTGGCGCTCGCGAACTTCCGAGACGCCTTCCAGCTCTACACCGAGACCGCCCGGCTCGCCAAGCTCGGTGCCGGAGTCTCCGATGCCGAGCTCCGTACGCAGATCCAGCGTCAAATCCTGCGGCTCAAGACGCTCGCGGACCGCGTGTACGACCTCGCGAAGTCCGACCTCGAGCCGTTCACCAACGATGGCGTCAAGTCCACCGAGTCCTTCCAGTTCACCCCGCCCGAGCAGGTTCCCTCCTTCGCCGGCAGCGAGATCGCCCCCGGTGCACCGCTGACCTTTCCCGGCTCGACCGCTCCCGTGGAGCGCGCGTATCAGCCGACGCGTCCCGAGCAGGACTTCGCGGCCTGGGCCGACGCTGTTGCCAAGGCGGGCATTCCGGCGCCGAAGGCCGAGGTCGACGCCATCGCGAAAACCGATCTGGAGGAACTCGGCAGGCTTGCCGTGGCCCTGACCGAAGCCTCGAATCGGCTCTACGACACCCCCGATCCCAAGGCCGGCCGCAACGTTTCCACGCGTATCCAGCTCGGCCTGCTGGTGCAGTCCGAAGCGATGCGGACCGCTCAGATCGCCGCCCTGCTCGGCAAGGACGAACGCCCGGTGGCGGTTCGGATCGCCGAAACCCTGGCCCTGGTCGGCAACGGCTTCTGGGACTCGCGTCTTCCGGAGCGCTCCACCGATTTGCCGCAGCGGCTCCTGGAACGCACCCCGGCCTAGGGCCCAGGGATACCGTCTGGACTCCCGCACAACGAAACTGCCCGTCGACCTGGTTGGCCGACGGGCAGTTTCTCGTTGCTCGGTGTGGATCCGATCGTGCGTCAGCCCTGCGGTGTACCGGCGAACTTGGTGAACAGGAACGGGCCGCCGACGAGACCGGCGCCTGCCGCCACCAGGATTATGTAGAGCAGCATGCTGGAGTCGCCCACGTTCCCGGTGCCCGCCGGAGCGAAGCCGAGCGTGCGGATCGTGTCGGTGCTGACCGTCGAGGGCTGGACGATCTCGGCCTCGGTCGCGACCGATTCGGAGATCGAGCCGTCCTCGGCAACGGTGGCCACGGTGGTCGGGACCGCTGCGGCCTCGTCCTGCAGTGCCTCGGGCGCAAAGCTGTCCAGGCTCGAGGCGGAAACGCCGTCGGAGGCGATCTGGCTGGCCTTCGCCTTGGTCGATCCGGTCGAGGTCTTCGTTGCCGGCACCACGGTGTTCTCGGTTGCCGCGCGCTCGGCGCTGTTGCTGGCCGACAGGCCGAGCTTGGCCACGTCCGCGCTGATGACGACACGGCCGAGGGTGTAGGTGAACTCGAACTTGCCAGCCCCGGTGGGGCTGTCTTGGGTCGTGGTCACGGTCAGACCGCCGATCGTGAATTGGGTACCCCCGCTGGGAGACTTCTCCTGAACCGCCGGAGCGAGGGCTATCTTGATGTTCGCGGCGGTTAGGACACCGTTGGCTTGGTCGACGGCGTCTTTGCTGGACATGTCCTGACCGAGGTACTTGAAACCGTTCTGATCGAACCCGAACTCCTGACCGGAGACGGAGAACCGACCAAAGGTCTTGCTCTCGATCTTGGGCGCCGCGCCAGCCGCCTGGTTGATCGAGGCGATTGCCGTGGAGTTTGCGATCTCCAACGGGCCTGTAACGATTCCTTGCGAGCTGCCGAAGGCCGAGGCTACGACCTTCGAGCCTTCACTCTTGGTCTCGGCGGTGGCCGACTGCTGCTGATTTGGGGCCGGGAGCGTTGCCGGAGCGCCGAAGAAAGAAGAAGCCTTACCCGAGGAGGGCAGTGCCTCCGCGGCGACACGGTAGTATTGACCCTCCTCCGTTAGGCTGGTTTTCTCGTTGGTTGAGTTGACCTGCACATAGCCGGGCAGTTGTCCGAATGGAAGCTGAACCTGACCGGCCCCGAACTGGTTCGGGATGCCGTTCACTAGGCCAGGGGCGGTTTGCACTGTGTTGCCGTAGTAGGGCGCTCCGGCGAAGGACTTGCTGCCACCGCTGTTGTTGGTTTGGACCGATGCCGTGGCTGAGCCGGCGTCGTTCTTTTGTGCGGCGGGAACTTCGTCGCCGTTGATCTGGAAGTGGAGCGCGTCGGCACGCGCGGTAAGGGTGAAGCGAGTCGTCTCGGCGGCAGGCACGCCCGTACCGGCGAGCGCCGATCCCGGCAGCGCGAGCGCCAGGGACCCGGCACCCACGATGCCGGTAGCGGTGAGGGCAACGGCCCAACGAGGCGCCCTCATGACGCCAACGATCCGAGGTAGCTGTTCATGATGGTCTCCTCCGAGATTTCGCCAGGTTCCCCGGCGAAGCTGATGCGGCCTCTATCGAGGATGTACACGTAGTCCGCCATTCGCAGTGCCTGGCCGACGTATTGCTCGACGAGCAATTGGGCAACGCCCTTTCTTCCAAGGTCGGTCAGGTACTCGAAGATCTCCTCGACGATCTTTGGAGCCAGACCCATCGACACTTCGTCGAGCAGGACGACGTCGGGATTGCCGACGTACGCGTGGCTCAACGCCAACATCTGCTGCTCTCCACCACTCATGGTGCGAGAGATCTGCCGGGCTCGCTCCCCCAGACGGGGGAACGTTTCGGTGGCAGTTTTGAAGGCCTGCTTGAACTCTCCCGGAGGAGCCTGCAGCAGGATGTTGTCGCTCACGGACAGCGACGGGAAGATGCCGCGGCCCTCGGGAACGTGGATGACGCCCCGCTGCGCGATCTTGTGCGGCGTCATGCCGGTGACGTCCTGACCGTCGATCAGAATCTGACCGGAGGTCGGCTTGATCATTCCGCAGGCCACCCGAAGCACGGTCGTCTTGCCGGCGCCGTTGGGGCCCAGCAGCGCCACGACGGCCTTGTCCGGAACGGTCAGCGTCACGTTGCGAAGCACCGTGACGGTGCCGTAGCCGGCGGTGACGTTTCGAAGCTCAAGCATGGGCGTCCGCCATTTCGCCGAGGTAGGCCGCCTTCACCAGGGGAGAGCTGAGCGCTTCCTTGGTGGTGCCGCTGTAGATGATCTTTCCGAAGTCGAGCACGTAGATCTGCTGGCAGATCTCCGCGACCAGCGGCATGTCGTGCTCGACGATCAGGATGCCGTTGCCGGTGTCGGACACCCAGTCGGTGAGGACCTTGCCGAACGCCGTCGACTCCTGCACGTCCAGACCGGACGAAGGTTCGTCCAGCAGGAGGAACTTGAACGGCGTGGCGATGGCCCGCGCGAGCTCGACCAGGCGGCGCTGACCGGTGGACAGGTCGCCCACGATCTTGTCCGCCAGGTGGTTGATCGAGCAGTGTTCCATCGCCTCCGCGGCGACCTTCTTGATCTCCTTGGTTTCCTTGCGCGTGGAGCGAATGAGCCCCAGCGGCCGGGTGCTCGAGTAGAACGCTGTCGGGCCGGTCCGCACGTTCTCGGTGACCGTGAGGCTGTCGAACAGTTCCATTCGCTGGAACGTGCGACCGAGCCCGTGGTGGGCGCGGTGGCTGGACCGCATGCCGTGCAGGTCCTTCTCGCCCAGGCGGATCGTTCCCGACTGCGGGCTGTTGCGCCCGGTGCAGGCGTTGAAGAAGGTCGTCTTGCCCGCGCCGTTCGGTCCGATCAAGCCGGTGATTTCACCGCCCTTGGCGTACAGGGTGGCGTCGTTGACCGCGACGATGCCGCCGAAGCGCACCGTCACGTTCTTGACGTCGAGGTCGACACTCATGGCGCCAGTCCCTTCCCTCCACCGGTCCCGGTACCGACCAGTTCTCGCTCCGCCAAGGTTTCTACGACTCTGACGGTGCCCACTGGCACGTCGTCGACCCTGCTGCGTGCTGGGCCTGGTGTCTCGGCCCGCTGTTGCGCTCGTATGCCGTTGGTGAGTCGATCGAACGGAATCGCGGGCCAGATCGCGACCAGGATCGCGAGGGCGCCGAAGGCCACGCCGCGGTACTTGATCGCCTCTTCGCCGTCGAACGGCGGGTAGATCTTGACGACCTGGAAGGCCACCGCCGCGAGCAATGGAGACAGAATCGGCCGTCGGCCGCAGAAGCCCAACACCGCGACGAACACCAGCGAGACGGTGTAGTCGAAGATGCCGCCCGGCGATCCACTGGCGGACTGGGTGACGCCGCCGATGACCGCGCCGCCGATGCCGGCCATGAAGGCCGAGAGGCAGAACACCACGATGCGCATGACGTTGGTGTTGGCACCGTGGGCCGCCAGCGCGACCGGGGAACCGGCCATCGCCCGCAGCAGGGAGCCGAGGCGACTGTTCTGGACCAGGAGCACGATCGCCGCCATGAGCACGACCACCGCAATCGCCAGGTAGTAGTAGTTCTTGTCGTTGAAGAAGTCGATGCCGAACATCCCCGCGACGGTGCCCTCCACGGGCAGAGCGGCCGGGTCCTTCGCCAGCGCGTCCGCGTTCGGCGGCACCGAGTAGAGCTCGCCCGGCCGAGGGACCTGCACCAGGGCCGCGATGTCGAACATCGCCGGCGAGTAGTAGAAGGCCTGCTGCAGCAGGATGCCGAAGCCGAACGTTGCGACCGCCACGTAGATGCCGGCCAGACGAATCGCCGGGATGGCGACGACCGCGCCGAACGGGACGACGACCAGGCCGCCGATGAGCACGGCCAGCCACCACGGTGGGGTCTCCCCCGCGATGAAGCCGGGCAGCGGGATGTGGAACGGGAACACCAGCAGGTCGGGCGGGAACTTGGACCAGAATCCCTCGGTCATGAGCTGACCGGCGGTGGTGGCGCCGAGTGCCGCGAAACCCAGGTGGCACAGGGAAATCTGGCCCGACATCCAGATGAGCATGCCCAGCGAAAGGAAGATGATCATGTACCCGAGCGCCGAGGTGTAGACGGGAATGTCGACCTCGTCGATCACGCTCGGGACCAGGACCAGCCCGAGGAGCAGGGCGGCCAGTCCGGCGCCGGTGACCGGCTTCGGGAACGCCTTCGGCGGCTTGAAGCGCCGGGCGTTCCGTACTCCTCGCTCTGTCAGCAGCCTCGCCGGTACGAAGAGGAACACCAACAGCAGCACGATGAACGGGATGTTGCGCGGCATGCGCTCGAGGAAGAGGCTGTCGGTCTTCTCCGCCTGCGCGGGCAGGTAGTTGATCAGAATGCCGATGACGAACGCACCGGCAACCGTCAACGGCAGGTTCTCGAACAGACCGACCGCCGCCGCGCCGTAGGCCGCGATGACGACGAGTACGAGGACGTTGACCGAGACGCCGAGCTTCGGCGCGAGGAGCATGCCCGAGATCGAGGCGAACGAGGAGCCGAGGATCCAGGAGAAGCGGCGGATCGAGGCCGGGTTCGACTTCTGCAGCGCCAGCAGCGTCGGGTCGTCGACCACCGCGGTCATCGCCTTGCCGACTCGGCTGCGGTTGAAGAAGGCGAAGAGCAGGAAGGACGCGCCCAGACAGAAGCCCGTCGTCATCATCTCGCCGTAGGAGACGGTGACGTCCCCTACTCGAGGTCCGTTGGTTGGCAGGAAGTCGCCGCTCTTGAGGTCGGCCGCGCCGTAGATCGCCGTCATCAACGACTGGAGCAGCACCAATAGGCCGACGGTTGCGACCACCGTGGTCACCGTCGCCGCCGAGGAGAGCAGCGTGGCCAGGCGTTCCAGGAGCAGACCGCCGAGGACGCCGACCACGAGCAGGCCGACGAGGAAGGCGACCGGCCAGGGCAAGCCCTGCTTGGTGTAGCCCTCGTAGAACACGTAGGCCGCGGTGGCGGCGAGCGCTCCGTGGGCGAAGTTGAAGACGCCGGAGGTCTTGTAGGTCAGGACCAGGCCGAGCGCGGCGAGGGCGTAGACCGACCCGTCGGCGATGCCGGGGACCAGGTAGTTCAAAAACTGACTCATGGTCTGCACACTCCACACGGCGCCAGGCCGGCCTGCGCGTGCTGCGCGGCGTCGGCCTCGGGCCAGTCGCGTCCGGCGGCCAGGGGGCAGTCGGATCGGTGGTACTTGGTCAGACCCTCGCCGGCTACGAGGCTGGTGGAGACGGCACCCAGGGAGACGACGACGGCCTCGGCGGCGACCGGCACCAGGCCGAGCACCGCGACGCGGCGGCGCACGACGACCCGACGGCCGGCGAACAGGAGGAAGGCGCCCGCCAGCATCGCGACGGCGGTGCCGCTGGCCGCGAGCGCAAGCCCGGGCTCTTGGTCGTCGTAGGTGACTTCGTTGGCCACGACCGCGTACCCGGCGACCAACAGGACCAGGCCGAGGCCGGTGACCACCGCGTATACGGCGAGCATCTGGGGCACCCAGGGCAGGGCGTGCGCAGTAGAGGAGTTGCCTCGCGCTGCGCTGCTCCGTGCCGAGTGGCCCGCCTGGCGGCTAGCCGCGCCCATTGTTCGCGCCGGCGGCGACTGCGATCGGGGCGGTGACGTCGGCGGGGACCGTCGTCTTCGCGCGGCGAGCGGTGCTGGTCTCGGCGGGGGCCTGCTCGGAGGAGTCGACCCAGCGGAGCACGCCCTCGCCGAGTGCGCGCTCGATGCGATCGAGCTTGCGCCACTCGTCCCGCAGGTCGGCGGAGATCCACAGGGTGGCGCCGAGGCCCAGGAGGAACAGACCTCCGATGCCGCCGGCGGTGATGTAGCGGGTCTGCTCGGCGAGGTAGATCGAGTCGTTGACGCCGAGGATGCCCGCGATCAGAGCGATGGCGCCGCTAATCGTGAGCACCACGGCGAGCACTCGATCCCACTGACTCTTCAGGGCCTTGATGTCCACGTGAGCTCTCC
Organism: Sporichthyaceae bacterium; assembly: GCA_052389435.1. Lineage (GTDB taxonomy): Bacteria > Actinomycetota > Actinomycetes > Sporichthyales > Sporichthyaceae > JBQTKD01. The sequence continues at coordinate 4,154 of JBQTIB010000032.1, read as the reverse complement.
GAGGCGTTGATCCGGGGGACTTCTTGGGCGGTTCACCAGGGGTGGCACGCCGGGGGCCTGCGGATCGCGCAGACCCCCGACGGGCTACTACTGCTGAGAACTAGGACTTGCGGTTCTGCGGGTCGCTCGGGGCGATGATCTTGGTGCAGATGGGCTTGGAGATGGCCTTGGCCCAACCGGTGTTCTCCGCGTTGCCGATCGCCGCGAAGGTGCAGTAGGGGATCGTCGGGTTCGCGCCCTCGTTGTAGACCAGCGGACCGGACAGGCCACCGAGCTCGGTGAATTTCTGGCCCTTGAAGCTGTAGAGCGTGCTGAGCAGGTCCTTCGCGGTCGGGTTCTCGGCCGGGAGGTTCGCCGATGCCGCGACGAGCAGGGCGCCAGCCGTCCAGCCGAGGCTGGCCGCGCCACCGGAGGTGAAGCCCGGGTTGAACTTCTTGATCGAGGTCTGCCAGTACTTTTCCGCAGGGGTGTTGCTGGAGAACCACGGGAAGTGGTTCATCGACACGTACGCGTCACCGAGCCACTTGTTGCCCTGGAGGAACTGCTTCTCGTTACCGACACCCAGCGGGTACGGCATGGTCTTCGGGAAGTAGCCGACCTGGGTGCAGGACCGCGCGAGGCGGTTCATCGACGCCGCGTCGAAGGTCATCGCCAGGGCCTCGACGCCGGCGTTCTTAAGGTCCAGGCACTGCTGGACGTAGGACGGCGAGGTGATGGACACCTGGATGTCCTTCTTGAACGACGCACCCAGCTCAGGCGAGAGCTCCTTCATCGCGCGGTTGATCTGCTCGCACGCGCGCGGAACCTCGATGCAATAGACGTTTCCGACGTTCTTCTTCTTGTGGTAGTTCAGCGCGCCGTCGATGTATCCAGCCGCCACCGACTGGCCGCCGGAGCCCTGCGGAAAGAACAGCGGGTTGGTGAACCAGGTGTTGTTCGTGATGTCGCCGCCGATGATCGGAATTCCAGACCGCTTCATGGTCGGGACGATCGCGTCGACGGTGAGCACCTGGATGTTGCCGACGAAGGCGATGACCTTGTTGTTCTTGATCATGTTGTTGACCTTGGACACCGCGGTGGCCGGGTCGCCCTGGTCGTCGTCGACGAAAAATTTGATCTTGTGGCCATTCAGACCGCCACAGGCGTTCTGCGACGCGACCCAGGTCTCTAGCGCGGGAACGACCGGCGAGAACAGCTCGCCGAGCACGCCCGAAACCGTGCTGACATTGCCGATGTTCACCTCGGACAGCGTGGCCGGCTTGCAGGCCTCGTTGCCGCCGAAGATGGCGCGCGAAGAGACGAGCTTTTCGACGGCGGCGGCCGCACCGGTGGCGGCCGCCTTGCTGCCGACGGCGCCCGTGCCGGTGGTCTTCGGAGCCGCCACCTTCGCGACGTCCTTGGTGGGCTTGCCGGCGCCGACGGTCGTCTTGCTCGGCGTGGTCGACGTCGTAGTCGACGCCGAGGTCTTGGCAGTGTCGGCCTTGGCGCCCGTCTTGGGAGCCGCGACCTCGGACTTCGCCGCGGTGGGAGCTTCGGCCGCGCCCGCCTCGGGTGCCGCCTCGGCGTCCGGCGCAGCTGCCGCTTCCGACTCGCCCGCCGTTTCGGGGGCGCTCGCAGCCGCCTCCGCGGGTGCTTCGGCACCCTGCGTCGCAACTTCGACGCTCTTGCCGCAGCCGGTGACGACGAGCGCCACGGCCGCCGATGCGACGACCACCTTCCAGAGGCGTCGTCGACTCGATGTGGTTGCCATGCTGTGTCTGCCCTCCAAGGGGGCCTCGGTGGTGGGGCCCTGGGTACGGGTGCCTCACTGGGGACGAGCGTGGCCCGAGGGACAAATCACACCCCACGGCCAGGTGAGTAGTTCCGACGCTAATCTCCGATAACACTCGTGTCAACGATTCTCGGACATGTCGCGTTATCTGCAGCGCAACGTGCGGGACCCGCTTGCGGGCATACCTGCAGGTCAGTGGCCTTGCCACACAAGTCTCGGGATGGTAAACCGCGATCAACGACGAGGCCGGCAAATCTGCGGTCGAAGCGAGTTAACGCTCGGTCACACACTCCGCGGGACCGTACCGGATCGGCGACGCCACCCGCCCCGGCCCCTGTGAAAGCGGTCACGATCTTGAGGTCGGCGCCGCCGGTCGGCGTGCGATCCTGACCCGATGCGGCGGACATTCGTAGCGGCGGTGGTCCTGGGACTGCTCCCGGGTACGCCGGCGGCGGCCGGGAGCGCGTCCGCGGCCGCATCGGCGAACGGCCTGATCGCCTATGCGGGCGAGACAGACGGCAACGTCGACATCCACCTCACGGACACCTCGGGGCGAATCCAACGGCGTCTGACGACCGGCCCGGGCGGCGAGGTGTCCCCCGCCTTCTCCCCGGACGGGCGCCGGATCGTGTTCAGTTCGAACCGCACGGGCACGGACAAGCTCTACCTGATGAACAGCGACGGCTCCGGACTGCGGGCGCTGACCCGGGGGGCGGACCGCGACATCGAGCCTGCCTTCTCCCCCGACGGCACCACCGTGGCCTTCACCCGGCTCGCCGCGGCCAACGTGGACGTCTACTCGATTCGGATCGACGGCACGCGCGAGCGCCGCCTGACCACCCATCGGTCCACCGACTACCGTCCAACCTTCTCCCCCGACGGCGCGACGATTGCGTTCACCAGCCTGCGCGACGACAACGCCGACGTTTTCACGATGGACGCGGCTACGGGCGCGCGGCAGACCAGGCTCACCCGAACCCTGGCCTTCGACGTCGACCCCGCGTTTTCCCCCGACGGTCGGCGGATCGCCTTCAGCAGCACTGCCGGGGGCGACGCAGACATCTGGACCGTGGGCCTCGACGGCGAGAATCCGGTGCAGTTGACCAACGACGCGGGATTCGCGGTGGGGCCCGCCTATTCCCCGGACGGCACGCGCATCGTCTTCGACAGCGACTGCAGCGGCGAGAACGCGCTCTACACGATCGACGTCGCGGGCGGCCTGCCGATGCGGTTGACGACCGCTGCGAAGGCCCCGAGTTCGCCTTCCTGGGGCCCCGGATCGGGGGCCGAAACCCAGACCGCGGGCGCGGCCGTCCCGAGCAGTCCGTGCCCGGCCCGCCTCCCGGCAGAGGCCTCGCCGTGCGGCAATCCCCTTCTGGCGCCGGCGAAACTGGACTACCTTCCCTTGCTCTGCCGTCCAGCGGCGCGAGCGGGAAGTGGGAGCCGATGAGCACCGTGGGGCATTCGGGCGCGCTGCGCCGGCTGCACAAGAGCTCCGCCAAGTCCTCGGAAGCGAAGGCGGCGGCGATGGTCGCCGTCACCTCGAGTTCCCTGTACTGCGGAAAGCACGGCCTCGAGCGGGGCTCGAACTACCTCATCGCGCTCTTCGGCAATCGCCTGACCATCCTCCGCCCCACCAGGGCGCCGGACCCCAACGCGGTGCTCGTCGACTTCGTCAAGAACAGCTACCGGGTCCACGAGGTCGAGCGCGGCAAGCTCAACGCGTCGTTCGTCCTGTCCCGGCCCTACGGATCGGTCCACCTGCGGATGCTTCGCTGGGGGCTGTTCTCGATGAACGACGAGGTGCTCGATCGTCTGCTCGCTTCGGCGGCCGCCGCCAACCGCACGAGTCCCCCCGCGCTGAAGACGGCCGGCGAGGTGCGCGTGTTCGCGCGGATGTGTGCCGCCTACGGTCCCGGCGCGGAGAAGGCCACCGCCGTGGCCGAGGTCGAGATCACCGGCACCGGCGACCGCAAAGGGCTGCTCTCCCGCAAGCCCGGACTGCTGCTGGCCACCTTCCCGGACCGGCTCGTCCTGCTCGACGGTGGCGCAACGACCCACGCCGCCTCTGCGCCGATCGCGGCCTTCGCCGCGGGCGCGACGACCGTGGAGGTGCTCGACCGCACCGAGCGTCACCTCGACGTCGCCCTCGCCGGCGGCGGCGCGAACCTGGCGTTGCGCGTGGCCCTGCATAGCCAGGCCCGGATCGACGACGACGTCGTGGCCGCCATTCGCGCCCTCGATCGGTCCCGGCGCTAACCTCGCGCTTTCACGTGGCGGGGGTTGAGTCCGGCGTGTAGAAGACGGAAGTGCCTGTCCGCGCAGGGGATTCTTGGGATTGCGACGTCACAAGACCCTTGAGCGGAAGGCACTCCGTAGGTGA
>JBQTIB010000031.1:0-37582 GCA_052389435.1 Sporichthyaceae bacterium | reverse complement strand
GGGACGGTGATTGTGTCGGGTGGGTAGGGGGGGTAAACCGCACCACCGGGGGTGTGGGGGGCTTGGGTGCGCTTTTCGGTGGCGGCTGCCACGCTCCCTGGGGGGGGGGTTGGGGGCGTCGTGGGGCCACTCGCCCCGACCCCGCCCGCTCCACCTTTCTAGACCTGGGGGAGGTCGGATGAGACATCCGCGCTGGAGCCTGCGCCGCCACGTCGGGGTCGCCACCGCCGAGGTGTGCACCCGATGCGGACCGGGGCTGGGAACGGTCGTTCGGGTCGAGGGGGGCGTGCTGGTCTGCGACCGCTGCCTTCACGAGATCGGCGCACCGCCGTCCTCCGCCGTGCCGCGGCGCCGCCGGGCCGAGTTGCCCCGGCACTGACCGCGCGCCCAGATCCGGGTGGGATGATCCGGACATGGCCGACAGAGACGTAGAACGCAACTACACCGTGCCCGAGTTCGCTGCGAAGCTGCGGCGGCTGGCGGATGCCCTGGAGTCCGGCAAGCCGTTTCGGATCCAGGTCGCGGGCGAGCGTTTCACGGTGCCGCGCGGTGCCGAGATCAGCGTCGAGCACGAGCGCGAGGGCGACGAGGAAGAGGTCGAGTTCCAGCTGAGGTGGAAGGTCGCCGACGCCCCGGAGCTCGAGGACGAGGACGTCGTCTAGGCGGCGGACACACCGCTGCAGAAGGCGCAAACACGACATCCGCGGACAAGCGGACGATCCCGACCGAATCCGCCCAGTTCATCCGACGCTGCGTCAGATTGCAGCACGGTCTGCAATCCGATGCTCACGCAGTGTTTCCTCACATGGGCAAGTCGGGCACCTCGCCTGCAATGCGGACAGCTCGGTCCGATCCGGTTCATCCGCAGGAACCAATTTCCTGGACCACCCCCGGCGCTTCTGGGTCTATGAACGCGTAGTCATCCGAAGCGCCACCAGTGGACCAGCGGGCAAGACGGGAGTACTCCCGTCCCGTCGCCTCCCGGCCCCGGCGCCTTCCAGCCTCGGGAGTATCCATGAAGAACTGCATCACCGCCCCGGCGGGCCGGCGGCGTCACGTCGCGCGCACCACCCTCATCGGCGCGGGGGCCCTGCTCGCCTCCGGCATCGCCATCCCCGCGGCTCAGGCCGCGACCTGCGCCGCGGGCGCCGCGAACATCACGACGGCGAACGCCACCGTGGTCGAGGGCCAGGCAGGTCAGACGCTCATGGCGTTCCAGTTGACGCGCGGCGGCGACACCACGTGCGACACCACCGTGACGGCTACGACCACGAACCTCTCCGCGACGTCCGGTTCGGACTACACCGCGCAGGCAGCCACCGTGGTCACCTTCGCCGGTGGCCAGACCACGGCGTTCCTCTTCGTGCCCGTGTTCGGCGACACCATCGTGGAACCCGACGAGACCTTCCGGGTCGACATTGCCCCCGGCACGGGGACCCCGATCATCAACAACGTCCAGGTCCTCGGCACCATCACCAACGACGACCCCGCCGCGAACAACCCGAACCCGCAGAACCCGAACCCGCAGAACCCGCCTGTCGGCGCGGCCTGCGGCCCCGACACCCCGAACACCGGCAACAACAACCGCGGCTACGGCAACAGCGGCAACAACAACCGCGGCAACTGCAACTCCGGCAACAACAACCGCGGCGACAACAACACGGGCAACAACAACCGCCCGTAGTCGCCACACCCAAATCCACGATGGCCCCCTCTGCCCGGAGGGGGCCATCTGGCGTTTCCGGTCGTCTTCTGCCGGCAAGTCGGGCTATCGCACGATCCCCATGGCCCCACTCGCCGACAGAAGTTGCGGCCTGCGCCGATCAGGTCCAGGAGTAGGCGACCACGAGATTCGCGACGGCAAGGCCGAAGGCGCCGAAGAACAGCGGCGCCGGCACGGGATTCCTGCGCCGCGTGGCGTGGGTGAGACCTACCACGACGAAGGCGATCACGAGCTTCACGGCGACCTTGGCGTGGTCGAGTTCGCGGTCGTCGGCCTCGTTGACGCCGACCAGCGCGAGGCCCGTCACGAGCTGAGCGCCCGCCGCGTGAAAGATCGCGGGCACCATGCGCCGGTCGTTGCCCAGGGCCTGCAGAGTGAAGGCGCCGATGAGCACGGCCATGCCGGCCAGGTGCAGGGCGAGCAGTACGTAGCGCAGGGCTTCCACGGGGCTCCTCGGGCGGGGGAACTGCGCGCACCCTATCCAAGGTGGGCCTGACTCTCCGTCAGCCGCGCAGATCGCCCGTTTGGAGCATCCCTCTGCAAAACGGACGAATCCGACGACACGATCATCTGGAACTCGACCGTGGAGTCGACGCCGATGGAGGGAACCAACATGTACCGCTTCACGCCCAAGCGCATTCCACTGTGGGTGGCCGCCTCCACGCTGGTCGCCGCCGGCCTCGCGATGGCTAGCCCGGAGGCTCTGGCACAGTCCAGGATCGACGCGGTCGCCATCTGCACGGCTACTCCCGCCGACGAGGCTGCGGCGCAAGCGATCCTCGACAACGCCGTCAACGGGTTGGGCGGCTACACCGCCGTCGTCGGCACGGACGGCGACGACGACCTCAAGGGGTCTGGAAAGAACGAAGTCATCTGGGGACTCGGCGGCGCCGACAAGCTCAAGGGCGGCGGCGGCAACGACGTCATCTGCGGCGGCGTCGGCAACGACCAGATCAAGGGCGGATCGGGGACGAATCACCTTCACGGCGGCGGCGGCGACGACCAACTCAAGGGCGGCGGCGGGACCGACTACGTCTACTCCGACAACGAAGACGTGACGGCTCCAGCCAAACCGATGGGCGGGGTCAACTTCACATGCCCGACTACGCCTGCGCCCGACGTTTGCATCTGAGCTGATCTCTTCGAGGGTCCGCCCCACCGGGCGGACCCTCGAATCCTCAACCCGCTCGGAGCAACTCTCTGCCGCCAAGCAGTCGCAAACCACCAGGATCGGCACGTCTGGCGTCCATCCGGACGATTCGGACTTTCAGCTCAGGGGGAGCAGACATGAACCGACACCTCGATCGACGCGGCCGCGTCGCCCTCGCGGCGGCGCTGCTGGCTCCGGCCGTGCTGCTGGGAGCGTCCACCACCGCGGGAGCGGCGCCGGCGCCGGCCGGCGCCGGCCACCTTCCGACCGCCGCAGCCACCGACGACCCCGACGGCCAGTGGTGGGACTACGACCGCTCCTCGCGGTCGGCGAGCCCCGGGGCAGGCGAGGACGCGACCGGAGCGCCGCAGGGCCGCCCGGACTCGGGCCGCGACGCGCAGGCGCAGGGCTTCGCCGACGAAGACGGCCTCGAAGAGGATCGAGACCTCGACGAGCGCCCGGTGGACAGTCTCGGGCCGCAGCGGCAGTCCAGCGAGCGGGCGCCCGAACGTACCTCGCGCAGCGAGGAGGACTCTGCCGCCGACAGGCCCACCGCACCGAAGGGCAGCGCAGCCAGGGACGCCGACGAGGAGTTCCGCGTCGAGACCCCCAACGAGAAGTTCGACGACGGCGCGGCGCGCGCCCGGGCGGGCGAGAAGTCCGAGGCGCCCACGGACCGCTCGGCGCGGCAGAAGGCCGAAGACGAGGTGCTGGCCAAGGAGGCCGAGGCCGCGGGCCTTGCCCCGGCCGCTCCTGCACCTCCGGCGGCAAAGTCGGAATCCGAATCCACGGCAGAACCCAAGGCCAAGGCCAAGGCGAAGGCGAAGTCCAAGGCCAAGCCCGCGGCCGAGTCCGCGAAGAAGGGCAAGAAGGACAAGAAGAGGCAATAGCAGCTGATCAGGCGTCAGTTCTGCACGGTGGCTCCTCCGCGGATCGCGGCGGAGCCACCGTTTCGCATTTTTCTCCCGTGCGAGGGCCCCGAGTCTCACGAGCAGGTCGTGCAGTTCGCCCGTTCGGAGCAGACGGGTGCCAATCGGACATTCCCACGCCGCATGATCGTCCCGATTGCGACGACGCTGCCGAAAAGAGCGTCCGGTTCGGGAGGGGATCCCCATGATGAAGCGCACCCGCATTGGCCGCGTCCAGCTGTGGACGGCGGTCGTCGGGCTCATGACGCCGTTGGCGGTGTTCGCGGCCGCCGGCCCCAGCGACGCCCTCCAGGCCGGATGCGTAGACATTCCCGGTCCCGAGGTGCTGTGCACCTACGGACCGGGGCTCACCAACTTCGAAGTGCCCCTCGGCGTGAGCTCGGTCGACATCGTGGCGTTCGGTGGCTCCGGTGGCCTCGGCGGTCGGGTCACCCCCGGCCAGCCCGCCGCCCCGGGCGGCCGCGGCGCGATCGTCCGCCGCACCGAGGCGGTGGCGGCGGGCAGTGTCCTCACCCTGCGCGTCGGTTCACAGGGGCAGTCGGCGGCCGGGGCCGCCCCCGGCTCGGGTGGCGCCACTCCGGCGGGCACCGGTGACGGTGGCAACGGCGCCGCTGCGGGCGCCGGAACCACCGCGGGCGGCGGCGGCGGCGGTGCCACCTCCGTGCAGGAGAACGGGACCTACCGTCTGGTCGCCGCCGGTGGCGGCGGCGGGGGCGGAGGCGGAACCACCTTCTCCGGCGGCGCCGGCGGCGACGCCCTCGGGACGACCCCCGGCGCGGGCGGCGACGGCCAGCCCGCCGCCCCGCCGGCCGGTGGCGCGGCCGGAACGGCGGACCCGAACAGCGCTCCCGACTCCGGCGACAACGCCACTGCCACGGTCTTCTTCGGCGGCGGCGGTGGCGGCGGCGGCAGCAACGCCGGTGACGCGGGCGGCAGCAGCCCCAACAACGGCACCAGCGCCGCCGGCGGCGGCGCCGGCTACAGCTACGGCGGCAACGGAGCGAATCCCTATGGGCTGAACACGGCCAACGACGGACGAGTCGAGATTCGCTACACCCCGTGTGTGGCTCCCACCGCGGTGACCCTCGGCAACGCGGTTGCACTGGAGGACAGCGGCTTCCTGCGCTTCCCCATCACCGTCAACAACCCGAGCCCCTGCACGGACGTCGTGGTCAACCTCGCGATGACCAACGGCACCGCTCTTGCCGGCTCGGACTACAACGTGCCGATGTCCTACCAAGTCACCATCAACGCCGGCGACGGCTTCGAGGAGTTCGCAATTCCCCTGCTCGCCGACCCGACGGTCGAGCGCGACGAGTTCGTACTCGCTCGCATCCTTTCGGTGCAGGTCCCGAACGCCTCCGAGCCCGGACCGCTCCCGTTCTTCAACTTCCAGCCTCGCATCGGCGTCATCCGCAACGACGACGGCGTCATCCTGGCGTGCATCCCGGGTGCACCGATCCCCGCGGGCTACAACGCAATCCTCGGCACCAACGGCGACGACGACCTCATCGGAACGCCCGGCGACGACATCGTCTACGGCCTCGGCGGCGACGACCGGATCGCGGGCGGTGGCGGCGACGACATCCTCTGCGGCGGCGACGGGCGTGACCGCCTGGTCGGCGGCCTCGGCGACGACCAGCTCTCCGGCGACGGGGGCAGCGACATCCTGGTCGGCGGCCTCGGCAACGACAACCTGATCGGTGGCCCGGGCAACGACGAGCTGATCGGCGGACCCGGAGCCAACACCCAGACGCCGTAGGCGTCGTGCAAGCCGGCGATCGGGCGCGGTCCACCCCCTGCGGGCCGCGCCCGATCGTCCTGTCCGGACACGGTCGGGCGGCGCGGCCTAGGACTGACGGACCGTCAGACCAGCCGTCGGTCGGCTGCCCACCGGGACAGCTCGTGACGGTTGGACAGTTGCAGCTTGCGGAGCACGGCCGAGACGTGGGTCTCGACGGTCTTGATCGAGATGAACAGGTGCTTGGCCACCTCCTTGTAGGTGTAGCCGCGGGCGATCAGGCGCAGCACCTCCCGCTCCCGGGTGGACAGCAGATCCAATTCCGGGTCGATCGCCGGGGCCGGGCCCGGCGCTCCGGGCCCCGCGAAGGCGTCGAGCACGAACCCGGCAAGCCGCGGGGAGAACACCGCGTCGCCGGCCGCCACCCGGGCGATCGCGTCGGCGAGTTCGGCGCCGCCGATGGTTTTGGTGACGTACCCGCGGGCGCCTGCGCGGATCACGCCGATGACGTCCTCGGCCGCGTCGGACACCGACAACGCAAGGAAACGCACCTCGGCCGCCGCATCGATCGGTCCGGGCGCGGCGCCGCCGAGGATCCCCCGCAGCACGCCGACCCCGCCCCCGCCCGGCAGGTGCACGTCGAGCAGCACGACGTCGGGAAGGTGTCTCCGCACGGCCTCGATCGCCTCGGCCACGTCCGCGGCCTCGGCCACGATCTCGATCCGCCCGCCGGCCGAGGCCTCGAGTTCGGCGCGCACCCCGGTGCGGAACAGGCGGTGGTCGTCGACCACGACGACGCGCAGTGGCGGTGCGGCGGAATCGGTCACGAGTCGGCTCCCAGTCGTATTTCGATCTCCGTGCCGTCGCCCGGCGCCGAGACCACCCGCACGGTGCCGCCGTGCCGGGACACCCGACCCTGGATCGAGTGGCGGATCCCGGCCCGGTCGGTCGGTACGTCGGCGAGTGCGAACCCACGGCCGCGATCGCGTACGTAGACCGCGGTGGTCGTCTCGTCGAGTTCGGCGTAGACGTCGACCATCGCGGCGCCGGAGTGCTTCGCGGCGTTGGTCATGGCCTCCCGGCTGGCCGCCAGGACCGCGACGCGGCCCTCGTCGACCGGGCCGTCGCCGACGGTGACCACCTCGACCGGCACGCCGTGCGCGTCCTCGACCGCGGCTCCGGCCTCCCGTAGCGCGGCGGCGAAGGACGCCTCGGGGGCCGAGGCCTGCGGGTCGGCGTAGAGGAAGGCGCGCAGGTCGCGTTCCTGTCCCCGGGCCAGGCGCACCACCTCGCGCGGATCGTGTGCCTGACGCTGGATCAGGGCCAGGGTCTGCAGCACCGAGTCGTGCAGGTGCGCGGCGAGGTCCGCGTGGGTCTGGGACCGAATGCGTTCGGCCCGCTCGGCCGACAGGGACCGGCCCAGGCGCACCAGCCACGGGCCGGCGATCAGCGCCGCCCCCAACACCACGACCAGTCCCCCGCTCAGCCCCTTGAGCGCCGAGCCGGGATCGGTGAGGAACAGGAAGGAGATTCCGCCGAGGCCGACGAGCAGCACGCCGCCGGCGAAGCGGGCCAGCGCGAATACCCGAACGGCGTTCCAGCGCGGACTCTGCGCTCCGGTGACCGCCGGCGCGGTCGGGTCCGGCGCCTCGTCGGCCTGCCGCCACAGCACGATCAGCCCGGCGGCCACCACGAGCGCGGGCCAGAGCAGGTAGGGCGGGACGCCGAGCCCGACGGCCTGACCGAGCGAGACGGCGCCGAGCGCGAGCGCGAGCAGCGCCAGCAACTGCCCCACCGAGTGCTCGTCGCGCACCCGTCCGGGCAGGCCGCGCAGGCCGAGACGCTGCGCGGAGACCAGCCCCCGGGGCGTCTGTCCGGGATTGGTCGGAGCCTGCGGCACCACGGCCCAGTAGCCGGCGTACAGCAGCAGCCCGAAGCCGCCGAGGCCCGCCAGGATCGCGAAGGCGATGCGCACCGGGAGCACCGGCCAGCGCAGGTGGTCGGCGAGCCCGCCGGCGACGCCGGCCAGCAGGCGCCCGTCCCGCCGCCGCAGGTACCGCGGAGGCACGGCCAGGGCGGGCCCGGCGTTCGCCGTGTCCGTCATTCGCATCGCCCCCACCGTCATCGTCCCACCAGCCTCACCGGCCTCGCTCTCCCAGGCAACCCCGGGGTCGGAAGTCAGGGGGTGACTCAGGGTCGATCACCGATGCCGCCCGGGGTGTCCCGACTCCATGCTGAAGGCGTGACGGAATCCACCCACACCCCGGCCGGCCTACCTGACAGTTCGGCCACCGGCTCGCAGGCGCCACGCTTCCGGCGCAGCAGCCGAGACCGCATGTTGGCCGGGGTCTGTGGCGGAATCGGAGAAGCGCTCGGCGTCGACCCCGTGGTGATCCGGGTCGCCGTCGTGGTGTTGACCTTCTTCGGCGGCGCGGGCGTGGTGGCCTACGGCGCCTGTTGGCTCTTCTTCGACGAGGCGGACGAGCAGCCTTCGCCGGTCCAACGCGCCCTCGGGCGCCGGACCGGCGGGGGCGGACCCGGGCTGGCCGTCGTGCTGCTGCTCTCCCTGGCCGTGCTGTTCACGCTCCACTCGGTCTTCCTCGGGTGGGGCCCCGGCCACGATCGCGGGCCGTTCCCCCTGCTGGTGCTGGTCGCCCTGTTCGCGGTCGGCTACGCGCTGCTGAAGCGCCGAACCGCCGAAGCCGCCGCCGGCCCCCTCCCGCCTGCCGCGGGCGCGCCCGCCCAGAGCGCGCCGGTCCAGAGCGCGCCGGTCCAGAGCGCGCCGGTCCAGGGCGCGGCCCTGGACCTCGGCAAGACCACGTCCTCCTGGACCGAAGACTCCCCGTCCTGGACCGCGCCGCCCGACTTCCCGCCGAGCGACTCCCCGCCGCCCGACTCCCCGGCGCCACCTCCCATGCCCGCGAGCCCGCCGCGGCCGCGATCGTCGCTCGGTCGGGCCACGTTCTCCATGGTGCTCATCGCCCTGGGCGTGCTCGCCGTCGCGCAGGCCCTCGGCCTGGACGTACCGCCGACGGCGTATCCGGCCACGGTGCTCGCCATCGTCGGCGCGGCGTTGGTCGTCAGCGCCCGCTACGGCCGGGCCCGCGGCCTGATCCCACTGGGAGTTCTCGCCCTGATCGCCCTGGGCCCGGCCTCGCTCCTGGACGAGTTCGAGGGCAGGTGGACGGCTGACGGCCGACCCCTGCTGTCCTCCGCCGGCACCGTCGAAGCCGAGTATCGGTACCGAGTCGGCCAGGTGGTCCTCGACCTCTCCGGGCTCGACCCGACGCGGACCCACACGACCCTGGTGCGCCTAGGCGCCGGAGAGAGCCGGGTCCTGGTGCCGGACACGATGGACGTGGTCGTCGACGCGACGCTGCGCGCCGGAGAACTCGAAGTGCTGGGGGAACGATCCGCCGGATTCGACAACCACCGGACCGTGCGCGATGAAGGCGCGGACGGCCCGGGCGGCGGAACCCTGAACCTGACGATCGACCAGGGCATCGGCCACGTCGCGGTGATCCGCGTACCCGCCTCGACCGTCCCGCAGAGCCCGGAGGTTCCCAATGCAACGGCATGACGTCGACGCCGTCGGGCTCGTGTTCGGGCTGATCTTCCTGGGAGCGGCGGTGCTCGTCGGGATCGTGGCCCTGGGCGCGCCGACGGGCACGGCGCTGAAACTCGCCGTGCCGGTGGTGCTCCTGTGCGCCGGGACCGCCGGTCTGCTGGCGTCGACCCGCCCGAGGCGCTGACGCCCCGGGCGGACCGGGCCTAGGCCAACAGCGCCAGAGCCGGCGCCTGCGGCATCTCGTCGACCCACTCCCCGCCCTGGCCGGGAACGACCCCGGCCGCGGCGGTGAACTGGGCGAGGGCACTGGCCAACTCCTCGCGCGCGGTGGGAGTCATCCGCGCGAGCACGCGTTCGATCGCCGCCTTGCGGCGAGCGGTCACGGCGTTGATCAGCGCACGCCCGGCACCGGTGAGCGAGAGCTCCACCCGGCGCCGGTCGATCGCCGACTCCGTGCGTGCGAGCAGGCCCGCCTCGACGAGACGGTCGCAGGCGCGGGTCGCGTTCGAGGGGTGGACCCCGAGCGTGGCCGCGACGGCGTTGAGATTGATCGGACCGTTCGCGGCAACGATCAGCAGCGCGCGGTACTGGGCCAGCGTGACGTGGTCGGCGATCGGGGTCACCGATTCGGCCACGACGGCCGACATCACCTTCGAGGCGGCAAGGACCGCCTGAACTTGCTCTTCCATAGCCATCTCCACATCCGTCGGCAGCACGGATGATCAAAAGTCTAGGCATCTCCCAGCAAATGCACAGCAGTCCAGGGCCAATTCGGTGAACCCGACCCCCACCCGGGGGTGCCGTGGACAGGCCCAGGAGGCAGCTTTAGGCTCGAATGTCGAGGTCGTAGGCGACGGGGCCAACGAGAGGTTCGGACAGATGATCAGCACCACCCTGGCTGCCGCCACGATTCAGGCGCCGGAACCCGACGGCAGCCTGCTCGACGTCCTGATGCTCCAGCTGCACGTGGCGATGACCTCGCTGTGGGCGCTGACCGCGATCCTCGCCGGCCTCGTGGCCGTTCCGCAGCTGCGCCGCATCCCCTCGGCGCTGGGCCTGCACATCCTGCAGGAGAAGCGAGAGCTGCTCGCGAACGCCCTGTGGGGCACCTACCTGATGGCGTTCTCCACCGGCACGTACCTCATGTTCAAGCAGGCCGCCTACGACCCGCCGCTGTCCGGCTCGGACTTCGACGACCTCAAGGCCCTGCCCTACGCCGTCCCGTACTTCTACGCGCTGTACGCGAAAATCTTCCTCTTCCTGCTCATGGGCGTCGCCTCGTTCCTGCTCGGCGTCGAGGCCAAGCGGGCCGCCGCCGCCTCGGAGGCCGCAGGCGGGCCGGTCGACCTGGACGCGGACGAGGACGACGTGGAGTGGTTGGACGAAGAGGTCCTGCCCGAGGGCGCGACCGACGACCTCGGCGTAGCCGACGCGGCGGACAGTTCGACGCTGACCGCCACCCGCACGACGGCTCTGCGCCGCACGGTGCAGGCGGGTTTCGGTCTTCCGGTGCTGTGGGGCGCGTTCACCACGCTCGTCGTCGGCCTGCTGATGGTCGGCCTGTGCGTCACCCTGATCAAGTACTTCCACGAACTCTCGCGCGCCGCCGTGGTCTACGAGATCCTGCGCCGCCAGTAGCCTCCGCCAAGGCGAACACCCCCGAGGCTCGCCTCGGGGGTGTCGTCGTTCTCGTCTCAGGCGGCGCTGGAGACCAGCACGGCCTCGCGGCTGCGCACCGAGGATTCGATGCGGATGCGCGGCATCGGCGCGGTGCTCACGGACGCGAGGGCGGCAGCCGCCGGCGCGGGCCGGGCCGGGCCGGCCACCAGACGCACGGCGAAGCGCGCGGAACGCGCCAGCCCGCTCGCCGTGGCGGCGACCAGGTTCCAGACCATGTACGCGGCGAGCAGTGCGACCACGACCGGGCCCGCGATCAGCACCCAGGTTCCGCCGCCGGAGGCCGTGCCATCGACGGTCGCGAAGTCCAGGTAGGACTGAACGTAGGTGCCGATGGTCCCGCTCATGCTTTCGCCTCTTCACTCGCCTGCCGCGGCCGTTCGGCTGCGGTAGTGCTGAGACGGGTCGAGCGGGGCCGGGGTTCCAGCCGAACGGACAAAAGGGACGACTTGCCCGGGAAATCAGCCGTTCGGACGATGCAGCGGGCCGATCCCGCCGCCGAGAACTCGCGCAGGCGCGGGCTCGATCACTCCCACTCGATGGTGCCCGGCGGCTTGCTGGTCACGTCGAGGGTGACGCGGTTGATCTCGCGGACCTCGTTGGTGATGCGGGTGGAGATCTTCGCGAGCACGTCGTAGGGCACGCGCGACCAGTCGGCGGTCATGGCGTCCTCGCTGGACACCGGGCGCAGCACGACCGGGTGGCCGTAGGTGCGCCCGTCGCCCTGGACTCCAACCGAGCGAACGTCGGCCAGCAGCACCACCGGGCACTGCCAGATCTCGCGGTCCAGCCCGGCCGCGGTCAGTTCCTCGCGGGCGATGGCGTCGGCCTCGCGCAGGATCTCGAGGCGCTCGGCGTCGACCGCGCCGATGATCCGAATGCCCAGTCCCGGGCCCGGGAACGGCTGACGCCAGACGATCGGTTCGGGCAGGCCCAATTCGACGCCGACGCGGCGGACCTCGTCCTTGAACAGGGCACGCAAGGGCTCGACGAGGCCGAACTGAAGGTCCTCGGGCAGGCCGCCGACGTTGTGGTGGCTCTTGATGTTCGCGGTGCCGGTGCCACCGCCGGATTCGACGACGTCCGGGTAGAGCGTGCCCTGCACCAGGAAGTCGACCTCGCCGCCGTGGGAGGCGATGACCTCGCGTGCGGCCTGCTCAAAGACTCGGATGAACTCCCGGCCGATGATCTTGCGCTTGGCCTCCGGATCGGTGACGCCGGCG
Source organism: Sporichthyaceae bacterium (assembly GCA_052389435.1). GTDB lineage: Bacteria > Actinomycetota > Actinomycetes > Sporichthyales > Sporichthyaceae > JBQTKD01. Next base: position 25,571 of record JBQTIB010000031.1, on the reverse strand, counting down.
AGCGCGTCGAGGAAGCGCTTCTGTGCGTCGACGACGACGAGTTCGACGCCGGTCGCGGCGACGAAGTCCCGCTCGACCTGCTCGGCCTCGCCCTTGCGCAGCAGGCCGTGGTCCACGAACACGCACGTGAGGCGGTCACCGATGGCCCGCTGCACCAGCGCGGCGGCGACGGCCGAGTCCACTCCCCCGGACAGGCCGCAGATCGCCCGGCCAGCGCCGACCTTGGCCGCCACCGCCTCGACGGCGTCGGAGACGATGTTGACCATCGTCCAGGTCGGCGGCACGCCCGCGATCTCGTGCAGGAAGCGCTCGAGCACGGCCTGGCCGTGGGCGGTGTGCATGACCTCGGGGTGGTACTGGACGCCCGCGAGACGTCGAGCGGGATCCTCGAACGCGGCAACGGGAGCGCCCGCGGTCTGCGCGAGCGAGCGGAAGCCGGCCGGCGCTTCGTGCACCGCGTCACCGTGGCTCATCCACACCGTCTGGGTCTGGGGCTGACCGGCGAGGAGGGCACCGGGCTCCGTGACGGTGAGCGCCGTGCCGCCGAACTCCGAGAGCCCGGTTCGGGCGACCCTGCCGCCGAGCGCGTTGGCCATGGCCTGGAAGCCGTAGCAGATGCCGAAGACCGGGACCCCGGCCTCGAACAGGGCCGGGTCGACGCTCGGAGCGCCGTCGGCGTACACCGACGAGGGACCGCCGGAGAGCACGATCGCCGCCGGATTCTTCGCGAGCAGCTCGGCCACCGAGGCCGTGTGCGGGACGATCTCGGAGTAGACCCGTGCCTCGCGCACCCGCCGCGCGATCAACTGCGCATACTGCGCGCCGTAGTCGACGACGAGTACCGGACGGTCCGCCGCGTGCCCACCTGTCCCAGACGATGTCATCTTTCGCTCGGGTTCCTCACTCGTTCCAGGTTCGTCACGCTCGGTCGACGGAGGGAATCCTTTCACGGTCCGGATTGGTCCCCGAACGCCGATCAATCCCACAGCCACAACCGATTGACGTGACCCCGCCGGCCCTGGATCGTTGAGCCCGTCGGACGTGTTCGCGAGGCTGGCCGCCCTGGAGGTGCCGCTTCGCGAGGCGGAGCGAGGCAGCCCGGGCGCGAAAGCGCCTGCGCGCCCTCCGCCCCTAGAGGCGGTCGGCCCCCAACGGGGCCGACCGCCCAAGCTTTCTCCGGGAGAGTTCCGCGGAAAGCGCGGACCACTCGCGAAGCTCGGTGTCAAGAACCATCTGCGCACGTCATCCGCAATGGCTTTTGGCGCGCCCGGCCTGTCCCGATTTGTGGAGCCGTTTCGGCTGACACTCCCCGAGCGCACGGGCAGATCACGCGCCGGAGGGCGCATCGACCAGGGCGCGGTCCACGAAGGCGAGCGCCTTCTCGGCCACCTCCCGCCAGCCGCTGTCGACGATCAGTGCGTGCCCGCGATCGGGCATCTCGAGGATCTCGGTCGGGGCGGCGTTGCGCTTCTGCCGCTTGTAGGCCGCGTGCGCCATCGCCCAGGGGACGATCGTGTCCTTCTCCCCGGAGACGATCAGGATCGGGCCGCGCTCGGGGTGGCGGGTGTCGACCTTGGCCTCGGTCCACGGGTTGACGTTCGCCGTCGCGCCCTGGAACAGCGGCGCGCCCGGTGCCGGGACGTGCAGGGTCCGGTAGAGCTCGTCGGACTCCTCCTCGGACAGCGCGTTCGTCCAGCTGTAGCGGAACTGCGCGGGCGTCAGCTTCACCGCACGCTTCCAGTTCCGCGGGTTGTGCAGCACCGGGTAGGCGCCGCGCAGCGTCGAGACCGGCAGCGGCAGCACGCCGCGGAACGGGGCCGGGTCGATGGCGACGGTGGCGGCGGCCAGGCCGCGGCCCGCCACGATCTGCACGAGCAGACCACCGAAGGAGTGCCCGACCAGGACGGGCTTGCGGTCCAGCGCGGAGACGACCTCGGCGACGTGGTCGGCGACCTCGCCGACCTTCACCCCGGCGATGCGCTGCGGGTTCGCGTTCTCCTCGGCGACGGAGGGGGAGTCCTGCGGCCAGTCCACGGCAACGGCGGCATAGCCACGCGACTCGAACAGGTCCGACCAGCCCTGCCAACTGCCGGCCAGCAGCCACAACCCGTGGACGAAGACGACGGGTTGGCGCCCGGAGGAGTTCGCAGCGTCGATCTGGACCCGCTCGCGGGCGGTGATCGTCGTGGTCTCGGTCATCGTGCTCACCTCTTCGGATTCGGCGTTTCCGGCTGTGTGCCGGCACCGAGAACACTCCCGAAGTTCAGCGCCCGCGACGATGGCGTGGCCACCTCCGTTCCGGACCCTGAATTGTTTCCTGCAACAATCCGAGCTCTCGAACCCCCGCACCGGCCGCATTGCCGCACTCGATCTCGTACGCTGACTTGTGTGGCGCGACAGCGAAGCTCCGGGGGTTCTCCCCCGCCGTCGGAGCCGGACGTCGCGATCGGCGGACGGGTGGCGGCGCTCGGCGGAGCGCTGCTCACCCGGTCCGAGGAGATCGGCGCCACGATGGCCGAGCGGATCCTGGCGACCGTTCCGGCCTATGCCGGCGGGGCGCTCGTTCCGGCCGACGTGCTCCGCGCCTCCTGTGCCGAACAGGTCCACGCGATTCTGCAGGCCGTCGGCAACGACCCGGACGTGTTCGCCACGCGGGCACACGCCATCGGCCGGGCGCGAGCGGCCGCGGGCGTCCCGCTGACCGCGGTGATGGACGCCTTCCGCCTCGGCGGGCGGTTGATCTGGAACGAACTCGCCGCGTTGGCGCTCGCCGAACGGGAGGCGGCCCCGGTCCTGGTGCGCGCGGCCACGGACATGTGGGTCGTCCTCGACGCCTTCACCCACGCCATGTCCGAGGGCTACCGGGACGAGGTCACCGAACAGGTGCTGGGGGTCGAGGCCAAGCGCTCCGCCCTCGTGCAGGCGCTGCTCGACGGCCGCCTCGACGCGGAAACCGCGCCGTGGGAGCTCGCCCGGATCCTGCGGCTGCCGGCCGAGGGCCCGTACCTGGTGGTCGTGGCCGCGGTGGCGGGCGCCGGACAGGACGCGCTTCCACGGATCGAACAACGGCTGCGCGAGATCGGGGTCGCGTCGGCCTGGCGGCTGGACCACGACACCCAGGCGGGCGTCCTGGCCATCCCCGAGCCGGCGCGCGGACGGCCGGATCCGACGGCGCGGACGGTCGAGGTTCTGACCGCCGCGACCGCCGGTTCCGGCGTGGGCGTGAGCGCCCCGTACGGGCGCCTGGACGCCACCGCGGAGGCCCTGCGCCTGGCCCGGCTCGCGCTGCGCGCAGCGGGACCGGACCGGCCGGTGGCGACGTTCGCCGGCGATCCGCTGGCCATTGCCGCGGTCCTCGACCCCGACGTGATGCGACGACTCTCCGCCCGCTGCCTCGCCGGGCTCGACGCGCTGACCCCGCGAGATCGCGCGGCGCTGCTCGAAACCCTCGGCGTCTGGCTGGACAGCGGCTCCGCGGACGAGACGGCCGCCCGCCTGTTCGTGCACCCGAACACCGTGCGCCACCGGCTACGGCGGGTTCAGACGCTCACCGGCCGCTCCCTGAGCGAGCCCCGCGCCGTCGCCGAACTCGCCCTGGCCTACGAGTCCAACCGCCGCTTGGGCTGACGCATCGGGCCCCCTCCGGCTGTCGGGTCTGCATCTCCGACCGCTCGGTCGAGCAGGACGACCAGTGCGGCGATCGCGCCGCCCGCCCCGGCACCGGCGAGGGACCAGAACGCCAACGCGAGAGTGGACGCGTCGTAGTCCCGGCCGACCCAGAAAAATCCCGCCACCACCGCGGCGCCGACAACCGCACCGAGGAGCACGGCGAGAAGTCGGAGCGGCCTGGCCAACGCCTACCTCATCGGAACGATGTCCGGAGCGCCCATGCGGGCCGCGTCGGCGGTGCGGTCGTCGGGCTGGTCCTGCGACTCGCGTTCGGCGGCCACCCGCGCCACGTAGTGCTCGATCTCGTTCGTGGTCTGCTCCGCGGTCCACCCGAGGACCGAGGCCATCAGGTGCGCGCACTCCCACGCCGCGCCGATGCCGCGGTCGAAGGTCTCCACCGAGATCCGCGTCCGGCGCGTCATCACGTCCTCGAGGTGACGGGCGCCCTCCCACGCCGCGGCGTAGACGATCTCGGCGCGCAGGTAGTCCTCGGCGCCGGACAGCGGTTCGCGCAGCGACTCGTCGGCTGCGGCGATCCCGAGGAGCGGATCGAGGTCGGCGCCGTAGCGGCGCAGCAGGTGCTCGATCCGTGCGACGTGCAGGCCCGACGCCGTCGCCGACCGTTCGCGAGAGTTCCACGCCGCCTGGAAGCCGGCGCCGCCGATCAACGGAATCCGCTCCGTGCACGAGGCCGGAACCCGTTCGTTGAGGGCGTGCACCGCGGCGTCGACGGCGTCGCGCGCCATGACCCGGTAGGTCGTGTACTTGCCGCCGGCGACCACGACGAGACCGGGCACCGGGTGCGAGACGACGTGCTCGCGGGACAGGGCCGAGGTGTTCTCCGACTCGCCGGCGAGCAGCGGACGCAGTCCCGCGTAGACGCCCTGCACGTCGGCCCGGCCGAGCGGCGTCGCGAGCCACCTGTTGGCCTGGCCGAGCAGGTAGTCGATGTCGACTCGGCTGGCCGCGGGGTGGGCCTTGTCCAAGTCCCAGGTCGTGTCGGTGGTGCCGAGGATCCAGTGTCGCTTCCACGGAATCACGAACAGCACGCTGCTGTCCGTGCGGGCGATCAGGCCCATCGAGGCGTGGATGCGATCGCGCGGGACCACCAGGTGCACGCCCTTGGACGCCCGCACGTGGAACTGCCCGCGCTCGCCCACCAGGGCCTGGGTTTCGTCGGTCCACACCCCGGTCGCGTTGACGACCTGCCGGGCCCGGATCTTCCACTCGGTGCCGGTCTCGGTGTCGCGCACCCTCGCCCCGACGACCCGCTCGCCCTCGCGCAGGAAGCCGATCACCTTCACCCGCGACGCGCAGTGCGCGCCGTAGGCCGCGGCGGTGCGGACCAGGCTCACGACGAAGCGCGCGTCGTCGACCTGCGCGTCCCAGTACTGCACGGCGCCGACGTAGCTGTCCGACCGCAGTGCAGGCATCAGCCGACGAGTCTGACGCCGAGTCAGGTGACGGTGCCTCGGTACGCCGGGACTGCCCGGAGCGATCGAGGCGAACAGGTCGTAGAGCCCGATGCCGGCTCCGACGTAGGCGCGCTCCCAGCCGCGGTGGGTCAACGGGTACAGAAACGGAACGGGCTTGACCAGGTGCGGGGCCAGCTCGGTCAGCAGCAGGCTGCGTTCGGCCAGCGCCTCCCGGACCAGGCCGAAGTCGAGCATCTCCAGATAGCGCAGGCCGCCGTGGATCAGCTTGCTGGACCGGCTCGACGTGCCACCGCCCCAGTCCCGCATGTCGACCAGGCCCACCTCGAGCCCGCGGGTGACGGCGTCCAGGGCGGTACCGGCTCCGACCACCCCGCCGCCGACGACGAGCAGATCGAGTTCACGGCCCGCCAGCGCCGCCATCGCGGCGGCGCGCTCCGCCGGCCCCAATCGTCCCGTCCCCACGACCTCAGCCTACGGACCCCTGCGTCCGCGGATGGGGTGGCGTCCGCCAAGGGGTGAGGTATGCAGCGCTTGGTTCGGCAGGCGCCACGGGTCGAGGCTTAGGGTGAGGCCGCCCCGTCGTCCCGCGGGGCCGCGAGCACAGCGAGGTGCCCATGGGCGAGTCCGCCGAGGCCGCGGCGCTTGCCGTCCTCACCGAGACCGTCAAGGACCTGCTCGAGGTGCGCGAGGAACTGTCCGCGGTCGTCGCCGAGCAGTTGGTGGCCGAGATCCCGGAGCTGCCCCGGGAGGAGGACATGCTCGCGCTGATGCGGGCGGGCGTCGTCGAGAGCGTCGCCGAGGGCATGCTCGTGCTCTCCGAGGGACGCGATCCGCGGTCGGTACCCGCGCCGCTCGCGGCTGCCGCCTACGCCCGTCGGCTCGCACAGCGCGGGGTGCCCGTCTCGGTCCTGCTGCGTGCCTACCGCCTCGGCAGTTCCGCCCTGATCGAGACGATGCTTGCCGCGCTCTCGGCGCATCCGGGCGTCGACGCGGCGGGCACGTCGGCTGCCTCGGTGATGCTGCTGCGCACGATCACCGCCTACGTCGACACGGTCTCGGAACTACTCGTCGAGGCCTACGAGATCGAACGCGACGCGTGGTCTCGGCAGCACTCGATGGCTCGCGCCGCCCGCATTCAGGCGCTGCTGGACGGCCGGTCGGTCGAGGTGGAGACCGTCGAGCGCGAGCTCGGCTACCGCCTGCGCCAGACCCACCTCGCCGCGCTGCTGTGGTTCGAGGAAGGTCAGCCCGGCGTGGACCTGATGACCCTGGAGCGGGTCGCCGCCGCGGCGGCCGCCGTGTACGGCGGCGAGCACCTGCTGCTCCCGACCGACGAGGCGGGTGCCTCCCTGTGGCTGCACCTGCCGGAGGACGTCGAGGACCTCGCGGCGCTCGCGGCGGTGTTCTCCGGGCGAGCCGGTCCGACCCCGCGGGTTGCCCTGGGCAGCCCCGGGTTCGGCGTCGCGGGCTTTCGCCGCAGCCACGAACAGGCCCTCGCCGCCCGGCGCGTAGCGGTGCTCGCCGGGCGGCACGCCGCCGCGGTCACCACCGCAGACGAGGCGGGCGCCGTTGCGCTGCTGTGCGAAGACCTCGACGCGACGCGCGCCTGGGTGGCCGACACCCTCGGCGCCCTCGCCGTCGACGACGAGAACGCCGCCCGCCTGCGCGAGACCGTCCGAGTCTTTCTGCACCTCGGCTCCAGCCACACCGCCGCGGCCGAGGAACTGCACCTGCACAAGAACACCGTGCAGTACCGCATCGCAAAGGCAGAGGCCGCTCGCGGACGCCCGGTGCGCAGCGACCGGGCCGACGTCGAACTGGCCCTGCGGGCCGCGCATCTGCTCGGCCCGGTCGTGCTGACCCCGCCGTCCTGAGTTTGGGTCGGGAGCACACACGACCCCCGGGATGCTGGTCTCCCGTGACATGGGCGGAGCGCCGGAGGATTCCTAGGCTTGTGCCAGCCGGACAAGGGAGCCCAGCCGTGAGCGTCGATCAGAGCCTCGCCCCCACCACCCCCGCGACGCAGTGGCGGGACGGGAAGAAGTACCTGTGGCTGATCGGCCTGCTGGTGCCGCTGCTGCCGTTCATCGGCGGGGGCCTGGCCACCGCGACCGGGTGGGGCCTGTTCTGGTGGACCGGGCCGCTGATCCTCTACGTGGTCGTCCCGTTGGTGGACCTCGTGGCCGGCCGGGATCCGAACAACCCGCCCGAGGAGTACGTCGCGACCCTGGAACGGCGGCGGTACTACCGCTGGGTCGTCTACCTCTACCTGCCGATCCAGTACGGCGCACTGGTGTGGGGCTCGTGGCTGCTCGCCCGCGACGGGCTGTCGATCGTGGACAAGATCGGCCTGTGCCTCACGCTCGGGGTCGTCGCCGGCGTCGCGATCAACACCGCGCACGAACTCGGCCACAAGAAGGAGGAGCACGAGCGCTGGTACGCCAAGGTCGCGCTCGCGCAGAGCGCGTACGGCCACTTCTTCATCGAGCACAACCGCGGCCACCACGTCCGCGTCTCCACCCCAAACGACCCGGCGAGCTCCCGCATGGGCGAGAACGTCTGGGAGTTCATCCCGCGCACCGTGATCGGCGGCGTCCGGTCCGCCTGGCACCTCGAGGCCGAGCGGATGGAACGGCTCGGCAAGCGGACCTGGAACTGGCGCAACGACGTCCTCAACGCCTGGGCCATGACCGTCGTGCTCTTCGGCGGACTGATCGCCGCCTTCGGCGTCGAACTGCTGCCGTGGCTGCTGGTCCAGGCCGCGTTCGGCTTCTGGCTGCTGGAGCTCGTCAACTACCTCGAGCACTACGGGATGCTGCGCCGCCAGACCCCGTCGGGCCGGTGGGAGCGCGTCACGCCCGCGCACAGCTGGAACTCCAACAACATCGCGACGAACGTGCTGCTCTACCACCTGCAGCGGCACTCCGACCACCACGCGAACCCGACCCGACGGTTCCAGGCGCTGCGCGACTTCGACACCGCGCCCGTCCTCCCCACGGGCTACACCGGGATGATGGTGCTGTCCTGGTTCCCACCGCTCTGGCGTCGCGTGATGGACCCGAAGGTCGTGGCCCACTACGGCGGCGACATCACCCAGGCGAACCTGCACCCGCGCATGCGCGAGCGCCTGCTGGCCAAGTACCCGGCGCCCGTCGGTCGGGCATAGCGCCGTGGCCAAGTTCAAGTGCCCCGTGTGCGACTACGTCTACGACGAAGCCGCCGGCGCACCCCGCGAGGGGTGGCCCGCCGGGACGCCCTTTGCCTCGATCGACCCGGAGTGGTGCTGTCCGGACTGCGGTGTCCGCGAGCAGCAGGACTTCGAGCAGGTGGCGGAGTGAAGCTCTACCGCTGCGCCCAATGTGGGTTCGAGTACGACGAGGCCGAAGGCTGGCCGGACGACGGCATCGCGCCCGGCACCCGCTGGGACGACATCCCGCAGGACTGGAGCTGCCCCGACTGCGGCGCGGCGAAGGCCGACTTCGACATGGTCGAGGTCGGGCGACCCTGAGGCGGCGGGCCCCGAACAGGCGTCCTTGTGCCATCGGGCCGGCAAAGGGGTTCCCCGCTGTTCCCAGAACACAGTGACGTCGGGCACATCTATAGGTACTAATCGGTAATAAGCGACTTCCCCGTCCCCGGAAGCGCCCAATGGATGGAGCGCCCGTGAGTCCCTGGACCGCGTCTAGATCCGCCAAGCTGGTCGCCGCAGCCGCGGCGGCGTCGCTGCTGGCCGGGTGCGCCGCCTCCACCGAGGTGCAACAGGCCGTCGAGGCTCGCCAGGCCGCCGAGGCGGCGCGGCCGGGTGCCCTTCCCCTGGCGGCGGCACCCGCCGCGGCCACCGCGGTCGACGTCGGCCCCGAGGCCATCGCCGCAGGCGAGGCTCCCGCCGCCGCAGCCGCACCCGCCGCCGAGACCGGCGGCGCCGCCCCCGCGCCGGGCAGGGCCCCGGACAGGCCTGCTGCGAAGGCGAAGAAGGGCGCAGCGCCCGCCGGTGCTCCGGCGGCGACCACCGCCAAGCAGCCCGCCGCCGCAGCCGCCACCGGATGCGCCGCGGCAGCCCCCGCCGGCGGCAACGGCGGAGCAACCGACACCGGCGTCACGGACGGCGTCATCAAGATCGGCGGCACGTTCTTCAACGGCGGCTACCTCGACAAGTACGGCAAGGTCTCCGAAAACGCGCCGCGGGCCTACTTCAACTTCGTCAACGACTCCGGCGGCATCTGCGGCCGCAAGATCCAGTACGTCACCTGCGACACCGCGGGTACCGCCGACGGCACCTCGGGCTGCCTGACCAAGCTCGCCGATCAGGACAAGGTCTTCCTGATGGGCCCGAGCCTGGACTTCAACCTCGACATCGTCGGGCCGTCGCTGGCCAAGCGCAAACTGCCCTGGGTCGGCTCTTCTGGCCTGTACACCGAAGAGTTCGAAAGCCCCTGGATGTTCCCGACGCAGCCGCCGGGCGTCGCGGTGGGCGCGTTGATCTCGCAGTACGCCGCGACGCAGCTGAAGGCGAAAAAAGTCGGCGTTTCCCTGCTCGACGACGTCGCCGGCCCGTCGTGCACCGCAAAGGCGGCCGAGGTCGCGAAGGCCAACGGCTCGCAGGTGATCAAGACCGCGGCGAACCGACAGATCGAAACCAGCCTGGACAGTCAGGTCGCCACGTTGAAGAACGCAGGCGTCGAGGCCGTGCTGTTCTGCAACGACCCGGTCAACACGGTGAAGTTCATCCAGGCCGCGCAGCGCGTGGGGTGGAAGCCGACCTTCGTCGGCGGCTTCGTCCTGGCCGACGACGTCCCGCAGGCCGCGGGCAACAACGGCAAGGGCATGTACGGCTTCACCTTCTTCGACTTCTACGGCGCGAACACCCCCGGGGTGAAGCGCTACCGCCAGATCACCGAGTTCTACTTCCCGAACACCTTCCACCACTTCTACGAGCAGGCCTCCTACGTCGGCGCCGTCGCGATCGTCGAGGCGCTGCGCAAGACCGGCCCGAAGCTCACCCGCGAGGCGTTCCTGAAGGAACTGCGTTCGATGACCGACTTCGACTCGGGCCTGGGGCTGCGGCTGAACTTCGGCGACCTCAAGGCCTCGAAGCCCACGGGCCTGATGCTGCGCGCCGACGACAGCCTCGCCTGGCAGCCGGTGACGAGCCGGTTCGCCATCAAGGGCGCGGCTTCGGGCGACGCGGTCCCCGGAACCGTCGCTCGGCCCGCGGCCGCCGCGGCGCGGAGCGCTCGTCGCGGACGCCGTGAGTAGGTTCCTCGGCTACCTGATCACCGGGTTGGCCAACGGAACCATCTACGCGCTCGTCGCACTCGGGGTGGTGATCACCTACCGGGTCTCGCGCGTGATCAACCTGGCCCAGGGCGCCATCGGCGTGCTCGCCGCGTTCCTGTTCCACTACACGCTGATGGGCCGCTTCGGGATGCCGGTGGCCCTCGCCACGGGCATTGCGATCGCCTTCGGCGCGCTGCTCGGGGCGAGCGTGGAACGGTTCGCGGTGCGCCCGGTGCGCCACCGCGGCGCGCTGGCCACGCTGACCGTCACCACGGGCGTTCTGCTGATGTTCTCCGAACTCACGGTGCAGCTCTGGGGCCCGGACAACCCGCCCATCGCCTCGGTGTTCTCCGACCGCGTCGTCCGTATCGGCAACACCGGCGTGACGGTGCATCAGCTCGCCACCGCGGCTCTCGTGCTCCTGCTGGTCGTGGGGCTCTACCTGCTGCTCGCCAAGACGTGGATCGGCTCCGGCATCACCGCGATCGCCCAGGACCCGGGCGCGGCCCGGATCGTCGGGCTGCCGGTGACGGGGATCGTCACGCTGGTGTGGGCGATCGGCGGCGCCAGCGCCGCGCTGGCCGGCCTCATGTACATCCACCTGAACAGCCTCGACCAGATCAGCCTGACGTTCGTGCTGATCTCCAGCCTCGTCGCGGCTGCCCTCGGCGGCTTCAACAGCCTGCCGCTGGCGGGCCTCGGCGGGCTGGCCGTCGGGTTGATCTTCAGCTTCAGCCAGGGATACACCACGACCGCCGGGATCGGCGAACTGCTCGTGTTCCTCGCCCTGCTCGCGGTGCTGGTGCTGCGCTCGGGCAAGCCTCAACTCGAAGTGGCGGCCGAATTCTGATGCCGCGACCATCCCCCGAACGCCTCGCGTTCCTCGCCATCGCCCTGGCTGCCGTGCTGTGGCCGCTGTTCACCCCGCAGCTGTGGCACTTCTACGGCTCGCTCTCCGCGATCTACGCCCTCGTCGGCCTCTCGCTGGTGATCCTGATCGGCTGGACCGGGCAGATCTCCCTCGGCCACGCGGCATTCCTCGGCTTCGGCTGCTACATCGGCGCGAAGCTGTTGAACAACGGAGTGCCGCTGATCCTGGCGATCCCGATCATCGCCGCCGTCGGCGCGGGCATCAGCCTGCTCCTCGGCGTCCCGTCGCTGCGCCTGCGCGGGGTCTACCTGACGATCGCGACTCTCGCCTTCGGCGTCGCCTGCCAGCGCTTTTTCTTCACCCGCCCGCAGATTCGCGGCACCTCCGCGGTGGAAGTCCCGCGCGAAGACCTGCTCGGCATTCCGACGGAGTCCGACCGCGGCCTCTACTACGCGGTCTTGGCGGTCCTCGCCGTCGCGATGCTGCTGGCCTGGAACACCCGGCGCACCGACACCGGCCGCGTGCTGTTCGCGATCCGCGACTCCGAGCAGGCGGCCCAGGCGATGGCCATCCGCATCGCTCCCTACAAGATCGGCGTCTTCGCCGCCTCCGCCGCGCTCGCCGCGGTCGCCGGACTGTTCTACGGAATGCTGTTCCGCTCCACGCCCGGCCCGGACCAGTTCGGCGTCATCCAGTCGCTGTTCTACCTGGCGATGCCCGTGCTCGGCGGCGCCGAGGCGATCATGGGCGCCGTCATCGGCGGTGTGTTCCTGGCAACGGGTCAACCCCTGGTGAACCTGTTCGACGTGCGCCTGTTCCTGGTCAGCAGCATCGCCCTGCTCCTGATGCTCCTGTCCGGACACGACGGGGTCACCGGGATGCTGCGCGCCGCCCGCACCACCCTCGCCGACGCCCTGCGCGGCGCTCCGATCCGATACGGCTCGTTCGTCCCGGACTCCTACACCGCCAAGGCCGCCGACCGACCGCTCGTCGTTCACGCCACCGCGACGCCGGAACTGCGGCCGGGCGAGATCGTCCGCGTCCGCCTGGTGGGGGCGAAGCGATGAGTGGACATCTGGTCGGCACCGGGATGACCAAGAAGTACTCCGGTCTGGTGGCCAACGACAGCATCGACGTCGAGGTGCGCCCCGGCGAGATCGTCGGCCTGATCGGTCCCAACGGCGCCGGCAAGACCACGCTGTTCAACTGTCTGACGGGTGCTCAGAAGCTGACGGCCGGCCGCATCGCGCTGAACGGGAGGGACGTCACCGCGCTCAGCGCCGCCGAGCGCGCACAGCTCGGCCTCGCGCGGACCTTCCAGCAGTCCCAGCTGTTCCGCCACCTCTCGGTGGAGGAGAACCTGCTGCTGGGCAAGCACCGCAACTACGGCGCGAGTGCCCTGCTCGGCGTCCTCGGCCTCGCGGGGCGGGCCGAGCGCTCGGCACGGCAGTTGGTCGCCCGCACCGCCGAGCAGTGCGGGCTCACCGACGTGCTGCAGGCCCCCGTCGGGGACCTGCCCGACGGCACGCAGCGCATGGTCGAGGTGGCCCGAGCCATCGTCATGGACCCCGCGGTGCTGCTGGTCGACGAACCGGCCGCGGGCATGGACAGCACCGAGTCGGAGTACTTCGGCTCGCTGCTCTATCGCATCAGCCGCGAGCGGGGGATGTCCGTGCTGATCATCGAACACGACGTCAGCATGGTGCTCGCGATCTCCGACCGGGTCTACGTGCTGAACTTCGGCAAGCTGCTCGCGCAGGGTCTGCCGGCCGAGATCCGCAGCCACCCCGAGGTGCGCGCCGCCTACCTCGGCAGCACGGCCGACCGGGAAAGCACAGTGTCGACGGGAGGCGAGCGATGACCCTCCTCGACCCGGTCGTGCAGCGCATGGTCGCGGGCGAGAAGCCGCTGCTCGCCGCTCGATCCATGGACGTCGCCTACGGCTCGGTCCTGGCGGTCCGCGGCCTGACCATGCAGGTCGGGCGCGGGGAGATCGTCGCGCTCCTCGGTCCGAACGGCGCCGGCAAGACCTCCACGCTCCGCGGACTCACGGGCCTGGTGCGGCCTCGGTCCGGCACCGTCAGCGTGCTCGGCGAACGCATCGAGACCCGCGGCGCGGCGGGCGCGGTGAAGGCAGGCCTGGCACACGTGCCGGAGGGTCGCCGGGTCTTCCCCGAGATGAGCGTGCTGGACAACCTGCGCCTCGGCGCGTGGTCGGTGCGGCGCCGCCCGAAGGCCGTAGAGGAACGGATTCGCACGGCCTACGAACTGTTCCCACGGCTGGCCGAGCGTCGCGAGCAGGCCGCGGGCTCGCTGTCCGGCGGCGAGCAGCAGATGCTCGCGATCGCCCGGGCGCTGATGAGCGAACCGCAACTGCTGCTCATCGACGAGCTCAGCCTGGGGCTTTCGCCATTGGTCGTCGACGAAATCTTGGCCCGTCTGGTGGAGCTCAATCGGGCGGGACTGTCCATTCTGTTGATCGAGCAGTTCGTGCACCGGGCGTTGGACGTCGCCGACCGGATCTACGTGCTGAAGAAGGGTCGGGTCGCCTACAGCGGCACCCCGGCCGCAGCCGTCCGCGTCGGCGCGGTTGAGGAGGCGTACCTGTGACGAAGCGAAAGCTCAGGCGATGGTCGGCGGGCACCGCGGCCCTCGCGCTCGGCACCGGCGTGGTGCTCGGCGCCGGCCCCGGCGCGCAGGCCGCGCCGCCGGAGACACTCGCGTCCTTCGCCGCCACCGGGACGGCGACGCCGTTTGGGGTGTTGACGCGCGCGCCGGTCGAAACGGCCGGCGGCGGCCTGTTCTCCAAGACCTCGTTGCAGCTCGGCAAGTCCCTTGCCCTCGCCGCAGGCGCCACCGCGGGCGAGGTGGGAGACCTGTTCATCGGAAGCTCCGTGCCCGGCGGCGAGTTCGCCGCGAATCCGTCGGTCGTCAACGCCCAGGATCCGCCGTCGAGCACGGTGCCCCGCGAGGCCAACCTGACGCTGGGTCAGTACGGCGGTGCACAGCCCGGCGAGGTCCGCAACGCGGACCTGTCGGCCCGAACCTCCGACGCCCCGATGGCGGTGGCCCGGGCCGCGGGGCAGGCGTTCTCCGCTCCAATGTTCTCCTCGGGTTTTTCCACCTCCAGCAGCACGAGCACCGTTGCGCCCGACGGGACCGTCACCAGCGAGTCCCTGAGTTCGCTGCAGAACGTGGCCATCGGCGAGGGGCCGGCGAAGCTGACCTTCGCCTCCATCGACAGCATCGCCAGGGTCGTCGTCACTCCCGGCGAGAAGACGGTGCCCGTCCTGCAGATCCGCATGAACGGCGGTCAACTCGGCGGCGTACCGATCGTGGTCGACGAGCGTGGCATCAGCATGAACGACCAGATCGCCCTGCCGTTCGACGCCCTCGCCTCGTTCGAATCCGGCCTCGACTCCCTCGCCGAGCAGGGCCTGACCTTCCGCCCGACGCCGACGACCAGGACGGTCACCGACGACGGCGCCGCGGTCTCCGGCGCGGCGTTCACCTTCCGCTACCGGGCCCCGGACTCCCTGCCCCGCCCGAGCGACATCGGCTCGGACGAGGAGTTCCAACTCGGCTTCGTCGCGGCCGCCGCCACCGCTCGCCTGCGCGGAGCGCCCCCGCCCGGGCTGGGCTCGCCCGGTGCGCCCGCCCCGGCCGCCCCGGCTCCGGCCGCACCTCCCGCGACGCCGGTCGAGGCGCCCATCGCCGCGCCGGCTCTCGGCGGCGGTTCCGCGCTTCCCGCCGCGCCGGTGCCGCAGGCGCCCGGCGCGGGACCGACGGGTCAGTCGCCGGCGACCGTCGATCTGGTCCCGGCACCGTCCGACGACTTCTTCCTGCCGGCTCGCGTCGCCTCCCCCCTGCCCGGCGAGGCGCGCAACGGCTATCGGTTCTTCATGCTCGCCGCGCTCGGTGGCGTGGCAGCCTTCGTCCTCGTTCTGAAGCGTGCCGTCTAGGGAGTGAGCATGAACGACAGAATCGCCGACCTCGGCTACCGGGCGCTGGCAGCGGCGCTCGTCCTCGCCGGGCTGGTGTGCGTGCTGCTCGGCTACCTCGGTGTGCGCCGCGAGGACGACATCGTCCTGCAGTTGCCCTACCTCGCCTCCGGTGGCGTCGGCGGCCTCGCGCTGATCGCGTTGGGCGCCGTCGTGCTCGTGCTGGAGCAGATGCGCGCCCAGACCCGCCGCGCCGCCGCCGTGACCGAGTCCCTCGAGGAGTGGAAGGAGGCGGCACTCGCCGAGCTGCGCGCCTTCCTCGAGACCGCGACCCTCGAACTCGAAGTGCCCGCCACGAATCACCGCGCGCCCAGCGACAGCGGCGTCGCGCGCTGAACCGACATTCCCCCTAGCCCTTCTTACCGGTGGTAAGTTAGGGTCGACGCAGCGTTCGCCCCGCTGACCCGAGGACGGAACCCGCATGACTGAGATCGATGTCCTGATCGTCGGAGCCGGGCTGTCCGGCATCGGTGCGGCCTGCCGACTGCAGCAGGAGTGCCCCGGCACCACCTACCTGATCGCGGAGCAGCGCTCGGCGATCGGCGGCACGTGGGACCAGTTCCGGTTCCCGGGCGTGCGGTCGGACAGCGACGCGTACACGCTGAGCTACCCGTTCCGGCCGTGGACCTCCAAGCGCGCGATCTCGCCGGCGGCAGACCTGCTGAAGTACATCCGCGACACCGCCGCAGAGTTCGGGGTCGACAGGCACATCGAGTTCGACACCAAGGTGCTCGAGGCGTCCTTCTCCTCCGAGAGCGCACGGTGGACGGTGCGCCTGGAGACCGCCGGCGAGACCCGCGAGGTCGCCTGCCGGTTCCTGTACCTGTGCACCGGGTACTTCTCCTACGACACTCCGTTCCAGCCGGAGTTCCCGGGCCGCGAGGACTTCGCGGGCGACTTCGTCCACCCGCAGTTTTGGCCGGAGGACCTCGACTACGCCGACAAAAAGATCGTGATCATCGGCAGTGGTGCGACCGCGGTGACCCTGGTCCCGGCCATGTCGCAGACCGCCGCCCACGTCACGATGCTGCAGCGCACTCCGAGCTACGTCTTCACGATGCCGGGCGTGGACGCCGTTGCGGTCGGCCTGCAGAAGGTGCTGCCGGCGAAGGTCGCCCACAAGATCGCACACACCAAGAACGCCGTGATCCTGCAGGGCATGTACACCCTGGCCCGCAAGCGGCCCGAGACGTTCAAGAAGCTCACCCGCAAGATGGCACTGCACTACCTGAAGGACGAAGCAGTCGTCGACGAGCACTTCACTCCGCCCTACCAGCCGTGGGACCAGCGCCTGTGTCTGGTGCCGGACGGGGACATGTTCAAGTCCATCGCGAGCGGCAAGGCCTCCGTGGTCACCAACCACATCGACCGCCTCGTGCCCGAGGGCGTGAAACTGGTCTCCGGCGAGGTGCTCGAGGCCGATGTGATCGTCTCGGCAACGGGTCTGACGCTGCGTCCGGTCGGCGGCCTGAGCCTCGACGTCGACGGCACCAAGGTCGACGTCGGCTCCACCATCGCCTATCGCGCCATGATGATGTCGGGCGTACCGAACCTGGCGTTCTGCTTCGGATACTCCAACAACTCCTGGACCCTGCGAGCGGACCTGTCCTCGAGCTACGTGTGCCGTCTGCTCGACCACATGAAGCGCAACGGCTACGACATCGCGACCCCGACGCTGCCGGGCGAGATGGACCGAACCCCGTTCCTCGACCTCAACTCGGGGTACGTGACGCGCGGGATCAACGAGTTCCCGGGCTCCGGGACGCAGGGACCGTGGGTGGTGCGGCAGAACTACCTCAAGGACCGGCCGGACTCCCGTCGAGGCGACATCGCCAAGGACATGGTCTTCGGCGTGCGCACGCCCGCCAAGGATCCGGCTCGCGTGTAGGGCGTTGTCGTCCTCGCCCGCTACTGCGTAGCGGTGCGACCCTCCGCCTTGCCAGAAACCACGCTTCGATGTTGTCCGAGATTGGCCGCCCGCATCCACCTGGGACTAGGAGGCACGCCCCATGCCGCACTACGACGTCCTCGTCGTCGGTTCGGGTTTCGGCGGCAGCGTCACGGCGCTGCGACTCACCGAGAAGGGCTACCGCGTCGGGGTCCTGGAGGCCGGGCGCAGGTTCACGCCGGAGGATCTGCCGAAGTCGTCGTGGGACGTGCGCAACTTCCTGTTCGCACCCGCCCTGGGCTGCCTGGGCATGCAGCGCATCCACGTCCTGCGCGACGTGGTGGTGCTCGCCGGCGCGGGCGTCGGCGGCGGGTCGCTGAACTACGCGAACACGCTCTACCAGCCGAGCGCCGACGCCTTCTACCAAGACTCGCAATGGGCCGACATCACCGACTGGCGCGCGGAACTGGCTCCGTTCTACGACCAGGCCACCCGCATGCTCGGCGTGACGACGCAGCCGACGGACACCCCGAGCGACCGGGTCATGGCCAAGGTCGCCGCGAAGTTCGGCAAGTCCGACACGTACGGCCCGACCCGCGTGGGCGTCTTCTTCGGGCGCGACGAAAAGCCCGAGCCGGGCGTCGAGGTCCCCGACCCGTTCTTCGGCGGCGCGGGCCCGGCCCGCAAGGGCTGCCTGGAATGCGGCGCGTGCATGACCGGCTGCCGGCACGGCGCTAAGAACACGATGAACACCAACTACCTGTACCTGGCCGAGAAGGCAGGCGCCGTCGTCCATCCGGAGACGACGGTCGCCGACGTGACGCCGCGTCGGGAGGGCGGGTACACCGTCACGACGCGGCCGACCCGCCGGCGCCGGGCCACCGGCGAGACGTTCACCGCGGACCAGGTCGTGTTCAGCGCGGGCACGTGGGGCACCCAGACCCTCCTGCACCGTCTGCGGGACACCGGGCGCCTGCCGAACATCTCCCAGCGCCTCGGCGAACTGACCCGCACCAACTCCGAGGCGATCGTCGGCGCGGTCGCCAGGCGCACGCCGAAGCGCGGGAGCGCGAAGGACTACTCGCAGGGCGTCGCGATCACCTCGTCCTGGTTCCCCGACGAGCACACCCACGTCGAACCGGTTCGCTACGCCCCCGGCAGCAACGCCATGGGCCTCATGGGCACCGTCCTCGTGAGCGGCGACGGCCCGATTCCCAGACCGATCCGAGCGCTCGGGGTGATCGCCCGTCACCCCCTCGCCTTCGCCCGCAGCCTGTCCGTCCGGAACTGGTCCGAGCGCTCCGTGATTGCGCTCGTGATGCAGTCCAAGGACAACTCCATCTCCGTTTCCCGCACCAGACGCGGACGTCTGACGTCGCGTCAGGGAATCGGCGAGGCCAACCCCGCCTACATTCCCGTGGCCCACCAGGTGGCCCGCGCCATCGCCGAGGAGATCGACGGCGACCCGATGGGAACCGCCGGCGAGATCGTGAACATGCCGATGACCGGTCACTTCATCGGCGGCTGCCCGATCGCCAGTTCGCCCGAGCGCGGCGTCGTCGACGCCTACCAGCGTCTCTACGGCCACCCGGGCCTGCACGTCGTCGACGGCTCCACGCTCTCGGCCAACCTCGGCGTGAACCCTTCGCTGACGATCACCGCCCAGGCCGAGCGCGCGATGTCGTTCTGGCCGAACAAGGGCGAACCCGACCCCCGCCCCGCGCTCGGCGAGCCCTACGTTCGGCTGGCACCGGTTCGCCCGGTCGAGCCCGTGGTCCCGGAGTCGGCTCCCGCCGCCCTTCGCCTCCCCTGGCCCACCGTCCGCGCGTAGAACCACAACGTCCGACCGATCGAGGCCCATGGGCCACCGTCGGTCGGACGTTGGCGGCTGCTAGCGGGTGTTGACCACGACCTCGACGCGCTGGAACTCCTTGACGTCGGAGTAGCCGCAGGTGGCCATCGCGCGGCGGAGCGCGCCGACGAGGTTCATCGAGCCGTCCGGTTGGCGGCTGGGCCCCAGGAGGATCTCCTCGAAGGTGCCGATCGTGCCGACCTTCATCCGGGTTCCGCGCGGGAGCACGGAGTGGTGCGCCTCGGCGCCCCAATGCCAGCCACCGCCGGGCGCCTGCGCGCCGCGGGCCAGCGGCGAGCCGATCATCACGGCGTCGGCGCCGCAGGCGATGGCCTTGGTGAGCTCGCCCGAGGTGGTCATGCCGCCGTCGGCGATGACGTGGACGTACCGGCCGCCGGACTCGTCGAGGTAGTCCCGGCGGGCCGCGGCGACGTCGGCGATGGCCGAGGCCATCGGGACGCGGATGCCGAGAACCTGGGAGGTGGTGTGCGCGGAGCCGCCGCCGAAGCCGACGAGCACGCCCGCGGCGCCCGTGCGCATCAGGTGCAGCGCGGCCTGGTAGGTCGCGCAGCCGCCGACGATGACGGGGACGTCGAGTTCGTGGATGAACTGCTTGAGGTTCAGCGGTTCGGAGCGGCCGGAGACGTGTTCGGCCGAGACCGTCGTGCCGCGGATGACGAACAGGTCTGCGCCCGCCTCGACGACCGCGCGGGAGTACTGCACGGTGCGCTGCGGGGAGAGAGCGGCGGCGGTGGTGATGCCCGCGTCGCGCATCGTCTTGATCCGCGAGGCGATGAGTTCTTCCTTGATCGGCTCGGCGTAGATGTGCTGCAGCCGCGCCGTCGCCTCCTCGTCGGGAAGCTCGCCGACCTCGTCGAGCAGGGACTGGGGGTCGTCGTAGCGGGTCCACAGCCCTTCGAGGTCGAGCACGGCCAGACCGCCGAGGCGACCGACCTCGATGGCCGACTCCGGCGAGACCACCGAGTCCATCGGCGCGATCATGATCGGCAGCTCGAAGTGGTAGGCGTCGATCTGCCAGGCGGTGGAGACCTCTTCGGGGTCGCGGGTGCGCCGCGAGGGCACGATCGCCACCTGGTCGAAGCCGTAGGCACTCCGGCCGCGCTTGCCCCGACCGATCTCGATCTCACTCATCGAAGCCCTGCGCTCTGTCTATGGGCGAGCTCGCAGGCTCGCTCAGCGGCTGTGGTAGTTCGGAGCCTCGACGGTCATCTGGACGTCGTGGGGGTGGGACTCCTTCAGGCCGGCGGCCGTCGTGCGCACGAACCTGCCCTTGACGTGCAGTTCGTCGACGGTCGCCGAGCCGATGTAGCCCATGGAGGATCGCAGACCGCCCACCAACTGCAACAGCACGGCCTCCAACGGGCCGCGGTAGGGCACCTGGCCCTCGACGCCCTCGGGGACGAGCTTCTCGTCGGAGGAGACGTCCTCCTGGAAGTAGCGGTCCTTGGAGTAGGACCGGGCCAGGCCACGCGACTGCATCGCACCGAGCGAACCCATGCCCCGGTAGGACTTGTACTGCTTGCCGTTGATGAACAGCAGCTCGCCCGGAGACTCCTCCACGCCGGCGAGCAGGCTGCCGAGCATGACCGTGTCGGCGCCGGCCACGAGGGCCTTGGCGATGTCCCCGGAGTACTGCAGGCCGCCGTCGCCGATGACCGGGACGCCCGCGGGGCCCGCAGCCAGGGACGCGTTGTAAATCGCGGTCACCTGCGGGACGCCGATGCCCGCGACGACGCGGGTCGTACAGATCGAGCCGGGGCCGATGCCGACCTTGATGCCGTCGGCACCCGCGTCGATCAGCGCCTGCGCTCCGTCGCGCGTCGCGACGTTGCCGCCGACGACGTCGATCGCCTTGCGCAGGCTGCGGATCTCCTTCGCGACCTGGGCGACCATGTCGAGCACGGCGCGGGAGTGTCCGTGCGCGGAGTCGACGACCAGGAAGTCCACGCCGGCCTCGACGAGGGTCATCGCACGCTTGAACGACTCCTCGCCGACACCGACCGCCGCGCCGACCATGAGCCGCCCGCCGGAGTCCTTGGTGGCGTTCGGGTACTTCTCGGACTTCGCGAAGTCCTTGACGGTGATCAGGCCCTTGAGGCGGCCGTTGCCGTCCACGAGCGGAAGTTTCTCGACCTTGTGCGTGCGCAGCAGGTTGAAGGCCGCCTGCTGGCTGGTGCCTACCGGCGCGGTGATCAACGGCGCGGCGGTCATGACGTCGCGCACCAGGACCGACGGGTCGGGTTCGAAGCGCATGTCGCGGTTGGTGACGATGCCGAGCAGGATCCCGTCGGGGTCGACGACCGGCACGCCCGAGATGCGATAGCGCGCGCACAGCGCGTCGGCCTCGCCGAGGGTGGCGTCGGGACCGATGGTGATCGGAGCGGCCACCATGCCGGCCTCGGAACGCTTGACGACGTCGACCTGCTCGGCCTGGTCGCCGATCGACAGGTTGCGGTGCAGCACCCCCACGCCGCCCTGACGGGCCATGGCGATCGCCATCCGAGCCTCGGTGACGGTGTCCATCGCCGAGGAGATCAGCGGCACGCGCAGGGAAATGTTGCGGGTGAGTCGACTCGTCGTGTCGACCTCGCTCGGCACGACCTCGGACATTCCCGGCAGCAGCAGAACGTCGTCGAAGGTCAGGCCCAATTCGGCGAACTTCGCCGGGTAGGCGCCGGAGTCGGGATCGGCGGCAAAGCTCATCGGCGACAGCCCCTCGGACGGTGTGCGACGCGGTCCCACGGCGGCGCGGCGCTGCGTCGTCGGGGCTCGTTCATACTAACCGTCCGCCCAATGGCGGCAGAACTGACGAAGCGTCAGCCAAACGGTCGCCGCCGGGACCTATCGACCGAACAGGCCCTCGGGGCCGAGGCCGTCGAGCGGGCCCCGCGAGGGACCGGGCAGGTCCCCCGGCAGCGGCTTGGTCGGCGCGGGGTCCGAGCGCCGCGGCTTGAGCTTTTCGGCGGCCTTGTCCTTGAGCTGGTCCTTCGCCTCGTTCAGGCCGGTCTTGGCCCCCTCGAGCCGGTCGCACTTCTCGTCCTCGAGGCCTTCGTCGGGCAGGGAGACGTTGCAGGACGGGTCGTCCATGCCGGCCTCGGGTACCAGCTGTTCCTTCGCCTCCGGGCCGGGGAGCTGGTAGTTCGGCTCCGGCAGCGGCTTGGCCGCAGGCTCCGAGGCCTTCGGTTGGCGCAGCGCCGGCAGGACCGGGGCGGTGGACTTGGACGAGGAACCCTCGCCCTTGGCGAGCACCCCGGCGACGGGAGCGACGACGGTCTCCCAGCGCGCACGGAAGTCGGCGATCTTGGCGCGCAGCGTCCGGGCCGCCGCGGTGTCCTGGATCTGGAAGTAGAGATCCTGCGCGCGGCCGAACCGGTCCGCGGCCAACGGCAGATCGCCCGCGTCCAGAGCCTTGCCCGCGGAGGCGAGCAGGCTCGAGGCCTGCGCGGCGGCGGTGGACAGGGTCGGAGTGGCCTCGGGTGCCGCGCCGACCGCCCGACGCAGCGTCTCCAGGGGTGCGGCACCGCCCACGGCGGCGGCCACGCCACCGAGCCCGACCACCAGCACGCCGGCCGCCGCGGCGGCGGCGATGCGGGGCACTGCCCGGCGCCGACGGCGCGCGGCCAGCGGCGCGATCGAGGTTTCTTCGACGGCGGTGAACGGACGCTCGGTCCGCGCGGGGGCGGGGGCGGCGTTCGGGTCGAGCAGGTGGGCCAGCGGACCGGGGCGGGTGTCGATCTCGCGGGCGAAGGCGCCGAGCAGTCGCGCGGCGGCGTCGTCGGAGGCCGAGAGGTCCACGCCGGCGGCCACGCCGAGCGCGGCGCCGGGGGTGCGCGCACCGAGCGCGTCGAGCAGTGCGTCGTCGGAGTGCAGCGCGGCGAACTGGAGATCCTCGTTCATCAGGCTTCCGCCTCCTCGGCTGCGAGCGTACGCAACCGGTTGAGTGCACGGTGTTGCGCGACGCGCACTGCCCCCGGGGTCATGTTGAGCGCTCGCCCGGTCTCCTCGGCGGACAGGCCGACGGCAACCCGGAGCACCATCAGCTCGCGCAGATGGTCGGGCAGCCGATCGAGCAGGGCCCGAGCACGCGCGGCGTCGGCCGCGGCCATCGCCGCGTCCTCCGGCCCGGCGGACTCGTCGAGAGCCTCGGGCAGGTTCTCCGTGGGAACCGCTGCACGGATCGCGGCCCGTTGCACGTCGGCCACCTTGCGCGCCGCGATGCCGAAGACGAACGCCTCGAATGGGCGTCCCTCGTCCCGGTAGCGCGGCAGTGCGGTGAGCACGGCGATACAAGCCTCCTGCGCCGCGTCGTCCGCGGCATAGTCGGCGCCGGGTAGGCGACCGAGACGACCTCTGCAGTACCGAAGAACCATCGGACGGATCCGGACGATGAGCTCTTCCGTAGCGCTTTGGTCACCCTGAGTGGCCGCGGCGGCGAGGTCGCGCAGATCGATCCGGTCTGTCCGACCTTCCATCGGATCCGGATCGCCCGGCGTTACGCCCGAGACGCCCACACGCTCCTCAGTTCAGCCAACTTTTACCCGCGGTGGCCGCGTCGGACTACCGGACAAGGCCCCGGCGCAGCGAAATGGCCACGGCGTGGGCTCGGTCCGCCGCACCGAGCTTGCGGAAAAGGCGTCGAGCATGGGTCTTGACGGTGTCCTCGGAGAGGAACAGGGCACGGCCGATCTCGGCGTTGCTCTGACCTTCGCACATGCCGGAGAGGACCTCCAGTTCCCGGTCGGTCAAGGTGGCGACCGGCCGCTCGTCGCCGCCCGGAGTGCCGGGTTCGGCGGTCGGCTGCGGCTCGATGAGCGCCTGTCCGACGACGACCCGCACCTCGGCGCGCGAGGCGTCCTTGCGCAGGTAGCCGCGGGCACCGGCGGCAACCGCCGCCACGACGCTGGAGTCCGGGTCTTCCGGCTTGGTCAACATGAGCACGCGGGCACTCGGGTCGGCCGCGCGGATGCGACGCACCGCGTTCGCTCCCCCGCCGCCGCGCGGACCGCTCGCGGCGTCCATGAGCACCAGGTCCGGCGGCTGGGCGCGGACGTGCTCCAGCGCCTCGTCTTCGGTTGCCGTCGTCACGACGCGGTCGACACCGCGGACGCTGCCGACGGAGCGCCGAAGCTGCTCGCGGATCAGCGGAGAACCGTCGCAGACAAGGATCGTGGCCATCGCACCCCCTCGCCGGCGTCGAATCGGTTCCCGCCGAGGCGGTGCCGACTGTGACCGGCGTCTCAGAAGATTAGCCGTCGGTTGCCGCGCCCGAACATCGTTTCCGATGTCCGCACCGGCCCGTCACGGCGGTCTCGTTAGTGGGTCAAGCATGCACCATTTGACCCAAAGATTACCAATAGCCACAGGCGTCGCTTCTGTAACAACTAGGCCAACGGAAAAAGCCGAACGGCCCGGGCCTCCGCGAGGAGGCCCGGACCGTTCCGGTGGAGCTGGGTCCTAGTGACCGTGGCCGTGGCCGTGACCGCCACCCGCGGGGGCGGCGTCTTCGTCCATCGGCTTCTCGACCACGAGGGTTTCGGTGGTCAGGAGCATGCCCGCGATGGATCCGGCGTTGGCAACCGCGGAGCGGGTGACCTTGACCGGGTCGATGACACCCTGGGCGACGAGGTCGCCGTAGACGCCGGTGGCGGCGTTGAAGCCGGTCCCGAGCTCGCGGACCTTGGCGACGACGACGTAGCCCTCGTGGCCGGCGTTCTCGGCGATCCAGCGCAGCGGCTCGTCGACGGCGCGACGCACGACGTGCACGCCGAGCGCCTCCTCGCCGGTGAGGCCCAGACCGTCCTCGAGCGCCGCGGCGGCGTGCACCAGGGCCGAGCCACCGCCGGGGACGATGCCCTCTTCGATGGCGGCGCGGGTGGCCGAGACGGCGTCCTCGATGCGGTGCTTCTTCTCCTTGAGCTCCACCTCGGTGGCGGCGCCGACCTTGACGACGCACACGCCGCCGGCCAGCTTCGCGAGGCGCTCCTGGAGCTTCTCGCGGTCCCAGTCGGAGTCGCTGCGCTCGATCTCGGCGCGGATCTGGGAGACCCGGGCCGCGACGTCGGCGGCGTCGCCCTGGCCCTCGATGACCGTGGTGTTCTCCTTGGTCACCGTGACCCGACGGGCGGTGCCGAGGACCTCGAGGCCGACCTGGTCGAGCTTGAGGCCCATCTCGGGGCTGATGACCTGCGCGCCGGTGAGGACGGCGAGGTCTTCGAGCATCGCCTTGCGGCGGTCGCCGAAGCCCGGCGCCTTGACGGCGACCGAGGTGAAGGTGCCGCGGATCTTGTTGACGACCAGGGTCGACAGGGCCTCGCCGTCGACGTCCTCGGCGATGATCAGCAGCGGCTTGCCCGCGTTGATGACCTTCTCCAGGATCGGCAGCAGGTCCGAGATCGAGGAGATCTTGCCGGCGTTGAGCAGCACGTAGGCGTCGTCGAGGACGGCCTCCATGCGCTCGGCGTCGGTGACGAAGTACGGCGAGATGTAGCCCTTGTCGAACTGCATGCCCTCGGTGAACTCCAGCTCGAGGCCCATGGTGTTGGACTCCTCGACGGTG
>JBQTIB010000030.1:0-58166 GCA_052389435.1 Sporichthyaceae bacterium | reverse complement strand
GCGCCGGGTGGTGGGGGGGGTGGGGGGGGGGGGGCCGGCCCCCCCCGCTGTGTTTGGCTTGTTGGGGGGGGGGGCGGGGGGCGCCCCCCCCCCGGTGTGTGGTGGGGGTGGGGGGGGGGTGGGGGGGGCCCCCCCCCCCGACTGTTCGGACATGTCCGACACTCGCCCGCAGACTTGACCGGTATCTAGCCCAAGCGGGCGTTCGGCTTGGGCCGCAACGGAAACGGCGTGACTACCGTCATGTGGTGCCAGAGAACCGTCACCGCGCCCCACGCGCGAAACGAGCCCGCACCGCCGAAGCGGCCCCTGCAGTCGCGCCCTCTACCGCCGCGCCCACCACCGCCGCGCCCCTCGATGCCGCGCCGCCCACCTCCGCGCCCCTCGATGCCGCGCCGCCCACCTCCGCGCCCCTCGCTTCCGCGCCCCTCGCTTCCGCCGCCGAGGCACCCGCTGTCGCCGCCCCGGCCCGCCGCCGGCACCGTGCCGCCGGTCCCGCGTTCGCGAAATCGATGCCCGCCGCCACGTCCGCAGCCGCGGCGGCCGTGCCCGGTCGGGTTGCCTCGGAGAAGGCGGCGCCCGGTCGGGTTGCCTCGGAGAAGGCGGCCCCTGCTCGGGTCGCCTCGGCGACGACTGTGCCCGTCGACGTCTCCGTTGCGGGTGGGCGGCATCGTGCCGCGGCAAAGCCGTCCCGCACTCCCGTCGCCGCTGGGGCGGCGGTCGCCGCTGCGGCCGTCGCGGTCACCGGATTCGCCGTACTGGACGGCAGCGCGGACTCTTCTTCGGCCGTCACCTCGGCGGCGTCCGCGCTCGGCGACGTAGGCGGCTTCGCCGCCGCGTCGATCGACCGTCCCACGGCGGCCCTGGCGGCCGACGTGGCCGCACCGGCGGAACGGGCCGAAGCGGCTCGACGGTCCGCGGACCACCCCGAGGCCGTTCGTGCCGCCCGCGACCGGGCGCGCAGCCTGCTCGCCGACCGCATCGAAGCCGTCGAACGCAAGGCCGTGGAGGCCGCACGGGCCAAGCTGGCGGCCCGCCAGAAGGCCTGCGGGTACAACCCCAACATCCAACGGGCACTGACCAGCACCGCCGACCAGCGCCGCCACGCGCGCACGATCATCGCCGTCGCCGACCGTCTCGACCTGCCGCCGCGAGCCGCGGTCATCGCCCTCGCCACCGCACTGCAGGAATCCTTTCTGCGCAACATCAACCACGGCGACCGCGACTCCCGCGGGCTGTTCCAGCAGCGTCCGTCCATGGGCTGGGGCAGCGCCGCGCAGGTCACGAATCCGGAGTACTCGGCGCGGGCCTTCTACCGTGCGCTGAAGGAGGTCGACGGCTGGCAGCGTCTGCCGCTGACCGTCGCCGCCCAGCGCGTGCAGATCTCCGCCTTCCCCTGGGCCTACGCGCGCTGGGAGAAGGCCGCCGCCCGGCTCGTAGCCAACGAGACCGACGCCGCGCCCGAAGCCCTGCTCTGCCGCCCCCGCTGACCGCTCGGCATGACCGTGGGGGATGACAGCCCCCACAGTCGTGCCGAGCGGCGAATTGTCCGAGAAAGTTTCGGAAACGGGTGATTTCCCCCACCTGGGGGTGAGACAGTTTCCAGGTGAAGCGCTCGCGCCGCTCCAGAGCCCGCTCCGCCCTGTTCGGCGCGGCCTCGGTTCTCACCGCGGGCACGCTGGTCGCGGGGCTCGGTGTGGGTCTGGTCGCCCACGTCTTCGCCGGCACCCGGACTCCCCAGGGAGACTGCGCGACCCGCGTGGCCCAAACGAACGCCCTGGTCGCGCGCACGGTGTTCGCCGTCGTGCCGGCGAACACCGTGCGTGCCGTCGACGCCGCCGAACCCGCGGAACTCGACGCCGCGGACTGCACCTGGAGCGAAGCCCCCGGCGGATTCGAGGCGCTGTGGAACGGGACCACCGGCGCCGCGACGGTGCGACTGCTGCAGAACAGCGGCTGGAGTCGCACCGACCCCGAGGGCGGGGCGCCGGGCTGGTTCCTGCGCGACGAGCGGTCCGACGGACGGATCGAGGTCGGCATGTCGGCCAGCGACGACATCGTGCTCACCAAGGAATCCGGCGACCGTCGTTTCGGCATTTCCGTCGACCGCGCAGGCATGTCCGCCTGGGTCGAATAGCCCCGACTCCGGCAGGCTTCGACTCCGGCAGGCGACTCCTGCAGGCCCGGGCGCCGACAGCTTCCGGGCGCCGACACCCACCGGGCGCCGACGGCCCCGGCGGCGGCAGCCCCGGCGCCGACAAGCGCCTAGTCCTCGGCAG
The DNA here is from genome assembly GCA_052389435.1 of Sporichthyaceae bacterium. Taxonomy (GTDB): domain Bacteria; phylum Actinomycetota; class Actinomycetes; order Sporichthyales; family Sporichthyaceae; genus JBQTKD01. The sequence continues at coordinate 55,890 of JBQTIB010000030.1, read as the reverse complement.
GCGGCGGCCTTCGCGAGCCTCGGTCGGGCGCGAAAGGCTGTCGGAGATGGAGGTCGGTGGGGGGACGTAGGCTGGACCTCGAACCCCGCGCGAACTCCGCTGCGGGGCGTTCGTGCTGTGCGGAGGGGACTTTCATGGCTGTCGCGGGGCTGCTCTCTCTGGTGGCCAAGGACCCGGTTTTGGCCTCGGCCATTTCGGCGTCGGGCACCGCCGGAGACCTGATCGGCCCGGCCGGCCTGCGGCCGTTCGTGCTCGCCTCGCTGGCCAAGCGCACCGGACGGACGGTCCTGGCCGTGACCGCAACCGGCCGCGAGGCCGAAGACCTCGAGGCCGCGCTCGGCGCGGTGCTCTCCCCCGAGCGCGTGGCGGTGTTCCCGTCCTGGGAGACGCTGCCGCACGAGCGGCTCTCCCCGCGGGCGGACACCGTCGGGCGTCGGCTCGCGGTCCTGCGCCGCCTCACCCGCCCCGTCGAGGGCGACCCCGCCGCCGGGCCGCTCGACGTCGTCCTGTGTCCGGTCCGCAGCCTCGTCCAACCGATGGTCCCGGGCCTCGGCGCGCTGGAGCCGGTGAGCCTGCGCGTGGGAGACGAGATCGAACTCGACGCCGTCGTCGACGCGCTCGCGGCCGCCGCCTACGTCCGCGTCGACCTCGTCGAGCGGCGCGGGGAGTTCGCCGTGCGCGGCGGCATCGTCGACGTCTTCCCGCCCACCGCCGAACACCCCCTGCGCGTGGAGTTCTGGGGCGACGAGGTCGAGGAGATCCGCGAGTTCAAGGTCGCCGACCAGCGCAGCGTCGAGGCCGAACCGGACCGCAAGGTCGAAAGCCTCTGGGCTCCGCCGTGTCGGGAACTGCTGCTGACCAAGGAGATCCGAGACCGCGCCGCCGCCCTGCGCGCCGGCCACCCGGAGCTCGCGGAGATGCTCGGCAAGATTTCCGAGGGCATCGCCGTCGAAGGCATGGAGGCCCTGAGCCCCGCCCTGGTCGACGGGATGGAACTGCTCGTCGATCAGCTTCCGGCCGGCACCCTCATCGTCTCCGTCGACCCCGAGCGCGTGCGCGCCCGTGCCTCCGACCTCGTGCGCACCAGCCAGGAGTTTCTCGAGGCGTCCTGGTCCGGGGCCGCCGTCGGCGGTGCCGCGCCGATCGACCTCGGTGCCGCGGCACTGCGCGATCTCGGCGAGGTCCGCGAGCACGTTGCAACCCTGGACCTGCCCTGGTGGACGATCGGTCCGTTCGGCCAGCCGGACGAAGAAACTGACGCTGCGTCGGATGTCGACGCCACGGCGATGGGCGCGCAGGCGCCGCCCGCCTACCGCGGCGAAACCGACCGCGCCCTCGCAGACATTCGCAATTGGCTCGGCGAGGGCTGGGCCGTGGCCCTCGTCGTCGGCGGACACGGCACCGCGGACCGCGTCGTGGAACTGCTCAAGGCCGCCGACCTTCCGGCCCGCCTCGTCGAGGACATCGACGCCGCCCCGGAACGCGGCGTCGCGCTGGTGACGTGCGGCCAGCTGGGCAACGGCTTCCTGCTGCCCGACCAGAAACTCGCCCTGCTGACCGAGACCGACCTGACCAGCCGCGTCGCCGGGTCGTCGAAGGACCTGCGCGGCAAGATGCCGAGCCGCCGGCGCGCCACGGTCGACCCGCTGCAGCTCAAGCCCGGGGACTACGTCGTGCACGAGCAGCACGGCGTCGGCAAGTACGTCGAGATGACCAGCCGCACCGTGGCGGGCGCGACCCGCGAGTACCTCGTGGTGGAGTACGCCTCCTCCAAGCGCGGGCAGCCGGGGGACCGGCTCTACGTCCCGACCGACGCCCTCGAGCAGGTCACCCGGTACGTCGGCGGCGAGGCGCCGTCGCTGCACCGGCTCGGCGGCGCGGACTGGCAGAAGGCCAAGGGCCGCGCGCGCAAGGCCGTCAAGCAGATTGCCGGCGAACTCATTCGCCTCTACGCCGCGCGCACCTCCGCGCCCGGTCACGCGTTCGGCCCGGACACCCCGTGGCAGCGCGAACTCGAGGACGCGTTCGGCTACGTCGAGACCGCGGACCAGGCCGCGGCGATCGACGAGGTCAAGGCCGACATGGAAAAGCCCTACCCGATGGACCGCGTCATCTGCGGCGACGTCGGGTACGGCAAGACCGAGATCGCCGTCCGCGCCGCGTTCAAGGCCGTACAGGACGGCAAGCAGGTCGCCGTGCTCGTGCCGACGACCCTGCTCGCCCAGCAGCACTACTCGACCTTCTCCGAGCGGTACTCCCAGTTCCCGGTGACCGTGAAGAGCCTGTCCCGGTTCAACACGCCCGCCGAGATGACCGAGGTCATGAACGGCATGGCCGAGGGCACCGTCGACGTCGTCATCGGCACCCACCGCCTGCTCTCGCCGAGCACGAAGTTCAAGAACCTCGGCCTGATCGTCGTCGACGAGGAGCAGCGCTTCGGCGTCGAGCACAAGGAGGCGCTCAAGCACCTGCGCGTCCACGTCGACGTCCTGACGATGTCCGCGACGCCGATCCCGCGCACGCTGGAGATGTCGATCACCGGCATCCGCGAGATGTCGACGATCACGACTCCGCCGGAAGAACGTCACCCGATCCTCACCTTCGTCGGTGCCTACCAGGACAAGCAGATCCAGGCTGCGATCCGCCGCGAACTGCTGCGCGACGGCCAGGTCTTCTACGTCCACAACCGGGTCGAGTCGATCGACAAGGCCGCCAAGCGGCTGTCCGAGTTGGTGCCCGAGGCGCGGATCTCCACCGCGCACGGGCAGATGAACGAGAACGCCCTCGAGCAGGTCATCGTCGACTTCTGGGAGAAGCGCGCCGACGTCCTGGTCTGCACGACGATCGTCGAGACGGGCTTGGACATCAGCAACGCCAACACCCTCATCGTCGAGCGGGCCGACGTCCTCGGCCTTTCGCAGCTGCACCAGCTCCGCGGTCGCGTCGGCCGGTCCCGCGAGCGCGGGTACGCCTACTTCCTCTACCCCGCCGAGAAGCCGCTGACCGAAACCGCGCACGAGCGGCTCGCGACCATCGCCCAGCACACCGAGCTCGGCGCCGGCATGTACGTGGCGATGAAGGACCTCGAGATCCGCGGCGCGGGCAACCTGCTCGGCGGGGAGCAGTCCGGCCACATCGAAGGCGTCGGGTTCGACCTCTACGTGCGCATGGTCGGCGAGGCCGTCGCCGAGTACAAGGCGGGCGACGGGATGCCGCTCCCGCCGACCGAGGTGCGCGTGGAGTTGCCCGTCGACGCGCACATCCCGCACGAATGGCTGTCCACCGAACGACTCCGGCTCGAGGCCTACCGGCGCATCGCCGCCATCGGCACCACCCCGGACTCCGATCCCGCCGCGGAGATCGAGGCCGTGAAGGCCGAACTGCACGACCGATACGGTCCGCCGCCGGAGCCGGTGGAGAACCTCTTCGCCGTCGCCGCGTTCCGTGCGCACCTGCGCAGCCGCGGCATCGAGGAGGTGACGCTGGCCGGTACCAACGTGCGCTTCGGCCCGATGAACCTGCCCGAGTCCAAGCTGCTGCGCCTGCAGCGGCTCTACCCCAAGACCATCGTGAAGTCGGCGGATGCGCGCATCCTCGTGCCGCGCCCGATGACGGCCCGGGTCGGCGGCAAGCCCGTCGTCGGGCTGGACCTGATGGCCTGGGCGCGGGCGCTGGTCGACGCGGTCCTGGAATAGCCGTACCGGGCCCGTAGGATTTCGCTGCCGCCCATCCCGTAGCCGGAGGATCCCACCGTGAGCAGACGTCTGCCGATCGTGGCCACGCTCGGCCTCGTCCTGCTCGGCTCCGCCGCGTGCGGCCCGACACAGCTCGGCGCCGCCGCCGTGGTCGACGAGGACCGCATCACCGTGGCCGAGGTCCAGGAGACGGTGGGCAAGACCCGTGCCCTGCAGGAGCAGGAGGCGGTGCTCGTGAGCCAGGAGGGCGCCAAGAGCGCGGCCCGCAGCGAGGTCGAGCGCCGCGTGGTGGACCTGGTCTTCCTGCGGGCGGCCGCCGAAATGGGCGTGAGCGCGACGGACACCGAGATCGCCGCCCTGGTCGACGCGCAGCGCAAGGCAGTGGGCGGACCGGCTCGCTTCCTCGAGGCGCTCGCCGCGAACAGCCTGAACGAGGACCAGGTCACCGACGTGTTCCGCACCCAGGTGCTCAGCGGCAAGATCGCCGAGAAGCTCGCCAACGGGGCCAAGCTCACCGAGGAGCAGCTCAACGAACGCGTGCGGCAGAAGCTGGTAGCCGTCGCCGCGGGGATGCGAATCAAGATCAACCCGCGGTACGGCGCCTTCGACCCGGAGACCATCGGCGTCGACGGCTCGGTCGTGCCGAGCTACCTGCGCCTGTCGCGCGCGTAGCCCCTCGATGGCGGACTCCGAGCCCGGGGCGGGACTGCGCGACCTCGTCGCGACGATGGACCGGCTGCGCTCGCCCGGCGGATGCCCGTGGGACGCCGAGCAGACCCACGTCTCGCTGCTGCAGTACCTGCTCGAGGAGTGCTACGAGACGGTCGAGGCCGTCGAGTCCGGCGATCGCGCGCACCTGCGCGAAGAGCTCGGCGACCTGCTGCTGCAGGTGGTCTTCCACGCCCGCATCGCGCAGGAGCACCCCGACGATCCCTTCGACCTCGACGACGTCGCACGCGGCATCGCCGAGAAGCTGAGGAACCGTCACCCCCACGTCTTCGCCGGGCTCGTCGTCGCCGACACCGCCGAGCTCGAGGCGAACTGGGAGGCGCTGAAGGTCGCCGAGAAGGGCCGCACCTCCGCGATGGACGGCGTGCCGGCGGCCCAGCCCGCCCTCGCACTCGCCGCCAAACTGCAGTCCCGGGCCCGCCGCGCCGGGGTTGGTCCTGCCGTGACGCCGACGGAGTTGCCCACGGACGGCGACCTCGGCGCCGCGCTGTTCTCCCTGGTCGCCACCGCGGCCGCCCGCGGTCTGGACCCGGAGGCCGAACTGCGCCGGGCCGCGCGGGAGTTTGCCGACGCGGTCCGCGCCGACGAGGCGGCTCGCCGTGCGAAAGACATGCGCGGCTGAAGCTTTCGGGCAACACCCAGGGCCCGACCTTCGCGTGTAGGGCGACCCCGACCCCCTGCGACGGTAAGGTGATCCAGTCCCTCTCCTCACCCCCGAGACAGGGGGCTACACGCTCGGGTCATCGCTTAGACGAGGTGGGGATGGGCAAGTTGTCCGGGGATGGAGCCGGCAAGCCGGCCGCCATCGCGGCGGACGCTCGCAAGGTCGCGCACCGCGGTGTGCGCAAGGCGAAGCGTCAGGTTGCCAAGCAGTTGCGCCGTCGCGGCTGGGCCCCCGTCACCGAGACCCAGCGCAAGCTCGGTCCCGCCGCGCAGGGCCTGGTGGAGACCTTCACCCGCGACGCGATCGCCGGGTGGGTGGTGCTTCCCGCCGGCGGCAAGCCCGTGCGGATCACCCTGCACATCGAAGACCTGCAGGTCACCGGTACGTGGGCGAACGACATTGTGGGGCGCACCGGGGACGGCGAGATTCGCGGTTTCCGGTTCGTCCTGCGGGACGTGTGGACCTACGCGGCCGCCGGCGAACGGCTCACCGTGCGAGCCGACGGCGTGCCGCTGCCCATCGCCGGGGTAGGAACGCACGTGAAGGCGACGGCGAACGGCCGAGGCAACCTCGGCACCTTGAAGCGGAAACTCAACTCCGGACACGTGTTCTCTAGGAAGGGGCGCCTGCAGTTGTCGAAGTCGTTGGACGAGGCGTGGCAGACCGAAGTACTCGATTTCTACGACAAGCTGCGCGCGACCGTTAAGGAAGCGCTCGGGCTGGACCTGTTCGTCATGTACGGCAGCCTTCTCGGCGCCGTGCGCGAAGGCGGCTTCATCGGGCACGACGACGACTTCGACGTCGCGGCGATCGTCGAGGCGACCACCGGGCCGGAGGCGATCGAACAGCTGAAGAAGCTCGCGTTCGCCCTGATCGACGCCGGATACGACGTCGAGGGCCGGCGCACCGCGGTGCACGTGCACCACCGGGACAACCCGAAGCTGCGCATCGACATCTTCCACCTGTACTTCGACGCCGCGGGCATCCTGCAGTTCGCCTTCGGCGTGGCGGGAAGCAAGGACGTGTCGAAGGAGAGCTGGCAGGGCCTGACCGAGCAGAAGTTCGGCCCCGGCACGGTCCTCACCCCGGTCAACGGCGAGGCGATGGTCGAAACCATCTACGGCGACGGCTGGCGCGTGCCCAACCCGGGCTTCAACTGGGACGTGGACCGCGCCAAGCGCGCCCGGGACGCGATCGTTCCGCTGGACGACGTCGAAGAGATCTACTGGGCGAATTTCTACGCCAAGGTCGAGTACACGACCGGCTCGACCTTCCAGGAGTGGGTCAACGCCCGCGAGGGCGCGACCGAGCACGTCATCGACATCGGCTGCGGCGACGGCCGCGACTCCTACGCGTTCGGTCAGGCCGGGCGGACCGTCACCGGTCTGGACCGCTCGCACATCGGTGTGCGCCACGCGGACAAGAAGGCGCACGACATGGGCATGTACCCGCGGGTGCAGTTCCAGGCCTGCGACGTCGGCGAGGCGGAGCCGCTGCGCGGCGTGCTGACCGGCGCTACCGAGCGCGCCGGGGACGCGGCGGTCACCTTCTACGCGCGCTTCTTCCTGCACTCGATCCCCGAGGACGTGCAGGAGACCCTGATGACCACGATCTCCGAGGTCGCCCGCACCGGCGACAAGTTCGCCGCCGAGTTCCGCACCACCGCGGACGCGGATCTGGCGAAGGTGCACACCAAGCACTACCGCCGCTTCCAGGACGGTTGGGCGCTCGGCGTTGCGCTGCGCGAGCGGTACGGGTTCGACGTCGAGTTCGAGGTCGAGGACACCGGCTTCTCGCCGTACAAGGACGAAGACCCGGTCCTGTACCGGGTCGTGGCCACCAAGCGCTAGGCAGTTCGTGAGCCCGCAGCGCATTCCAGGTCTGGACAAGGTCCTCCCGCCGCACACGCGGCGGCGGGAGGTCGTGCGCAACGTGGTTCCCTCTGGGGCGCGCAAGGTTCTGCGGAAGGCGCTGCGACGGTTCGCTCCGCCACCGCCGCCGAAGCCCGCGAAGAAGGCTGCGGCGAAGAAGGCCGCGCCGCCCAAGCCACCCGCCCCGAAGCCCGCACCCATCGGCAAGGTGATCGACTTCCGTCGCGGCGCGATGGAGGGCTGGGTCACCCTGCCCGAGGGCGTCGAGTCCATGCCGGTGGTGCTCCGCCTCGGCGACGTCGAGGCGATGCGAACCGTCGCCACCCCGTCGCCGCACGCCGCCGAGGGCGACCGACAGGGAGTCTTCCGCTTCCAGACCCGCGGCCTGTGGGAGTTCGCCCAGGCCGCGGACAAGGTCACCTTCGTCGTCGACGGCAAGCCGTTGCCGATCGCCGGCCACGGCAAGGCGGCCAACCCGATCAAGGTGGGCGAGCGCACCCCGGCCGACCTCGCAAAACTGCTCGCCGACGGGCACGTCTTCTCCCGCTGGGGGGACCTGCAGGTCGTCAAATCGCAGGACACGCAGTGGATCGACGCTGTGCTCGACCTCTACGACACCGTCGCGAACCTCCTCCGGGACGAGTTCGGCTACGAGGGCTTCGTCATCTACGGAAGCCTGCTCGGCACCATCCGCGAGGGCGGGGTCATCGGCGTCGACAACGACGCGGACATGGCCTTCGTCTCCAAGCACTCCAAGGGTCCCGCGCTGGCCGCGGAGATGGCCCAGATCGCGGCCAGGTTGATCGAGCTCGGGCTGCGGGCCACGGTCGTCTCCACCAACCTCTACGTCTACGACGCGGTTCGCGAAGACGCCCGCATCGACCTGTTCCACCTGTACTGGGACTCCAAGGGCGTGCTCGCCTTCCCGTTCGGCGTCGCCGGCACCAGGGATGTGACGCGCAGTCAGTGGCAGGGCACGACCAGCGCGCCGTTCTGCCATCGGACCGTCGGAGTGCCCGTGCTCGCCGAGGAGGTCGTCGCGGCCATCTACGGAGAGGGCTGGCGCACCCCCAACCCGGGCTTCAACTGGAAGAAGGACAAGCGCACCGCGGGGCACGCGGGCCGCATTCCGCCGGAGATCTGGGGCCCCGCGAACTGGGAGGACCACTACGCCCGGATCGAACTGGCCGACCCCAGCTCCTTCGCCGCCTCGCTGCTGAACCGCTCCGACCTGCCCGCCCGTGTCCTGGACCTCGGCACCGGGTGCGGCCGCGACGCCGTCGCGTTCGCCGGCGCCGGACACTCGGTCCTGGGCCTGGACCGGTCGGCCCGCGCCGTCGCGCGGGCCCGCGCCCGAGTCCCCGGTGCGCGCTTCGAGGTCGCCGACCTCGCCGACTCCGCCGGCTGGGTGCCGCTGGTACGCGAGTGGATCGAAGCGGGGGAGGGGCCGGTGCTCTTCCACGCCCGGTTCCTGTTCCACGCCCTGAGCGAGCAGGAGCAGGAGGCCACGCTGGCCGGGCTCGCCGAACTCGCCCGTCCCGGGGACCTGCTCGCCGCCGAGTTCCGCACCACCGACGACGAGAAGTTGCCGAAGAACTCCGCGAAGATGTTCCGCCGCTTCCTCGACCCGGTCGCCTTCGACACCGACCTCACCGAGCGTCGCGGCTTCGAGATCCTCGAAACCGCCGACGGCCCCGGCCTCTCCCCGCACGAAAGGGAAGACCCGGCCCTACACCGCGTCGTCGCCCGCAAGCTCTGACCCACCGGCCACGCCCGCCCACCACCTGCCCGAACTGCGCTTCACGCGCCGTCGGTGTGGGGTGTGCGCTTCACTCGCCGGGGTGCTGCCTTGCTCGCTCGGGGTCGTGGGCTGGGACGGGTGGAGCGGCACTCGGGCGAGTGAAGCAGGCCGCCTGGGGGATCTCCGAGCGGATCTCAGAGCGGATCTCAGAGCGACGGACTACTTCTCCAGGCGCTCGTACATGTCCTTCGGCTTGATCGGCCTGTCGAGTGCGGCGACGGCCTCGTAGGTGCGGCGCGAGCACTCGCCGTCCCGGAACGGGAAGGTCTTCGCCATCCGCTGCGCGTACACGGACGCGGCGGCGCAGTCGGACTCGACGAGGTTCACGATCGCGTCGAGGGTCTCCTCGGCCTCGGTGCACACCGGACCGAAGCCGTCGTCCCGGTAGCTCCAGGTGCCCTTGGTGTAGACGTGTTCGCCGGAGAAGAACTCCTTCTCGTCGAACTGGTAGTACACGACCGGGCGGTTCAGGTACGCCGCCTCGAACGCCAGCGAGGAGTAGTCCGAGACCAGCAGTGCGGCCTCGGCGATGGTCTGCTGCACGTCGATGTCCGCGAAGCGGTGCACCGCGATGTGGTCGGGCAGCGGCGAGCCGTGCAGGTAGTCCTGCATGTTCGGGTGCGGGACGAACGTGATCTCGTAGTTGTGCGTGGCCGCGGCCTTGCGCAGGCGGTCGGACTCCAGGACCTGTCGCCACGCCTTCGCGTAGTTGGTCTCCCAGAAGTCCTCGCGCAGCACGCGGGCGTTGCTCGACCCGATCCGATCCCCGAGCAGGTTCACCCGCCAGGTCGGCATGAACAGCAGCCTGCGACGGCTCTGCGGCGGCGTGCTCTCGCCCAGCCGCCACAGCCGGTCGTGGCGGGGGAAGCCGGTGAGCGGCGTGTCGAGGGTGTTGAAGCGGTACGCGGTGCCGTCGGCGACGATCGTCGCCTGCTCGTCCGGCGTCGCGCAGATGACCAGGTCGATGGGCTTGCCGTTCAGCCAGGTCGACAGGTCGTCCATGGTGACGCCGTGCTGCAGGAAGGTGAAGCGCCAGTTGCCGTTGCCGACGCCCTTCTTGTCCAGCGGCTTCACCACGTAGTGGTCGGCGTGGGAGGAGAGCAGGTGCCGCGCGTTCAGCAGCGCCATCGTGTGCCGCCGCGAGCCGTGCGGGATGAGCCGGAAGCCCTCGGCCTCGAGTCGGTCCCAGTCGACGCTGTCCCGGTTCAGGACGAACCACGCATTCACGGCGGGCTGAGAGTGGTGCAGGTACCGGTAGAGGTGCTCCGCGTTGTCGTTGGCGTGGGTGTCCTTGTCCATGAGCAGCCACGCGTTGTTCAGCGCCTGCACGGACTCGAACCGGTCCAACTTCTTTACGGCGACCGAGACGACCTTGCGCTGTCGCTTGCCGCCGACGAGTTGGCCGACGACGACCTTGCGCGCCTTCTTGCGGGCTACGACCACCGCCCGCTTCGGATCCTCCTGAACCCGCCTGGCGAGGCGGGCGTACTTGCGGGCCCGGCCGCCTGCCGCGCTCGGCGACGCCGAGGCCTTCTCCTTCGGGGCGCCGGGCGCCTTCGGCGGCGCCTGCTTGCCCAGGGTCCGCCAGAACTTCGCCGGCCCGGCCTCGTAGCGGGTGTTCTCCAGCGCCCCGACGCGCACCGGCATCGGCACGCCGTCCAGACGCACCGAGACGTTCACCGACGCGGGCAGCCAGACGCAGCGCTCGAAGGCGAGCGTTCGGCCGAGGACGTCGATCCGCCGGGTCTTGACGTGCTTGGGCTTGACCAGCACGCCGTCGGCGCGGAACTCCTCGACGGGCAGTTCGCCGCCGAAGTAGTAGCGGAACCGCACCACGTGCCGCCGGGTGTCCATCTGATCCGCCGTCACGGCGTTGGGCCGGCTCAGACTGCCCTTGATGCCGATCGTCAGCGCTGCGGCCAGGTCGACCGCGTGCCCGCGCTGGGAGAACGGGAAGTTTTCGATGTAGTCCTCGTCGAGCATGCCGACGACCTCGTCGAGCACGGCGTGGAACTCCGCCAGCAGCTCTTCCGGCACCCACGCGGTCCGGATCGGGACGGTGCGCTGGGCCTTGTAGTACCACTGCAGTTCGTAGAGCACGAGGTGCTGTGCCCAGCGCGGGACCCGGCCGCGATCGGCCTGGACGCACTTGAGCAGGTCCAGCCAGCCGTACTTGGGCTGGTGGGAGTACTTGGTCTCCTTGCTCCATCCCGTCTGCACCAGCGAGGACTGGTCCGCCCGACGCCGGTAGAGGTAGAGCGCGTCGGCCCGGAACGCGATGCGCGGCCGCTCGAACTTGCCGAGGTAACGCGCCGTCAGATGGCCGTCCTCGAAGGTCGGCACCACCTTCGCGTCGAAGGTCAGGCCCTGGTCGATCAGGGTCTGGCGGCGGTAGTAGCCGGTGTTCGCGGCCAGGTGGATGAACTCGGGATTGTGCTCGAGGTCGACGACCCGGTTGCCGCCCTTGAAGCGGTAGTCCAGCGTGTGCTCGCTGCGCTGGCCGGTCTCGTCGTCGAACCAGACCAGCCGTCCGACGACCAGGTGGACCGACGCGGCCTCGGGAGAGTTCAGAAAGTCCAGGGACTCCTTGGCATACCAGGAGTCGAGGATGTCGTCCGGGTCCCAGAAGGTGACCCACTCTCCGGTGGCCGCCTCCATCCCGGCGTTGCGCGCCGAGCACAGCCCGCCGTTGGGCTTCTGGACCAGACGCATCGGGGTGCCGGTGCGCCGGCTCCACTCGGTGACCAGCTGCGCGGACTCGTCGGGAGACCCATCGTCGACGAAGATCAGCTCGACGTCGGCCAGGCCGCCTTCCTGCGCGTCCAGCGAGCCCAAGAAGTCCGGGAGGTACCGGGCCACTTTGAACATCGGGACGATGACAGAAACCTTGGACAAACCGGGCTCTCCTCGGGGCCGGGGAATGAGCCAGCCTACCGAAACGGGGCCCGAAACCCGCCGCGATAGCCTCCGCGCCATGACATCGACCACGCCGGTGGGCCAGTTCGGGGAGCTCGCGGCGTCGATCTTGGACGAATGGCTCGAAGCGTCCCCGGTGTCGGCAACCTCCCTGGGCGAGCACCGCTGGGACGATCGGCTGGCCGAACCCGGCGCACCGGCACGGGAGCGGGAGCTCGCCCGGGCCCGCGAACGCCGTGCACAGCTCGAAGAGCTCGACCCGGCGGCGCTCGACCCGGAGGAGCGGGTCGACCACGCGATCCTGCGCCACCGGCTCGAGGCCAAGGCCTTCGAGCTGGACTCGCTGCGCGAATTCGCCTGGAACCCGCTCCTGGCCAACCCCGGGACGGCGCTGCACGTGCTGCTGGCCCGCGACTTCGCGCCGCTGCCGGACCGGCTGCGCTCCCTCGCCGGGCGGCTCGCGCAGGTCCCGGCGTCGCTCGCCGCCGCTCGCGAGGAACTCGGGGTGATGCCCGAGGTGCACGTCTCCACCGCGATCGGGCAGTTCACCGGCACCCAGACTCTGCTCGGGACCGAACTCGAGCGGGCGCTGGAACAGGCCCCCGAGGCCGTGGACGAGGTTGTCGAGCCCCTCGCGCTCGCGCAGAACGCCCTCGCCGAGCACCTCGCCTGGCTCGGGGACCGTCGGGACGACGCCCACGGCGATCCGCGACTGGGCCCGGACCTGTTCGCCCGCAAGCTGCGCTTCACCCTCGACACCGACGACTCCCCGGACGTCGTGCTCGGGCACGCCAACGCCGAACTGGCCCGGATCTCGGAGGAGATCGCCGAGGTCGCCTCCCGCATCGCCAAAAGCCCGCCGTACGAAGGTCAGGTCCGCGAGGTGCTGGACCGCCTCGCCCTGCAGGCGCCGACCGACGACACCGTCGTCGGCCTGGCCGAAACCGCCATGGCCGAGACGTATGCGTTCGTGCGCGAACGCGACCTCGTCACCGTCTACGACGACCCGGTGAGCATCGTGGTCATGCCCGAGATCCACCGCGGCGTCGCGGTCGCGTACTGCGATCCGCCGGGGCCGCTCGAGACCGCGGAACTGCCGACCTTCTACGCGATCTCGCCGACCCCGCAGGGTTGGGACTCGGAGCGGATCGCGTCGTTCTACCGCGAGTACAACGAGCACATGATGCGCAATCTGACCATTCACGAGGCCATGCCCGGCCACGTGCTCCAACTCGCCCACGATCGACGCCAGAACACCCCGACGGCGGTGCGCAAGGTGTTCTGGAACGGTCCGTTCGTCGAGGGTTGGGCCGTCTACGCCGAGGAACTGATGGCGCATCACGGATTCGGCGGCGACGCCGTGCGGATGCAGCAGCTCAAGACGCAACTGCGCATGACGATCAACGCCATCCTCGACGTGCGGGTGCACACCCGCGGCATGACCCGCGAGGAGGGCATGCGCCTGATGCTCGATCGCGGATACCAGGAGGAGGGCGAGGCGATCGGCAAGTGGCGCCGGTCGCTGCTGACCTCCACCCAGCTGTCCACCTACTTCGTCGGGTACCTCGCGGTTCGCGGGATCGTGCAGGACCTGCGCGCCAGGCACCCGGAGTGGTCGCTGCGCCGGGTCCACGACGCGGTGCTCGCCCACGGCTCCCCGCCCGCCCGCCACCTGCGCCCCCTCCTGGGGCTCTAGCCAGGTGCGCCGCCTCGGACGGAGCCTGGCGGCGGTCCTGTACGCGTTGGTCGTTGCGGCGGTGCTGTTCCTCTTCGCGCCGTCGCCCGTCTCGCCGCAGGCGTTCGCGGACCTGCGAGCGGACCCCGAGTTGGTGTTCACCGCGCACGACGACTGGTACTCCCTGCTGCCGGCCGGCCGCCGGCCGTCGCGTGGCCTGGTGTTCTACCCCGGCGGGCACACCGATCCCCGCGCGTACGCCCCGACCTGGGCGCCGATCGTGAAGGCCACCGGTACCGCCGTGTTCCTCGCGCGGGTGCCGCTGTTCTTCGCGCCGCTGGAGGTCGACGCCGCCGCCGAGGTGATAGAGGGCAACCCGGGCATCGACCGCTGGTGGGTGGGCGGACACTCCTTCGGCGGGTTCGCCGCGCTGGACTTCCTCGATCGCGACGCGGCGCGCGCGGTCGAGGGCGTCGTGCTCTGGGCCGCCTACCCGCTGCGGGACACGGCGCTGCGCCCCGACCTGCGCGTGCTGGTCGTACTCGGCGGACGGGACGGGATCGTGCCCCCGGCCGCCGCCCGCGAGGCGCTCGCCGGGCGGCCGGTGGAGCTGCGGGAGATCGCCGGGATGGAACACAGCCAGTTCGGCGACTACTCCTCGATCTTCGGCGACGGCGACCCGGCGATCGACGACGCCGTGGCCCGGGCCGAGCTGGCGGCGATCACCGGGGCGTTCCTGGGCCGCTGACGTCGGAGCGGCGATTCGAATCCTCCTGTGGCGCGTGAGTATGGTGGGTCGCGCTTCGTGTCCGTCGCTCCAGGAGACAGTTATGGCCACCATCGAGGACGTCTGGGCACGCGAGATCCTGGACTCCCGAGGCAACCCGACCGTCGAGGTCGAGATCACCCTCGACGACGGAACGCTCGGCCGCGCCGCGGTTCCCTCCGGGGCCTCCACCGGCGCCTTCGAGGCCGCCGAGCGCCGCGACGGGGACGTCGACCGCTACCTCGGCAAGGGCGTGCAGGACGCCGTCGAGGCCGTGAACACCGAAATCAAGGCCGAACTCCTCGGCTACGACGTCGACGACCAGCGCCTGATCGACCAGGCCCTCATCGACCTCGACGGCACGCCGAACAAGGCGCGCCTCGGCGCGAACGCGATCCTCGGCGCCAGCCTCGCGGTCGCCCGCGCCGGTGCGCAGAGCGTCGGGCTGCCGCTGTTCCGCTACGTCGGCGGCCCCAACGCGCACCTGCTGCCCGTGCCGATGATGAACATCCTCAACGGCGGCGCGCACGCGGACACCGCCGTCGACATCCAGGAGTTCATGATCGCGCCGATCGGTGCGGACACCTTCGCCGACGCGCTGCGCTGGGGCGCGGAGGTCTACCACTCGCTCAAGGCCGTGCTGAAGAAGCAGGGCCTGTCCACCGGTCTCGGCGACGAGGGCGGCTTCGCACCGTCCCTGCCGAGCAACCGCGACGCCCTCGACCTCATCGGCAGGGCCATCGAGGCCGCCGGGTTCCAGCTCGGCCACGACGTCGTTCTCGCGCTCGACGTCGCCGCCACCGAATTCTACGGCGACGGGCTCTACAGCTTCGAGGGCAAGAAGCTCACCGCGGAGCAGATGGGAGACTACTACGAGACGCTGCTCAACGACTACCCGCTCGTCTCGATCGAAGACCCGCTCAACGAGGACGACTGGACCGGCTGGAAGACGCTGACCGACCGGATCGGCAGCCGCGTCCAGCTCGTCGGCGACGACCTGTTCGTCACCAACCCCGAGCGTCTCGCACGTGGGATCGCCGAGAGCACCGCCAACGCGCTGCTGGTGAAGGTCAATCAGATCGGCACGCTGTCCGAGACCCTGGACGCGGTGAACATGGCCCACCGCAACGGATACCGGGCAATGATGAGCCACCGCTCGGGCGAGACCGAGGACACCACGATCGCCGACCTCGCCGTCGCCACGGACTGCGGGCAGATCAAGACCGGCGCCCCGGCGCGTTCCGAGCGCGTCGCGAAGTACAACGAGCTGCTGCGCATCGAAGAGGAACTCTTCGACGCCGCCAGGTACGCCGGCCGCGGAGCATTCCCGCGGTACAAGGTCTGATGAAGGTCCCCCGTCGCAGTCGCACGCCGCGCCCGCGGCTACGCGATCGCGCGCGGCCGAGTTCGGGCCGTGTCGAGGGTCGTCCGGCCCGTCGCGCGCTGCGCGGACGGGTGCCGGCGCAGACCCGGGTCGAGACCGTCGTGGTGCCGATGCTGCGGCGCAGCCCGTTCACCCGCCGTGCGGCGATCCTCGCCTCGGTGGTCTTCCTCGTCGCCGTCTCCGTGGCCTATCCCGTTCAGCGCTACGTCGCGCAGCGCCAGCACATCGACGAACTGCGCCAGTCCGTGGCCGCGGGCGCGGAACGGCTCGAGGCGCTACAGCGCGAGAACGCCCTGCGCCACGAGAAGTTCTGGATCGAGCGCGAGGCGCGATTGCGGCTGCACTACGTCAAGCCCGGCGAGCAGGCCTACCGGGTCACCGATCCGCCGCCCGCGCTCGCCGCGGAGCTGCCCGGAACCCCGGTGGTTCCCACCTCCTGGTGGGGGCGGCTGAACGACTCGCTCGCGACCGCGTCGACGCCCGTCGAGGCGCCTCCGCGGGGCGTGCAGTCGGCGCGGTGACGGGCCCCGCCCCTTCCGGACGGGTCCCCTCCGGTCGTGGCGTGCTCGGACCGGCGCCCACCGACGCGGACGTGGCCGCGGTGGCCGCGCAGTTGGGACGCGTGCCGCGCGGGGTGGACTCCGTCGCCTACCGCTGCCCGTGCGGCAACCCGGCGGTGCTCGCCACCGAGCCGCGCCTGCCGGACGGCACGCCGTTTCCCACGCTCTTCTACCTGACCTGCCCGAAGGCCTCCGGCCGCATCGGGACGATCGAGGCGTCGGGGCGCATGACCGAGATGAGCGCCCGAGTCGACGCCGACCCGGACCTGGGCGAGGCGCATCGAGCGGCTCACCGGGACTACCTCGCCCGGCGGGCTCGCCTCGGCGAGGTTCCCGAGGTCGCCGGCATCTCGGCGGGCGGCATGCCGGATCGGGTGAAGTGCCTGCACGTCCTCGCCGGGCACGCGCTCGCCGCCGGGCCCGGCGTCAACCCGATCGGCGACGAGGTAGTTTCCGAGATCGGGGCCTGGTGGGCCAACGGGTCGTGCGTGGAGAGGACCGAGGGTGCGTAGGGTCGCCGCCGTCGACTGCGGGACCAACTCGATCCGCCTGCTGATCTCCACCGTCGCCTCGGACGGCACGCTGTCCGACCTCGAACGCCTCATGCGGATCAACCGGCTCGGTCAGGGCGTCGACGCCACCGGCCGGTTGGCGCCCGACGCGCTGGAGCGGACCTTCGCCGCGGCCCGCGAGTACGCCGCGCTGCTCGCCTCCGTCGGGGGAGTGGACGCGATCCGCATCGCGGCGACCAGCGCCACGCGCGACGCCGAGAACCGCGCCGAGTTCTCCGAGGGAATGCGCGCGATCTTCGGAGTGGAGCCGGAGGTCGTACCCGGCGAGGTGGAGGCCGCGCTGTCCTTCGCCGGCGCCGTAGCCGGGCTCGACGCGCCCGGGCCCTACCTGGTCTTCGACATCGGCGGCGGGTCTACCGAGTTCGTCGTCGGCTCCGGTGGCCCGCTCGCGGCTCGCTCGGTCGACGTGGGGTGCGTCCGCATGCGCGAACGTCGCCTGCACGACGATCCGCCGACGCCCGAGCAGATCGCGGCCGCGACCGCCGAGATCGACGCCGCGATCGCGCTGGCCGGGGAGGTCGTGCCGTTCGCCGACGCGAAGTCCGTCGTCGGCTGCGCCGGAACCGTCACGACCCTGACCGCCATGGCGTTGGGCCTGCACGCCTACGACGCCGACCGCATCCACCATGCGCGCGTGCCCGCCGCGAAACTCCACGAGATCGCGGTGGAACTGCTCGTGTCGACTCGGGAGGAACGGGCGCGCATCGGGGTGATGCACGAGGGCCGGGTCGACGTCATCGGGGCCGGCGCCCTGGTGCTCTCGCGCATCCTCCGCGCCCTAGGCGACCCGGACCTGATCGCCTCCGAGCACGACATTCTCGACGGCCTCGCCGCCAGCCTCCTGCCGTGAGGCCTGGCCCCTCGCTCATGGATGACCTCAGGCCCACTTGCCGGCCCGATTGCGCGGCTGCGCGTGGTCCTGCGCTCATGGATGACCGGGGGACCACCCGGGCGCCCGAATTGTCCCGGTTGGCGTGGGCCCTCGCTCATGGATGAGCGCAGGACTGCGGTGCCGCTGCCGTTCGCGCCGCCCGGGACGGGGTGGCCGGAGGACCCGGCAGCGGCCGACACTCCCGTGGCGACGGATGCCTCTTCGGTCTTCGTGCTGGCCGAATCCGCCGACTCCCTCGGCGAACTGACGGCGCGTCAGTCCGTCTGCCGGGCCTGCCCGCGGTTGGTGGACTGGCGCGAGCGGGTAGCACTCGAGCGTCGCAGAATGTTCGCCGACGAGCCCTACTGGGGTCGGCCCATCGCCGGGTGGGGCGATCCCTCGCCGAAGGTGCTGCTCGTCGGTCTCGCGCCCGCCGCGCACGGCGGCAACCGCACCGGGCGAGTCTTCACCGGCGACCGCAGCGGGGACTGGCTGTTCGCCTCCCTGTACCGCGTCGGGCTGGCCGCCCTGCCCACCTCGACCCGCGCCGGCGACGGCCAACGCCTCCTCGGTGCGCGGATGCTCGCCGCCGTGCGGTGCGCGCCGCCGCTGAACAAGCCGCCCAACGACGAACGCGACGACTGCGCGCCCTGGCTGCACCGGGAGGTCGCGTTCGTGCTGCCGTCGGTGCGCGTGGTGGTCTGCCTCGGGTCGTTCGGCTGGCTGGCGGCGCTCGGCGCGCTGGCGGCCAACGGCGTCGCGGTCCCGCGGCCGCGGCCGAAGTTCGGCCACGACGCCGCTACAGAACTGACGGGGCCTCATGGCCCCATGCTGCTGCTCGGTTCGTTCCACCCCAGTCAGCAGAACACCTTCACCGGTCGGCTCACCGAGCCCATGCTCGATCACGTCCTGCGCCGCGCCCGCATCGCCGCGGGACTCCCGGGTCCCCGATGACCCGCCTCGTCTTCGACGGCTGGATCGCCGGACTGGGAACCACGTCCGGTGCTCGGATCGTCGTCGGGCACTGGCCGAGCAGCCCCTTCGGCGCCTTCACCGACGTGATGCTCGAACGCGCCGACGGCCACCGCGTCCTCCTCGCGCCGAGCGAACAGATCGCCGAGTTCGTGTCCGCGACCTACACCTTCGACGCCGTGGAGATCGGGCCGGTCGAGGCGAGGCCGGGGCAGACCTGGTCTGTCCGAGCGCCGGACCTGGCCCTGGAATTCGACCTCGGCCCGCGCCGCCGACTCGGCCGACTGCTCCGCACGGTGCCGGCGTTCCTCGCGGGCCGAACCTGGTGGATCGCGCTCGTCGACTTCCCCGCCCGCCTGGTCCTGCGCGGTGTCCGCACCCGCGGCAGCGCCGGCAACGGCCGCCGCGAGTGGTACGGCGCCCGTGATCTCCTGCCGATCCGCGCGGTTCGCGGAACGCTCGACGGAGCCGACCTCGGCTCGCTGGCCCGCGTCGACCCGCCCGTCCGCTTCGGCTTCGGTTCGGTGCCGTCCGAACCCACGCTCACCCGCATCACCACGACGGTCGAGGTGGCGTGACGGGAGGCCGGCCGCATCGCTCGTTTCTGTCCGAGGGCCGATCTACCTCCGGCTTCAGCAGAGCGCCTCGCAGCGCGGTACCTCGCCCTGCTTCGTGCGCTCCTGGGCGACGGCTTTCGCAGGGGACCTGTCCCGACCTCGACGCCACGCGTCCAGATAGGGAGCGGGCGCGACCGCGCCGCGGCGTACCCACCAGACGCCCGCCTCCGTCGGCCAGGAGATGCCGAAGTGCAGGTGCGGTGCGGTGCCGCGGGCACTGCCGGTCGTGCCCACCCTGCCGATTCGCTCGCCCGTCGCGACCCGCCGGCCCGGCGCGAGGAACTGACCGACCGACGCCAGGTGCGAGTAGTAGTACCTGACCCCGTCGTCCCCGACGATCGAGACCGACAGGCCGCCGCGGGTGGCTCCCCTGTTCTTCGCCGCCGACCAGGTGTCCTTGCGGCTGACCTCGTCGACAACGCCCTCGGTCACCGACACCACGACGCAGCCGGAGCGCGCGAACACGTCCGCGGCCGGATAGTCGTGGTGCGTCCGGCTGTACCGGGCGAGGCACTTCTCGATCGGAAACCGGTACCGAGGCGAATCCTTCGGCCCGTCCGCGGTCGCGGCGGCGGGCGCCGGCAGGGTGCCCGCCGCGACGACCGCCGCTGCGCACAGGGCGAGGAGCCTCATGCCGGGATCGTAGGCACGCAGCCTGAACACGCCCCCGGAACCGCCGCGGCGGTACCGTGACCCCACCGCCCGGGTGGTGTAACCGGCAGCCACGGCGAGCTTAAACCTCGCTTCCCGCAGGGGAGTACGGGTTCAAATCCCGTCCCGGGCACCGCTTCGAGCTGTGCAACCGCATCTGTGTGGTCCGTCGGACCGTCGCAGTGGCGGATCCCGTTCCAGGGAACTCGCAGGGCGTCGCTTCGCCGGCGTCGGCCGATCGGGCCTCCCGGCGCGCACTCCGTGGACCATGCCCGACACCGGCTGCGGTGGACGCCGACGTGCCGAGTCCGGAGGGCACCCGGCACGGTCCGGCGCGGGGTCGGATCCTCGCGCACCCGCGGGCAGCATCCGCCTCGCGCTCCGGCGCGGTCGTCCCTCCGGAGCCGCCGGCCGACGGTCAGCGGTCGGCGAGCAGGCCGATCAGCGCGCTTTCGACGTCCAGGTGGTCGATCTCCGCCCCCAGCGGCACCGACCGGAGCGTGTCCTCGAAGAAGCGCACGAGCTCTCCGGCACGTGCCTCCAGGACCGCCTCGCCCTCGGGGCTGCACAGGCGCAGTCGGACCGTCTCGGATCCGTCCTCGTCCAGGCACGGGTAGACCTGCACGTCGCCGAGGCCGGCGGGAGCGCCCAGGCCCTCGGCCAGGATCTCCCGGGCGAAGGCCCACTCGACGACGCAGCCGTTCGCCGTCATCGCCACGTGGACCGCGAACGGGTCGTTGGGGTCGAAGCGGAAGGTGCTGGGAACGGTCCAGGAGCCCTCGCCCTCGACCAGCAGGGTCATCGCGATCTCGGTGGTGACGGTGCGCAGCTCCATCGTTGCCTTCCCCTCGCCCGGGCCGCCTCGGCCTGTGATGCGTTGTCGCTGGACACAGGTGTAGGGCGGCCGACCGCACACCGCAAGGCTGCCGCCTCCCACCCCTGTCTCGGCATTACCCAGACTGCGCGAGAGGCGAATCCGCCCGCCGATTGGTCGTTTCGCCTCGCTCTTCCCGGGAGCGGACCCGGGCGCACCCCGACACCGCGGACAGATCGACGCTCGCGAGGAGTCGCCGCCGAACTCGGACATCGACGGAAAAGTCTCCGGGCGGCAAGATCGCGCCTCGCGCAGGAGCACACCAAATCCTTGCCGATTCGGGCTCTAGCCGAGATACATCCGGGAAACACGCCAAGAAAGTTGCCCGGCCCAGGCGCGGCCGCTCCGTCGACGGCCCCCGCCCGGGCCCGAGGCTCGCCGCCTCGTACGGTGATCGAAGCCGGCGCCGCTGCCGGAGCATCTCGCGGGGAGAACGAATGACCGACCTGCGAGGCAAGCGCGTCCTGGTCACCGGCGGCGCGTCCGGCATCGGCCGGGAGACCGTGCGGCTGCTCGCCGCCCGCGGCGCAATCGTCGTCGTCGCGGACATCGACGGCGCGGGCGCCGAGGAACTCGCCGCAGAGGTCGGCGGGCGGAGTGCGCCCCTCGACGTCGCGGACCCCGAGGCCTGGCGAGGCTTCGTCGCCGAGGTCGGGCCGCTGGACTTCGCGGTGCTCAACGCGGGGATCCTCACCGGCGAGAGTCGCCTGGAGCGGCTCCGCGACGACGCCTACGACCGCGCGTTGGCCGTCAACGTCGGCGGAGTCGTGCACGGCGTCCGGGCGCTCGCTCCGCTCCTCGCGGGACGCGGCGGGGCGATCGCGGTCACCGCGTCCCTGGCCGGGCTGATCGGCTGGGAGGTCGACCCGGTCTACTCCCTGACCAAGCACGCGATCGTCGGGTTCGTGCGCAGCGTCGCGCCCCAGCTCGCGGCGTCCGGCGTTCGGATCAACCTCGTGTGCCCGGGCATCACGGACACGGCACTCATCCCCGACGGCATGCGCGAGGCGCTGGCCGAAGCGAACTTTCCGACGCTGACTCCCGACCTCGTGGCAGCCGCACTCCTGCAGGCTCTGCTGCTCGAGGACACCGGGCAGGCGCTCGCCGTGCAGCCGGGCCGGGAGCCGGTCCGGTTTCGCTTCGCGAGCGTCCCCGGTCCGATCGTCGAGGGAGGGGCGAGCGTGCGCCCGCCCGAGGAGCTGCGCGGCTGATCGCCGACGCCGCCGGCCGAATTCTGAGACTACGTCAGATTCTTCCGTTTCAACGGAACGGCATCGACGGTTCAAGTTCTCGCCGCGACGACGGCAGCTTGTTCGCCCGTGGAACGAATGCCCGGCTTGTGGAGCCGTTCGGCCCCTCAAGTTGCGGAACGCGAATTCCGAAGGGGTCGTCCAAGCGCGTGCCTTCCTCACGTTGTCCCACGGGAGACCGCATGCGCCTGTTGTCGAAGCAGTCCGTCGTCGCCGCCGTCGTCATGGCCGCGGTGGCCGGTGCACCGGCCTCCGCCAGCGGCTCGGGGGACTCCGGCCCCTTGGCCCAGCCCGCCGCCGTCGACAGCTCCACCACGCCGGTCCGGGCGACCTCCGAGCCGTGCGAAGGTGCGCAGGCCGGCGCCCTGGGCGCCTTCTACCCGGGGCCCGCCGCCTCGCCGCGGTACGAATCGATGTTCTCCGACGGGTTTGCCCTGCCGCACCTGTCCACCCACGTTCCGCAGGGCGTCACGACGTGGTCGAAGTGGAACGCGAAGGGCCAGACCCTGCTCGTGGTCTCCATGTACCGCAAGGTCGAGGACCGGCAGTACAACTCCTACCTCGTGGGAATCGACCCGACTACCGGCAGACACGTCGGCACGGTCGAGGTCGCGGCCGGGCACCTCGGCGGCATCGCGATCGCCGGGAAGTTCCTGTTCGGACAGCACGCCGACAAGAAGGCGCCCACCAGGGAACCGGTGCGCCGCTACCGGCTGAGCAAGCTCAAGGACGCCTTCGAGTCCGCGGCCAAGACCGGCAAGCGGCCCTACCTGGGGCGCGAAAGCGGTCTGCAGACGATCACCGGCGCCGGGTTCATGCAGGCCCACGGCGGCGAGATCTGGGCCGGTCACTACAACCACCACAGTGTCGACATGGTCTACCGCTACAAGGTGGACTCCGCGGGCAAGCTGAGTCGAAACGGCGCCGGCTACGAAGCGCCCGCCCGCACCCAGGGCCTTCTGGTCGATTCCGATCGCCTCGTCTTCAACGTCAGCAACGGAAGCAGGCAGGGCCGCATCGTGGTGACCGACCGCAAGCGCGACCTCGACGACGCCACGGTGAAGTGCTTCGTCGCGCCGAGCATGGGCGAGAACATGGCCCGCATCGGCGACCGGGTCTTCGTGCTCTACGAAGGCGGCTCCTACCGGTACCCGAGCGCCGTCAACCGGGTGACCCGGCTCCACGAGGCCTCGCTGACCTCGCTGCGCCACCTGCCCGCCTGAGGATCCGGACTCGGCGCCGGGCCCCACCCCCACGGCGCGCGGCGACGGGGGCACCTATCGTTGCGGGGTGACTGCACAGCACCGGCAGCCCTGCCGCCGTCTACGTCGATCCGGTGCAGCCGTGGCGTTCGCCGTCGTCCTCGGTGGGTGCGGGGCCGGTGGTCCGGGTGCCGACTCGGGGACGAGTTTCGTCGTCGGGGACGGCGCCGTGACCCGGACGGCCGCCGCGGGGCGTGGCGCCCCGATCTCGCTCGCCGGGCCGAAACTCGGCGGGGGAACGATCGACCTGGCCGAGTACCGCGGCAAGGTCGTCCTGCTGAACGTGTGGGGGTCCTGGTGTGCTCCCTGCCGCAAGGAGGCGCCGGCGCTGGAGGCCGCCTGGCAGGAGCTCAGGGACAAGTCCGTGCAGTTCGTCGGAATCAACACCCGCGACGACGCAACGGGCGCCGCCGAGGCGTTCGAGCGACGCTTCGGCATCACCTATCCGAGCCTGCGGGATCCCGACGGATCGCTGCAGTTGGCATTTCGGGATCTTCCGCCGAAGGCCATTCCGAGCACCCTGATTCTCGATCGGCAGGGACGCGTCGCCGCGCGCGTCCTGGGGGACACCACCCGTGCCACCTTCGTCGGCCTGGTGTCCGACGTCCTCGCCGAGCCCGCCTGAGCGCGACCTCGCCGGTAGACTGCCGCCCCGGCAGAACCGGCGACGCGGAGGCACGCGATGAGTGAGGCCCCGCTGCCGTCCTGGTGCGCGGACGCCGCCCGACCCGATGCGCACAACGCGCCCGTCGAGCGGCGACACGGCCACCGACACGGCCACGGACACGGCCACGGGCATTCCCATGCGGTGAGCGCGGACGCGGACCGCCGCTACCTCTGGATCGCGTTGGTGCTGCTGAGCGCCTTCATGGTCGTCGAGGTCGTCGTTGCCCTGGCCATCGACTCGCTGGTGCTGCTCGCCGACGCCGGACACATGCTGACCGACGCCCTGGCGATCGCCGCGGCACTCTGGGCGATGCGCCTGGCCGCTCGCCCGGCCACCGCCCGCTGGACCTACGGCCTCAAGCGCGCGGAGATCCTCTCCGCCTGCGCCAACGGCGTCACCCTGCTCGTAGTCGGTGCGATCATCGCCGTCGAGGCGGTGCAGCGACTGTTCGTCCCGCCCGAGGTCGAGGGCGGGGGAGTGCTCGCCGTCGCCGTCGTCGGCGTCGTGGTCAACGTCGCCGCCACCGCGGTTCTGGCTCGGGCCAACCGCTCGAGCCTGAACGTCGAAGGCGCGTTCCAGCACGTGTTGACCGACCTCTACGCCTTCGTCGGCACCGCGGTCGCCGGCGTCGTCATCCTGCTCACCGGCTTCGACCGAGCCGACGCGATCGCCTCGCTGGTCGTCGTCGCGCTGATGCTCTACTCCGGCTGGGGCCTGGTGCGGGAGTCCGGCCACATCCTGCTGCAGGGCACGCCCGCCCAGCTCGACCTCGCCGACGTCTCGGCCCACCTGCTGTCCGTGGACCACGTCCGCGACGTCCACGACCTGCACGCCTGGACGGTCACCTCGGGTCTGCCGAGCCTCTCGGCGCACGTCGTCGTCGACGACGAGTGCTTCACCGACGGACACGCCGCGGTCCTGCTGTGCCAGCTGCAGCGCTGCCTGGTCGGACACTTCGACGTGGAGCACTCAACCTTCCAGCTCGAACCCGCAGGACACCGGGAACACGAGACCGGGGCGCACAACTGACGGAGCGTTAGACCCGGGTCCCGCCGCGCGCCGCGATCAGGTCGTTCATCAGATCGATCTCCGAGTTCTGACCGGCGACCATCTTCTCCGCCAGAACGCGCACGATCTGCACCTCGCTCCGGTCCAGGAGGGCCTGCGCCATCGCCACGCCGCCGCGGTGGTGGGCGACCATCAGCGTCAGATACTTCAGCTCCGCCTCGCGCCCGGACAGCTCGGCCAACTGCTCCAGGTCGGCTGCGGTGGCCATGCCGGGCATCTCGACGCCGGCACCCATGCCCGGCATCGAGTGGCCCGCGTGGTCGGCACCCATCCACGCCATCGGCTTGCCGGGGTTGGTCTGCGAGAGCTTCCAGAAGCGCAGCCAGCCCGCCATCTCGCCGATCTGCGCCTGCTGGGTCAGGGCGATGTCGTACCCGAGCCGCCGAATGTCGACGTCCTCGGTCCGATCTCGGACGATCATCGACATGTCGACGGCCTGCGCGTGGTGCACCTGCATGTCTCGGGAGAACCCCGCCGCCGCGCTGTCGTCCGCCGGCCGCGAGCCGGACGAGTCCGGCCAGCGGACGAGCAGAATCGCCATCGCCACGGCGAGGGCCACGACGAGCACCCCGAGCACGGCCGCCGGGCCGCGACTGCCGCGTTCCGGAGCGCGCGCTGCGGGGGACTGGTCGATCACCGTCACAGAGCCTCGCCGGGCTTGCTGGTGCCGTCCACTCCGCCCGTGCAGGCGGCGCCCGGTTCGAGGGTCTGCGGACCCTGGCGGTAGGTGCGGATGAACTGCTCGATGCGCGGGTCGTCGACGCCGGTCATCTGCATCTGGCGGCCCCAGGCCGACGCGACCACGGGGGCGGGCAGGTCGGGGTAGGGCGACATGATCGCGTAGGTGCTGGGGATCTTGTCCTTGAGCTTCTTCACGTCGTCGGCGGCCAGATCCGGCTTGTAGGTGATCCACACGGCGCCGTGCTCGAGGGAGTGCACGCCGTTCTCGTTGCGGATCGGGGCCTCGTAGACCTTGCAGTTGGCCCAGGCCTGGTCGTGGTCGCCGCCCACCGGCGGCGTCTGGTCGTACTTCACCTCTTCGGCGACGTGCTTCTGGCCGAGGTCCTTGGTGATGGTCGCGCCGGCCAGTTCGCCCTCCCCGTCCACCGGGTCGTCGTTGCCGCCCTTCAGCGCGGCGATCGCGATGAGACCGGCACCGAGGCTCAGCGCCACTGCCATGGCGACGCCGGTGACGGCCTTGCGCTTGTTCTCCTTCTTCGCCTGCTCCTTGCGCATCGCCGCCACGCGAGCGGCGCGGTCGCCGGCCGGACCCGATCCCTGCGGTGCCTTCTTGCCCACTGACGTTGCCTCCGAGGTGAAGTGATCCAAGCCGTTCGACGCCAGTATGCCGAGGCGGAGGCGTCGAGCCGGGAAGCGCGAGGACGTCGATTCTCCCGGCGTAGGACCCGATTCGATAACGCGGGACCCGCCGCCGACGTCCCCGACCAGTCGGCCCTTGCGCGATTAATACGGTAGGGGGGTATAGTTTCGTAGATCGAATCCCTGCCTACGGAGGATCGCCATGGACGAGAACACCGGCGGATGCACCTGCAACCCGTGCAACTGCGGCGCCACCTGCACCTGCGGCTGACCGACTGCCGCACTCCACCGCCCGGGGCTCCGTACGGCGCCCCGGGCGGTGGCATGTCCGGACCGTGGTGGGGATGGACGGTCGGCCCGAATCGCGAAGGAAAAACTGCCTCGGCCCCCGCCAAATCCGGCCATTCCTCCGCGCCCCGAGGCGATGGATGCCTGGATTTCGCGTACAGGGCGCGCCCAGTCGGAGCAAGGTACTTGCCATCGGGGCCGCGAATGTGTCGCGCGGGCCGGCAGGTCCACCGAGGTCCGGGAGGGCAAGTGATCTCGAAAGAAACGCACCGCACCTGGTCGATTCGTCCGCGCCGTCGGGCCGAGGAGGAAGGCCCGTGGGGTCCGCAACGGGCCGCCATCCCAGGCCGGCAGAGGGCCGCGCAGCCGTCGGCCGCGCGCGTCGAGCTCGAGCTGCTCGATCCGTACGTCGCCGCACAGGCCGATCCCCTCGACCCCGAGGCGGAGGCCGAGATGGAGATCGCCTGGCGCGCCTACGGCGAGGTCGTCGACGTTCTCGGCGCCATCACGAACGCCGCGCGGCTGGCCGAGCGCGGCGTGTGCACGGACACGCAGCTGCACAACATCGATCTGTTGGCCTCCGACCTCGAGGCCGCCTGGGCTCGCTGGGAGGCTGCCCACGAACGGGTGATCGGACGCCAGCCGGGGCGCGAGCGGAACACCTAGATCCACAAAACTGCACGTCGCGTGTGACGAATGGGGTCTGTGGGGCAAATGTTAGCGGCGTGGCTCACGGCGCTTTTGCGTACAACTGCCTAGGATCGACACATTCCCGGCGCGACGACCTCGCGCCCAGTGACGGTGCGATTGGTGGCAGGCCTGTGAGTGAGCGCAGCGAGCGAACCAATAGGGGGAGCGCGGCGGCGCTCGTTCCGGTGCCGAGAAGCGAGGCATCCGAATGAGCGACATCATCAGCCCCACGGAGTACCTCGAGGCCCTCGTGCCCAAGGACGACCACATGACCTACCTGACGGTGGGCGGTCACGCCATGGACCCGGGGACTCCCGAGGAGACCAACTACGTCGTCCTGTCCCTGACCGATCAGGCGGACACCGACGAAGACGGGCGCTTTCTCGATCTGTCGTCCTACCTGCTTCCAGACGAGGCGCGTCGACTCGCCGGCCTGCTGGTCGCCGCGGCCGACGCGTACTCGATGCCCTCTGCCTGAGCCCGCGGCCCCGCGCCTGGAAACCGTGCGCGGGGGTAGCGGTTCGGTCCGGAACAAGAGCAGGGTGTTCGTACGTTGAACCGAGTGCCGGAGCCACGCGCGACGGCCGAACTACCCTGATCGTCCGCCCGCACCCGCGGGCACGGAGGAGTGCACACGATGCGCAGCAGTAATCCCGTTCTCTCCCGCTCGGACGTGTTCAGCCGCAACGGCTACGCACAGCCGGCGCCGGCGCCGGCCCCCGAGCCGGCCGGGATCGACTACCGCCGGCCCACCCCGTACGGCGACCCGGCGGGGGCGCCCCCGGCGTCCACGCGGGCCATGACGCTCGACGACGTCGTCTCGCGCACCGGGCTTCTGCTCGGCATCGCGGTCGTCACCGGCGCCCTCGCCTGGGCCGCCAACGTGGGCTGGGGTCTGGCGATCCTGGCCGCCATCGTCGGCTTCGGCCTGGCGATGGTGAACTCGTTCAAGCGAGTCCCGAGCCCGCCACTGATCATCGCCTACGCCGCCGTCGAGGGCGTCTTCCTCGGTGCGATCTCGAACGCCATCAACTCCCGCCCCGGCATGGAGGGCGTCGTCGTCCAGGCCGTGGCCGGTACGGCGATCGTCTTCGCGATCATGCTCGCGCTGTACAAGAGCGGCCGCCTGCGCGCCACTCCGCGGTTCACCCGCATCGTCGTGGGCGCCACGCTCGGGTACATGGTGCTGATGCTCGGCAACCTGGTGCTGCGGATGTTCGACTCGGGCGCCAACGCCTGGGGTGGCGGCTTCGGCCTGCTGACCGCGGGTGTCGGCGTGGTGCTCGCCAGCCTGTTCCTGGTGCTCGACTTCGACATGGTCGAAGAGGGCATTCGGATGGGCGCCCCGGAGTCGGAGGCCTGGCGCGCAGCGTTCGGCCTGACGGTCACGGTGGTCTGGCTCTACATCGAGCTCCTGCGTCTTATCTCGATCCTGCGCGGCGACTGACCGTAGACAACGCGGAAACACGAAGGCCCCCGTCCTACGACGGGGGCCTCCGCTCTGTGCAGTCTCGGGTCTATTCGAAGGAACGGTGCGCGCGGCGCAGATCGTGTTCGTGGACGATCGCGGTGGCGTGCCCGTGGGCGATGCCGTGCTCGTCGCGGAGCCAGTTCACCTTGTCGTCGAAGCGGAGAAACGAGGGTCCGTCCTCGATTTCTCGGAACCACTCGGGGAGTTCTCGGCCGGTTGCGCCGGGGACCCGGGCAACCAGGTTCTGATGCGTCTCCTCGGAGTGGTGAAGGGACATTGGACCGCCTCTCGAACACGACGACAGTGACATCGATTTGGGTCGATCGGCTCGCCTTTGGCTGCGCAGCTCCTGTCGCGGCGTGGGGGCGCACCGACGGTCCTTTGAGGGTGCCCCATGGTGAGCAGCGACACAAGACCGGGCGCCAATCTCCAACGCACTTTTCAGGTCCTACTGTCGGTCGATGTGAGGACCGCATCGACCGAGCCCGCCGAACCCTCCGTGCCTGCGCTGGCGCACGCGTTGGCCGACCGCCTGCGGACACTTCCGGAGAGTCGCTGGCGGCGCCCCGTCGGCGCGCGAACGGTCGCCTCGGCCGCGCTCGAGGTCGCCCAACTCCTCGCCGATCTGACGGCCGCGCTCGAGGCCCGCATCGCCGAGACCGCGCCGGTGCAACGGTCCGTTCCCGATCTCGGTGTGTTCGCCCTTCCCGATCAGATCGCCGTCGTGGCCACCGATCTGTGGGCCGCGCTGAACGGGGCGGAGGGCGACGCCGAGATCTGGGGCCCCGACGGAGACCGCGTCCCGTTGACGGACGCCCTGCAGCGCGCGCAGAGCGAGCTGCGCGCGCTGTCCGGCGAAGTCTGAGGGACCCTCAGGCGGCGCTGGGGTGGTGCATGGCCTCCGCGTCGGACGCCTCCGGCCGACGACGGATCCGCAGCAGCGCCCAGGGCCCGCGAAGTCCGCCGTGACGGGCCATGTCGCCGCCCGCCTCGGCCGCAGTCGCCGGGGCGACTTCGGTGCCGGGTGCCTCGACGGCCTCCACGGCCGCGAACGCGACGGGGAGCATTCCGGTGGCGGGCGAGAGTTCCCGCGCGTGCTCGTCGACCGGCCAGTACCCGAGGGCGGCGGCGACCGACGGCAGCACCGCCATCGCGGCGCTGGCGTAGCCCGCCGCCGACGGGTGGAAGCGGTCCGCCGAGAACATCTCCAGCGGGGCCGCGGAGAACTCCGGACCGATGAGGTCGCCGAGCGAGACGGTGCGGCCACCGGCCTCGACCACCACGATGGTCTGGGCTGCGGCGAGCTGGCGGCTCCAACGGCGGGCGAGGTAGCGCAGCGGCTGGGCGATCGGCTCGATCGTGCCGAGGTCCGGGCACGTGGCCACGACGACCTCGACCCCGGCCGCCCGCAGCCGTCGTACCGCGGCGTCGAGCTGGGAGACCGCGGTCGTCAGCGAAACGCGGTGGGTGATGTCGTTCGCGCCGATCATAATCATCGCGACGTCCGGCGCCGCGGCGAGCGCGAGGGTGACCTGACGGTCCAGGTCGGCGCTGCGGGCGCCCACGAGGGCGACGTCGGTGAGGCGAACGGGACGCTCGGCGATCGCCGCGAGGCCCTGGGCGATCTGCGCGCCCGGGGTCTGCTCGGGGCGTTCGACGCCGAGCCCGGCGGCGCTGGAGTCGCCGATCATGACGAACGAAATCGGGGTTTCGTGGCCCGAGCCCCACAGGCCGTTGTCCGACGGCGGGACAGTCTTGGGCACGCCCACCCAGCGTCGGGCGAGCTTGGCCTCGGTGACGAGCAGACCGGCGAGCGCCCCACCGGTGAGGGCGACTCCGGTACCGCCGAGAGCGGCGGCGCCGAGGAGTCGGCGGGCGGCTCCGAAGCCGCTCACGTCAGGTCCCGATAAGCGATCTCAAGGCACACTGCGTCGGCCATTTCGACGCACCTCCCCGAAAGGACAGGCAAGTCTCCTGACGGCCGCCGGCGGGCGGGCCGTCTCCCCCAGATTGCGAATGTAGCTCCGGTCCTGGGGTGGCGACAGGCGATCCAAGAAGCCTTGGTCCTACCGTGATGTCGGCCGGCGAAAGCGTGGCCGGCATTTGCGCCGAATTGTCCGTAGTTGATCATCGTGACGGCTTGGGAAGTTGGGGGCGGAGGCGTGGAGTACGTCGAGTCGATGCTGGAGCTGGTCGGCAACACACCGCTGGTGCGACTGCGGTCGGTCACCGAGGGGCTTGCTCCCCTAGTACTTGCCAAGGTGGAGTACTTCAATCCCGGCGGGTCGGTGAAGGACCGCATCGCGACGCGGATGGTCGACGCCGCCGAGCAGTCCGGTGCCCTGCGGCCCGGCGGCACGATCGTCGAGCCGACGAGCGGCAACACCGGCATCGGGCTCGCACTCGTCGCCCAGCAGCGGGGCTACAGCTGCGTGTTCGTGGTGCCGGACAAGGTCTCCACCGACAAGATCAACACGCTGCGTGCCTACGGTGCCGAGGTCGTCGTCTGTCCCACGGCCGTCGCGCCCGAGGACCCGCGGTCCTACTACCAGGTCTCCGATCGCCTGGTCCGCGAGCGACCGGACGCCTGGAAGCCGGATCAGTACTCCAACCCGAACAACCCGCGCTCGCACTACGAGACCACGGGCCCCGAACTGTGGCGCCAGACCGAGGGCCGCATCACACACTTCGTCTGCGGCATGGGGACCGGCGGCACGATCTCCGGGGTCGGGCGCTACCTCAAGGAGGCCTCGGCCGGCCGGGTGCGGATCGTCGGCGCGGACCCGGTGGGATCGGTGTACTCCGGTGGAACCGGCCGGCCCTACCTGGTCGAGGGCGTCGGGGAGGACTTCTGGCCGACGACCTACGACCGGAACATCGCCGACGAGATCCTCGCGATCAGCGACGGGGACTCCTTCGACATGACCCGGCGCCTGGCCCGCGAGGAGGGCCTGCTGGTCGGCGGCTCCTGCGGGATGGCCGTGGCCGCCGCGCTGCGCGTCGCCGAGCGCTCCAGCCCCGACGACGTCATCGTGGTGCTGCTGCCGGACTCCGGACGCGGCTACCTGTCCAAGATCTTCAACGACGACTGGATGGCCGACTACGGGTTCATCTCCGCCGGCGAGGACGCGACGGTCGGGGAGGTGCTCGCGCGCAAGTCCGGCTCCACGCCCGAGTTCGTGCACATGCACCCCAACGAGACGGTGCGCGAGGCCATCGACGTCATCCGGGAGTACGGCGTCTCGCAGATGCCCGTCGTTCGGGCCGAACCTCCGGTGATGGCGGCGGAGATCGTCGGGGCCGTGGGAGAGAAGGACCTGCTCGACAGGCTGTTCGCCGGGTCCGCCTCGTTGGCGGACCGGGTCGAGCAGCACATGTCCAAGCCGCTGCCGTTCGTCGGCTCCGGAGAGTCGGTGTCCGTGGCACTGCACGAACTCGAACACGCCGGCGCCATCGTGGTGCTCGACGACGGCCGGCCGGTCGGGGTGATCACCCGTCAGGATCTGCTGGGCTACCTGGCGTCCTGAGCCGCCACCCGCCCGGGTTCTGCGCCCGTCACATGCGTTGGACGCGGTCGCCGTCTGCGATCACGCGATCGAGCCAGAGCGTGGTCCGGCCGTTGCCCTGTTCGTCGGCGATGAGTTCGCCGGCGACGTCGGCGTAGCTGCCGGTCCCGCCGATCAGGTCGAAGCGACTGGAGGTCGGGGAGCCGGGCGCGAAGGTGTTTCGACCGGTGAACTCCACGCGCCCGTCGGGCAGCGAGAGCAGGCCCGTGCAGCGCAGGGTCACCGAATTCACCCGGGGCGCCGCGCCGTCGCGGCCGGCGCTGCTGCCGACCTTGAGGTGCACGCAGTCGACGTTCGCCGTCCCGACGCGGCGTCCGCCGTCGAGGGCGAGGTCTTGGGTCAGCTTGAATCGGTCGCCCGGGCTGACGCCCTTCGGCGCCTTGTCCGAGGTGGCACTGGCGATCTCGGTGGCGACGAACTTGACCAGGCGGGAGTCGCCGTCGGAGCCGCGGCTCGCGATGGCGATCGGACCTGCGACCATCGCGATCGCCATGCCGACGCCGACGAAGGCAAACGAGCGGCGTGGGACGTCCATAACGGAATGATCGCGGTTGGGGACGCCGCACGGCACGCGCGTGCCGCCAGCAGGGTTAACCACGAAGGACCCGGCGCGCGATGGCCGGGTCCTTCGAGTCTGTTCGGCAGGTGCTAGTAGGCGAAGATCTCGCCCACCTCGAAGGTTGCATCCTTCAGCTCTTCGACGAGTTTGTCGTTGACGATCTCGAGGACCTGGAGCTGGGCGGACTGGCCCGGGCGCAGGTTCGCGGCGGTACCGGTGTCCGAGGTGATCTTGGTGCCCTCGGCGTCCTTGGCGACGACGGTGACGTCGAAGGAGCGGGTGACGGTGCTGGTGTTGGTGACCGTGACGGGCACGGTGGTGCGCGGCAGCCCCGTGTCGTCGTAGGCCATGCGCAGCGATCCGATCTTTACCTTCGCGGGCTCCCGGCTCGCCGCGGCGTTGTCCGCGGCGCTGGACGCCGAGGCCGAAGGCGCCGCCACGACGGGTGCGGCGGGAGCGGTGCTCCCGGACGGCGCCGCGGGGAGTTCCGCGGCGTTGGCGGCCTGGGTGGCCTGGTGGTCGTTGTCGAGCCCGCGGGAGTACGCGGCGGCGCCCACGCCGAGCACGGCGCCTACGGCGAGCACGACGGACACGCCGCGGGCCCACCTGCGGCGTCGACGCGGGGGGTGCGACGTGGACCCATGGCCGGCGGGGGCGGGAGTCATCCGTCTGTCCTTTCAACGCAATCGACGCGGTGCACGCCACGGTCCGAAGGCCCTTCGCCCGACGAGGGGCGGGCACGCGAACGCGGCAGGTGTTCAGGATGCCTTGGGAGATGGGAAAGGTTCGCCCAAAGCCGAGTAGATTTCGCCTGAGAAGTACCTCTTGTGCAGGGGTACGCAGTCTCACCCCGAGCCGGTTCTCGACGCTGTCCGCTACCCGACCGACGCAGTGTCGGCTCGGCGAGTGCCGAGGGCAATCGGAAGTTCGGCCCACCCGCGCAGCAGGCGAGTCGGGCGGCGGCGGGCGGTGCCGGTGCGCCGCAGGTCCGGGAAGCGCTCGAAGAGCATCCGCAGGCCGACCTCGCCCTCCAGGCGAGCCAGTGCGGCGCCGAGACAGTAGTGGGAGCCGCCGCCGAAGGACAGGTGGTCCTTGGCGTTCGGACGGGTGACGTCGAACCGGTCGGGGTCGGCGAAAACCGCGGGGTCGCGGTTGGCGCCGCCGAGCACGAGCGCGACGAACTTGCCCTTCGGCACGGCGACGCCGTGCAGGTCGACGTCGCGCACCGCGTGCCGGACGGTGTTCTGAACCGGGGAGTCGAACCGCAGCACCTCGTGGACGGCGCCGCGCCAGTCCGCCGGGTGGGCGCGCAGATGCTCGAGCTGCTCGGGGTGGTCGGCGAGCGCGACGACGCCGTTGGACAGGAGGTTGACCGTGGTCTCGAAGCCTGCGCCGAGCACGAGGCCGGCGATGGAGCGCAGATCGACGTCGGTCAACGGTTCGTCGTGCTCGGCGGCGCCGGTGACCACCGTGCCGAGCAGGTTGTCGCCGGGCTCGTGGCGCAGGTGCTCGAGGTGTTCGGCGAGCCAGCCGTTGAGCTCGCGCAGGGCCCATTCGGTGTGGCGGAGCGTGGTGTACGGGCGTCCGAAGTCCAACGAGGCCGCCATGGCGTGACCCCACGTCAGAAAGGTGGCGCGCATGCTGGTGGGCACCCCGAGCATTTCGGCGATCACCAGGACGGGCAGCACGTCGGTGTAGGCCGTGGTGATCTCGACCGGGTCGGCGCCGGCGGGGAGTGCGTCGAGCAGTTCGGCGGCGATCTCCTCGACGCGCGCGGCAAGGTCGGCGACCGCCCGCGCGGTGAAGGCTCGGCTGACCGCGCGTCGGTGGCGGTCGTGGACGGGGCCGTCGGTCACGAGCATGGACGGGGCGTCGATGGGGGAAAGGACCTGCTCGTCGATCGACCACTCGAAGGCGGCGCGCATGGGGCCGGGCATGAGCCCGACGGGAAATCCGCTGCGGAAGTCGGGGGAGCGCAGGACCTCGTCGATCACCGCGTGGTGCGCGGTGGAGTCGGCGAACCTGCCCGCAACGACGAGGCCGATCTCGCGCATGCGGGCGTAGAACGGGTATGGATCGTCGCGCAGCGCCGGGTCGAGGACCAAGCGGGCGTAGACCTCGCCCCGGCGCCGCGCGGCGGTCATCGTCAGTCGGCCCAGACCGTGGCGGACCGCCCAGCGCGTGACGCCCTTCGCGCTGTGCGGTGCCAAGTGTGCGGTCTGGTGTCGGGCCGACATGGACGCCTCCCCGTGCGGACTTACGATGTAAGTCGACTCACCGTCGCACGGAGCCGTAGGGCTGTCAACCGATTCGGCGGGACGCGCCGGTCACGGCCGGCGGGCCGGATCGGCGAGACCGATCGCGGCCATCAGGAGGTTCACGCCGAACTCGAAGTCGGCGTCGGAGTCCACCTCGAGCAACTTCGGGCCCAGCGCCGCGAGGTGCGGGAACTGCTCGGGCGGCAACGGTTGGAAGCCGGTTTCGGCGGCGGTGGCGGCGGCGCGCTGGCGCAGCGAGTCGGTGGTGATCGCGCCGATGACGAACGAGGTGGCGGTGCGCACGACCCGCAGCGCCTCCTCCTGCGAGAAGCCCGCCTCGATGAGCATGCCGAGCGCGTGCTCCAGGGCGCCGATTCCCACCGGCGACATCGAGGCCCGCGACATCGAGATCTGCATGCAGTTGGGGTATTGCCGGGCGACGTCGCGGAACGCCCCGAGCAGGGTGCGCGCCCGGGTGCCCCAGTCCTCGTCGGCGTCGGCGGGAATGACGATCTGCGCGCCCACCCAGTCGGCGACCGCCTCGAGAAGGGCGGCCTTGTTCGGCACGTGGTTGTAGAGCGACATCGCCGCGACGCCGAGGTCGGAGGCGATCCGGCGCATCGAGGCCGCGGCCTCGCCCTCGGTCTCGATGATGTGCACCGCCGCCGCCACGATGGTTTCTGCCGAGAGGCGGCGGCCGCGCGGGTCCATCTCCGGTGCCTCGGTCACCCGACGAGTATGGACTGGAAGGTCCTTGGACGTAACGGGTGGGGCGGTGGTGAATCGGTGAGGCGATTTTGCCGCCTCGAGATATCACAATCGTTCCAAAATGGGGGGGGGTTACTTGACGGTCGTATTGACGCGATGGACGCCTCGGGAGGACCGTTTCTTCACCGAGATTTCTGGAAGCCTTCGCGGGAACCATCCGCTCCTACCGGACCCGCACCCTCCGGAGCCCGCCCTCCGGCCAGTTCTCTCGGGCGGCGTCGGAAGCCTACGTTTTCGACACCGAGCCCCGCACCAAGTCGCCCCCTCCAGGTCCGTCGAGGTGTCTAGGGCAGCAAGTCGAGAGGCCCGTCCCCGGTTGTCCGGGGGCGGGCCGACGACGTTCCCGGGCGGCTACCAGAGCCGGCGAACCTCCTGCGGCCAGCCGCACGCCTCGGCGAGTTTGCCGGCCCAGAACCTGGCGGCCTCGTCGTCGACGACGTCGATGACGGTGAGGCCGCCGACGAACTCCTCGGTCGCGCGGTAGGGCCCGTCGGCGAACCTCGGCGTGCCGCTGGTGGCGTCGGCGCTGAACGCCTTCTCGGGATCCTCCAGTCCGCCGGCGCACACGTAGACGCCGGCGATCTTCATCTCCTCGACCACCGCGTTCGCGAGCGGTCCGCGGCTGCGGAACCAGTCCTCGGTGTGCTCGCCCACCCACTGCTGGTTGAAGTAGACGAGGTATTGGGTCACGGGTGCTCTCCCTGGTGGGCGTACTGACGCGGCGTTGTCGGCGGGCCGGCCGGCGGCCCGTGAAGCACTGCGTGGCACCCGCTGGCCGCAGCGTCTACCGCGGGTACTTCACGCCCGTCTCGGCGTGGCAGTCGTAGCCGTGCGGGACCTTGTAGAGGTACTGCTGCAGGTACCCCAAAATTCAAAGTCGTGCATGAGATTGCTGACCTGCGCGTTTGTGTGCGCCGTGCGTCAGCGCAGACCGAGCGCGACCTTCAGGCCCGCGTCGACACGGCGCATCGAGGGTCGCGACAGTGCGCCCATGTCTCGGTGGACGTCCTCCTCGTACACCTCGACCACGTCGTCGCAGAGCACCCGGCCTACCAGAGGTGCATCGGCTGCGTCGAGGACGACGATCGAGTCGATCTCCGGTTTCTCCGATGTGGTGATGCGAACGGCCAAAGCGCTGCGGAGACTGCGGTTGCGGCCGTTGTTGGAGACGACCAGGTAGGGCTTCCGGCCGACGTTGTCGAAGATCGTCGCCTCGACGACGCGGCCTCGCACCAGTGTCACGCGTCTTCGGCCAGTCGCTTGGCAGTGCGGGGGTTGCGTGCAACCCGGCGGCGCTCGTGGGCTTCCTCCGGGGTGATGGACGCAGCAAGGTCGGCGTACTGACGGTCGAGTCGTGCTTCGCGCAGTTGGTCGATTCCGAGCAGCATCAGGGCATGTACGAGCGCCGCCTCGCCGGGGGGCACCTGCGGGAGGTCGAGCAGATCGAGCAGAACTTCGGGATCCTTACGGACCCGGCCGAGGGCGGCCTCGTCGTCCGCGGTCAACGAGACCGAGATTCGCTTGTTCGCGGTTGGCATGCTGCAGATGGTACAGCAAAAAGTGCAGCAAAGCGCCAACTCCTTGTGATGCACCATCCGCCCATTGAGCCGGCGCGGACCCGCGTCTCGGCTCGCAGTCAGGGGCGGGAGGTCATCGCACGCCGTGCACGAGCAATACGCGATCGGGCTCTCCAAGCCCACGAGTCTGAATCCAGTCCTTGCCGTGGACGAATCCTTCGGCGATGAGGCGGGCTTCCTGATTCGGTGGCGCCCAGTCGCTGCGATACATCTGCGCCAAGCGTTCGCCTGATTCCTCGAATAGGTAGCACTCCGCGTAGACCCTGCCGCGATGCAGCCACTCGTGTCTGACGATTGGCCTCCTCGCGAAGCTCTCGAGGAACTCGCTCCCGCGTTCAGTCAACTCAGTTGGATGCCCCGCCACCACGAACCCGTCACGCGTCGGGTTCGGCGGAAACGAACGATCGTGGACGCTGATCCGATCTCCTCGAAGCTCGCTAGCGCGAAGCTCAAGACCCACGTTTACGAGGGCTACCTCAGGCGCGTCGACGTCCAGGACCAGCAGGAGACTGTCCCGGGTCAACGCGGCGCAGTACGGGCGCAGACTGCCGTTCAGCCTTTTTCGGAGGGCTGCAAGGAACGAGAGCTGCTGAACCGTCAGCGCGTCGCCCTCGACTTCGAAATAGGCGCGGTCGTCCATGTTGCTCACGTCGGTTGTGCTGCCGACGCATAGTCTCGGATCCACGCGGGAACTGCGATCCACCACGATCTGCTTCCATGCGTCGAACCTGAACTTCACCGGGTTGCCCTTCCGCCTCGGGGTCGAAGGTCCGCCGGGGACTCGGCCGGCTGGCATCCCGCTCGACGGTTGGCGCGCCAGATCGCATCAGGCGTCCACGCTCGACCAGCGTGGACGCCTTGGCAAGCAGAAAATTCATGCACCGCCCGGGGAAGGGGCGTAGTAGAACTCCAACTGCTAGGCCCATACCTCCGATTCGGGGCACAAGCCGCTGACCTGGAATTTGCGACCTACCGCGGGTACTTCACGCCCGTCTCGGCGTGGCAGTCGTAGCCGTGGGGGACCTTGTAGAGGTACTGCTGGTGATCGGCTTCGGCGTAGTAGAACTCCCCGGCCGGGGCGATCTCGGTGGTGATCTCGCCGAGGCCGACCTTGGACAGCGCGCCCTGGAACCTGTCCCGGGATTCCACGGCGGTCTTGGCCTGGGCTTCGGTGGTCGTGTAGATCGCCGAGCGGTACTGGGTGCCGACGTCGTTGCCCTGGCGGTTGGGCGTCGTCGGGTCGTGGATCTCCCAGAACTTCGCGAGCAGGTCCTCGTAGGAGACCTTCGCCGGGTCGAAGACCACGAGGACGACCTCGGCGTGGCCGGTCTTGGCCGTGCAGGTCTCCGCGTAGGTCGGGTTCGGAGTGAAACCGCCCGCGTAGCCGACGGCGGTGGTGAACACGCCTTCGGTCTGCCAGAACTTCCGCTCCGCGCCCCAGAAGCAGCCCAGGCCCAGGATGGCGACCTCGAGTCCGTCGGGGAAGGGCGGGAACAGCGGGTTGCCGTTGACCGCGTGGTGCGTCGGCACCGGGTAGGGCCGCTCCGCGCGCCCGGGCAGGGCGTCCTCGGGGGCGACCATGGTCTGCTTCGATCCACGTCCGAACAACATCTGCGACCTCCCAGTCGGGCTCCAACGTAGTAGCCAACGCGCTTCGGCGTCGGCCCTGTTCCGGCTCGGCTCCGCCTGTCGCCGGCCCGTAAGAACTAGCGTTGCCGCCCATGGACTCCGCGCAGCAGGGCTTCTCGACCCGAGCCATCCACGCCGGGCAGGAACCGGACCCGACGACGGGGGCAGTGGTCCCGCCGATCTACGCCGTGTCGACCTACAAGCAGGACGGCGTCGGCGGCCTGCGCGGCGGCTACGAGTACAGCCGCAGCGCCAACCCGACCCGGACCGCGCTCGAGGAGTGCCTCGCGGCGCTCGAGGGCGGCACCCGCGGCCTGGCGTTCGCCTCGGGGCTGGCCGCCACCGACACCCTGCTCCGCGCGGTCTGCTCGCCGGGCGATCACGTGCTGATCCCGGGCGACGCCTACGGCGGCACCTACCGCCTCTTCGCGCGCGTCCACGCCCGGTGGGGACTGGAGTACACGCCGGTCCCCCTCGGGGACCTCGACGCCGTCCGCGCCGCGATCCGCCCGAGCACCAAGCTGATCTGGTGCGAGACGCCGACCAACCCGCTTCTCGGCATCGCCGACATCGCGGCGTTGGCGCAGATCGCGCACGGGGCCGGGGCGCTGCTCGCCGTCGACAACACCTTCGCCTCCCCGTACCTGCAGACCCCGCTCGGGCTCGGCGCAGACGTCGTCATGCACTCCACGACGAAGTACCTCGGCGGGCACTCCGACGTCGTCGGCGGGGCCCTCGTCGTCGGCGACCCCGGTCTGGCCGAGCAGTTGGCCTACCACCAGAACGCCATCGGCGGCGTCGCCGGACCGTTCGACGCCTGGCTGGTGCTGCGCGGGATCAAGACCCTCGCGGTGCGCATGGAGCGGCACTGCGCGAACGCCGCGGCGCTGGTCGACCTGCTCGTGGGCCATCGCAACGTGACCCACGTGTTCTACCCGGGCCTGCCCTCCCACCCCGGTCACGACATCGCCGCCCGGCAGATGCGCGGCTTCGGCGGGATGATCTCCTTCCGCGTCGTCGGGGGCGAGTCCGACGCCCTCGCCGTCTGCGAACGGGCCCGCCTTTTCACCCTCGGGGAGTCCCTCGGCGGCGTCGAATCGCTGATCGAACACCCGGGCAGGATGACGCACGCCTCGGTGGCCAACTCCCCGCTCGAGGTTCCCGACGACCTGGTGCGCCTGTCCGTCGGCATCGAAGACGTCGAGGATCTGCTGGCGGACCTGACCCGCGCACTGGCCTGACGGGTCGTCAGGCCTCCTGCGGCGAAGCCGGCGGCGGCGTGGCCCGGTGCCGGGTCTCCGGCATGCGGATCGCCATGGCCAGGCCGAGACTCGCGACGACGGCCGTCGACAGGAACGCCGCCTCGTAGGAGACGTGCTCGGCCAGGAACCCGGCGAGCAGTGGCCCGACGACGGCCCCGACGTCGGCGGCCATGCCGTAGGTGGCGACCACGGTGCCGCCGCGGCCGACGACGACGTCGCCGACGACCGCCGCCGGTCCCACGCTCAGGCAGGCGGCGGCGATGCCGAACGCGACCATGGCGACGAGGAAGCCGACCTCGTTCTCGACGAACGCGAGCAGCAGCGAGCCGACCACGCCTCCGCTCGTGCCGGCGATGATCAGCGGCCGGCGCCCGACGCTGTCCGCGATCCGGCCGATGGGGTAGATCAGCAGGGCCTGCACGACCGACCCGACGAGCAGGCCGATCCCGGTCCACAGCGGTCCGCGCCGCAGGACCTCCACGACGAACAGCGGCACGAGCGAAGAGCGGATGCCGAAGAGAATCCAGCCCGTGCCGACGTTGGCGGTCAGCGCCGCCTGGTAGGCCTT
Source organism: Sporichthyaceae bacterium (assembly GCA_052389435.1). Classification (GTDB taxonomy): domain Bacteria; phylum Actinomycetota; class Actinomycetes; order Sporichthyales; family Sporichthyaceae; genus JBQTKD01. The sequence continues at coordinate 15,069 of JBQTIB010000030.1, read as the reverse complement.
GTGACGCAGGGCCTCGCGCAGCGTCGTCGTCGAGGTCGGGCCGCCCGCGGGGCCTTCGCCGACGTCCGCCCGGGCCAGGTAGACCATGCCGATCGCGCCGGCCACCACCAGCGTCCCCGCGTAGATGAAGAACGGCAGGCGCAGCGAAATGCTGCCGAACACCCCGCCGAGGAACGGTCCGCTGACCCCGCCGAGCAGAAAGCCGCCGGAGAACACGCCGCTGGCCCGGCCGCGTTGGTGGGCGGCGACGGTGCGCAGCAGCAGGCTCTGCGCGGACACGGTGAACATCACCGAGCCGACGCCGCCCACGGCGCGCAGGATCAGCATCTGTTCGAAGGTCTGCGCCAGCCCCGTCAGCAGGGTGGACACCGCGACGATGCCCATGCCGGTGGCCAGGACCAGCCGTTCGCCGTACCGGTTGACGAGCGCGCCGCCCCACGGCCCGCAGACCAGGCGCATGAACGCGAACGCCGAGATCACCAAGCCGGCGGCGGTCTGCCCGACGCCGAACTCGCGCGCGAAGACCGGGATGATCGGCGCCACGATCCCAAAGCCGATCGCGACGGAGAACGCGATCGCCGCGAGCACCCACACCTCCCGGGGGAGGTCGGAGCGGGCGGTTTTCCGCCGGATCAGTTCGCGCATGGCCGGGTCACCCTTCCACGAACCGACCGATGCCCCGTTCTCTTCCCCGCGCGCCACCCCGTTGCGTCCGACCAGAGGAGGCCCATGGGCACCACCCGGTCGGACGCTACGCACCTGCCGCGAGCCACCCCCCGTTGCGTCCGACGAAGCGAGGCTTATGGGCCACGCTTGGTCGGACGCTACGCACGCGGCGGGAGGTGGCGGTGCCAGCGACTAGCCGGCGCGGCGGCGGGAGGTGGCGGCGCGGCGGCGGAGGTAGTCGCTGACCACGTAGTCGCCGAGGCGCTCGGGGTCGGGGAAGAAGACCCGCCCGCCGTTGCGCCGGGCGACCTCCTCGCAGAACGCGGTCAGCCGGGGGTCCGGGTCGAGGGAGAACACCGAGAGCTGGGCTCGACGCTTGGTCATCGCGTCGACCTGGGCGTAGGTCAGCGCGACGGTTTCGGGGTCCGGCGGCCAGTCGAACCAGGCCTGCCCATCGCGGGTGAGGTGGGCGGTCGGCTCGCCGTCGGTCACGATCAGCACGATCCGATCGCAGCCCGGGTGGCGGTCCAGGAAGCGTCCGGCCAGGAGCAGTCCGTGCTGCAGGTTCGTGCCCTGGACGTAGTCGGGCTCCAGCGAGGCGAGCTGGGCGGGGGTGATCTCGGCGGCGTAGCGGGCGAAGGTGATCAGCTGCACCGCGTCCTGCGGGTACATCCCGGTCACCAGGGCGTGCAGCGCGAGGGCCGTGGTCTTGGCCGAGACCCACGTGTCGCGCAGGGCCATCGAGTAGCTGGTGTCGATCAGCACCGAGACCGCCGCGCGCCCGCGACGCTCTGTTTCCCCGACCTCGAAGTCCTCCACCGCCAGCTCGATGCGGGCGGCAGGCCGGGTCGGATGGGGCCCGGCCGGAGTCCGCGTGGGGTGCAGGCCGGCCGGAGGCCGTGTGGGGTGCGGGCCGGCCGGAGGCCGTGTGGGGTGCAGGCCGGCCGCAGGCCCCGCGGGGTGGAGGTCGGCCGGAGGAAGTGTCGTGTGGAGCCGATCCGAGGAGTCTTCGCCCGCGGTTCGGCGGATGGCGTTGGTCAGGGTGCGGACGACGTCGAGGGGCTGGGCGTCGCCGAACTCCCACGGCCGGGTCGAACCGGTGAGCTCGCCGGCGGCCCCCGCGGCCTTGATCTCGTGCCCGCCGCGGCGGGAGGTCGCCAGCGAGGAGAACACCTTGCGCAGCGCCGCCTGCCCGATCCGCCGGATCGCCTTGGGCGTCAGCTCGAGGCGGCCGCCGGCGCGGTCCAGCCAGCCCTGTTCCTCCAGCTCGCGTTGGATGCGGCGCAATTCGGACAGGTCGTCGAGGGCGCCGCGACCCAGCGCCCGGCGCACGGCCTCCTCGTCGACGTCGTCCAGGTCCGCGCCGGGATAGTCCTGGCTCAGACTCGCCGCGAGGTCTTCGAGGTCGGCCAACTCCGCCATCGCAGTCGTGGCGTCGCCCAGGCCCAGCGGGTTGTCGCCCGAAAGCCGCGAGGGGGAGTCCCAGTCCAGGTCCGGGCGCCGGGACCGGAGTGCGTCGGACAGGCGCGCCATCTCCGCGGACAGGCCGAGGTCGTCGAGGACCCCGGCCGCGAGGGCGCCGAGTTCCGCGCGCTGCTCCGGAGTGAGGGATGCCATGAGTCGTTGGGCGGCGGCCATCCGCCGAGCGAGGGAGTCGATCAGCTCGTCGAGAGTCTGCGGGTTGTCGGGGAAGAAGTCGCTGTGGCGGGCGACGAAGTCGTCGAAGCGGTCCTGGGTCAGTTCGCCGCGCTCGTCGGCCGCGATCAGTTCGTTGAGCTCGGCGAGCATGTCCCGCACGCGCGCGACGTCCTCCGGCCCGGCCTGGGACAGAGCCTGCTTCATGCCGGCGAACTGGCTGTCCAGGACCTCCTCGCGCAGTAGGTCCCGGATCTGTTGGTAGGCCGCGGCCGCCTCGGGGGAGCGCCAGTCGTACTCGCGCAGTTCCTGCACGGCGCGGGCCGCCTGGTCGGGGGAGACGGCGCTCAACCGGGCCTCGCGGAACCGGGCGTCGTCGGACGGGTCCGGGAACAGCGCGGTGCGCTCGGCCTCGAGCGCCTCCTCGAGCAGGCGGCGGACCTCCTCCAGCGTGCCGTCGCCGCGGAAGTTGCGCCGCGCCTCCCGCGCCCGGCGCAGCGCCTCGCGACGCATCGACTCCAGGCCCCGGCGGCCCGGCGCGCCACGGCGCAGCAGTTCGCGCAACGCCTCGTTCGGATCCTCGCCGGCCAGTACCCGTTCGCCGACGGCGTCCAGCGCCGACCGGACGTCGAAGGGCGCGGCCAGGGGATCGGGCCCGTCGTCGAACGGCCCGTAGCGATACCGGCTCACGCCCCGCCCCCGGACGTGCTCGTGGTATCCCGACAGCGCACCAGATCACCGTCGCGAGGGCTCCGAGGCGTGTCCGACCGTGCCTCCGGCGACGTGGGAACGTCCGACCAAGGGTGGCCCATGGGCCTCACCCCGTCGGACGTTCTGCGCGCCGGCCTCCACGAGACACGGGAGGTCCGACCGAAGGTGGCCCATGGGCCTCGTCTGGTCGGACGTTGCCGGATTGGCGGGATCGGGGTCATGCGCCGTAGACCGCTCTGCCGGCCTCGGTGGCTTTGGAGATCTTCCTCGTGAGGTACAGACCTTCCAGAGCGAATTCCGCCGCCGCTGCCGCCGCTCCCGGGGACTCCAGATCGTCGGTGCCCAGGCGGGCGAGCATCTTGCCCAGGCCGGCGATCGGGCCGAGTTGGCCGAGCAGGTCGGCTGCGGCGACTACGTCGCCGGACGCGACGGCCTCGCCGCTCGCCACCCGCTCCACCAGCGCGCTGAGGTCGGAGCCGGCCAGGCGGTCGCGGAACACCTCGGCCGTGGCCCGGCGCAGCAGGTGGGCGAGCACGTCGAGTTCGCGGCCCTCCTCGCCGGCCTCGAACTCGACCTTGCCCCGCAGCGTCGCGACGATCCCGGCCAGGTCCGCGACGCGGGCCACCGCTGGTTCGTCGACGATCGCCGCCCGTCGGCGAGCCGACGCCGCCAGCGTTTCCGCCGCGGCGATCGCGAACCGGGCCGACACCCCGGAGCGGGAGTCGACGGCGTTCGATTCGCGGACCCCGCGGGTGAAGCGGACGACGATCTCCAGCAGGTAGTCCGCCACCAGGCAGTCGTCGGCGGCCAGGTCCGCCTCCTGGCGGATCAACGCGAGTTCGTCGTCGAGTTCGAGTGGATAGTGGGTGCGAATCTCGGCGCCGAACCGGTCCTTGAGCGGAGTGATGATCCGGCCGCGGTTGGTGTAGTCCTCCGGGTTGGCCGTCGCGACCAGCAGCAGGTCCAGCGGCAGCCGCAGGGCGTAGCCGCGGATCTGCACGTCGCGTTCCTCGAGGACGTTGAGCAGCCCGACCTGGATGCGCTCGGCGAGGTCGGGGAGTTCGTTGACGACGAAGATCCCGCGGTTCGTGCGCGGGACCAGGCCGTAGTGCACGGTCTCCGGATCCCCGAGGCTGCGCCCCGCCGCCACCTTCACCGGGTCGATGTCGCCGATGAGGTCGCCGATCGAGGTGTCCGGGGTGGCGAGCTTCTCCGCGTAGCGGTCTTCGGCGGCCAGCCAGGAGATCGGCAGGTCCTCGCCCGCCTGCGCAACCAGCGCCCTGCCGTACGGAGTGACCGGCTCGAACGGGTGCTCGCGCAACTCCGAACCGGCGATGTAGGGCGTCCACGGGTCCAGCAGCGAGGTCAGGGTCCGGGCCAGCCGGGTCTTGCCCTGGCCCCGCTCGCCGAGCAGGACGAGGTCGTGCCCGGCCAGCAGAGCGCGTTCGAGTTGCGGAAGCACGGTCGCGTCGAAGCCGACGATCCCGGGGAACCGCGGCCCACCGGAGCGGAGCAGCGCGGTCAGGTTCCTGCGCAGCTCGACCTTCACGGGTACGTAGCGGTGCCCCAGCGCGCGCAGTTCGCCGAGCGTCTTCGCGGCGGGGGGATCGGTGAGCGGTCTCATGCGTTGCAACCTACGTCGTCTCGTTCGTCCGCGGTCGGTCGCGACCGCGGGTGCCAGACTGCGCTCAGCCGACGAGGAGGTCGCTGCGATGTCCGAAAGCCCCCGACCGCAGACGCTGTGCGAGGCGTTTCAACGCACCGCCGCGATCGACCCGGACGCCGTGGCGCTCCGGACCGTGGGTGGAGCCGTCGAAGTGACCTGGGGCCGGTACGCGGAGAGGGTGCGCAGCATCGCGGCCGCGCTGGCCGGGCTCGGCGTCGGGCGCGGGGACACCGTTGCGCTCATGCTCGTCAACCGGCCCGAGTTCCACCTCGTCGACGTCGCGGCCCTGCACCTCGGCGCATGCCCGTTCTCGATCTACAACTCCAGTTCGCCCGAACAGATCGAGCACCTCTTCGCCAACGCAGCCACCAAGGTCGTGATCAGCGAGGCCGCCTTCGCGGCGCGCCTGCTCGAGGCCGGCGCAGGATGCGTCGTGACCGTCGACGACGCTCCGGGCACCCACTCCCTCGCCGAACTCGAGGCCGGGGCCGCGCCCATCGACTTCGACGCGACCTGGCGGGCCGTGCAACCCACCGACCTCGCGACCCTGATCTACACCTCCGGCACCACCGGCCCGTCCAAGGGCGTGGAGATCACCCACGAACAGGCTTTGGCCCAGGTGTGGGCGGTCACCGAGTGGCTGCCCATCCGCTTCGGCGACACCTCGGTGTCGTTCCTGCCGTCCGCGCACATCGCCGAACGCGGCGTCATGCACTACACCCAGCTCGCGCACGGCTCGACGCTCACCTGCGTCGCCGATCCCCGCCAGGTCGCGCTCGCCCTACCCGAGGTCCGCCCGGACTACTGGGGTGCGGTGCCCAGCGTCTGGCAGCGCATCCGCGGTGCCCTGGAACTCGGCTTGACCGCGCAGCCCGAGCCCGTTCGGAAGGCCGTCGCCGCCGCCGTCGCCGCACAGGAGGCGACGCGCCGCGGCGAGGAGGTGCCGGCCGAACTGGCCGCGGCCGTCGACGCCGCGGCGCCGGTGCTCGGCGCGCTGCGCGCGAAGATCGGCATGGACCGGGTCCGCTGGGCGGTCTGCGGCGCGGCCGCCGTGCCCGCCGAGACTCTCGTGTTCTTCGGCGCCCTCGGCATCGAGATCTACGAGTGCTGGGGCATGTCCGAGGTCAGCGGCATCGGCATCTCCAACGCCCCGGGGCACCGGAAAATCGGATCGGTCGGACGTGCCGTCCCCGGCACCGAGGTGCGCCTCGCCGAGGACGGGGAGCTCCTGTTCCGCGGTCGGCAGAACATGACCGGCTATCGGGCGCTTGCGGAGGCCACGGCCGAGGCGATCGACGCCGACGGCTGGCTGCACACCGGCGACGTCGCGACGATCGACGAGGACGGCTACGTGTCGATCGTCGACCGCAAGAAGGAACTGATCATCAACGAGGCCGGCAAGAACATGTCCCCGGCCAACATCGAACTCACGGTCAAGGCAGCCGCTCCGCTCATCGGCAACGTCGTCGCGATCGGCGACGCCCGCCCCTACGTGACCGCGCTGATCGTCCTGGAAGCCGACGCTGCTGCGGCCTGGGCGAAGGACAACGGCCGCCCCGACGCCTCCGCCGCCGCGCTGGCCGCCGACCCCGCGGTCCGCGAGACGCTCGAGTCCAGCGTCCGCGCGGCCAATCTGCGGCTGTCCCGCGTCGAGCAGATCAAACGGTTCCGAATCCTCGATGCCTTCTGGGCGCCGGCGTCGGAGGAACTGACTCCGACGATGAAGCTGCGCCGCAAGCCCATCGCCGCCCGCTACGCCGCGCAGATCGAGGATCTCTACGCCCCCGACCCCTCCCCGTCGGTGATCGACCTCCGCTAAGCCCCCACCTGCGCGCTTCACTCGCTGGGGTGCCGCCTCGCTCGCCGGGGGAGGCGACTGGGCGCGGGTGGAGCGGTGCGCCGGCGAGTGAAGCGGGAGTCCGGGGGGCGCGGGGTGATTGTTCTCCGCTGACTTCGGACCCGTGCGCTTCACTCGCTGGGGTGCCGCCTCGCTCGCCGGGGGAGGCGACTGGGCGCGGGTGGAGCGGTGCGCCGGCGAGTGAAGCGGCAGTCCGGGGGGCGCGGGAAGGGAGGCGGGGGGGCGCGGGGGGAGCGGCGAAGTGGGAGTGCGTAGTGGTTGAGTTGGCGTCGTGAAATTCGGCAGCGGGTTGGTGCGGGTCGGTTCCGGCGGAACGTTTCCGGTTCCGGAGGCGGCCGACCTCGTCGCCGCCGCAGTGCAGGCGGCGCAGACGGCCCTCGCCGCGCTCGAGGACGTGCCCGACTTCGCGTGCGTGTTCGTCTCCGGCCCGGACGCCTCGCAGATCGCCGCGGCCGGCATGGCGGCGTGCCGCGAACTCGGCGCCGAAACCGTGATCGGGTGCAGCGCCCCGGGCGTCGTCGGTACCGGTGCCGGCGTCGAGATGCAGCCGGCGGTGTCGGTGTGGGCGGCGGTGCTGCCCGGCGTGCGCGTGCACACCTTCGTGCTCGACACCCTGCGTACCGAGGACAACCTCACGGTGTTGGGTCTGCCCCAACCCGAAGAGGACGCCGTCGTGGGGATCGTTCTCGCCGACCCGCGGACCTTCCCGATCGACGGGTTCGTCGGCGCGTCCGAACAGTTTCTGCCGGGCCTGCCGCTGGTCGGCGGGCTCGCGACGGGACCCAGCGGTCCGAACGCGCGCCCCGGACGCACGTGGCTGTGCCGCGACGGGGAGTCCTTCGACTCCGGAGCGGTCGGTGCAATCCTCTGCGGCGACGTCCCGATCTGGCCCGTCGTCAGCCAGGGTTGCCGCCCGATCGGACCGACGATGGTGGTCACCAAGTCCGAAGGCAACGAACTGCTCGAACTCGCCGGGCAGCCCGCGGTGGAGAAGCTGCAGCAGATCCTCGTCGAACTCGACCCGGACGATCGGCGCCTGGCCATGTCGGGGCTGGCGATCGGCATCGCGATGGACGAGTACGCCGACGAGCACGAACGCGGCGACTTCCTCATTCGCGGCGTCGCCGGGCTGCGTCCCGATCGCGGGTCCGTCGTCGTCGGCGACGTGGTCGAGGTCGGTCGCACCGTCAGATTCCAGGTCCGCGACGCCGACGGCGCCCACGCCGAACTCGTCGAGATCCTCGGTGCCCACCGCGCGCAGGCCGGCAGCCCCGACGGGGTGCTGCTGTTCTCCTGCAACGGCCGCGGCTCGGCGATGTTCGAGGGCCCGCACCACGACGCGCTGACCGTCACCGACCTGCTCGGCGTCACCGCCGTCGGCGGCTTCTTCGCCGGCGGCGAGATCGGGCCGGTGGCCGGCAAGAACCACCTCCACGGGTTCACCGCGTCGATTCTCGCCTTCGGTGGCTGATCTCGCGCTGGCCGTCGACATCGGCGGGACCAAACTCGCGGTCGGGATCGTCGACGCCGACGGCCGAGTGGTGCGCTCGGAACGGGCCCCAACGCCGAACGGCGACGCCGACGCCGTGTGGGCGGCGCTGGTGGACCTGGTCGAGTGGGTCCGCGAGCCGGCCATGGTCGGGGTGGGCGTCGGCTGCGGCGGGCCGATGCGCTGGCCGGCGGGCGAGGTCTCTCCGCTGAACATCCCGGGGTGGCGGGACTTTCCGCTGCGCGAACGGTTGACCGAACTCTGCAGCGTGCCGGTGCGCGTGCACAACGACGCCGTCGCCGTCGCCGTCGCCGAGCACTGGCGGGGCGCGGGCGCCGGCCACGGCAACGTCCTGGGCATGGTCGTGTCCACGGGCGTCGGCGGCGGCCTGGTTCTCGGCGGCCGGGTCGTGGACGGCAAGGCGGGCAACGCGGGCCACGTCGGGCACGTCGTCGTCGACCCCGACGGGCCCGAGTGCGCCTGCGGCGGGCGCGGGTGCGTCGAGGCGATCGCCAGTGGTCCTAAGACGGTGCAGTGGGCTCGCGAGCAGGGTTGGACGGGATCCGACGGTGCCTCACTTGCCGTCGACGCGGCCGGCGGCCACGCGGTTGCGCAGGCGGCGCTGGCCCGTTCGGGCACCGCCCTCGGCGTGGCGATCGCGTCGGCGGTGGCGCTGTGCGACGTGGAGGTCGTGTGTCTCGGCGGCGGTCTGAGCCAGGCCGGGGACGCCCTGTGGAAACCCCTGCGCGCCGCCTACCGAGCCCACGCGGGGCTGTTTTTCGCCCGCGACGTCGAGGTGGTGCCCGCGGCGCTGGGTCAGGACGCGGGGCTCGTCGGGGCGGGCGCGTTGGTGCTCGCCGCGGGCGCGTACTGGTCCGCGGACTGAGCCGGGTCCCGCACCAGGGCGCTGAGCAGGCAGGAGATCGCCGCCACGGCGGCGCCGATCCAGAACACGGTCGTCGCGGCGTCGGCGTAGGCGAGGGCGAAGGTGGCGTGCTCGGCCGCCGGCATGGCCGCGACCTGCTCGGGCAGCAGGCTCAGTTCGCGCAGGTCGACGTCCCCGCCGCCGAGGCGGCCGGACACGACGTGGGTGAGCACCGCCGCGCCGATCGCGGTGCCGACCGTCCCGCCGAGACCGCGGAAGAAGGAAACCGCGGAGGTCGTCACGCCGATCTCCCGCGGGGTGACCGCCGACTGCGCGACGGTCACCAGCAGCGGCGACACCAGGCCGAGCCCGAGACCGAACGCGGCAAGGGCGAGGACGGTCAGGCCGGCCGAGGAACCGGGTTCGAGCAGCGCCAGCGCCGCGAGCGAGGCGGCGACGATGCCGCAGCCAAGCGTCATCGGCGACCGTGCCCGGCCGCTGCGGGCGACGGCGTGCCCGACGCCGCCGGAGGAGAACAGCAGGCCGATCGTCATGGCCGAGAGCAGCAGGCCGCTGGCCGACGCGCTGCGCTCCTGGACCAGTTGGAGGAACAGCGGCACGAACAGAATCGCGGCGAACAGCGCGAGCCCCATGCCGAACGCGATCGCCAGCGTCAGCGCCACCGTCCGGTCGGCGAACAGGCGCAGCGGCAGCACGGGCGAGGCGGCACGCCGCTGGGCGAGGAGAAAGGCCGGAGTCAACACCACGGCCGCGACCCCGAGCAGGTAGCTCTGCGGGCTGGAGTACCCGGCCTCCTGCCCGCGCGTGATCCAGCACAGGAAGCAGCCGACGACCCCGGCGAGCAGCACGGCGCCGCGCACGTCGAGGCGGTCCGTGCGCACGCCCCCGCCCGCGGGCAGGCACCGGACCAGGAGCACCAGGACCACGATGCCGATCGGCACGTTCAGGTAGAACACCCAGCGCCAGCCGGGCCCGTCGACGACGACGCCGCCGAGCAGCGGTCCAAGGACGCCGCCGATGCCGAAGGTGGCGCCGATCAGCCCGGCGTAGCGCGGCCGCTTCTCCCGCGGAACGTTGTCCGCGATGACCGCGTAGGCCAACGAGACGAACCCGCCGCCGCCGAGACCCTGGATCGCGCGGGCGGCCGCGAGCGTGCCCATGCCCTGCGCGAGCCCGCACAGCACCGAACCGGCCAGGAACAGTCCGACGGCGGCCAGCAGCAGCGGCTTGCGCCCGTAGACGTCGGAGGCGCGCCCGTAGAGCAGCGTCGAGGTCGTCGCCGTCAGCAGGTAGGCGGTGATCACCCAGTGGGTGTCCTCGATGCCGCCGAGGTCTCCGACGATCGTCGGCAGGGCGACCGCGACGATCGTTCCGTCGAGGGCCGCGAGCAGCACGCCGAGCAGCACGCCCACCAGGACCAGGTGGAAGTCCCGGGCGGGCGCCCCGGGCGGGCCGGTCTCGGTCACCGGCCAAGGGTAGGCGAGCCCCACCCACGGCTCGACCGCGCCGTCCCCCATCCGGGCCGACCGCGCAGTCGAGCACGCCTGGCGGGCCGCAGGGGCGTGTTCAACTGCACTGGCGAGTGAGTTGCGGCTCGCACTGTCAGACTCCCCACGTGCCCTCCGATCTCCCGGTGACCCGGGCCGACGTGCTCGCCGCCCGCGAGGTGCTCGAGGCCGTCGCGCGGATCACCCCCGTCGTCGGCTCTCGAGTCCTGACCGCACGCTGCGGCGGCGAGGTCCGGTTCAAGTGCGAGAACCTCCAGCGCAGCGGATCGTTCAAGATCCGCGGGGCCTACGTGCGCCTGTCGCGCCTGTCCGAGGCCGAGCGCGCCGCAGGCGTGATCGCCGCCAGCGCCGGCAACCACGGGCAGGGCGTCGCCCTCGCCGCCTCCCTGCTCGGGATCACCGCCACCGTGCTGATGCCCAACGGCGCTCCGCTGCCGAAGATCGCGGCGACGGAGGGCTACGGCGCCACCGTGCGGCTCGTCGGGCACTCGGTGGCCGACGCTCTCCTCGCCGCCGCGGAGACCGCGGAACAGACCGGCGCCACCTTCATCCATCCCTTCGACCACGCCGACATCGTGGCCGGTCAGGGCAGCGTGGGCCTGGAGATCCTGGAACAGGTCCCCGACGTTCGCACCGTCGTCGTACCCACCGGCGGCGGCGGGCTTCTCGCGGGCGTCGCCGCGGCGCTGTCGCACCGACCCGACGTGCGGATCGTCGGCGTCCAGGCCGCCTCCGCCGCCGCCTGGCCCGGCTCGCTGGCCGCCGGGCACCCCGTCGCGCTCGACCACACCGCGACCATGGCCGACGGCATCGCGGTCGCCAAACCCGGAGACGTCCCGTTCGCCGTCGTCGCCGATCTCGTCTCCGACGTCCGCACCGTCTCCGAGGAGTACCTCTCACAGGCGCTGCTGCTGTGCCTGGAGCGGGCCAAGCTGGTCGTGGAACCGGCCGGTGCAGCCGCCGTTGCGGCGCTGCTCGACGATCCGCAGGCCTTCGAGCCGCCGATCGTCGCCGTCCTTTCCGGTGGGAACGTCGACCCGCTGCTGATGCTGCGCCTCCTGCGGCACGGCCTAGCCGCGGCAGGGCGCTACGTCGCCTTCCGACTGCGTCTGCCCGACCGCCCCGGGGCGCTCGCGGCGCTGCTCCGCGAGCTCGCCGAGGCCGACGCGAACGTCCTCGAGGTCGAGCACCTGCGCACCAACCCGCGCCTGCACGTCGAAGAGGTCGAGGTGTACGTCCAGCTCGAGACCAGAGGCGGCAAGCACACCGACGTCGTCCTCGCACGCCTGCGCGCCGCCGGCTACTCCCTGGCCTTCGGCTGACCCCGTTTCCGCTGCGGGAGGTCCTCCCGCAGCGGGCCGGGTCGGCCCGCGGCAGAGTTGACACGGGCCGCTGCGGGCCGACAGTCGGGCGCGATCGGCCCAGGAACGCTGCGGCCCGATCGACCGACCCGGCACGATGGGGCCCGTGGCGGATGCGATTCGGGTGGAGGGCCTGGTCAAGCGATACGGCGAACACGCTGCGCTCGACGGGTTGAACCTGACCGCGGCCGAAGGCACGGTGCTCGGCCTGCTCGGCCCCAACGGCGCCGGCAAGACCACCACCGTCCGGATTCTCACCACGCTCGTTCGCCCGGACGCGGGCCTGGTCGAGGTCGCCGGGGTCGACGTCCTGACGAACCCGGCCGCGGTACGCCGTCGGATCGGGATGGCCGCGCAGTTCTCCTCGTTGGACTACACGCTGACCGGCCGGGAGAACCTGGTGATGTTCGGCCGCCTGCAGCGGCTCGGTCGCCGCCAGGCCACCCGCCGCGCCGACCGTCTCCTGGAAAGCTTCGCGCTGACCGAGGTCGCCGGGAAGGCGGTCTCGACCTACTCGGGCGGCATGACCCGCCGCCTCGACCTCGCCGCGGCCCTGGTGGCGACGCCGTCGGTGCTGTTTCTCGACGAGCCGAGCACCGGCCTGGACCCGGCCTCCCGTCTGCACCTGTGGGAGCTGTTGGCCGACCTCGCCGACAGCGGCGTCACGCTCCTGCTCACCACCCAGTACCTGGAGGAGGCCGACCGGCTCGCCGACGAGATCGCCGTCGTCCAGCACGGTCGGGTGGTCGTCACCGGCACGCCCGACGAGCTCAAGGCCCGCGTGGGCGGGGACCGGATCGACGTCCACCTCGTCGATCCCGCGGACACCGAACGGGCCGTGGCGGCGCTGCGAGCGCTCGCCCACGGCGAGCCGGTCGTCGTGGACTCGATCGTCGGCGTCCCGGCCGGCGGTGCGGGGTCGCGGGTAATCGCCGAGGTGGTGCGCGCGCTGGACCGGGCCGGGATCGAGATGCTCGACATCGGCACGCACCGCCCGACGCTGGACGACGTGTTCCTCGCGGTCACCGGCGAGACGGTGTGAGCGAGCGCCTCGGGCCCGGCGCGGGCGCCGAACTCGAACGGTCGGCGGGAAGGCGCCGCGCCGGCCGGACCACACCGGACCGGCGCAACCCACCCACCTGGCCCGGCGAACTCGCGTGGGCGCTGGCCGACGCCGTCGTTCTGACGCAGCGAAACCTGATCCACACGGTGCGCATCCGCGCGCTGTGGCCGTTCATCGTCGTGCAGCCGTTGGTGCTCGTGCTGCTCTTCTCGCTGGTCTTCGGCGGGGCGATCGAGCTTCCCGGCGGAGCCGACTACCGGGACTTTCTGATGGCCGGGGTCTTCGCGCAGGCCGTCGCGTTCACCACCTACCCGACGGCCCTGGGCATCGCCTTCGACATGAAGCTCGGTCTGATGGACCGCTTCCGCTCGATGCCGATCCACCCGGCCGCGATTCTGATCGGCCGCACGATGGGAGACCTCGCCCGGCTCGCCATCTCGATCCTGGTGATGGCCGCGTGCGGGCTCGCCGTCGGTTGGCGGATCTCCGACGGCTTCGCGCGCGCGGTCGCCGGGTTCGCGCTGCTGGCCGCGTTCGGCTTCGCGATGAGCTGGGTCGGTGTGTGGCTCGGCCTCGCCGCGAAAAGTATCGAGGTCGCCCAGACCCTGCCGATGATCTACCTGTTCCCGATCACGTTCGTCTCCAGCGCGTTCGTCCCGCCCGCGAGCATGCCGGTGGGCCTGGAGCAGGCGGCGGAGTGGAATCCGGTGTCCTCGGTGGCCGCGGCCGCTCGGGCGATGTTCGGCAACCCGAATCCCTACGCCGACGCCGCTTCGTTCCCGGCGCAGCACCCGGTGGCGCTCACCGTGTTCTGGTCGGTCCTGCTCACGGCGGTCGCCGCCGTCGCCTGCACCCGAAAGATGCGCCGCCTGTCCCGCTAGACCCTTCCTCGCCCGGAGGCGGCTCGCCTACCTCTGGTGTCGGCGGCGCAGGGCGGCGCGGTCGGTGATCAGGATCGAACGACCCTCGGTGCGGACGAAGCCGCGTTTGTTGAACGACTGCAGGGCCTGGTTCACGCTCGGGCGCGAGGCCCCGACCATGCTCGCAAGGTCGGATTGGGTGATGTTCAGGTCCAGCCGAACGCCCTCCGACTCGACCTTGCCCTTGTCCTCGGCGAGCCGGTCCAGGCATTTCGCGAGACGGCCCTCGAGGTCGAGGAAGACCAGATCGGCGGCCTGCTCGGACAGGCGGCGCACCATCTCGGTCAGGTACACGAGCAGGGCGCGCGCGATCGCGGGCTGGGTGTCGAGCACCGAGTCCAGCGCCGCCCGGGTCAGGGCGATCGCCTGCGTCGCCTCGACGGTCAGGACCGACGCGGACCGCGGCCGGCCGTCGAGGAAGGACAGTTCGCCGAACACCTCGCCCTCGCCGAGGGTGCAGAACAGCACCTCGGCGCCGTCGGGGGAGTTGACCAGGACCTTCACCGAACCCGAGACCAGGACGAACATCGCATCGCCCGGATCCTCCTGGCCGAACACGTACTGGCCACGCTTGTAGGTACGCACCGACGCCACCTCGGCCAGCGCCAGCAGGGGTCGGCCGTCCAACGCGGCGAACGGCTCGGTCCTGCCCAACAGCTCGGCGACCCGCTCCGGATTCATGCGGCGGAACCTATCGCGCCGGTGGGACCAATCTTGGTTCGGATTGATCAAGAGGGGACGAGTTCATGATCAAGTTGCGCCGATTCCCCGACGTCGCGAATGCCAGACTCGTGATCGTTAGCCGGGGGGCGAGCCGCGCAGGACATTCTGGAGGCCCCATGCGCATCGTCACCCGCGCCCTGGTCGCGACGGGCGCCGTCGCCGCCCTGACGTTCACGATCACTCCGGTGGACGCCCACGCGGCAACCGCCGCCGAGTTCGGCCTGGGCGCCGCCGAGGTGGTCGTTCCCACCGCAACCTCCGGCAAGTGCCATCGCAACTACAGCGGCAAGAAGTACTGCAACGGCGAGCGCCCGTACCACGGCTGGAGCCGCTACCACGACGACGACTACTACGGGGACTACGACGACGACTACTACTACGGGGACTACGACGAGTTTCCGTTGGAGTGTGGACCGTCGCGCTACTCCTGCCGCGCACCGCGGCGGCCGATCGTCACGCCCGTCGACCTACCGGCGATGTTCGCTCGCTGAGCGCGGACGCGGCTGCGCGGGGCGCGGTCGGGCGGGCTCTGCGCCGCCCCGACGTTCAGCCCGTGTCCGGAGTCGCGTCCACGATGGTGACC
>JBQTIB010000029.1:0-5179 GCA_052389435.1 Sporichthyaceae bacterium | reverse complement strand
GGGGGGCGCCCCCCCCCACGGCTGCGGCACCCTAGGTGAGTTCCCAGATCACCGCGGTGCTGACGCTGACCTGCTGCTGCCCGGGAGAGACGGGCACCGGTGCGGCGGCGCTGTCGGCGGACTCGGCGCGGGCCAGGTACGGCATCGGCGGGCCGGACTGGTACTCGGTCGACTCGCTCACAGAGCTTACCCGGCCGAGGCTGCGGCCGGCGAGCTTGGAGTACTGCTCGGCCTTGGCCTTGGCGTCGTTGAAGGCGTTCGCGCGCGCGGCCTCGACGAGCTTGACGTTGTCCTCGATGTCGAAGTTGACGCCGTTGATCCGGGTGGCGTTGCCGCCCGCCTCCGCCGCGGCCGAAATGGCCTCGCCGGACTTCGCGAGGTTGCGCAGCTTCACGGTGAGGGTCTGGGTGACCTGGTAGCCGTTGATCCTGTTGTTGTCCCAGAACGGGTTGATCGACAGGTTGGACGTCTGCACGTCCTTGTCGTCGACGTCGTACTTCTTCAGCGCCGCCTTGATCCGGGCGAGGTCTTCGTTGGTCTGGTTCAGGACGTCGTTGACGACCGGGCCGTTGCGTTCGACGCCCATCTGCAGGCTGAGTACGTCGGGCGTGCCGGTGACCAGGCCGAGGCCGTTCACCGAGACGGTGTTGGCGGCCAGGGCGGTGTCCAGGCTCGCCGCCCGGACCGGACCGGAGCCGTTGCCGACGACCAGCGTGGCTACCATCGCGCCGACGACGGCGGCGGCACCGGCGCCCGCCAGGGCGCCGCGGAATCTGCGCTGCATGAGTTGCTCCCCCTTGTTCGGGTCGATCTGTCGTTGAAGGGACGCCAGGCGATCGGCGAACGTTCAGCCCGAGACGGACCTGTGACAATCGGGGGCGTGCCCCGCCGTCATCGCCGCAACGACGCTCCGCGTCCGCTGTCCGGCGCGGCGGCGGGCGAGCGCGAGGAGCACGCGGACGGCACCTGGGAGGTCCGCCGGCTCACCGGCGTGACCGTCGTGAAGAGCTACCGCTGCCCGGGCTGCCAGCAGCTCATCGCCGTCGGCACCCCGCACGTGCTGGTCTGGCCCGCGGGCACCGAGGGCGAGGACCGCCGGCACTGGCACACCGGCTGCTGGGCCTCTCGCGATCGCCGCCGGCCCACGGGCGGCCGCACCCTGCGTTAAAACGCGCAGGGCGGGCGCCGAAGCGCCCGCCCTGCCGTCGAAACCGTCGTACTAGCTCGGCGACGTGCCGTTGCCGACGTTCGGCATCTGCGCCGACGGGCCACCGGACTGGCTCGGCATCGGCGCCGACGCCGTGGCGGCGGTGGCGTTGTCGACGAGGGCGGTGGCCGAGCCCGTGAGGGTGGCCAGCATCTCGCGGACGTTGGACAGCTGGGCGTTGATGCTGTCCCGGCGGTGGGTCAGCGCGGCGAGCTCGCGCTCGGACTCCAGACGCTGACGCTCGGCCTTGGAGCGGGCGTCGGCGACGAGCTCCTCCGCCTCGCGGCGAGCGGCCTCGAGCAGAGCCTTGGCACGCTGCTCGGCGTCGTCGCGCATCTTCTGCGCCTCCATGCGGATCTGGTCGGCCTTCTCGCCGGTCTCCAGCAGGCGCTTTTCGGCGACCTCCTGGCGGGCGGCCATGTCGCGCTCGGCCTGCTCGCGACGCTTGGCGAGCTTGGACTCGACCTCGGTCGCGATCTGGGCGGCCTTGGCGCGGGCCTCCTCGACGACCTTCTCGGCGCCGGCCATCTTGGTGTTGGCCTCGCCGGTGGCTTCGTTCTTGATCCGCTCGCACTCGGCCTTGGCGGCCTCCATGAGCTGGTTGCAGTGCTGCTCGGACTGCTCCTTGCGGCGAGCGGCGTCCTCCTCGCCCTGCTTGCGGATCTGCTCCACGTCCGTGGCGGCGACCGAGCGGGTCTGCTGACCGGCGGCCTCGGCCTCGGCGCGGACGTCGCGAGCCTCCTCCTCGGCAAGGCGAAGGATCTTCTCGACGCGTGCGCCGAGCGAGGCGTACGTCGGCTCGCTGCTGGAGCCGGCCTCGTACTCGGCCCGGACGCGGGCGACAGCCTGCTCGAGCTCGGCGACGCGACGTTCGGCGGCGAGGCGATCGTTGACCAGGGTCGAAAGGTGATCGTCGACCTGGCGGCGCTCGTACCCGCGCAGCACGATGTCGAAGGCGGGAGGTGTTTCGTTCATCGTCATCGCGACACTGGTCCTCGGTTCAGGGGTCCGTCTTTGTGATCGATACCCACCATCGTTGCAGAGCCACGGGCCGGTGGGCGTCTCATCTGCATCCTTCATAGTGGGCGTCGCCGCGCGCCACCGGGATGACACCCGTTTCGTGATCAGCTTGCTGCATCCGGGCGAGGGATCTTTCGGCCGATAGGGCACGACGCGGAAAAATCCGGCACCGCCCCGTCGTCCTCAGACGGCCGAACCATCCTCCGACGGAGCAACGCCCGTGTCCAGAGGACCATTCGCGTTCGGGGCCGATTCGCCCTGCAGATCGAAGGCCATCGCGGTCAGATCGGCGAGCAGCGCCCGGCTCGCCGCGAGGGCCGCCTCGCGCCCGGTGGACACCACCGCCGAGGCCGCCCGACGCTCGGCCAGTTCGCCCTCCGCGGCGCGGATCTGCGCCCGGACGAGTTCCAGCCGGTCGGCGGCCGCCGCCAGCGCGGCCTCGACGGCCGCCGCGGCCTGTTCCTGGGCCTCGGCCATCAGCTTGGCCGCGGCGCGCCGCTCCTCGCTGGCCTCGGTGCGATCGGCGCGCGCGGCCGCTCGGTCCCGTTCGGCCGCCGTTACCAGAGCCTCGGCGCGGGCGAAGGCCTTCGCGTCGCTGTCGGCGGCGCGAGCGGCGGCCGCCGCCTCGATCTCGGCGGCGCGGTCGCCGGCCAGTCGTTGGGTCTGCGCCGCCGTGGCGCTCGAGGACTCCAGCAGCGCCTCCGCCGTGGCGGTGGCGCCCGCGATCAGCCGTTCGGCGCGCGCGGTGGCCTCCGCCAGCCGCTCGGTGGCGTTGGCGCGGGCCTGGCTCAGGGTCTGCGTCAGCTGCCGGCGGGACCGAGCCGCGACGGCTGCGGCGCGTGCGTGGCCACGGGCGGCCGCGCCCAGGCAGCGATATTCCGCTTCGGTCTGGCGGCGCTCGATGAGCCGCTCCAGCGACGCGAGTTGCGCCGTCGCCGCCGCGAGGATCTCCGCAGCCTCTTTCCTGGCGGCCTGCTCGGCCCGCTTGCGCGAGGAGGCGCCCTCGTTGCGGCGGGCCTCGGCGGTGACCTTGCCCGCCTCGGCGAGCGCGACGGCGGTCCGGCGCGCCTCGTCGAGAATCGCCGCCTTCTCGACGGCGGCCGACTCCAGCACCGCGGCGTGCTCGTGTTGGGCGGCCTCGAGCTCGACGGTCGCCTCGGCCCGGATCGCGGCCGCTGCCTCGACCGCCTCGGCCCGCAGTCGGTCGGCGGTCTCGGCGGCCAGTTGCATGAGCTGCTGCGCGCCGCCGACGTCGAGGGCCGGACCCCGGCTGTCCAGCCGGGCGCGGACCTCGTCGAGTTCGGTGGCGAGACGGGCCGCCTCGGCGTGCGCGCTGCGCGCCGCAGCCTCCGCTCCGGAGACGGCGCCCCGCAGCACGATCACCCGTTGGGTGAGCTCCTCGACGTAGCGGTCGACCTGGGTGCGGTCGTAGCCGCGCAGGGCGGCGTCGAACCGTGCGCCCCAGATCGGAACGTCTCCGCCGGCGCGCGCGACATCGTCGCTCGTGACGTCGAGAGCCATGGAGTCGATGCTGTCACGCGACTAGCTGGGAGCGAGGAAAAAGTCGGCGAAAGTAGTCCTCCGGGAGCAGCCCGTGGCCGCTCCCGGAGGATTTGTGCCTAGATGTTCCGGAACCGGTTGATCGCCGTCAGGTGCTTCTCGCGCTTCTCGTGGTTGCGCACGCCCAGGCCGGCCTCGGGGGCCAGGCAGAGCACGCCGACCTTGCCCTGGTGCAGGTTCTTGTGGACGTCCCACGAGGCCTGCCCGGTCTCGGCGAGCGGGTAGACCTTGGACAGGGTCGGGTGGATCAGGCCCTTGTCGATGAGCCGGTTCGCCTCCCACGCCTCGCGGTAGTTCGCGAAGTGCGAGCCGATGATCCGCTTGAGCGACATCCAGAGGTAGCGGTTGTCGTACTGGTGCATGAAGCCCGAGGTGGACGCGCAGGTCGTGATGGTCCCGCCGCGCCGGGTGACGTAGACGCTGGCCCCGAAGGTCTCGCGGCCCGGGTGCTCGAAGACGATGTCGATGTCCTCGCCGCCGGTGAGCTCGCGGATCTTCGCCCCGAACCGCTGCCACTCCTTGGGGTCCTGGTTGTGTTCGTCCTTCCAGAACCTGTAGCCCTCGGCCGCGCGGTCGATGACGAGCTCCGCGCCCATGGACCGGACGATCTCTGCCTTGTCCGGGCTCGACACCACGCAGACCGGAATCGCCCCGCCGGCGAGGGCCATCTGCGTCGCGTAGGAGCCGAGGCCACCGGAGGCGCCCCAGATGAGCACGACGTCGCCCTGCTTCATGTTGGCGCCGTTGTGCGAGACGAGCTGGCGGTAGGCAGTCGAGTTCACCAGCCCCGGGCAGGCCGCCTCTTCCCAGGTGAGGTGCTCGGGCTTGGGCATGAGCTGGTTGGACTTGACCAGGGCGAGGTCGGCGAGGCCGCCGAAGTTGGTCTCGAAACCCCAGATCCGCTGCTGCG
Organism: Sporichthyaceae bacterium; assembly: GCA_052389435.1. GTDB lineage: Bacteria > Actinomycetota > Actinomycetes > Sporichthyales > Sporichthyaceae > JBQTKD01. The sequence goes on along the minus strand of JBQTIB010000029.1, from coordinate 482 downwards.
GGTCCATCATCGTGTCGTCGTGGCCGGCCGCGTCCTCGAGTTCGACGGACAGGCAGTGCGCGACGACCCGGTCGCCGGGCTTCCACTTGCCGACGCCGGGGCCCACGCGCAGGACGACGCCCGCGAGGTCGGAGCCGATGACCTGGTAGGGCAGGTCGTGACGCTTGGTCAGCTCCGAGAGACGGCCGTACTTCTCGAGGAACCCGAAGGTCGAGACGGGTTCGAAGATCGAGGTCCAGACGGTGTTGTAGTTGACCGCGCTGGCCATCACGGCGACGAGGGCTTCTCCGGGTCCGAGTTCGGGTACTCCGACCTCTTCGACGTGGAGGCTCTTGCGGGGGTCCTTATCGCGGGATTCGACTCCTGCGAACATCGTGGTCTCGTCCTTGTGGACGGTGACGGCACGGTAGGTGTTCGGGATGGGGGCTGCCCCGAGTGCCCGGGCTGCTTCGTCGGTGTCGGCGAGAATCGCCTCGAGAATC